>NZ_JBFTPE010000009.1:0-296927 GCF_056398325.1 Paenibacillus sp. 01T443
GGGTAATGAATCGCGGAAGCGTAGATCACATCCTGACCAAAAGCAATCCGGAATATTTTACACGAAATGAGAGAAACGAAGTTTATTATGAAGTTCCGAGTCGGGACTATTTTGCCGGATTAAGCTTTGATAACAGAGATATGAGAGCATACATCATGAAAGCGATGACGTATTGGATCACCGAGTATGATTTTGATGGATTTCGATTAGATGATTCAGATATCACTCCTTTTGATTTTTTATCAGAAATAAGACAGGAATTAAGTAAAGTGAAGGACGATATCGTCCTAATTTCACAATCCTACGATGAATATCACCATCTGGAATCATGTAATTTAACTTATGATGGCAGTCTTAGATTAGCGATTAAAGACATGGCGGATCGAAAAATAACCCAGAACGATTTTATTCAGATTTATAATTCCTATGTATACAGCTTCCCAAAAGGTGCATTACGAATGAGATGGCTGGAAGAAAAGGAATGCTCAAGAATCTGGGCCTGCTTGGGGGAGCAAATGGCAATACCCGCAGCGTCTATATTGTTGACCGTTGAAGGCGTTCCATTTATCATGATGGGGCAAGAATTTAACGAGCGAACTTTAGATACCTGGGCCTCTTTATTTGATGAATACCAGTTGAACTGGGTTCATTTTGATGAAAAGATGTTTAACCATTATAAATCCCTTATCCATCTTAGAACCAACCACACTGCTTTGTGGAATGGAGAGCTGCAATTTATTCATCATTCAGAAGAAATGGTTTTGTCTTATATTAGAAGGAGCGAGAAAGAGGAATTGCTGATCGTCGTTAATTTATCTGGCAATCCGCTCGTTGTAAGCTTTGAAGAGAGTAGGGCGGCGACTAAATATTTAAGTGAAAATAAAAATTTGATTTACCGATCTGGAGAAGATGAAGGCAGTCCCGAAATGGGGAAACATGATTTGTTTATTAATGCCTACGAAACTCAAATTTATCAACTGTCTAAATGATTTAGTGCGAGGTCGTGTAAAGACTTAATATATCTTTCGTGCGTTTGATGATCAAGTCTCGAATAAGTGCCGGCTCCATCACAACGGCATCCGTACCCCACTGCATAATGGTATCGACTACACAAGGCACATCGGAAGCTTGTATCGTTTTTATGATCGTCCCAGTTTCATCTTTATGGATCGTCATTCCTTGGGACATCCAGAAATCTGATTTACATTGCCATACGCCGCGTTTGTTCAATTCGACCTTTAGTGTCAGTGTTTGGTCTAAATCTGATTCCACTTTATTAGGAAATACCCAGTCGGTAACATGATGATTGCTTAAGTCCACCTTTTCCACGGCTTCCGTAGGAACAGCAAAGGAAAGGATACGGTCTACACGGAAAGTTCTGTAATCCTGCGATTTATAACAATAAGCCGGACAATACCAGAAGCCGTTCATTGTGTATACTCCAATCACCTGGATATCCCTGCTGGAAACACCATTCTGTGATTCATAGGAAACGGTGATTCTGCTCTGGTTGAGTGATGCCTCAAGCAAATCGGATAAAAACGGGGTTTTCAATGGGCGGTTGGGGACCCAGAAAAGGATTTTTGAACGCATCTGGTCTATTTTATTCTTAACTTTAGAAGGCAAATAATGATAAAACTTTTTCAAAGCGGCTTGTGTCTCTGATTCGAAAGGCAATTGGCTATAGTATTTTAATGATTCAGCGATAAAAAATAGCCCTATAGCTTCGTTCTTAGTAAAACGTATCGCAGGTAAGGTATGATCTTTAAGTATATGATATCCCCCGTTGATGCCTAACTCGGAGTATAAAGGGACCCCCATCTCAGATAGTTCCTGCAAATCTCTTAGAATTGTTCTTTTGGAAACTTGAAACTCCTCGGTTAGATCCTTTATATTAAATTTCTTCTTGGAACTGATCGTCATGAGAATGTTTAATAACCGCTGGGATTTATTCACTGGAGTCCTCCGCTCATTCTAACAGGTTAACAAATTATACTATAAATGTGCCGGTACTGTACCGGCTGCCTTCTATTTGGATAAAGGGGAAGTGTGACAGCGCTTCCTCGTAATTTGCCAGGACGAGTGGCAAGAACACTGTCAAAACGGTAATTTAGTATTTGATGACGTCGTTTGCTTGGAGAAGCCCCCCCCTGAGAGAGGATTAGGCAATCATTTGAGACGAATGGGATAACGGCCGCTTTTTCATTTACTGCATAATAGGAAAAGAAGAAGGAACTAGGAAGGATGATCTTCATATTCCAATGTAGGACTTAACAATATAGAGATCGCCGATCTGAGGTCCAAATGGTTAAAAGTAAAAGGATTGGATTAAAAATGATAGTAAAAAGGATTGATACAAATATGGAACAAGCAATTATAGATCTTTCAAAGAATAAATGGGACTGGATGAGGGAGAGACAACTAGACGATTTAAGTAATCTCTTTCACGAAAAAGCCGTTTTCGTGCACATGGGGGCTACATTTTCTAAAAACGAGGAAATTGACGTAATTAAAAACGGTTCTATAATTTATAAGAATGTAGATATTCAAGAAACATCTGTTCGGCTAATTGGCACAACTGCCATTCTTCTAAATAAAGTACGCCTGGTAGCTGTTGTTGGGGGAAATGAAGTGACGAATCCATTTGTGGTTACAGAGGTATATGTGTTACAGGAGGATCAATGGAAACTGGCATCAATGTCTTTCACAAGGCTGTTAGCACCATAAAGTACTATTGGTAGTAATATCAGTAATTCATAAAGCCGAGATCCAGTGCTGGAGTAACCAGTGTCGGGTGACAAGAACATTATCTCATTAAGTGCCGCGTATATCGCGGCTTTTTCATTTTATGGGATAAGGTTCTCCTAAATATAAATACAAATCTATAAACGACAAGGCTTTTATCCGTTTTATATACAGATGTATAAAATACAGAATTTATATGATAGTCCAAAGCATTATAGCGTTACTGTAATAATGTTTTATCAACGAGTTGAGCTCGTCGTGTAATGGAGCTGGTCTTCAGGTTGATAGTGGAGATACAAATAACTTTTGGAACTTAGTCCGCTGTCACTTTTAACGTAGAAATTAAAAGAAAAAATCCGAAGAAATTGAAAGTTTTCTGCTCAAGCTGACTATATACTGTCTGAGAAGGCGAGCACTCACTTGAGAATCGGCACGGAAAGTGTTGGTTCTGCATATCCGAAAGGAGGAGAATCGGACGGATAAGAGGTTTTACGCGATAAATTGTATACGCTTACATAATTAATTACACTATGATGGGAGAAGTCTAATCATGAGAAGAAATAAACTCTTCAAACTAGGCGCGCTTCTGGCTGCGGTCATTGTCAGCTCAATGCTTCTTGCGCTTCATACGTCTGCCGTTGCCGAGTTCTATTCGAACGTGCCAGGCTACGTGCCGGTTACGGGAACCTGGTCCGTGCAGACCGGCGAGGGACTTAAAGGAATCAGCGTCGCAAGCGCCAATGCGCTTAGTATGACGAATGCGGCAAGCGATACTAATTTTACGCTTGAAGCGGATGTGAAGGTAGACGCCTCCACTCCTTACGGCGTAGGCTCGCTCGTGTTTCGGGCGGCAGAAGACGGCAGCAAAGGCTACGCGGTGAGCATAGATCCGAATTTGGGACAGATCCGGCTGTTCGATCTGGCGACTGGCTCGAGCGTCGGGACTCCATACAGCACATCGCTAAATACGAATACTGCCTACCATCTGAAGGTTACGGCGGACGGACCTACGCTCAAGGTCTATTTGGGCGGCACGCTTGCGATTTCCGTCAGCGACACCAAATACTCCAAAGGTAACTACGGTTACAACGTTTTTAATGGAACAGCCTATTTCCAAAATGTAACCGCTTACGATGTATTTACAAATTTAACCGGTTGGATGGTTTCCTCCGGTACATGGACTTCGACCTCGCTCGGCCTGCGGGCTTCGGCGGCAAGCGGTCAGAATGGCTACTTTATGGCCGGCCAAAGCGCGGACAGCTTTACATATGAATCCGACGTGCTCATTGAAAGCAACTATGCCGTCGCCACGATGCTGTTCCGCTCCAATTCGGCCGGCACACAGGCCTATGGGCTGCAGGTTGACGCGAATATGGACCGGCTTCGCTTGTTTAAGACGAACGGCGATGTTACGTTGGCAACCCAAACCGTCACAATCGATACAGGTAAAGTATACCAGCTTAGAATTAAGGCAGATGGCAGCGCTATTAAAGTATATATTCAACAAGTAGGCTCGCAGATCTCGACCGGCTACACGCCGGC
Organism: Paenibacillus sp. 01T443; assembly: GCF_056398325.1. Lineage (NCBI taxonomy): Bacteria > Bacillati > Bacillota > Bacilli > Caryophanales > Paenibacillaceae > Paenibacillus > Paenibacillus sp. 01T443. Next base: position 4,288 of record NZ_JBFTPE010000009.1, read on the forward strand.
CATCTCGGTGACGGACTCCAGCTATATCTCCGGCCAACTGGGGCTCGCCGTCTACAACGGCAGTGCCGTGTTCCAAAATATCCGCATCAGCGATCTGAACACGAACTTGTACGGCTGGACCGACACGGGCGGATCCTGGACGCCGCACCTTGGTGGAGTCAAAGCCGTCAGCGCTGGTACAATCAATACGTTCCGTATGGCGGAGAACGCCTCGTCAGATTTTGTGCTGGAGGGCGATCTGAAGGTCGATGCTGTAACACCTCTCGGTACCGCCGCACTCGTCTTTAGGGGGAACGCGCAGGGCACCTCCGGCTACGTTGTGAACCTCGACCCGAACCTCGACCAGGTGCGCCTGTTCAACGCTAACGGGGGAAGCACGATTGCGTCGGCAAGCCATACGATCGATGCGGGCAAGTCATATCATCTGGAGGTCAACGCTGTCGGCTCCAGCATCAAGATTTACCTTGACGGCTATGCCACACCGGTTATCGCGGTGACCAATACCAGCTATTCAAACGGCAAAATCGGGATGAACGCCTACAATGGCAAGGCCTATTTCCAGAACGTATACGTCACGGAAGCAAGCGAATGGTACAACGAGCCTTATCGTCCGCAATACCATTTCACATCGCCGCGATACGCGGTCGCCGATCCGAACGGGCTGGTCTATTATGATGGGGAATACCATTTGTTCCATCAAGAAGGCGGCAAGTGGGCGCATACGGTCAGCACGGATTTGACTAATTGGAAAAACCTCCCGATTGCGATTCCTTGGAATGACATGGGGCATGCATGGTCCGGCTCGGCGATCGTCGATGAGGATGACGTTACCGGTCTGTTTGGTGGAGGTTCGGGGCTGCTCGCCTACTACACCTCGTTCAATCCAGACAAAACGAAGGGCAATCAGAAAATAGGCCTCGCCTACAGCACTGACAAAGGACGCACGTGGTCTCTCTACGGCAGCGACGCTATTATCGAAAATCCGGGAGGCGTAAATGGCAGCTGGGATTTCCGCGACCCGAAGGTGATGTGGGATGAAGACCATTCCAAGTGGGTCATGGTCGTCTCCGGCGCCGATCATATCCGGTTCTATACATCGACGAACCTGCTCGACTGGATGTATGCCAGCTCCTTCGGCTACGGCGATTACCTGCACGGCGGAATTTGGGAATGCCCGGATTTCTTCCAGCTCCCTGTGGACGGCAATCCAGCGAACAAGAAGTGGGTGCTGACGATTAGCACTGGAGCGATCCGGGAGACGGACGGATCGTCTTCGGAATATTTTGTAGGCAGCTTTGACGGAACGACGTTCACCAGCGACAATGCCGCATCAACGGTTCTTCGCAGCGAGCAGGGCAAGGATATGTACGCCGCTATGTCGTTCGCAGACATACCCGCTGCGGACGGACGGCGCATTCAGCTCGGTTGGATGACGAACTGGGACTACCCGTTCAGCTACCCGACTCGCTCGTGGAAAGGACAATTGTCCATCCCGCGCGTCATTACGCTGAAGAACTATGCAGGCGAAGGCGTCCGGCTCGTGCAAACGCCGGTGTCCGAGCTTCAGTCGCTGCGCGGAACGGCCGCTTCCTTCAGTGATACGACCGTCACCCCATCGACGTCAAATATATTGGCGAATTTCTCGGGCACAGCCTATGAAATCGTTGGCGAGTTCGAAATTCCGTCAACCGACGTCTCGACGGAATTCGGCTTCCGCCTTCGCGATCTAGGAGGTCAGAAGACGTATGTCGGCTACAAGCCTGGACTGAGCCAGATGTTCGTTAACCGGACCGATGCCGGAAAGGATGATTTCACCACCTACTTCTCAGGCTGGCAAGATGCAACGGTTGCGCCGATGAACAACCGGATTAAGTTGCATATTTACGTCGACCAGTCCTCGATCGAGGTGTTCGGGAACGATGGTAAAGTCGTGTTCTCCAATGTCATCTTGCCAGGCGATGCAAGAGATGGGCTCACCTTCTACACGAACGGCGGAAATGTGAAGGTCGTTTCGCTTCAAGTGTATCCGCTTGCAAACACGTGGCGGAACGAGCCATCCTCCGGCACGAATCCACAGAAGGTTGTCATGGATCGTACGCGCATGTTTCTGACGCCGGGGGCGACCGAGCAACTGTATATTGCCGTTCTTCCGCAGAGCACAACCAATAAAAACGTCACATGGAGCTCCAGCAACACGGCAATTGCTACAGTGTCGGCAGTGGATTCCAGAAGCGCAAACGTAACGGGGGTTGCACTCGGCCGGGCGGTCATTACGGCTACGACGCAGTCCGGTGGAATAATCGGCCAAACCGTCGTCGAGGTTGGAGGCGCTTTTAACACGAACCTAACCGGATTGGCAGAACCGGATACGGGACGCTGGTACAACTCTGCGGATGGCATTGCGGGCACTTTTGATCAAGATACGAACTACATCTCTACGGTTTCGGCAGACAATTTCACGTATGAAGCGGATATTCGTATTGATTCCTCGGGCGGAGCCGGCTCCCTGCTCTTCCGATCAAACTCGGATGGTTCAAGCGGGTATTACCTCAACGTGGACCCGAATTTCCGTATGATCCGGTTATTCTACAAGCTGAACGGAAGCTTTAGCCCTAGCCAGATGCTGGCAAGCGCTCCGGCCTTTATTCAGCCGGGCAGAACCTACCATGTCAAGATCATCGCCAACGGCACGAATATAAAGGTTTACTTTGACCATGCAACGTCGCCGTCCATCGATGTGAACGACAGCGCTTTCTCCAGCGGTTATTTCGGACTAAACGCCTTCGGAGGCATCGCCTATTATCAAAATGTATACTGGTGGACGGAAGTAACGAGCGGTTCCGTCTATCGGCTGGTCAACATAGGCAGTGGCAAGTCGCTTGATGCGTCCGGCACCTCAGACGGCTCCAACGTTCAAATCTGGTCTTCGCTTGGAGCTAACAACCAAAAATGGACGATAACGTCGAATACAGACGGTACGTACACGCTCACCTCGGCAGCCAGCGGCAAAGTGCTTGACGCGGCAGGTTCCGGAGATAGCTCCAACGTTCAGATATGGCAAAACTTCGGCAACGCCAATCAGAAGTGGAACATCACGCTGAATAACGACGGCACATTCAAGCTGAAGGCGTCGAACAGCGGCAAAGCATTGGATGTCGCAGGCGGAGGAACCGCCGACGGTACGAAGGTGCAAATCTACTCGAGCAACGGGTCGTCCGCTCAGAAGTGGCAGCTGATCAAGGTGTAATAGAACGGGGCAGGCGTCTTCTTGACGCTTGCCCTGAATAATATCATCTCATGTTTATGAGATCTCCCATCTGATTAGGGGAGATGAAAGTCAGTTTTGCCCGAAATCTTCCTATATTTCCAAGGAGGATTAGAACTATGGCGCGTCTGACGCAGTATCCAGTTGCAGGATTTATTAACCTTTATAACAATAAACTGTACATATAGCTGTACATATATATAGCTGTATGTATTTTGAGGCGCAGGTCGGACAAGAATTACAGGGTTCCCCCGGGAGGTATAGCACCACAGCATTGTAGAAGGATTGAAGCTATGCGTGCATCACTATCACTTCTGCGGTTACTGATCGAAAATATTCATAATGTTTATAAAAATCGAATCGCTTCGTGCCGGTCCGAAACGAGCTGCAGCACTGCGTTATTTCAATCAAGAGAGAGGCGTGCTTTGGATTCGCGCTCAAAAGAGTGCTGATGGAGCTGAGGTATGCATTTTACTGATAGAATCTTAGGTTTAAAGATGTTTCGAGTGAAAAAGAGTTTCTTGAATACTGTATAAATGAACTTCATCCGTTTCAGTTCGATGCAGTAGTCTAAAAAATTGATGTCCATACTTCCAGATTGTTCGGATACGATAGCTGTTTTGTGTATAAGTGAAAGTTGATTATAAAAGACTTTATTAAAATACATAAGAATACACATTATCATTTCCACGCAGTGTATCTTCGTTAGGATGAGGTCCTGACGTCATTTTCGCACAGCTTTTTCTACCGTTTCATTTTATGAAAGCACTTTCAATGTTTTTATATGATTTTTGTGGAAATTTATGGGGTAATTTATATGCTTCTATAATTGTATAATCAAAATGCACCACCAGTCTCCAGGAAGAAATTCCAAGAGACTACATAAATAGAAAGGGGGAATTAATAGAGTCGATTTCGGATGGGAGGTTCTTTCGTTGTAGTTATTTCATAATGAAGAAAAAAGAGACGGAGGTTTTTGGCATGTTGTCAAAAGTTAAGTCATTCAGGGTCTATTTATTAGCCATGGTATTGGTGTTTATAACGGTCATTTCCGGTTGGAGTCCGGTAGCATCAGCAGCAGTAACAGCTGATTTCACACCATTAAATGCTTCACAAATTGTTTTTGAAATGGGCGCGGGCTGGAATTTGGGAAACCAGCTTGAAGCCAATTCTAACGGTACACCTAGCGAAACGGCGTGGGGCAATCCTACTGTAACACAGGCTCTCATTCAAAAGGTGAAGGCAGCAGGATTTAAAACAATCCGTATCCCTGTTTCGTATTTGAATTATATAGGGAGTGCACCAAATTATACGATTAATTCTACATGGCTGAACAGAGTTAAAACAGTCGTTGACTATGCCTACAACGAGGGCTTGCATGTAATCATTAACATTCATGGAGACGGTTACAATTCAGTTACCGGGTCTTGGCTGTTGGTCAATTCAAGCGATCAAACAACGATTAGAGCAAAATATCAAAAAGTCTGGCAGCAGATCGCAAATACGTTTGTAAATTATGATGAGCATTTGATCTTTGAATCCATGAACGAAGAATTTGATGGTACTTATGGCACACCTAACACCACATACTATTCAAATCTTAATGCTTATAATCAAATCTTTGTAGATACCGTAAGACAAACCGGAGGAAACAATAGTGCAAGATGGCTTCTTATTCCTGGCTGGAATACTAACATTGATTATACAGTTGGTAATTATGGCTTTGTGCTTCCTACAGATAATTATAGATCTTCTTCTATTCCGAGTTCTGAAAAGAGAATCATGATATCCGTTCATTATTACTCGCCTTGGGACTTCGCTGGTGAGGAATCCGGCACAATAACCCAATGGGGAGCAACAGCTACCAGCGCATCGAAAAAATCAACCTGGGGACAGGAAGAGTATTTGGATTCGCAACTGAAGTCCACGTATGATAAATTCGTAATACAAGGATATCCTGTGGTCATCGGTGAATACGGTTCCATAGATAAAACTGCCTTTGATTCAACGAATAATACTTATCGTGCGGCATTTGCAAAAGCATTAAGCGGGACTGCAAGGAAATACGGTTCTGTACCTATTATTTGGGATAATGGAGTCAACGGACAGTATGGTTTTGGATTGTTTAACAGGTCTACCAATGCTATAACTCAGCAGGGAATTATTGATGCGATCATGAGTGTTATGGGTACTTATAAAATGAAGAATGTTACTACAGGTATGTATATTGACGGCATAGGCCGTACGACAAACGGCTCAAATGCAGGCCAATGGAGCGAAAGCTCCAGCATCAACCAACGTTGGGTAATGGAATTCTACGGAAGCTATTACAAAATAAAAAATGTAGCTACTGGTTTGTATATTGACGGAATGGGCCTTACCACAAACGGCTCCATTTGCGGGCAGTGGAGCAACGGTACCAGCAACAACCAGCGATGGGTATTGGAAGCCTATGGAAGTAATTACAGGATAAAAAATGTTGCTACCGGACTTTATTTGGATGGCGGGGGCAATGCTACAAATGGCTCCGACTTGAAATTGTGGAGCAGCAACACCAGTACCAACCTGCAGTGGCAGTTTGTTAATCCCTAATTGTAACAAAAACAAATGGATGGTTCGGAAGTCAAAAACATTGTCCCATTCCCGAGGGGAGGGAGGTAGCATCATTAAGCTAACGGGAGATTGGTTTAAAAAGAAATCGTAAATTTTGTGTTAATTTGTTTATAATAATTTGAGATTAGATCAAAATTTTAAATAGAGGTGTTTCTTATGATTTTAGGTATCAACCCTTATTTAATATTGAATGGAAATGGACAGGAAGCTGTTTCATTTTATGAACATGCATTCAATACAAAGACCCTTATTCTTCAAAGATTTGGCGACATGTCTGGGGAAGAAGATACAAATCGATCTGATGAAGAAAAAAATCGTATCTTACATGCACATCTCAAAGTTGGTTCAACAGATTTAATGATTTCTGACACATTTACAGGTCTACCATATCAAATTGGCGATCAAACCACCTTATCTATTTTAATTAATGACGTTGAAACAACGAAAGAAGTATTCGGCAAATTACAAGATGGTGGTAAAGTGATCATATCATTACATGAAACTTTTTGGAGTCCTTTATACGGACAAGTAATAGATAAATTTGGTGTTACATGGCAGGTTTCAACACAGTCAGCTCAATAGTGAGTATGGCAAGAAATCGCTCATAAAGGTGCAGAGTTGAAATTTGCTCCACATGGCAAGAGGATTCCAGGTCAGTTTAACTGGAATCTTTTTTTGTGCTATTCAACTACAAATCGGGGAATAACTTGATCACATAAGCTTTCTCGACAGACTGAGAATAAGTCGCCACATCGTATCGGCTTGTTTTGTTTATTTGGAAAAAGTAGGATAACTATTCCGGTTTTGAGGGAACCTAATGATAAGGTTGACCCTAAACCTTTCTGAAAGGAGCGTTACAACATTTGGATTTGAACTGCAGCAAGTTCTGGTTTCGTATTGCTATGCTTGTGGCGTTATCCCTGGAATTGACAACGTTCGGCGCGTTGACCAAAACGGTTAATGCAAATTCGAAATCATATGGAATCCCACAAGAATCCGAAGCAGATTCAACAGCCATTCGACCGTTTCAGGTGCATATTCCGGAGTCGGAGCTTACCGATTTGCATAGGCGTATACTTGCGACAAGATGGCCGGACAAAGAAACGGTGTCGGATCAAACGCAAGGCACGCAGCTTGCAACGATGAAGAACCTAGCCCATTATTGGGCGAACGATTATGACTGGCGCAAATTTGAGGCCAAGTTGAACGCTCTGCCGATGTTCGTCACCAATATCGATGGGGAGGACATTCACTTCATTCACGTCCGATCGAAGCATGAAGACGCGATGCCAGTCATCCTTATGCACGGATGGCCCGGCTCGATTGTCGAGAAGCTGAAGGTAATCGACCCACTGACCAATCCCACGGCCTATGGCGGGAAGGCATCGGACGCGTTCGATGTCGTCATTCCGTCGATGCCTGGCTATGGGTTTTCGGGCAAACCGACCACGACCGGTTGGGGCCCTGACCGCATTGCTCGTGCTTATGGAGAGCTGATGAATCGTCTTGGTTACAAGAAGTATGTGGCGCAAGGCGGCGACTGGGGCGCCATTATAGCAGACGTAATGGGTGTCCAACAGCCTAGTGGACTAATCGGCATTCACACCAACTTGCCCTTTGTAGTTCCGTCCGATCCCGATATGGCGCTTCAGGCCGGCCGGGGCTGCCCGTCTGGTCTGACTGGCGAAGAAAAACGCGCATGCGAGCAGCTGGACTTCTTTTACAAGCATGCTGCATACGCCCTGATGATGGGAACGCGCCCGCAGACTCTTATGGGACTCGCGGATTCGCCTGTAGGTTTGGCCGCCTTTATGCTGGACCATGACGCGAAGAGCCTGGCGCTGATTACTAAAGCTTTCAACGGACAACCAGTGGGCCTCTCACAAGACGATGTCCTCGACAACATCACACTCTACTGGTTGACGAATACGCCGATTTCTTCGGCTCGCCTCTACTGGGAGAATAAATACCCGTTCTTTGGCATCAAAGGTGTTAAACTTCCCGTTGCCGTGAGCGTCTTTCCCGACGAGCTCTATGAAGCGCCGAAGAGCTGGACACAGAAGGCGTATCCGAATCTTATCTATTTCAACAAGCTCGACAAAGGCGGACACTTCGCGGCGTGGGAGCAGCCAGCGCTCTTTGTAGATGAGCTGCGTAATGCATTTAGGTTGCTGCGCTAAATCGAGTAGGAGGCGGTGACCAACCGCCGACCTCTCCCACCACCGTACGTACCGTTCGATATACGGCGGTTCATGAAATATTCCGTAGTGAGTTTTATCTGTCCGTTAAACTCTTCAAACCATTGGATTTCCAGTACTGGTTGTCTAATGCTCGTTGTAGAATCGGACTGCCTGCAGTTCGCCAATACCCTTTTCGGGTATTTTCCCGCGAAATCGTATGAAGGGGGCCCCTGACTTCGTCATTCGGCTGTTCCCTCTCCGTGGATTTTCGGCTTTCACCTGCCTCTATCTATCCTCGATTGTGGAATCGGCTCTCGTAGATGAGTTTGTCGTCAAACTCATGCTTGCCGCCGTTCCAATCGAAGAGGAAGAGGAATACGATCTCGGCTGGCTTCATTAGTATATTTTTCTAATGGTCGTACACAATAACTAATGATGGAGGGTTCAACAGTGCCTAAACTTTCCGCTACCGAGCCGATGCAGGAGCAAATCCGAAATCGTATGAAGGAGGCCCCTGACTTCGTCATTCGGCCGTTCCCTCTCCGTGGATCTTCGGCTTTCACCTGCCTCTATCTATCATCGATTGTGGAATCGGCTCTTGTGGATGAGTTTGTCGTCAAACCCATGCTTGCCGCCGTTCCAATCGAAGAGGAAGAGGAATACGATCTGGACGACCTGGGCTGGTTTCTTCGCCACATCCCCTTCGTCCAAAACAAGGAATGGACAGATGCCGATGAGGGCATCCGCCTGCTGCTGGAGGGCCAGTGTCTGCTGATTCCAACGCACGTTAACCGTTTCCTAAGCTTTGACGTCAAACGCAGTGACTATCGCAGTGTAACCGAGCCTCAGTCGGAAGCCACAGTACGCGGACCACGGGAAGGTTTCGTCGAAGACATCGGTCGGAACGTGGCTCTCATCCGTAAACGGCTCAAAAGTGAACATTTAGTTTTTGAACAGATGACCATCGGAACTAAGACGAAGACAAAAGTGTATTTGACCTATTTGCCCGACGTAGCCCCCACTGGCGTCGTAGAAGAATTCCGTCGTCGGCTGCAGGCCATCCAAGCTGACAGTATTCTGGAAAGCTCTTATATGGAAGATTGGATCCAAGACAAGACGTTGTCACCGTTCCCGCAACTCATCGCGACAGAACGGCCGGACGCGGTGACGGGCAAACTGTTGGACGGGCAAGTAGCGCTTCTCACCGACGGCACTCCGATGGCATTGATCGCTCCAGTGACATTTTTCCAACTCTTCTCTTCACCAGAAGATTACTACCAGAGGCCGGATATCGCCACACTGTCGCGATGGTTGCGAATGTTCGCTTTCATGCTCTCGATCTTCATCCCTGCTTTATACATTGCGGTGGTCACATTCCACCAGGAGCTACTACCGACTCCGCTCTTGATCAACCTGGCCGCGCAGCGGGAAGCTGTGCCTTTTCCGGCGTTCCTGGAAGCAATGATCATGATGGTCACGTTCGAGATTTTGCGTGAAGCCGGTTTGCGGATGCCTCGGATTGCCGGTCAATCGATCTCCATCGTCGGCGCGCTCGTACTCGGCATGACCACAGTCGAAGCGGGACTCGTCTCCGCGGCCATGGTCATCGTCGTTTCGATCACGGCCATCTCCAATTTCGTGTCGCCAATTTACGGCTTTGGCAATGCGCAGCGGATCCTCCAGTTCGTGTTCATGTTCCTGGCCGGCTTTATGGGGTTATTCGGTATTCTGTGCGGAACATTTTTTGTTTTGGTCCATCTAGTCTCATTGCGTTCCTTCGGTGTGAAGTACATGTCTCCCATTGCGCCTTTGATGCTGTCAGACTTCAAAGACACTATCCTGCGCGTTCCTCGGTTCTGGATGAAACGAAAACCTCAGATGTTCTCTAGGAAAAAATAGGGGGGCGAACATTGCGGAAATTATGGCTCTTGATCTTACTAGCCGCCTTACTTCTCTGTTCAGGTTGCTGGGACAAGAAGGAAATTAACGAACTGGCAATCGTCACCTCAGTCGGCATCGACCGGGAACCATCGACTGGCATGTATATTGCTTATTACCAAGTAATCAACCCACCGGCTCTCTCCTCCAGGCAAGGTGGCGGATCCGTGGCATCGGTTTATACGTATCGTTTCAAGGAATATAGCTTGGGCCGGTTCATGCAGAAAACGGCCACGATGATGCCGCGTTTGCTTTTCACCTCACATTTGCAGTGCTATATATTATCCGAAGAGGTGGCCCGTCATGGAATCATTGATATTCTCAACTACTTGGAAACGAGTCCCGAACTGCGTATGAACGCTTATGTGTTTGTGACAGATTCCCCTCTACATGCCGTAATGAACAGCTTTACGACACTCGAAAAGGTGCCCGGGCGCCATGCCACCTCGCTTGTTCGCGTTCTTTCTCGGGGGTCCTTTACGGGGGGCGTAGAGCCGATTCGTGTCAAAGACATCGCGTCAGGTATGGAATTCCGATTGCCGACACTCATACCGATGATTCACTACAGCGGCAAACCGGCGGAAACTACAAAGAGAATGGAGCAGATTGATGTCAGTGAACAAGCACCGTCCTTGTTTGCGGACAGCGCGGTGTTCTTCAAAGGACGCATGGAGGGACGCTTGGACAGTCAGAATAAATACTATTTTCACATCCTGAACACGAAATATCGGAAATTCACAGAAACGGTTAAAGTAGGCGGAAGTTACGTCGACGTCGAGACGAATAATGTCCATGTGAAACGGAAATGGGACCGATCCGCCAACCGTCTCAACATCCTCATTCATGCTGATCTCCGCATATTGAACAACCAACAGAATACCAAATTAACGTTGCAAAACGTACACAAGATCGAAAAGGCGTTTAATCGCGTCGTAGCGGACAAAGCGGAGAAGATGGTTGTGTTGGGAAGGTTAAAAAACTGGGATCTGTTGGGCTTGCAGGATGAAGGGGCTACTTCGGATTCATGGCGTCGGACGTCGGTGAGTTTCTCGGTCACTTCTGACGTAACGACGACCGGCAACAAGAGTGATCCCTATACCAAGGAAGGCAAGGAAGGATGAAGAGCATATGGAATCCGTCCGGCTCAGCGCGTGGCAGTTTCACTTGTTGACGCAAATCTATGTCATCGGTACTGCGTTTATTTTGCTTCCCGGCCCAATCATGGCGAGCGCAAAACAATATGGTTGGGTTGTCGTCATTTGGGCGACCTTGTATGGGCTGGTGCTTGCTTTCGGCTACTCGTACCTTGCCAAGCTGTATCCAGGAAAGACACTTGTCGAGATCGCTTTGCAGGCATTCGGCAAGTGGGCCGGCGGCCTCGTCTCGTTACTGTATATCGTCTTTTTCATCCAAATCGCATCGTGGGTAACCGGCAACCTTGGCGATTTCATGCATATTAACCTCATGCCACGCACACCTATTTCTGTATTCCATATCATGATATTGCTCGTCAGTGCGTACACAGTGTCGAAGGGGATCGAATCAATCGCCATGGTGAACGAACTTCTGGTGCCTTACCTCTATTTAGCGTTCTGGGTTCCGATAGTCATCATGCTGCGGGAGTGGAATTGGCATCATTTTCACGTCGCCTACCCTTTCCAGCTGAGCGACGTTGTTATTCAAACCCGATACGTGTTGGCGTTCCCCTTTATGGAGACGGTGGCGTTTTTGATGCTTATTCCGTTCGTGCAGAGGAAAGTGAAAATCGCGTTTATTACGGGAATCGCTGTCGCCGGCGCAATGTTGACCGCTTGCGTTTTTATTTCGATTGGGGTTCTAGGCGTGTATCGCGGCCAGCAATTGGTTTACCCAATCTTTTCGATGTTCCGCGAAATGAGATTTACCGGCTTCACCGAGCATTTGGAGGCGATTCTGGCTGTTAATATCGTGCTGGTAGTATGTATTAAGCTGTGCATACTATTCTATTGCGTCGTATTGGGCGTCTGCCAGCTGTTCAAAATTGAGAGGCGAAACATCGTCATTTATCCGATGGTGTGGGTCATTTCTGCGTATTCGCTGCTGTTTATGAATATCATCGAAAATCTCGATTGGATAAAAAAATATTTGTTCGAATACTACTCCTTATTTGCCGTGGCTTTTCCCGTTCTCTTCATCGTCGCGGCCAAATGGAGAGATAACGGTCGGCGGATGAAGAAGGACGGCTCTGCATGACGATTCTGGCCGCCGTCTATGCCCTAACCATCGGAATCGGTTATGCGATGCGAAAATTCGGCACTTACAACGGCAAAGAGACTATAGTTTTCCTATCAATCGCAACTATCGGAGCCGTTTTGTGGCTCAGTATCATTCTGCGTCATCCGTTAGATTTGAATGATGCGATCGCCTTCATCATCGAGTGGGTCCTGCCTTAAATCCACATTATTTCATCGGGATGAGAGAAATGACTGAGTGGAGCGTAGGCGCGATGCCTGAAAATTAAATTCGTCAAACTATTAATTTGCGTAATTAAAATAATAGGCCGGTATCCCCAAAGATGCGGCTTCTTGTTGTCGAACGCCAGAAACATCTACCGATAAATGACAAAAATCCGTAATAACGGGTCCGAATTATCCTGCCCGGTAGCGGAAAGCCCTACGGTATATATTTATAATGTGGCTTTATCGGCAATCTCTTTATTTTTTCTCCATGCTTCCGCAGTTTGCTTGCAAGATTCGCACTCATCGCTACTCACCCTCCTAATATAGGGATCTTTGAACTTAGATCAAAGTCTCTCCTTTTTCGTGATTCTTCCTTTTATTGAAACAAATTGAAACGTAAGCTCCAAATTATTGGACTTACGCTTTCCCTTTCCTTTTCAAATATTATTGATAACCCACATACGCAAGCGTCAAAATAATAGCTGCGATAATTAATGGTTTAATGTATGGACCTGCTTTTTCATCAATCGTTTGCCATTTATCTTTGAGCAGCATACCTATGTAAACATATAGAATGGAGTATGGTATTAAGGCTAGACCCGTGTAAAGTGTAAACTTACCTAGAGGCATTATGGCCATAACACCGGGAAGAGATATCGAATGACATACAATCGGAATAAATCTAGCTGTGAAGATCATGCCTGTTCCATAGTAGCAGTACTTGAATAACGGAAGTATGATAGCGTCGAATAAATGAAGATAAAAATTTTTTTTGGAGTTGACAATCCAAAAACGGTTTGTTAGTATGAGCTTCTGAGAATGGATTGAACACTCCATAAAATGAAGGAGGGACAGAAGACAGGATACATGAATTCGAATCCATCTAAAGCACTTATTACAGGAGGAACATTGTTGATTAACTATCCTGCCCGTTAGCGTAAAGAATAGCTCCCTCGTGGTAGCCATTCGCTTTTCAACTATCGTTCCCCGTTAGTATATACGACATGATAGACCTGGACTTTAGCGCAGCGACTTGAATGCGGCGCGGAGTTCTGAAGAAATCGCCGTGTTCGTCAGCCAGTAGAGCGTGATGTTGTCGAGGACATCGTCTCGCGTAAGGCCTCCGGCAAAGGCCTGAGAGATCAGCTCCAGACTAACAATCGGGAAAACCGAGCAAAATAATACAAGTTGTCTTAAAACAGAAAAGGAGCGATTTTAATTGAAAACAAATCTTTTTAACGAATTGGCTTTTATCAGAACTCAAACACTAAAAGCGATGGAGGGCCTAACAGAGGAGATGGCGGATCGAATTCCGGACGGTTTCCGCAACAACATCCGTTGGCATCTTGGACATATCTATTTGGTTACAGAGTTCTTAGCGTTGTCACAATTGAAACTTCCGTTGAATTTGCCGGAAAAATTTCCTGATCTTTTTGGTACCGGAAAATCGCCGTTGGACGAAGACGCTCACTTATTCCCATTGCCAACATTGCCAGAATTGAAGGAGTTGTTGGCTGGACAAATCGAAAGAATTAGACAAATTTTACCAGTTGATCGTTTGAACGAAACTGTATCTACTATTACAACATCAGGTGGAAATGATCTGGTTACTCCGGAGCAAGCACTTGTTTATAACCTGTATCATGAAGGAATGCACTTCTCGACTCTATCCTTGTATAAAAGAATGTTATCCAAATAAGATTAGATAAATCAGGAGTAATATGCCCACATGGGCGTTGGGCATGCGGAGCGTATGGGAAAGGGGCTTATTGAAATGAATTGGAAAGAGATAACGACAATTGAAGAGTGGAACGGAGTATTGGCTAAGTCGTCAGAACGTGGACAGATGATTTTGAAACATAGTACGAGTTGTCCAGTTAGCGCCAATGCGCTTCGTGAATATGAAGATTATTTAAAGAGTAATCCGAATCAAAATGTTGATTACAATCTCGTGAAAGTTATCGAATCACGCCCTGTATCCAACCAAATTGCTGAGGATATAAATGTGAAGCACGAATCCCCGCAAATGATTTATATTCAAAATAAATCTAAATATTGGGCTACTTCCCACTGGTCAGTTACGAAAGCGCATATGACAGCAGTACTTGAATAACGGAAGTATGATAGCGTCGAATAAATGAAGATAAAAAATATAGAGTTAACAATCCGAAATGGAGAATGGTTTAAACACTCCATAAAATGATAGGAGACAGGATAACATGAATTCGAATCAATCAACAGCACTTATTACAGGAGGAACAAGCGGTATTGGCCGGGCAGTTGCGAATCAGCTCGCCGCGCAAGGCATCCACGTCGTGGTTGCGGGGCGCAATGCTGACCGTGGCGAGCAGACGGTTGCGGCCATCCGCGCAGCAGGAGGAAAGGCGGATTTCGTGCAGACGGATCTTCGCGACGCGTCGAGCGCAAGAAGCCTGGCGAAGCGCGCAGTCGAACTGGGTAACGGCAGAGTCGACATTCTTGTCAACAATGCAGGAATCTTCCCGTTGGGACCGACGCATGAAACGACGGAGGATGATTTTGAACGCACGTACGCACTGAACGTCAAAGCACCATATTTTCTAGTCGCCGAACTGGCGCCGCTGATGGCGGAAAGTGGCAAGGGGGCAATCGTCAACATATCGACGATGCTCGCCGATTACGGAATGTCTGGTGTGAGTCTATACGGTTCGAGCAAAGCGGCTATCAACCTACTTACCAAAGCGTGGGCGGCCGAATACGGCCCAAGCGGTGTCCGTGTCAATACTGTCAGCCCAGGACCTACGCGCACGGAAGGAACTGACGCAATGGGCGAAGGTCTTGATCAACTTGCTGCCCAAGCACCGGCAGGCCGTCCTGCTTCAGCGGATGAGATTGCCGAGGCAGTTGTATTCCTCGCGACGGATCGAGCCAGCTTCATTCACGGCGCAAACCTTGCCGTCGATGGTGGACAAACCGCAGTTTAATTATTGACAGTCTCTCAGTTTTTTTCAAAGTTAAACCGAACCGGCATTACTTGAAACAACATCATATAGGATCTCATCCAAGTTCAGAAAAGGGGCGTGTCTTTAGATCTCATGACGATCTGAAGACACACTCCTTTTTTAGGACATAAGAAAGCAAACGGTAAATCAGATTCGGTTAACGGTCGTAAAGAAAACGATTAGAATCAACCGAGAGATTTTGCTTGTGAAAAGAATGAATAAATCCATTCAACTCGACTTCTATGAGAGTTCGACATAGTTCAATCCGCCCAGCACCGCTGAATCGCGGTAACGTTCTACCAAGCGATAAACAGGTTCGATCCCGTTCAGAAGAGAAACCACCTTCGCGAACGGCACATCATAAAGTTTTTTTATGGATTGTACATTCCATTTTTGTTATACTACATGCATGGAAAATATAATGGATGTCAAAACACAAGAGCAGCGGCTGACGAAAAAGGGAAAAGAGACACGCGCACGTATCGTCGCAGCCGCGGCCAAATTGATGTTTGATCGCGGAGTTGCCGGTACAAGCGTGGAAGACGTGCAGCGGGAGGCCAAGGTCAGCTCCTCCCAGCTGTACCACTATTTCAAGGAGAAGCGCGATCTCGTATTGGCGGTCATTGTGTATCAGACCGAACAGGTGCTGGATGCTCAGGAGCCTCTGCTGAGCCATTTGGACAGCATGGAGGCGCTTCGAATGTGGCGCGATGCGATTGTGAAGCTTCAAATTGAACGGCAATACCAAGGAGGCTGTTCGATTGGCTCGCTTGCCAGTGCGCTGGCGGATACAGATCCGGCAGCTCGCAGCGAGCTCGCAGCCGGATTTATGCAGTGGGAGCTCGCTATTCGTAGAGGACTTCGCGCCATGTATGACCGGGGAGAGCTGAGAGCCGATGCGGATCCGGATAATCTCGCGCTGGCGCTACTGACTGCGCTTCAGGGAGGCCTTCTTCTTACTCAGGTTCGAAAGGAGACGAGCCCGCTCGAAGCGGTAATGGACACCATGCTCGCGCATATCCGTACGTTCATCGTCTGATGTGCTAACAGGCGAGCGTTCAGAAGAATCCACCGAACGAGCAGCGAAGAACGTTTTTCAGCTGCACACAGCTCACGCGGTCGAGTTCATCGTCAAATATTTGATTGCTTCACCCGTTCGTCTTTCAAGAAAGTGTAAATGACAAAACAGAAGCCAAAATCACTTCACAAACAGAAAACCACGTCCTCTGGACGTGGTTTTCTGTTTTATACAAGGCGATTTAAAGAAAACGGATGAAAACGAATAATATTGCAATAGATAAAGCGTTTTCATGATGATAGTGTTGATCCTGATCATACGGAATGCTGCTTTATGATTTTAGTATAAGAGGAGGTTTTATGAATGCGAGTAAAGTTTCGAAGCGGTTTGTTTGAGAACGATTTCTATCCTAGGGGGACTGTAAGCAGCAGTAAGCACATGACATCAAGGGAGGTGAAAATGATGTTTCTGAAAGGGGTTAATTTTGGTAAAAGGTTTAATAAGCGTTTATTGGCCTTCGTTGTTTCCATCTGTTTGTTGGCAACGATCCTGCCTTTACCGGCGGAAGTATCTGCAGCGGAAACAACAGAGCTATCGATTATTACCGGATATCAGCCCATAATTAATGAGGTAATCGATGAAAGCGGATTCAAACATCCTGGTGTCGGACTAACTAAGGATATTCTTGAAAATTTGAGGACACAGGTACTGGCGCAAAAAGAGCCTTGGTCTACCTATTTTAATCAAATGCTCTTATCTTCGGCCGCTTCAAAGACCGTCACGTCCATCAATCAGAGCGGCGCGGACCCAACAAAACCGGCAAGTGATGCCTTTAACAGCCAGGGCTTTAACTCAAGATTTATAGCCGATGGTTTGAAGGCATATACCCAAGCCCTTTTGTATGTCGTATCCGGTGATGAGGTATATCGGGCGAATGCGATGCGTATTATCCGAATTTGGTCGCAGATGGATCCTGGGAAATACGTGTATTTTAACGATGCACATATTCACACGGGAATTCCGCTCAACCGCATGGTTTCTGCCGCAGAAATCTTGAGGTATACAAGCACGCAAAACGAAGAACTAGAGTGGACGGAGAAAGATGTGACCGATTTTACGAATAATCTAATAAATCCGGTCATTGAAACCTTCCAACACACGAATGATCGATTTATGAACCAACATCTTTATTCGCTGCTGGGAGCCATGTCAGGTTATATATTTACCGGTAACAGGGACCGGTATAATGAGGGAGTCGAGTGGTTTACCGTTAACAAGACCGCCGTCGATCAGGGGCAAAATGGAGCTATTAAGGCATTATTCAGACTGGTAGATACGAATATATTGACAGGGGAAGAGGTTGATCCCCCAGTAGTTCAGCATGTCGAAATGGGTAGGGACCAGGCGCATGGCGCTGGCGACGTAACCAATATGGAAATTTTATCGCGTTTATTGCTAGCCCAGGAAACAAAGGTAGATCCGGTGCTTGGGACGGTTTCTACAGCACCGAATGCTGTTGGCCCCTACGAATTCCTCGATAATCGAATCTTAAAAGCTGCGGACTATTTTGCCCGGTACATGATTGGTCACGATACACCTTGGATACCGGTTGCGGCACATACAGATGTAAATGGAAGTCCAACCATCGTGTATAAACAATTGGCCGGCGGTTATAGAGGAAGAATTGGCGGTAATGTATATGACCTTTACTATTACTATAAATATACGGCAGGATTAAATATGGAGACAGAAGCTCCATACTTTACCGAGATGTTTGCCAAGAGATTGCCTTTCTACTGGGAGTCGCCTGATGGAGGCGGGGATTATTGGCTTTATATCCCTGAAGAAGCGGAGGCCGAGGGTACACAGAATATTCCGAAGGCGATAACAAATCCGGATTTGAGAGAAATAGAGGATCGATACACGAAGCTAGACAGTCATTCGACGACAAAACAAGAGGGAGAGACTACCTTCGCTCAGATTACGGCAACGGAAGAGGGAAGCAGAATTGCATTTGTTGGCGCCGGCAGCGGGGAGAGAACCATTGCATTCAAGATTCGGACTAATGGCGTAGCGAAAATGGAAGTGTTTGGCGATACCGTGACGCTTCCGGATACAAAGGGGCAATGGAGATACATCAGCTATGCGTTCAATAATTTCCAAGGGCTCGGCGATCTCGTTTATTTTAATATAAAAGGAGCCGGCACTACGGTTGATATCGACCACATTCATTTAAAAGCCGGAGTACAGCTGACGCCTCCAGTATTTACAGCAGGCAACGAGCCATTATCTCTATTCACCTATTTGGGGTCTACAAACGCTGTTCATTTCGATTTCTCTGCGACAGACGCTGGCACAACGGATGTAGTTACCTATCAGGCTGATCATTTACCTGCAGGTGCGGAGTTCGATGAGACCACCGGCGCATTATCCTGGTCTCCGACACAAGCGGGAACGTATTCCTTTGTAGTGGGAGCGTCAGACGGCACTTCGGTTACGACCAGGGACGTTACCATTGTAGCGGCAAACGATCGGCAATCTGCAGTTAACGCCGTAATTGCGCCCTATCTTGCAGACACACTTTATATTACGTCAACGCTTGATCATTATCACAATGTTTATGCGGACGTAATGAGTCAAATTTCAAATGCATCTGATGAGGTTTTCTATCAGAAACTATTTGACTTGAATCATGCGGTTCAAAGTCTTCAAGTATTGACGCCTTTAATGGAAGACGGAAGCGTTAATTTTACGAATATGTTTGTTAGTTCAACAATGGGCAATGCCGTTCAGAACTGGTTGGATGGTACGAATGATAGTTTTGTGGGCTTTTTTACAGCGCAAGATCGGACTCATTACATGGATTTAGGGCCCAATTACAAAATTTCAGCAAATGCCTTCGAGCTTCAGGTAAGAGCTAGTTTTCCGGAACGAATTGGCGGCGTTGCTATGTTCGGATCCAATGATAAAGAAAATTGGACAAGGTTAACACCCGGCCTTACAACGGTTACGGAAGATATGCAGAGACTTGAGGTACAAGCCGGGCTCGAAAATGAGCAATACCGATTCTTGAATATGCAAATGATAGAGCCGTCGAGTACCATGCTGGAAGTCGCTGAGTTTAGAATCTTTGGTCAGCGCCATGAGACGGTAAACAAACTGGAGTCCGTTTCCGTCAGCTCGGATCAAAGCCTGAAAAATCGAATTGTTCCAGGGGATACGATCCGTTTGTCCTTCAAGTCTACAGAAATGATCAATTATGTGAATGTAAATATTCAGGGCCAAACGATAGCTGCCAGCACTGTTGACAATATCAACTGGACAGCAACGTTCGTTACGGATCAAAGTACACAACCAGGTACAGTGAAATTCAGGATCAATTACAAAACGGCAGCTGGAATGGATGCAGAGGAAACCATTTTTACAACAGACGGCTCTACATTATTTATTGCAGACCAGACAGCTTATGTTTCTAATGTGCTAGAGATTGCCAATCTTATTGATTCCAGTGGAAGAAATCCGGCCGATCTTTTGGCAACGGCTAATGCATTGTTTGATAAAAATTTAGGTAGCGTTACGGATTTCCGGCTAAATGGCAGCGGATATGGCGCTTACCTTACCTTTGACTTTAAAGAAGGTGGCCAAGCATTGCTTTCGAAAGTGGAAGTGATCGCAAGGCAGGATGGTTATGCCAGCAGAATTAATGGCACAGTGGTGCAAGGCTCCAACGACAACGCGACTTGGACGAACATCTCGGGTGCAGCATGGAATACAACGGAATGGCAGACGCTTTCGATTAACAGCACAGTACCCTACCGTTATATCCGCATAACCAATGGAAACAACTGGTATGGGAATATGGCCGAACTGCGGTTATATGGCTCTGTTGAATCCACGAACAAAATCGAGACGCTTTCGATCAGCTCGGCTCAGAGCCTTAAAAGCAGGATTGTGCCCGGTAACACGGTAAAACTGTCCTTCAAAGCAAAAGAAGCGATCCAAAACGTAAAGGTTAAGATTCAAGGCTTGGATGCAACGGTTAGTTCTGCCGATAACATCAACTGGTCAGCAGAGGCGACCTTGAATCAAGGTACGGCAGCAGGAAACGTGAATTTCGCTGTTGATTACAAGGGGCAAAGCGGAGTGGATGGATACCCGGCGACATCTACGACAGACGGTTCCAAGCTGTACATTGTCGATGAGTCCGATGTGATTCGCAATGTGACAAGCATCGCCAATCTCATTGATTCCACTTCAGGGAGATCTGCAGCAGCAACTTTATCAATCGTGAATAGTCTTTTTGACAGCAATTTAGGTTCGATAACTGATTTCCGTCTGAATGGAACTGGAGCGGGAAGCTATATTACCTTTGACTTTAAGGAAGGCAATCAAGCTGTACTGTCGAGTGTGGAGCTGATTGGAAGACAAGAAAGTAATCTATTCAGCAGAATAAAGAATACCGTACTCCAAGGCTCGAACGATCATACGAACTGGACTGATCTTACAACAGCAGCTATAGCATCAGGAGATTGGCAAAGCTTCACGGTCAGCAGCAAAGTTCCGTACCGTTATATCCGTGTATACAATTGGAGTAATTGGTTTGGAAATATGGCTGAACTGAGATTGCATGGGGTTGTAAAAGCGGCAGACCTGACCCCTCCGGAGACAACGGATGATGCACCGCAGGGATGGGCTGACAAGGATACCAAGGTAACCTTTAATGCCGCCGATGCAGATTCCGGTGTTGCGGCAACCTACTTCACAGTAGACGGGGGGGCGCAGCAAACCGGGAACTCGGTTACTTTGACCAGTGAGGGAGCGCATACGTTAGTATACTGGAGCGTTGACTGGGCAGGCAATGTGGAACAGCCGCATACGGCTGCGGTGATCATTGACAAGATGGTCGCATCTGTAAATCCTGAAGTACCTAACGGAAGTAACGGATGGTATACCGTGCCCGTAACGGTGACGTTGTTGGACTACGGGAATGTGCAGTACAGCGTGGACGGCGGAAGCAGCTGGAGCGTTTACGACGCGCCTGTCACCTTAGGACAGGAAGGGGCGAACCAAATGCTGTATCGTCCTATAACTGTAACGGGTTCTGTTAAACCGAAGTCGGTGGAGGTGAAGATCGATCTGACCGCGCCTCAGGTGGAAATGATCGGAGAAGCGTCGTATACGATTGATCAGACAGTCAACATTACATGCAGCGCAGCCGACACCGTATCCGGCGTCACTTACTCGCCATGCGGCGCACCGCTCGCGGATATCAAGGCGTATACGCTGGAGCCGGGTGTTCACAGCGTTACGGCGGAAGCGGAAGATGCGGCGGGACACCGCGGGTTGGCTGAACATTCGTACAGCGTATATGCGACATTCGACAGCCTGTCTGCGCTGACTGGGACATTCGCGGTAGAAACCGGCGCACTGGATTCAGAAAGCGTAGTAAACTCGCTGAAGCAGCAGCTGGCTAACGCCAAAGCGAAAGCCGAGCAGCGCAAAGGTACGGAAGCCCGTTCACTGCTACAGGCGTATACCTTGGAAGTGAACAAGCAAAGCGGCAAAGTATTCACACCCGAACTAGCCGCGGCACTGACGCGCTGGGCACAGTGGCTGCATGATGTAACTCCGCTTGCAGGCGGAGCACCGGGGAAACCGGTACTGTCCGACAACAATGGACACGACACGGGATTGAAAGACGGCAGCTATAGCGTAACCATGAACCTGTGGTGGGGGAACAACGGTACCAAGTTTAAGCTGTACGAGAACGGCGTGCTGATCAAAACACAGACGCTGACAGACAGCTCGCCGAGTGCGCAGACCGTGCAAACGGATATTGCTGGCAAAGCGAACGGAACATACATGTATACTTGCGAGCTGGCGAACAGCTTCGGCACGACAGCATGCGACCCGCTTGTCGTCACCGTCACCGATGCTGCGCCGGGTAAGGCGGTATTGTCCCAGGACAACTGGGATGGGGATGGGAATTACGGCGTCACGATGAATCTATGGTGGGGAACGAACGGTTCGGAATACCGATTATACGAGAATGGAGTAGTGATCGATACGCAGACGCTGAGCGCAGGGACGCCTGCTGCCCAGAAGGCGGTCACGAATTTTTCTGGCAAGGCGGCGGGTGTATACGAGTATCGTGCCGTATTGGTCAATGCGTCCGGCGAGACGTCCAGCGAGAAGATCACCGTAACCGTTAAGTAAGAAAGTTGACCGGTGCTGCGGGGAGTAAGTAGCTGATCAAGAAGAGTGCCTCTTTCCATTCGGAATGAGGCACTTTTTTGCGTGCGGTGTATATTCATCAGAAAAGGCTATGGAAACAACAGGTTTGCGCCAAAAAATCAAGCGGCACGAGCAGAGGGAACCTCGAAATTAATGAAGTGTTGATGTCTCATTATGTTCGAGAACCAAAAAAACGCCGGAGAATCCCCCGCTGAGCAGGGAATTCTCCGGCGTTCTTTATTGCGGAAATTTATCTTCTTCAAGAAAGGAATCAGTAAGCCCGACTAGGGTTAGTCTTGATGTCAGCGGAGCTTTCCTGGTCCTTCAGCTCTGCAAGCAGCTTATCGCCTTCGACGTCCAGGTTCGGCAGCATGCGGTCTAACCATTTCGGAAGCCACCAAGCTTTATCTCCGAAGACCGCCATGACTGCTGGTACGAGCGCCATGCGGACGATGAAGGCGTCAATAAGGATGCCAATGGCGAGCGCAAAACCGATCTGTTTGATCATGATATCATGAGCAAAAATAAAGCCGGCGAAGACGGACACCATAATCACGGCTGCGGCTACAACAACGCGGCTGGCCTGATTGTATCCGTGAACGACGCTCTCCGTTCCACGATGACCATGGACGTAAGACTCGCGCATGGAGCTGACCAAGAAGACCTGATAATCCATCGCCAGCCCGTAAAGAATGCCGGTAACCATAATCGGCATAAAGCTGAGCAGCGGGCCGCCGGTATCAAAGCCGAAGAGGGAGTGAAGCCATCCCCACTGGTACACGGCCGTAGTAATCCCGAAGGTGGCGAGCACACTGAGAAGAAAGCCGACCGTAGCTTTGAGCGGAACGATGATCGAGCGAAATACGAGCAGCAGAATAATCAGCGAGAGGATAACGATAATGCCGACGTAGAGAGGGAACACCTCTGCCAGTTTCGACGACATATCGATGTTGATCGCGGTGAATCCAGTAACGCCAATTTTAACGTCATGCGACTGCGCCATGCTGGAGTCGTTGGCACGAAGTTCTTGCACCATATCTCTCGTCTCTTTGTCCGTTGGCCCTGTTTTCGGTATGAGGCTAATAATGGCCATATCACCGGTTTTGTTAACGCCCATAGGCGTTACTACTGAAACATTATCATTCTGCTGAAGCTCCTGAACCAGCCCGCCCAGCGTCTCCATCGTTATGGCGTCCGAGGAATCTTGCGGCTGGGCAACTAGGAGCAGCGGACCATTGAAGCCTTCGCCGAAACCGTTTGAAATGGCGTCGTAGCTCTGTCTTGATGGAGTATCCAAGTTCGCCGTTGCACCCGACGGGATGCCCATTTCCATGTTTGCGACCGGGAGCGCTGCTGCGCCAAGTATAACAATGACGCCAACAATAATTAGCCAACGGCCCTTGGAAACGCCCGTTACCCAGCGGTGTGAGAATCCATGAGAAATTTTATTCGTTTGGCTGCTGCTCTTCGTGCGCGCTTTTGCCGAGCAGATGCGTTCACCTAGCAGGCCTAGCAGAGCCGGCAACAGGGTAAGTGCAACCAAAACGTTGACGAGGACGGCCAAAGCGGCAACAAGGGCCATCGCGGACAAAAAGCCAATCCCAATCACAAGCATGCCGCACAAGGCAATGATAACGGTTAAGCCAGCGAAAAACACGGCGCTCCCGGCGGTGCCGACTGCTCTGCTTGCTGCTTCCCGAGCGCTTAGTCCCTGATCGAGAATCATGCGGCGCTGACGGTTCACGATGAACAGCGAGTAGTCGATACCGACAGCAAGCCCGACCATAAGCGCCAGAACAGGCGTGAGATCGGTCATATGGATGAATTTCGAGAAGGCATATGCTCCTCCTACGCTTATCCCTACTCCCATTAGAGCGGTCAGAAGCGGCAAGCCTGCAGCAACAACCGAACCGAGTGTCATGAAGAGAACAACGGCGGCGACGGCAATGCCGATGGCTTCCGTCGAGCCGATTGCAGGCTTAGTGGAAAGCGAGTCGCTTGGCAGTGCAGTAATCCCAGTCTTCTCGACATTCATAACAGCATCGATTACGGAATCGGGGACCGATTCCGGCAGCGACATTTGCTGAACCGTGAATTGGAATTGGAACAGAGCAACGCTGCCATCCGAAGCGATCATGACGCCTGGTACCGGAACACCATCCACCATCATCGGGCCGTAAGGAGGCAATTCGCCTGCTGTTCCTTGAGCGGACCCGGCAGTTGCTTCCCCTTGCGCTGTCTGGCTGCCTTGCGCAGCCGCGTCGGTCATCGATGCTCCGGCTTGTGCAGCCAGTTCGATCGGATTAATAACATACTCAAGTTTGTATACCTCGTTAACGGCTTCGCTGATAGAGCTCAAGCGCTCCGGCGTATCCAAACGCTCGCCCTTTGGGGCCGTAAACACGATGCTTGCTTGTCCGCCTGAAGCTTCAGGCAGCTCTGCTGACAATTGGTCTAGCACTTTCTGCGATTCCGTGCCCTCAATTTTCATATCGGAACTGACATGTATTCCGTTGACTCCGAGCAGGGCGAGCACAACTCCGAGAATCGCGATCCAACTGACAATGAAATACCATGGCCTGGTATAGGCTGACTTGCCTAATCTGTACAGGAAAGTTGACATAGGTTAATGCTTCTCCTTTGCATGTAGAAATAAAGTAAGGTAATGAACTAGAATCCGTTACGCAAGTAACCGAACATGGTGTCTAAATAGTGATCGAGCGTAATAGCCTCCGGGGTTTCGGCGGCTGATTGACCTGGAAGCATCACGTTCAGGCTGCCGTCAAGCAATGGCAGCACGGCTCCGTAAACAGCACCGACGAGAAGGTGGATGTAGCCCTCGGGATAACGTCCATGGGATAACCCGCTCAATGTCTCCTGAGCGGATATTTGCAAACGGCGCAGTCCGCTGAGGATGTATGGCTCAAGTGACGGGTACTGCTTCGAGAGTGATACAAGCTGTTGTAATTTCACGAAATGCTCTGCTGTCAGCTGCATCTTCATCAGATGGTACAGGATCTCAAGCGGGGAAATGTCCTCGTTTAAGCGTGCAATCCAATCCTCAATTTCATCGGCGCCTTTGAAGATAAGAGCCGCCGACGCTACCGCTTCCTCCTTGCAGGAGTAGTGGTTCGCGAACGTTCTTCTGGAGTAACCGGCGTACTGCACAACATCCTCGACGACGAAGCCGTCCATTCCCTTTTCCAGAGCTAGAGCGAACGCTGCCTCGGCAAGCGCATTCGCGGTTGCTTCCCTTTTGATATCGCGTAGGCTTTGTTTGTTCATCATATAACGCTTAAGCGTTCACCTCTTTTCTGATAGACTGGCAGCTTTTTCAAATATAAATCCATATCTATATTATTGCCCAATGGGCAATGATGCACAATGAGCAAGTTGTTACGGATTTGTGGCGTTGAGGGGCAAAGTTAGACAAAGAGTGAAAAAAAGTCGGGATAGTACTATCAAGTAGTCGTAATTATGTTAGCTAACTAACAAGTATTGTGATAAAATGAGGAAAAAGCTGAATTTTGATAGGTAAAAGGGGGGCAAAGATGGACGTTGACCGATCGGTTGCGCTGGAGCTCAGAACGTTAAGAAATTTGTTGAAAAGACAGGTTGACGGGTTTATTAATCAAAAATACGCAGATCAGTTGACAGGCATGCACGGATGGGCGTTGAAATACTTTGTTGATAACCGAGACAAAGAGATTTTTCAACGCGATTTCGAAAACGAGTTCTCGATTCGTCGTTCGACGGCGAGTAAAATTTTACAGTTGATGGAGAAAAACAATCTCATTACGAGACAAGCGGTTCCCTACGATGCGCGATTAAAGAGGATTATGCTTACGCCTAAGGCCATCGAGTTCCATGAAACCATTATAGGGAAATACGTTGAATTGGAGCGTGAATTGAAGAAGGGCTTGTCGCGAGAGGAGCTGGATACGTTTTTCGCTGTCTTGGATAAAATCAAAAACAATTTGGAGTAGCAGTCGTCAGTATTGTCGGGACGGCTTTAATTAAAGTAATATTGTTAGTAAGCTTACAGTTCCATTGCTAACTACAGGGAGAAGGAGCGTTGGGTAGATGCTTAAGATTCTAAAGTATTTTAATCCGAAAAATGTTTGGTTTATTCTCATTAGCACCGCGTTTATTGTGTTCCAGGTGTGGCTCGATCTGAAGCTTCCCGATTATTTGGCCGAAATTACGAAGCTGGTGCAGACAGAAGGCAACTCCTTAAGTGAGGTGTGGGAGCCGGGCGCCTATATGCTGCTGTGTGCGATCGGGAGCTTACTTGCTTCCTTCATCGTCGTCTATCTCGTCGCACAGAGCGCTGCGTCGCTCGCCAAGAGGCTTAGGAGCCTGCTCTTCGATAAGGTCGAATCGTTTTCGATGGCCGAGATGAACCAATTCTCTACGGCGAGCCTAATTACACGCTCCACGAACGATATTACGCAAGTGCAAACGATCGTGGCCATGGGGCTGCAGGTCATGATCAAGGCGCCGATTCTAGCCGTTTGGGCGATTGTGAAAATCTCCAGCAAGAGCTGGCAATGGACGCTTTCGTCCGGCATTTCGGTTGCGCTGCTTCTGTTCATGATCGCGATCATCATCTTTTTCGCCATGCCGAAGTTCAGAGCGATTCAAGGATTAACGGATCAATTGAACCGGGTAACGAGGGAAGGGTTGACCGGACTGCGAGTCATTCGTGCCTATAACGCGGGACCGAGCCATGAAGCGAAGTTCGATCATGCGAATCGGGAATTAACCGATGCGAATCTGTTCACCAGCCGATTAATGGCGTTAATG
The DNA here is from genome assembly GCF_056398325.1 of Paenibacillus sp. 01T443. Classification (NCBI taxonomy): domain Bacteria; kingdom Bacillati; phylum Bacillota; class Bacilli; order Caryophanales; family Paenibacillaceae; genus Paenibacillus; species Paenibacillus sp. 01T443. The sequence continues at coordinate 31,761 of NZ_JBFTPE010000009.1, forward strand.
ATGCCTGTAATGAGTCTCATCATGAGTGGATTAAGCTTGGCAATCTATTGGATCGGCGGCTATCTGATCGCTGGGGCGGATGCGCCGGCAAGGCTTGGCTTGTTCAGCGATATGGTCATCTTCTCTTCTTATGCGATGCAGATCGTCATGGCCTTCATAATGCTTTCGATGGTCTTCTTCATGCTGCCAAGGGCATCAGTCTCCGCCAAGCGCGTTATGGAAGTGTTAAATAGTGAACCAAGCATCAGGGATGGCAGTATGAAATCGCCAATTGGCGCGAAGGTCGGAGAGATTGAATTCCGGAATGTCAGCTTCAAGTATGCGGATTCGGATGAATATGTACTTAGGGACATCAGCTTCGTTGCGCGCAGGGGCGAGACGGTTGCGTTCATCGGCTCGACGGGCAGCGGCAAGAGTACGCTGCTGAACTTAATTCCGAGATTTTATGACGTGTCGGACGGAGAGGTGCTCGTCCATGGGTTGAACGTGAAAGAGTACGCGCTGCGGGATCTGCATAACAAGCTCGGCTACGTTCCTCAGAAAACCGTATTGTTCAGTGGAACCGTGACGACCAACGTAGCCTATGGCGATAACGGGCGAGCAGCAGGCTCGGCCGACGATGTGAAGAAAGCGGTAGCGATCGCCAAGGGTGAGGAGTTCGTTGAGAAGCTGGAAGGCGGGTATGAGGGGAGCATCTCGCAAGGAGGCTCGAACTTGTCCGGTGGACAGAAGCAGCGGTTATCCATCGCCCGGGCTGTATTCCGTAAGCCTGACATTTACATTTTCGACGATTCCTTCTCTGCGCTTGATTACAAGACAGACCGTCAATTGCGCTCCATGCTGAAGCAAGAAACGGCTGGCGCTACCAGCCTGATTGTGGGGCAGCGAATCGGAACGATCAAGGAAGCCGATCTCATACTCGTTCTCGACGAAGGCAAGATCGTAGGAAGAGGCACGCATCAAGAGCTGCTTCAGACCTGCGAGGTATATCGTCAGATCGCGAACTCTCAGTTATCGAAGGAGGAGCTTGAAATTGGCTAATCAACAGGTCGCAACCAAGCAAAACATCGATTTCAAAGGTACAATGGGCAAGCTAGTCGCGTATTGCAGGCCATACGTTCCTCTTATTGTCGTGGCTCTGCTGTTGTCCGTCGTGGGCACTATCTTTACGATCATCGGTCCAAGTAAGCTGGAAGACATGACGAATCACATTACCGAGGGTTTCATGGGCGAAATCGACATGGACGCGATTAGCCGTATTGGTATTCTGCTTGCCGTCCTGTACGGATTAAGCGTCATCTTCTCGTTTTTCCAAGGCTACATTATGGCTACGGTAACGCAAAAGGTAACGAGAAGCTTGCGTACGCGCATATCGCAGAAGATCAATAAGCTTCCGCTGAAGTATTTCGACTCCACAAGTAACGGCGACGTGCTTAGCCGCGTCACGAACGACATTGATACGATCGGACAAACGATGAATCAGAGCGTCGGGATGCTTGTGACGTCCGTCACGATGCTGGTCGGCTCCTTGGTTATGATGTTCTATACGAACGTTTGGATGACGTTGACAGCTATCATTTCGACTTTTCTAGGTTTTGCATTTATGACCCTGATGATCAAGAAATCGCAAACACATTTCGTCCACCAGCAGGCGAACCTAGGTGCGATGAATGGCCATGTCGAGGAAATATACTCGGGCTACGATGTCGTTAAAGTCTATAATGGAGAGCGGAAGGCGAAGGAAACCTTTAACGAAATTAACGATAAATTATATGAAAGCTCATGGAAGTCGCAATTTTTATCCGGGTTGACGATGCCGCTCATGATGTTTGTCGGAAACTTCGGCTACGTGGCGGTCTGTATTGTCGGCGGAGCATTAGCGATGAACAATCATATTTCGTTTGGTGTCATCGTCGCTTTCATGCTCTATGTCCGGCTGTTCACGCAGCCCCTTGGGCAAATTGCGCAGGCCGCGACAAGTCTGCAATCGACTGCAGCCGCAGCCGCACGCGTTTTCGAATTTTTGGAAGAGAAAGAGCTCGAGGACGAGAACCATAAATCGAAGGTGCTTAAGGATGTTAAGGGGCAGGTGGAGTTCCGGAACGTTACCTTCGGGTATGATCCGAATAAGCTCATCATTAACGATTTCTCAGCCCGTGCTTTACCCGGCCAGAAGATCGCCATCGTTGGACCGACGGGTGCGGGGAAGACGACGATCGTCAATTTGTTGATGCGATTCTATGAGCTGAACGGCGGAGAGATTGTCATCGATGGCGTTCCGATTCAGGAGCTCCAAAGGGAAAATGTGCATGAACAGTTCTGTATGGTGCTTCAAGATACGTGGCTATTCGAGGGCACGATCAAAGAAAATATCGTCTTCAACAAGCAAGGTGTTACCGATCGCGAAGTGAAGGACGTCTGCAAGGCCGTCGGCATTGACCATTTTATCCGAACCTTGACGTATGGCTACGACACGGTATTGAACGAGCAAGTGAACCTTTCCGCAGGACAAAAGCAGCTCATTACGATTGCAAGAGCGCTCATTGCGAACGCCCCGCTGCTCATCCTCGACGAGGCGACGAGCTCAGTCGATACGAGAACGGAGCTTCTCATTCAGGAAGCGATGGACCGACTGATGGCGGGACGAACTTCTTTCGTTATCGCACACCGGCTGTCCACGATTAAGAATGCCGACATGATCCTCGTCATGAAGGACGGCGATATCATCGAGAGCGGAAATCACCGAGAGCTGCTTGCTGCGAACGGCTTCTATGCCGATTTGTACAACAGCCAGTTCGAGACTGCGGAAGCGGTCGTATAATAAAGACGTATGCTCAAAAAAATGAAAGAGAAGGCAGCCGGCTACTAATATGCTCCCCTTACGGTAGACAGGTGAAATAATAAAACCTGCTTCTGTAAGGGGAGCTTTTTTATGTTTAAAGAAAATACGGTGCACAGAAGCATAATTGTCATTGCAGCTTAAACGCCTATAATGGGAGAGCAATTACTATGACAAAGAGTCGCTCTATGACAAATTGTACCGCAATATTTTTTGCCACATAGATCCATGGCGGAAGAAGCTTTATATCTGCAATAATATACTATAGGCATTTAAATTTTAGATGTAGGATATGAGAAGAACTTAAAAGGAGTTTTCTCATGGATGTTACATCTTTTTTGCTTTACTGTATGATTGCTACCTTTACACCAGGACCTACTAATATCGTTATATTGTCCACTGTGCATAATTTTGGGGCAAAAAAGGCAATGATGTATACGTATGGAGCAACGATTGGTTTTGCTTTATTGCTTGTTATTTCTGCTATGTTGAATACGATGCTTATAATGGTCATCCCGAAAATATTAATTGTGATGCAGATAATCGGGAGCATTTATATGCTCTATCTCGCTTATCGAATTCATAAAAAGGATACATCAAACAGAGCTGTAAACCAATCGGCTACCTTGATGTCAGGCTTCCTTATGCAGTTTTTAAATCCAAAGGTAATACTTTTTACAATGACTGTAATTCCAAGTTTTATTATGCCTTACTATAGCGCAATCCCAGCGGTGACGATAAGTATTATAGTGATAACTCTGATTGGATTTTCAGCATTCACTACGTGGGTTCTTTTCGGTACAATCTTCAAGGAGTTTTTACAGAAGTATAAAAAGACTGTTAATGTAATGATGGCCTTATCTTTAGCTTATGCTGCAATCATGATATGGAATTAGGTAAGCTTATTAAGAGGTGAATGGAATGAACAAGTTTATCTATAAAAAATCCGCTGGTATTACTGCGTTGTCTGCAAGTATGACTGATTTTACGTATAAAAAGCACTCACATCAGGAGTACGCGATAGGTGTAACATTGCGTGGTATTCAACAGTATAATTTGGATGGCAGTTTACAATTATCCTATCCAAATGGCGTTATGCTTTTTAATCCAGAACAGGCACATGACGGAATGGCGCATGATGAAACAGGCCTTGACTATATTATGCTATATATTGAGCCACAATTGCTTTTAGAGGTTATTGAGAAAAAGGATTTTGTACGTTTTTCAACCCCTATTGTGTATGATTATGGGCTTGAACAAAAGATTTTAAGCCTTTCTCATGCAATATTAAGCGAAAAAGATGAGGCTTTGTGCAGCGAATTACTTTTATCCCTCACGGATAGCCTTATTCAAACTAATCTTTCCACTGACGATAAGAAATGTAACGCTCTAATTGGAAAAGCAAAGGATATGCTTAATTCCAACTTAGAAAAAGTACTTAAACTTGACGAGATCAGTAAAGAGCTTGCTTTATCGAAATTCCAGTTTATCCGATTATTCAAGGCTCATACTGGAATTTCACCATACCAATATTTTCTTAACTGCAAGATAGAGCGTGCAAAGCAGTTAATCGAAAAGAATGGAGATATTTATTCAGCAGTAGCTGAATGTGGTTTTGTTGATTTAACCCATCTAAACAAACATTTTAAAAGCGTATATGGAACAACAGCATTTGAATATATATCACATATGAGCGTATGAAGCTACTGAATAGCTGAAGAGAGGCCGCCGATTATATCGGCGGCCTCTCTTCTTGTTGTTGGAAAGCGATGATTTCACTCTTATAATTTGGAGTCTTTCGCTAGCGATTCAATGCTCCAGCTCTTTGCTTGTTGAAGGAGACCAAAACGGCAAATAGCAGCAGGATGACTCCTGTAAACGTAAATCCTTCAATTATGGTGAACGGCAGCCAGCCTAACACGGAAGAGCCGGCAACAACACCGAGAGAGAAGAAGGCATAGAAGTAACCATAAGCTTTCCCGCGCAGCTCTGCTGGCGTGGCGTTAATGAGCATCGTATTAATAGATGGAAACAAGAAGGCAAAGCCTACTCCATAAAGGCCTAACACGGAGTAGAGTGCGAATGTATTCGTTGATTGGCTAATAAGCAGCTGACTTAATCCCATTAAACCGATTCCTATGGCCATCGTTTTTGATGAGGCAACACGATCGAAGATACGATTCGTAGGAAGCGCAAATATTAGGACGGCAATGATCCCAAAAGTGCTCATTAAGGTGCCGCTTAATTTCGAATCATAGCCAAGCGTTTGAATATGCAAGGGTAACAAATAAGCGATAACGCCTTGTGAGAACATTAAGAAAAAGGCGCCGCCGTAAGCCTTTATAACGCCTGCATTGAAAATCGAGCCCGATGACGGAACGATAGTCTCGTTTTTCTCTTTCTTCGATATTTTGTACTTGCTGAGAAAAATGGCGGACAGGATGGCAAGTGTAAAACCCATAATAGATACCCACGTAAAAACAAAAGGCACGGAGGTTTTACTCGCCATAATGCCGCTGAAAGCAGGACCTATAATAGCGGCTAGTCCAACAAATGTACCGGTGAAGGCAACTTTTTTCCCCTGCTGATCATTTATCGTCGTATTCGCAGAGAATGTAAACGCAGCTGGAACAATTAATCCGGCGACAAAACCATGTATGATCCGAACGATAATCAAGAATGAGGGTTGATCAACAAAATGATAAAGCAGCAGAGCGCTGCTTGATAACAGCAATCCGACCATTAATATTTTGAAAGGCCCGACCTTATCGGTCATAATACCGGATAAAATATTGCCAAGCGTATTGGCTAACGAATATAGCCCGATAACAAAACCTACAATAAACGAGCTAGCACCGACGGATGTCGCAAATGTGCTCATAACCGGCAGCTGTGAGAATAAATCAAAAAAAGAAAAAAACACGATACTATAAACGAGCAGGGCATAGTTAAAAGGCTTCACACTGTATTTGACCTGCGCCTTCTTTAACTGCCAGTCCAGCAAGAAGTTCCCTAATGGTACAAACGCTGCGATTAATGCGGCAGCAGCCCAAAGAGGGCTCCATTTCACTCGAATTGCCGCATAAAGGATGGCTAGTGCATATAAACTGAAAATCCCGCCGTGAATACTGCCTACAATCGTGACTGCTACGTCTATCCCCCAAATATATTTCAAAGGCATAGCGATGCTTAGTAATACTAGTAATGAAATACCATCAAAAAGTCCTGCTATACGTAAAATGTAGATTGGATGTGATCGCACTTATGCTGCTCCTAATTTAAATTTTAAACGGATTACTCTATCTCTATTCTAACATTTTATTAGGCAAGTAAAATAGGAGGGTTAAGGCAAGTGTATGAATAAAAAAATCACTTAACGCCAATGAAAAAGGGCTGGCAAAGACGCCATTTTACCGCGTCTTAGCCAGCTCTTTTTTTATTTTCCGCCATCGAAATCTAAAAACACAAGTTTAGAATAAAAAAGTACACAGTTTTAGCCGCTTACTTAAAAAAACAAAAAAATTTAAAGGGAAACCGAAAGAGCCTCCGTATATCGACTTCATGAAAGCGGTTTATAATTGCCATACACCAGAGATGGTGATAACGAAAGGGGATGAAAGAAGAAATGAAAAGGTACAGAAAACTAGGAGCGACTGTCGCTCTATCACTCATGATGATTTTTAGCGCTGCTTGCGGGAGTAATGCAAATAACGGTAATACGGGTGGGGAGAACGCGGGTACGAATGCAGAGGCTGGAGCTGCTGCTAACGATAATGCCGTAAAAGCAAGCGGGGACAAAAAAATCACACTTGGTTTCTCGCAAGTAGGTGCTGAAAGCGGTTGGCGCTCAGCAAACACCAAATCGATTCAAGAGTCTGCAGGTGAAGTGGGCTACGATCTAAAATTCTCCGATGCGCAGCAAAAACAGGAAAACCAAATTAAAGCCATTCGTTCGTTTATTCAACAAAAAGTTGATGTAATCGGCTTCTCACCCGTTGTTGAATCGGGCTGGGACACGGTTCTTAAAGAAGCAAAAGACGCGGGCATCCCGGTCGTCCTGACCGATCGCGCCGTTGATTCGCAGGATAAATCGCTTTATGTTACCTTTATTGGCTCTGATTTCGTGGAAGAAGGCCGTAAAGCTGGTCAATGGTTGGTTGATCAGTACAAGGATGCACAGGAACCGGTCAATATCGTAGAACTTCAAGGTACGACAGGATCCGCGCCTGCGAATGATCGTAAAGCGGGTTTCGAGGAATTGATTAAGTCAAATCCTAATTTAAAGGTTATCGCATCGCAAACGGGTGATTTCACTCGTGCTAAAGGAAAGGAAGTTATGCAAGCCTTTTTGAAAGCCCATAAAGATATCGATGTTCTATATGCGCACAATGACGACATGGCACTTGGAGCTATTCAGGCAATCGAAGCTGCCGGTCTTAAGCCAGGCGTAGATATTAAGATTATTTCTGTAGATGCGGTTAAGGACGGCATGCAGGCTGCAAGCGAAGGGAAAATCAATTTTATCGTTGAGTGTAATCCGCTGCTTGGGCCTCAATTGATGGAAGCCGTACAAAATATTATGGACGGTAAAGAGATTCCGGCTCGCATTGTGACGGTAGAATCGACATTCACGTCCGAGCAAGCGAAAGAGGCTTTGCCGACACGGGCTTATTAATTCAAACTTATTTTAAATCAAGCGAGAAAGTCACTCGATCCAGCCGAATGCTGCCTCCAGAGTGGCTTTCTCATTTGAAAAGGAGAGATATCCAGTGAGTGAGCTTCAACCTGTTCTGCAAATGACGGGCATTCATAAAGGGTTTCCAGGCGTTCGTGCATTATCAAACGTGAATTTCCGTTTATTCCCGGGCGAGGTTCACGCTTTGATGGGGGAGAACGGAGCAGGTAAATCAACGCTGATTAAGGTACTGACGGGCGTTTATTCCATCGATAAGGGAACGGTTCTTTTGAACAATAAGCAAATTTCGGTTCAAAACCCGCATGAATCACAAGAGGCCGGAATCAGCACCGTATACCAGGAAGTTAATTTATGCACGAATCTTACGGTGGCGGAAAACATCTTTATTGGAAGGGAGCCAAGAAGATTCGGCCGTATTCTTTGGAAGGAAATGAACCGAAGGGCAGAAGAGCTTCTGCGCGATCGTCTTCATTTGCAAATCGATGTGACGCAGCCTCTACATGCTTATTCGGTTGCTATTCAGCAGTTAATAGCCATTGCGCGGGCGCTCAACATATCGGCTAAGGTGCTCATTCTCGACGAGCCAACCTCAAGCTTGGACAGCAATGAAGTAAAGCAATTGTTCACCATCATGAGAAAGCTGAAAAGCGAAGGTCTAGCCATCCTTTTCGTCACGCACTTTCTAGATCAGGTATACGAAATTTCAGATCGGATAACGATCCTTCGTAACGGCGAATTCATTGGAGAGTATCCGGCAAATAAACTGGCTCGAATCGAACTCGTTTCAAAGATGATTGGCAAAGAACTTAATTTGCTCGAGGACCTTCCAAAATTATCTAATGAGGTAGAGTCCCATAGGAATGAATTAGTAGTAGAAGCATCTGGGGCAGGGAGAAAGGGAGCGATAGAGCCCTTTGATTTGAAGCTCCATAAAGGAGAAGTAGTTGGACTCGCGGGTTTGCTAGGGTCAGGGCGTACGGAAGCCGCGCGTTTATTTTTCGGAGCTGACAGACCCGACGTGGGATCAGTCGTTGTTTCGGGGACGAAGCAAGTGGTTCATTCCCCTAGGAAAGCAATCGAACAAGGAATAGCATTTTGTTCGGAAAACCGCAAGACCGAGGGCATAATCGATGATTTAACGATTAGAGAGAACATTATTTTGGCTCTCCAAGCGACTCGCGGCTGGCATAAGCCAATTTCCCGCAAGCGACAGGATGAAATCGCCAACGAATATATTAAACTTTTGAATATTAATCCTCCTAATCCGGAGCATCTCATTAAAAACCTAAGCGGTGGCAATCAACAAAAGGTGCTGCTGGCAAGATGGCTGCTGACGGATCCTAAACTGCTGATATTGGACGAACCGACAAGAGGAATCGACGTAGGCGCTAAGGCAGAAATTCAGAAGCTTGTGCTATCGCTCGCAAAGAAGGGAATGTCGGTTCTCTTTATTTCCTCTGAACTGGAGGAAGTGCTGCGGGTTAGCAATCGCATAGCCGTACTGCGGGACAGACGCAAGGTAAAGGAAATCACAGACGAAAAATTCAGTCAGCAAGAAATTATGCAGACCATCGCAGGAGGATAAACATGATGAAACGGATGTTCAAACACCATCTATTTTGGCCTTTGAGTGTTTTAGGCGGATTGCTTTTATTTAATTTATTTTATTCTCCGGACTTTTTCTCAATTGTCATGAGAGACGGACATTTGTACGGCAGCTTGATCGATATATTAAATTTCGGAGCTCCTTTGATGCTCGTTTCCATTGGAATGACCATTGTCATTGCAACGAAAGGCATAGACTTGTCCGTTGGCTCCATTGTGGCCATCGCAGGAGCAGTTACCTGCATGACAATAAGCAAGGGGGCTGATCAAAATGCGCTTTCGCTTGTGTTAACAGGAATTGGAATGTCTCTCGTCCTCTCTTTAGTATTAGGAGTTTGGAACGGCATTCTCGTTGCCGGAGCGGGCATACAGCCAATTATTGCAACTCTTATTCTTATGGTTGCCGGCAGGGGTATCGCACAGTTGATTACAAGCGGCCAAATTATTACGGTTTCCAGTCCGACATATGCGTATATAGGAACAGGTGCGTTAGCTTCTCTTCCGTTTTCTATATTTGTAGTCCTATTTATATTCGTCATAGCTGCTTTATTAACAAGAAAAACGGCGTTAGGTATATTTATTGAGTCAGTCGGATCTAATCCGAATGCAAGTCGTTTAGCCGGTATCCGTTCCAATTTCGTTATCATTTCAGTTTATGTGTTTTGTGGTTTATGCGCGGGTATTGCGGGTTTGCTGCTCAGCTCCAACGTTTCTAGCGCCGACGGCAACAATGCAGGTCTCTGGTATGAGCTGGATGCGATCCTAGCCGTCGTTATCGGAGGAACCTCACTAAATGGTGGACGTTTTTACCTGACAGGCACAATCATCGGCGCGTTGATTATCCAGACGCTGACGACAACGATATACATGATCGGGGTACCGCCAGAAATTACACTCGTCGTTAAAGCCTTTGTTGTACTTGCCGTTTGCTTGATTCAATCGGAAACGTTCCGGCAGTCGATCGTCAAGAGATGGAAAACAAGGCATTACCCTGCAGAAAAGGAGATCGTACGCCATGCTTCTTAACCGTAGATACATCCCGATTTTAGTTACATTTGGTTTATTCATTATTATGTTTGCGGCAGGTTCCTTTAGATATACGGGCTTTTTTTCTCTTCAGGTTTTACTGAATCTTCTCATTGATAACTCATTTCTTCTTATTGTAGCAGTAGGGATGTCATTCGTTATTTTATCCGGGGGCATTGATTTGTCTGTCGGTTCGGTCATCGCTTTAACGACCATGATTTCCGCTAGTCTGATCCAGCAGCAGGGATGGCCGCCTGCAGTGGTCATTCCACTAGTCTTAATTATCGGATCCGTATTCGGTTACGCAATGGGCGCCATTATTCATTATTTCAAAATTCAGCCTTTTATTGTAACCTTGGCTGGAATGTTTTTAGCGAGAGGTCTTTGTTACATGATAAGCATTAATACCATTACGATTGATAATCCTTTTTACACTTCAGTCGCGCAAACCAAAATCCCATTGCCCGGCGGCAGTTTTGTATCGATTAGCGTAATCATAGCTATAGTCGTCGTGATAGCAGCTATCTACGTCGCGCATTATACTCGCTTCGGACGCAATGTTTATGCAGTCGGCGGCAGCGAGCAATCTTCCTTGCTCATGGGATTGCCCGTAGCCAAAACAAAAATAATGGTTTATACGTTAAGCGGATTCTGTTCCGCCCTTGCCGGAGTTGTCTTCACGTTCTACATGCTGTCGGGTTACGGGCTGCACGCAGTAGGACTCGAGCTCGATACGATCGCTGCGGTTGTAATCGGGGGAACACTGCTTTCTGGAGGTGTCGGTTATATTGCAGGAACCTTCTTTGGCGTATTGATTCAGGGGGTTATCCAAACTATAATTAGCTTCGAAGGAACTTTGAGCTCTTGGTGGACGAAGATCGTTATTGGTCTGCTGCTCTGCGTTTTCATTCTTCTACAGAAGGTTCTTAGCGCAAGACGCTCCACGATAAAGGCTTAATCGTTAATATGATCTTCCATGATTGAGGGGGACTTATGCGTAGTATTTTAAAATGGATGAGTATTCCCTTGCTTGTTTTTTTCCTCAGCGGTTGTTGGTGGGGAGCACAATCGGAACGAATGGTATCGAAGGATGATACGATTACGGAAACAGACCTGTGGACACCTCCGATTACGCCCACTGATGGTTTAGGGGAGAGAATCAAGCTGGGCTTTTCTCAGCTCGGAAGCGAAAGTGATTGGAGAAGGGCAAATACGGCTTCAATCACCGAAGCGGCTGAAGAAGCAGGAATCACACTAATTATGGAAAATGCCGAACAGTCTCAGGAAAAACAGTTCGAGGCCATTCGAGCCTTTATTAAGCAAAAAGTGGATGTCATTGCAGTTGCCCCGGTTGTGCAATCCGGCTGGGAAGCTATTTTGAAAGAGGTTAAGGAGGCTGGAATTCCGGTCGTCGTCTTGGATCGATCCGTTAACGTAGAGGATACATCTCTTTATGTTACATTTATCGGGCCGGATTTTTACGAGGAAGGAATTAAGGCGGCCAAGTATGCTATTGATAAAATGCGCAATCATCCGGGACCTATCCGCATTGCGGAGCTGGAAGGCACGATAGGATCCACACCCTCAATCGACCGTGGGAGAGGTTTTAGGGATGCCATTGCAATTAGAGAAGATATGGATATCATCTGGAGCCGTCCGGCGGAGTTTACCTTAAAGGAAGGAACCAGAGTGATGAGGGAGTTTCTGAAGGAAGCGGGAAGCGAACGTCCCGAGCTCCTATTTTCACATAATGACGACATGGCGATTGGCGCAATCGAGGCGATAGAACAATCAGGGCTTATTCCTGGCGAGGATATTATTATCATATCGGTAGATGGCACACGGCAAGCATTCGAAATGATGGTAGAAGGAAAAATCAATGCGGTTGTGGAGTGTAACCCGCTGCTAGGCCCACTGCTCATGCAGGCTACTAAGGAAATCATGGCGGGAAGAACCCTTCCGAAAAGGATGATCCCGCCCGAAGATATCTATACCCAGGAGAATGCTGCGACAGAAGTAAAGAATAGGAAATATTAGTCTTTTATGAATACAAGTGAAACCGCTGATTTGAGATTCAGCGGTTTTTTGTTGTTTTTGCCTATGAGAGTCTATTCGGTGATACAGATTGGATGGGTGTAAATACTCCACTTTTGGATGGTTTGTTTTAACGCTTTTTCTTTTATCATAGTGGATACATTGTAAAGGATAGCATGATACATGAGAGAGGAGTATCCGTAATGGCCAAGGCGCTGGAGGGAAAACGAATTGTTATCACGGGTTCCCGTAAACTAAGCGAACTCAGTGAAATTATTGAAAGACAAGGGGGGAATCCCCTTATTCGACCCCAACAAGGTACCCTGCTGCTCGCAGAAGAGGAAGTTGAGCGTGATCTGAACCATCTGGTTGAAAGCGGGACAGATTGGATCATTTTCACAACGGGAACCGGGCTTGAAGCCTTGCTTCAGCATGCAGAATCAATCGGTTTATACTCTCGGCTGCTCGACATAATCAAGCAATCTAAAGTCGCGGCAAGAGGGTATAAAACATTTGCGATGCTGAAGAAATTAGGTATTAAGCCGATTGTCGTTGATGATGATGGGACGACGCAAGGGCTTATTCGACAACTCCAAGCCTCTGATTTTGAAGGGCAAGGCGTAACAATCCAACTGCATGGAGAAGCAATGCCATCATTGGTTACCTTTTTCGAAAAGAATGGGGCTGTAGTCAGAGAGATCTTGCCATACAAGCATGTTGCTCCAGAAGATGAGGTATCGCGTCAGTTATGCAGGGAGATTATGGAGGGCAGCGTAGATGCGGTCTGTTTTACAACCGCGGTTCAAGTACGATATTTTTTTCTTTATGCCAAAAAAATTGGTTGTTATTCGGAAATAAATAATAGCTTCAATGGTCGAGTGGTTGCGGCAGCGGTGGGAAGAGTAACGGCCGAGGCATTGAAGGAAGAGGGAATAAGGCTGGTCATAGTGCCTGAAAGTGAACGAATGGGCGCCATGATTATCGAGCTTTCGCATTACTACAAGTATCAAGCGAGCTTAACGAGATGAAGCTTTATAAAGAACATCTCCTGACTGGAATTTTATCTGCGCTGCTTGCTTGCACCGGCGGTGCCGTTCTCATCATTAACAGCGCTTTGAAAGCAGGGTTTACTAACCCAGAGCTCATTTCCTGGATGTTTTCTGTGTACTTTCTCGGTGGACTTCTGAATGTTGGTTTGTCTTTCATCTATAAAATCCCCTTTGGCGGAGCGCATTCGATAACGGCAGCAGCTTTTTTGAGCACATCCATCGTCTATTTCTCCATTGAAGAGTTGGCTGGTGCAGCCATTATGTCGGGTGCGGTCATCGCTTTTTTCGGGATTTCGGGTTTAGGGGAAAAGCTTTTAGCCTTCCTTCCAGTGGCGTTAATGGATGCCATGCTTGCGGGATTGATTTTTAACCATATTGTACAAATTATCCCTGCCATTAAAGAGACGCCTTTTTTTGGAATGTTTGCATTGGCGGGCTTTTTTTTGTTTCCAAAGCTGATCAATAAATGCCCCCCGATTTTGGGCGTGATCGGATTGGGGATGCTAGCTTTATTCATCGGTTATGATTTACCTGAAATGGATGATATCCCATTTTCCTTGCCTTATATGGTTACCCCGGTATTTTCATGGAACAGCTTTGTGTCGCTTTCGGTGCCACTTGCGTTACTGGTCATTAGCAATGATATATTCGTTGCTTTAGCGGTGCTTAGGAAGAATGGATATGAGCCTTCCGCGGCGAGAACGATAACGGTAACAGGAGCAGCGGCTTCTCTCGTTGGCTGGTTCGGCGGCCACTCCGTTAACATAGGCGGGATGATGACGATGCTCTGCAGCAGTGATGAGGCTGGCCCAAAAGAAAAGAGATATTTTGCAGCTATTGTATCAGGCTTGCTTGTAGCGTTGTTCGGGTTGATGGCGTGGAAAGTGATTGCGTTTATTAAGACACTGCCTATTTCTTTTATCTGGATGATTACTGGCTTTTCTTTAATGGCTGTATTCATGAAAAGCATACAGTCAGCCTTCTCAAAGCCAGAGTACCGCTATTCCACTGTGTTTACCTTTGCAATCGCGGTATCGAATGTTAGTTTTATGGGCATTTCCGCTCCGGTCTGGAGTCTAGCCGCCGGCTTGTTTACAATGAAATGGCTTGGAGAGGGCAGAAATGCCGATGAAGGATAAGATCGCCTATCTTTGATTTATAAGAAAATTGAATGTCATACAATTTTTTATTTGATGGCAAACAATGAATGTTGTTACAATTCTCTTATCAGGAGTATGAAGTAAGGAAGGTAGATGAATATGAAATATTATGTCGTTGATGCGTTTGCCGAGAACGTTTTTGAAGGCAATCCAGCCGGTGTCTGTGTTATGGATGCTTGGCTTTCGGAAGAACTTATGCAGAAGATTGCGATCGAGAATAATCTTTCCGAAACAGCGTTTGCGGTCAAAGAAGAGGACGAGCTTTATCGGTTAAGATGGTTCACGCCAGGAGGCGAAATTGATTTATGCGGCCATGCAACGTTAGCAACTGCCTACGTAATCACTAACTTTTATGATACGGATAGCAAGCGTATACGATTCAAAACGCTCAGCGGAGAGTTAACGGTAATAAGAAACGGGGAACTGTACGAAATGGATTTCCCGAGCAGAATGCCGGAGGCGCAACCATTAACGGATCAGATGGTTGAAGCCCTTGGTATCAGACCTTCTGAAGCTTATCTTGGCCGGGATTTGATGTTCGTATTGGAGTCAGAGTCGGAAGTCATTAACATTGAACCGGATTTCACCAAGTTAGCTGGGCTGCCGGAAGGGCTGGGCGTATTGGTTACTGCTAGAAGTGATGAGTATGATTTCGTATCTCGATGCTTCTTCCCCAAATTAAATGTCAATGAGGATCCCGTTTGCGGTTCCGCCCATTGCAATTTTATCCCTTTTTGGGCAGCGCGTTTGAATAAGCAGGAAATGACAGCAAGACAGGTCTCCAAACGCGGCGGTACGCTGTATTGCAAACTTGTCGGTGACCGGGTAGCGATTAGTGGCCGAGCCGCACTCTATTCGATTGCTGAGCTTTATGTTGGATAAGATAATGAAGATAAGCAATCGGGAAAAGATAATTCAATAAACATATAACATCTAAGGGAAGACCCCAATAGGATAAAAGGTGAACCTAAGTTCATCTTTGATCATATTGGGGTCCTTTTTCAAGCTTTAAAATCCCAGTATTAATCATCTCTGGAATGGTTTCGCCCTCACTTACTTTCATAAGAGTTTCTATGATCTTTCCACCCCATTGATTTTCATATTGCGAAATAATAGAGGTCACTTGGCCATTAAGCAGTGCTTCTTCGATATTAGGTGTGGATCCAATACTAAGGACATACCGATTTAACCCATTTGCTTTCCAGATCAAAATAGAAGCAGAACTGGAAACAAAATCAAGGCTTAGGAAAGCATTGAAATGCGGATGTGCGTTAATCATATCTTCTAATTCCGTAATGGCGAGATCTTCACGGCCATCATTGTAACGAACCTCCAACACTTCTATTTCAGTCTCAGAGTTTAAATAGTCCAGAAGGCCTTCAAGTCTCTCCTTTAGGCTAAACATTTCCGACATTCCCGTTCCTACCATGACCATACCTTTTCCACCCAGCAGGAGATCCGTTGCTTTGCCGAGTTGTCTGCCTGTATCGTAGTTGTCGGCGCCGATATAGCTGAGCCGTTTGCTGTTAGGGGAATCTGTTTCAAAGCAAATGACGGGAATCCCTTGTTCTACCGCTTTATTAATGACGGGGGCAAGTGCTTCAGGGTTCACGGGCGCGATAGCGATACCGTCAACTTTCTGCTTTATCATCGACTCCATAATACGAATTTGCTGCTCCAGGTTGGCTTCATCAGGAGCCGAGACTAGCAGGCGAATGTTTGCCGCTTTTGCAGTGTTCTCTGCATTTTCGGTTATTTTCTCATAGGCTGGAATGGCCATTGGGAAGATGATACCGAATACGCGGTCCCTATTGGATGGTATGGTGCTGGGCTCTGATGAGTTCACCAGGCTAGTTGGAGGAGCCGACTGGCAGCTCACTGTAAACAGTGCAAGGAGTAAGAATATAAAAAACCAACTGCGTCGTTTAGGGAGCAGCATGTTATTTTCCTCCGTCTTCCGGTACATGTATCTTTTCATTTGTACTGCCTTGGCGCCTAAACTCCATGGGCGTCATACCTGTTACTTTTTTGAAAATATTAGAGAAGTAATGCTGATCGTGGTAACCGACCTCAAACGCGATTTCAAACGTTTTTCTGCGAGTCGTTTTAAGCAGCTCCATCGCTTTGCGGATTCGGGATTGCGTTAAATACTCAGTTAGCGTTTGGCTTGTTTCTTGACTGAACACTTTGCTTAAGTGACTGGGACTGACCCCGACATGTTTAGATACGACGTGTAGTGATAATTGATCATCATTGTAATGCTCATTAATGAATTGCTTGACGCTGGCGATCAGCTCACCGTATTGATCGGAGCCTTTAGATCGCCACAGCCACAAACGGTCTAATAAAATAAGCAGATATTGCACGCAATCTTCCCAGCATGCAATCTCCCTAATCTGCTGCTGCAGCTCTTGTATCGTGTCTGAGGTATGGTTTGAAGCCGTGAAGCTTTGCTTTGCGACACGGAAGGCCTCGAGTGTAATATCGTTTAACAAATAGCAGCCATACATGGATGATTGCCAATCAAGACTCCTGAGCTCGGCTGCGAATTCATTTACGAATGGTTCAGCCTTTACAGAACTTCCAATCTTCATGAAATCAACGAAGAGGTTGCGATCCAATAAGATATTGCTGATAGAAGATGCTTTAATAAAGTCTTTAAATGCCAATTTGTTTTGATTGGAAAGCCGTTGTAGGTTTTTATCATCATCTGCTTCCAAGAAGGAGCTGTGTATGCCTTGGAGACGGTCTTGTATGCTACCTACCCCTATTGACAGATCGCAGTTAAATAGTTCCTGCAGCTCATATCTGAGCTTATTGACAATGATGTTCATTGCTTCGGATATGGCCGTTTTATCGTTTTCTTTGATAATCCAAATCATGTCCGATCGGTTGCGTTTGTAAGAAAAGCCGGTAATCAATCTTTCCATTCGTTCTTTAAGGACATGCTCCACTTGCTCAGTACGTAACGATTCTTCGGATTCATGAACTCGAATGTCAATGATGGCAACTGCATAGTAGCGAGCGATTAAATTAATTGAAATATTGCCTGAGGTTTCAATTGCATCTGAGGTACTGATCAGGCCGCCGCACAGGTCGGAAAGTAATTTATCACTCGTATAAGTTAACTTCTTCTTGTCTTGGCGTTCTTTGTCGATTCTTCTGCTAATTTTGTGCAGCATTTCTATCAAATCAGAGGCACCAACAGGCTTGAGGCAATAATCCTCAACGCCGATTCGTAGTGCAGACTGGGCATAATGGAATTCGTCATGTCCCGTAAGAATAGCTATTTTGATATCCGGCATACGCTGACGAACGATCGTGCTAAGCTCTAGTCCGTTCATAAAAGGCATTTTAATATCGGTAATTAAAATATCCGGCATCCACTCTGCGATGAGAGGCAGTGCCATTTCCCCATCGGGAGCATCTCCACAGTAGATAAAACCCTCTTGCTCCCAATCCACGCAATTTCTAATGCTTTCTCTAATTAAAATTTCATCATCAATCAACATCACTTTTTTCATGGTGCTGCCTCCTTATTTCTTTGGTATACGGAGGGAGATACGAGCCCCTTCTCCTTCGATACTATCTAATTGCAGTCCGTAATGATCACCGAAATAAAGACGAAGCCTTTGATGCACATTATTTAAACCAAACCCTCCTTCGCCGGGTCCATCAGGCAGCTCGGCGTCTTTTGGCTGCTCAAGCTGACGTCTTAGCTCGGCTAACCGTTCGGGTTTGATGCCTATACCGTTATCCTCGACGTTCAAAATAATATTTCTCTCATTCTCGACATATCCGGTTATTCGAATTTTTCCCATGCCTCTTTTGTTTTTGATACCGTGATACAGAGCATTCTCGACTAGAGGCTGCAGGGTCATGCCAAGCATTGGATAAACCTGCAGTTCGGCAGGGACGTCAATTTCATAGGAGAGGATGTCTCTATAACGCATTTGCTGAATCGTTAAATAACTTTGAACATGCTCCAGCTCGGTCTTTAATGATATCCATTCTCTTCCTTTGTTGAGCGTAAGCCGGAAAAAGCGAGAGAGTGCTTTCACTAATTTGATTACGCTTTCATTTTTGCCTGCTTCAGCCATCCAGATGATGGATTCTAACGTATTATACAAAAAATGTGGATTAATCTGCGCCTGCAGTGTTCGCAGTTCTGCTTTCTGAACTTGTTCTTGTTCGCGAATACTTTTTTCTAGAAGCAGCTTAATATTCTCAAGCATGATATTAAAGCTGTTGCTAAGATCTGTAATCTCATCATGACCAGCCGGCTTTACCTTTGCTTCCAGATAGCCGCTCGCGGCTTGCTTCATTTTATTTTTCAGGATTTGAATGGGTCGAGTCAGCCGTTGTGTCAGAGATATATAAATGGCAATTGCAAAAACCGCGCTAAGAATTACGCTAGCAATGATCAGCATCCTAATTTCATTCGCTTCGAAAATGATTTCCCGCAATGGTGCCATGCCAATGATGGTCCAATCCGTTGTCTGCGATCTCACATGGACGACGAGGTTCTTATTTCCATCAATCGTTTGGACGAAACTGCCAGAAGCATTAGTGAATGTATTTGGCATTCCATTCCCCGCAGGAATGTTGATCTGTTCACCGGCGGAAGGCATAAAAATCGGGACTCCCTGTGGATCCAGCACATAGAAGAAGCCTGTTTTTCCAATGGTGACATTATCGCAAAATTGTTCAATAATAGAGTCATCAAGGTCGATGACGATAAAACCAATCACTTCATTTGTAATACGCTGCTGGATAGGTGCAATAATGGAAATGACGCTTTTGTCAGGGTAAGTAAAGCCGTCCAACCTATCGAACTCGGAGGAAGAGGACGGAGGTACCTTTAATACAAGACTCGGATCATTCGTCAATTGAACAAAATGCGGATTTCTGAGAGGATTATGGTCAATTTGAAAAAGTCCTCTACGCTCGCTGATTCCTTTACCATAGAGATTTACCATTTGAATGTTCAGTACGCTATCGTATTTGTATGTATCACGGTACATCTCAAAGGTACGTACGATTTCTTTGGCCTCCGCGTTTGTTTCGGATTGCGAGATCAGAAAATGAAGAACCTTCGGATTATTTCCGAGTTCTAGCAGCTTTTGCGTATCCTGAAAAAGCACATCGATGTTTCGGACGAGTTGATCCGCAACAAGGATTGTGGAGGCCTTACTGTGATCGGATACGGTATGATAAGATTTTTGATAGGATACAAGACCAACCACGAGCAGCGGGATTGATGTCAAAATAATGAACATCACCAGCAGCTTTGCACGCAGGCTCGATGTAATATGTCGTATGAGCTTCATACTTTTTTTCCTTTCTTATTAGGCCTTAACCTTAACTCATATTGCAATTACATCATATATCAAAAACAGTAAGTTGAAAGGGGAAAATGGAATTGTCGATAAAAAATACAACTTTTAAATAAAATTGTACACTTTCCATTACACTCCAAAGAAGAGGGCCAAATCTATATGAGTTCAAGAACGATCGATTGCTCAACTACTGAAAAATGCCTTTGTGGGAAATTATTTTTGAAAAAATAAGTAAAGATCGGGTAACGAAATAAAGATATGTGTCTTGTATGATCAGAATGCAATTTAGATAATTGTAATGTTACGGTTGTCGCAATCATTATATGTGAAATGGGGTCAGAACTGTTGCGGGTACCTATAATGAATAAGGCCAAGCTCATGCTGACTGTATTATTGTCTGTTCAAATTTTATCGGCATGCAGTCAAAGCGACAGTACGAATAATCAAATTCCTGATGGGAACGATCACGTGACCGAGTATCAAGACCTAGGATTAAGCAAGTATGATCCGCCGATAGAAGTTACCTTTGTGAGGGAAACCAGCGTCGGTATGGAAAACTTAATAGGATTACTGCCGGGACAAACGTTGGAGGACAACACTTGGAGCCGTTTTTATGAACAGGTGCTCGGCATTAAAATAAAGTACGATTGGATTGCCAAAGGCGATCTCTATCATCAAAAATTAGGCGTTGCGCTTGCTTCGGGAGATATACCCGAAGTAGTAAGGGTCAATGCGCAGCAGCTCAGACTGCTCAGTAATGCAGGATTAATTCAAGATTTATCCGAGGTTTACGAGAAATATGCCACTCCGCTTACCAAGCGAATCCTTAGTCAGGAAGGAAACGGTCCTTTCGATGCGGCGACGATCGATGGAAAGCTGATGGGAATTCCGGAAACGGGCTCCTCTATTGAAGGAGCCCAGTATATATGGATCCGAACGGATTGGTTGGATCAGCTTGGTATTAAACCGCCCCAAACCATGGATGACGTTTTGGCGATTTCGAAAGCGTTTACAGAAAAGGATCCGGACCAAAACGGCGACAATGACACGTTTGGGCTTGCGATCACGCAATATTTGTGGGATCCCGTCATGGGAATAACGGCATTTATGGCAGGTTATAATGCGTTCCCGAATATTTGGATTGAGGATGATTCCGGTAAACTCGCCTATGGAGGAATTCAACCGGAAGTGAAAGAGGCGTTAAAAGTACTGCAGGTCATGTATCGAAAGGGTCAAATCGATAGCGAATTCGGGTTTAAAGACGGCAATAAAGTGAAGGAGCAAGTCGCTGCCGGGAAGATCGGAATGCTGTACGGGCAGCAATGGGGGTCGTTTTTGGTTCAAGTGAGCCGCGATAACAATATTAATGCCCAGTGGCAGGCATTTCCGATCGTTTCTTTATCGGGAGTAGCGCCGAAGGTACCGCTCAGTTTCAGCACAAATCAGTTCCTTGCGGTGAGGAAGGACTTTAAACATCCCGAAGCCATCGTTAAGCTTTTTAATTTACACCTGGAGAAAAATTGGGGAGAAACGGCCGAATATGAAACTTACTATATCTCTCCGCTCCCTATATGGCAGCTATCCCCTGTAACCCCTTATCCGGCAAGGAAAAACCTGGAGGCGTTTCGGCAACTAGACGAGGCCCGCCGCACCGGGGATACTTCCGTGTTAAAGGACGAAGCCAAAGCCATACAGAAGAACATTGATACCTATCTGTCCGGAGATAAGAATAAGGAATCAGGGTGGGGATGGGAAAGGACATACGGTCCCTCAGGAGCCTTTGCGATCCTTGACCAATACGAAAAGAATAACCAGCTATTGTACGAAAATTTTGTTGGAGCCCCCACGGAAACGATGATTGAGAAACAAGCCATTCTGGATAATCTTCAACACGAGACTTTTGTTGATATCATTCTTGGCAGGCCCATCGAAGAATTTGATCAATTTGTTGAAGAATGGCATAAGTTGGGCGGGGAAAAGATGACAACAGAGGTAAATCAGTGGTTTGCAGGAAGAGAAAGCAAGTGATGATAAGGTGGACAACCTCTGGCTTTGTCTGCTATCAGCTTAAACATTTTAAACATACTTTAAAGCGGCTACGGAGGCGTTTTCTTGCTTAAATTTCCCGCCATATCAATACGAAATACAATCTTCGTCCGGCTGGTCTTTACTTACCTTCTCGTTATACTCCCCATCATTTTACTTGGGGCGTATTTGTATAACTGGAGCTACAAAAATGCTAGCCAGGATATATCGAGAGCAACCGTTAAACAGTTGACTTATTATTTAGAAGGATTAAACCGTGAACTCGAGTGGATGGAGCTTCAGCAATTCGATATTTTGGAGGATAGCGAACTAAATAAGCTTGCAGCCACTTGGGGGATGATGGATAACGCAGAAAGAAGATCAGGTTTGATCTACCTGCTGCATCAGCTTACCTCTTTCCAAAATAGCAGCCCCTATATCAAAGATATTTATGTGCATATCCGTACCATTAACAAAACGGTCTCGACGGCTAATGCGATCTATGATTTTGATTCGGAAAGGTTCGATTATTTTCGCTCCACTGCCGGAGGAAATGAGAACCGGCTTATTAATTGGAATAACACGCTTTATATGAGTGCTTCTAAACAAAGCGGGAAAAAGGGAGAGGAACCTTTATTCCTTGTCGAAATCGAATTGGACACGGAGAAGCTAAGGGATTCTTTGCATCAGATCAACATTTATCCGGATAGCGGCTCTTTTCTGATCTCGGTTACGACGGGCTTTACGTTAATGAGCCAAGGGAACTCTAACCCTATTAACCAGGACTACATGAGGGTAGCGAATGCATCAAGCGGCAGCACTTTTTTATTGAATATGAATGGCAAAAAGTATCATTTCAATAAAGCCAATTCCGAGAAACTGGGACTTACCGTCGTTACCTATTTACCCGAAGAAACGGTCAAAAGACCACTGAGCATTTTTTATAGATGGGCTTGGGTGTTCGCCATAACGTCATTTTTTGCCGTTGTTATCTTTTCCTATTCTTCTTATAAGATTATCCATAAACCGCTGCTGTCTCTCGTCCAGAGCTTTAAACGGATGGAAGGAGGTGCATTGAACATTCGAATCGAACACGAACAGAAAGATGAATTTGGCTATTTGTATACAAGATTCAACCATATGCTTACGAAATTGCAAAGCCTTATTGATCAGGATTTCAAACAAAAAATGATGATGCAAAAGGCAGAGCTAAAGCAGCTGCAATCCCAGATTAACCCGCATTTTCTGTATAACAGCTTCTTCATTCTGAACTCATTGGCCAAAACCGGGGATGTCGATCGGATCGAACAATTTACCAATATGCTTGGCGAGTATTTCAGGTTTATTACCCGAAACGGGGAAGACCATGTTTTATTGTCGGAAGAAACGAGACACTCCCAAATGTATACGGAAATACAAAAACTCCGATTCTCAAGACGCATTCGAGTGCAATTTGATGACTTACCGAAGGAAATGGAGCAAATCAAGGTACCAAGATTAATCATTCAGCCCATTATCGAGAACGCTTACGAGCATAGTCTCGAGAAAATGACAGAGGAAGGTTTGCTTCGCGTTTCGTTCGAGATGGATTATGCCGAGGCTCGAATCATTGTAGAGGATAACGGAGACAGCATTAGCGATTCCGAGATTGAAGCATTAAGGGAGCGGCTGGATCCTGCCGCCGAATCCTATGAAATGACGGGCGTGATCAACATTCATAGACGCCTTGTTTTAACATACGGGGAAGGCAGCGGCTTGAATCTATCAAGGAGCGAGCTGAACGGCTTGAAAGTCATCATTAGAATCAAGCTGCAGGAGGAGATTTGGAATGTATAGACTGTTAATCGTCGATGATGAAGAAATTATTACGGATGGTCTATACGAGGTGTTTAATCAACTCATGCCGGAAACGCTGGATATTTGTAAAGCCTATTCTGGCAAAGAAGCGCTAAATTGGATGTCCCGTACGAGAATCGATATCGTTCTAACCGACATTCGCATGCCCGGGATGAGCGGTTTGGAATTAACCGAAGAAATTCAAACCTATTGGCCAAGATGCAGAATCATTTTTCTCACCGGATACAGTGAATTCGACTATGCCTATAAAGCGATTCAAATGTCAAATGTCCGGTATTTGTTGAAAACGGAAGGGTACGCGAAGGTAACCCAAACTGTGCAAGAGGTCATGCAGGAATTAAATCACGGCATTCAAATGAATGAATTATTGGAGCAGTCCCGCGAACAGAAGGATACGCTTGAATTTATGGCGCAAGGGGATTACTTTAGGCATTTCCTGCAAGAGAGCCATGGTTTTTATGAGAATCAAGAAGTGTTAGTCCAAGATTTTGACAAATTAAATATTAGTGTAGATCCTAAAGCGCCAGTCGTGCTGGCCCTTGGCCGCTTATCGTATCCCGCTGGGGCTTCCTATACCGAAAGAAGCCAAATCCTTGCTTCGTCTAGAATCATATGGAATTCCTTTATGATGGATCAGACACGCAGCATTGGAATCGTGGATAAGTACGGTGACATCGTATGGTTCATTCAGACATCGCTGCACTCCGAGGAGAAGTTCAACAATCATTTCATGCGCTATTTGGAGGGAACGCTGGAACTGATACAGGAAGCATGTCTCGCATCCCTTGGTTTGACGATCGGCTTTACGATAAGCGGTGCTTCTTGTGAATGGGGAGACGTAACTCCGCAGTATGAGAGGCTTCGACAGCTTCAGCAGTTAAAAATCGGCGACGGTATTTCCATGATCTTGATGGACCGTTCCGATCAATACAATAGCTCTTCTATTAAAGAAGGATTTGTGCCGAGCCATAAAGCCGAGATCATGGAGGCGCATCTTGAGGCAGGCAGGGCTGCGGAATTTTTTGAGGATTTGGAAGAAATGTCGAGGTCCATGCTGCTTGCAAACGGAAAAGTCCAGCGAACGATCGAAGGGTATTATTCAATCGCGCTTGTCCTGCTCTCTTACATCAACCGAATGGGGCTGCACTGTCAAATCGAGGATAACGGAAAGCTTATGCGTCTCGATGACCATGCCTCCATGAAAGAGGGATTCCTATATCTTAAACAAATCGCGGATGCGATATTTAAATTCAAGCGCAAGGATGAACGAGACAGAGCTTCTCATGTCATCGAGCGGATATGCCAATTTATCGAGGAGCATTTAAGCGAGGACTTGTCTTTGGTTCGACTAGCGGAGATCCACTATTTTAATCCGTCGTACTTATCCCGCTTTTTCAAACAGGAACGCGGGATTAATTTATCCGAGTATATCGATAAATGCCGATTAAGAAAAGCAAAGGATCTTCTTAGAGACGGAGATTTGAAGGTGCGGGAAGTGGCTTCATTCGTAGGTTACGAGGCAGCCCATTCTTTTACCCGTTTTTTCAAAAAAACAACGGCATTGACACCCCAAGAATACCGTGACAGTTTATCCGTAATCGAATAAGTTACGTTCATGGTGAGTTTGCGTTTACGTATAGGATGGCTCAAGCTTTTCAATTTTTTGAGTGACGCACTTCAGGAGAAATCCGAAGTAAGTCATTTTTTTGAGCCGAGAAAAATGTAAATTGGAGAATAGTTTTTTCTATGAGTTCGTGATAGGTTCGTAAGTTCTGTTATTATTAGTGCGAGTTCATATAACCTTTAGACAAACTTAACTCCGTATTAACAACAAACCTATACACTTAGATAAGGAGACAAAACGAGGAGGGCCGAAGGTTGAACTTATAACTTTATTTTTGTACAGTTTACGGTGTCAGTCCTATGAAATTAGTCCAATTATATTATTATTTTTAATGGAGGTATCCGTATGTTTCAAGATCAAGCGTCGAGCCTTATTAAAAGGCAATTAAAACTACTCACAACTGTTGTTCTCTCCATTCTTATTTGGGGGATGTCTGTTTTGCCGATATATGCGGCAACTCCTGTGAAAACGGTTAACGCTTCGGCAACACTCGCATACAATCTCAAAGGACTTAATCACAATGTGGCTGTTCAGAAAGCTTACATCGCTTCAACGTATCTTTACGTAACTCAGCGGTCTGGGGGAACATGCTATCTTTCAAGGCTGCTCATTAACGGAAGTGACGCAACATACGTTGATGAAATGACCGTCACCAATGCCGGACATTGCCAAACCTTAGACATGTACACATACAATGGTATAAATTTCTTTTATTTTAGTTCAAAGTCGGATCCTTCAACATCGTATTACTGGTCGCTACAGGCAGCAAGGCTTCAATACTCGCCCGGCGCGACATATGATTATACGGATCTTCATCGGTTTACCTATATGAATTACGCTAATAAGACCGGTACAAGATTAGGCGAGACATACCGCGTTGATGCCGGCGGCAACAGTACCCATACCGTCTTCCGCATACAAACTATAGAAGGAAACGTAACTTGGTCCATTTATGACACGGTAAAATTGAACCAGCTTCTTGACAGCAATGAACAGGTACGAATGGACAGTGCGGCGGCGGTAGGTGCCTGCGTTACCAGCTTTACGCAGTCGGGCAGTGCTATAGTCAGACCGAACGGATCATTCCAGGGTACTGATATGCTCGATAATACGGAAATCTATACGTCAGGCGGCGCAGAAGGCGATACTCCGCAGATTGCTATGATGTCAAACACAGGAACATACAAAACCCTTGTGAATATTACAAATGTGGGAACCCATGAAATCGAGGGAGTACAGACAAAAAACGGTAACGTTTATTTTACTATAGTTACAGACCCAGTAAACAAAACAAACACGCAGAAAGTTTATTACGTTCCTGATAGCCTATTTACCTAACCGCCAAACCGGTCAGCCCCCGAAAGCTGTACCAAACCTAAAGTTAGAATAGTTATAGTGCCTTCACCGCTGCTGGAAAGAGCGATTGAAAAAGCTGGCAAGTTGAAAGCCTGTTGAGGAACCTCAACAGGTTTTCTTTATGTTCATATCTAAAAAACCTATAAATTGACAGGTGATTTATTAGCAATCGGCAGGTTGTTGCCTCTATGTGTAAGCGTTACACTTTTTACATATAGGAAGGGCAGGAGGCTGGCGGAACATGCTTGTCAAAAGGAAGCCATTTCTATTGATGGCTGCGGCTTTGGTCGTGGCAGCAGCCTTGATCTTTATTCTAATTCGTCCATTTGATTCCAATCCTAATTCGGAAAGGAACACGGGCGATAGCGGTCATGAAGCAGAGGGAAGCGAAACGCCATCCGTGTTAAAGGCCTATTTGAAAGAAGACGCTGTAGTGCTTAGCAACGAAAAGGGAATTGTTTATGATTTTCAACTATTAGTAGATGAATTTCCGGATGATAGAGAAGTTCATCGAATCAACGCAACCGCTCGTATACCATCAGCATTCGAGGTCGTTAGCATTGTTCCGAATTCAACTAATCTAAAGGCAGCGAATGATTTTAATTCGGTAAACGGCCGGTTGGAGCTTCATATCCAAAACACGGATGATTCCGCTATTTCATTTGCGAATTCGGACGCAAGCAGAGAATTGGCGACCATCAGATTAAAACTTAATCGGGAGTTGACAGTAGTCATGAATGAAGAAATTAAAGTGAATAGCATGGAGATCGGTTACTCCGACAACAAAACGGACTCGTATGACGTTAGCGGTGCCGTTTCCAAAGTGAGCTTCGCTCCGCTTGCCGGGGCGATCGGGAAGCTTCCTCCGAACGGAAACCCGGTTGTCTCCCATAAATTCGGCGCGGATCCGTATGCATTGGTATTCAAGGATCGCGTGTACCTGTACAATACGAACGACGTGCTGGAATATGACGGGGATGGCAACGTTAAAGACAATAGTTACGGCAACATTAACAAGCTGTCGATCATTTCCTCCGATGACTTGGTGAACTGGACGGATCACGGCGAGATCAACGCTGCAGGCCCGGAAGGCGCGGCAAAATGGGCGACGCAATCATGGGCTCCTGCAGCCGCCCACAAAGTCATTAACGGACAAGATAAGTTTTTCTTATACTTTGCCAATAATGCCAGCGGCATCGGTGTATTATCAAGCGACAGTCCAATCGGACCGTGGGTGGACCCGATTGGGAAGCCGCTCATATCGAGATCCATGTCAGCCGCGGCGGATGTAACCTGGCTCTTCGACCCTGCCGTGCTGGTAGACGACGATGGCAAAGCCTATATCTACTTCGGCGGGGGCGTTCCGGAAGGGAAAGATGAAATGCCGAATACCGCGCGCGTCATGCAGCTCAGCGACGATATGATCGGCGTTGTCGGCGAAGCGGCTTCAATACCAGCACCCTTTATGTTCGAGGATGCTGGAATCAATAAATACAACGGCGTTTATTACTATACCTATTGTTCGAATTTCTACAATGGCGCCCGTCCGGAAGGAAGCCCGCCAGCTGGTGAAATTGCCTATATGACGAGCGACAATCCAATGGGACCTTGGACGTATCAAGGAACGATATTAAAAAATCCGGGACATTTCTTCGGAGTTGGCGGAAATAACCATCATGTTATATTCCAATTCCATGACGCTTGGTACATTGCCTATCATGCGCAGACCTTATCCAAAGCAATGGGTGTTCCAAAGGGCTATCGTTCGACTCATCTGAACAAGGTTCTCTTTAGCGAAGATGGTTCCATTGGGGAAATCGCCGCGGATATGAAAGGCGTAGAGCAAATCAAGGATTTCAATCCGTTTGTCCGCGTTGCAGCGGAGACGATTGCGTGGAGCGCAGGGATTAACACGCAGCCGCTCTTGACGGATGCTAAGGAGCAAACGTCCGTTAAGCGGGCTGTCTCCGATATTGGCAACGGGGATTGGACGGCGGTTTCAAAAGTAAACTTCGGCAGCGGGGCAACCTCGTTTATGGCATTGGTTGCGAGCACGGAGGACGGAGGCAGTATAGAGCTGCGCTTGGATGATCCGGAAGGCAAGCTGATTGGAACGCTTGCCGTGCCTTCGACGGAAGGATGGAATCAATGGGTCGAAGTGAAAACGGAAGTCTCGGGTGCCGAGGGTATTCACGATCTATATTTCGTGTTTAATGGAAAGCCGGGTACGGAGTTATTTAAATTTTGCGCCTGGCAGTTTAGTAAATAAGCTGCTGAACCAATAGCGAGCGTGGAAGGCGCCAATCGGATGATCCGATTGGCGCCGCCATCTATCGGGGGGAAGATGACTATAAAAGCAGCAAGTGGTACATGTGTAAGACGCTTGTTGTGGACGACGAACAATGATGCCAGGAAGAACGCCCCGAAAGGGGCGTTTTTATGGAATAAATAATTTGAAGGTGAGGTGTTTTTATGATCATGAATGGCTGGAAACGAAAAATTTCACTTCTGTTAGTCTACGTTCTCGCGCTGACATCCGCGACGCTCAGCGCGCCGATGAGAACAAATGCGGAGGCAGTCTCGCTGTCCTTTGTATTCGAAGATGGAACAACGCAAGGGTGGTACGCGCGCGGGGATACGTTGTCAGTATCCGGGGATGAGGCGTACAGCGGCAGTCATTCGCTCTTGTCCACGGGCCGCACCGCAAATTGGAATGGACCAGGCTATAACCTGCTGCCTGTGCTGAAGCCGGACACCGAGTACCAATTGGAGGCCTTTGTGAAGCTGAAGGCAGGCGAGGGCGACACAACCGCCAGCATGTCGATGCAGCGTGTGTCTGGGGGCGAGACGAATTACGACTCGATCGTTTACAAGACGCCGGTTACGTCCGGCTCGTGGACGAAACTGTCCGCGCCTTATACTTTTACTGGCGACGTCTCGGAGCTGTCGGTTTACTTTGAGCTGCCGGATTCGCTCGGCTCGTTTTACGTGGACGAAATTACAATTACGGAAACGGGCAGCGGGCTGCCGGAACCGAACGCGACAGATTTTGAAGACGGCACGGTTCAGGGCTGGTTCGGACGCGGCGGCTCAGAGGTGTTGACGGCAACGGCTGCAGCAGCGCATTCTGGCTCCTATAGCCTGCAGGTGGAGGGAAGAACGGAGGGCTGGAACGGTCCGATGCTCGACATGACGCCGATCATGGCAGCCGGCAAAACGTATGCGCTTTCAGCCTGGCTGCGTTTGCCCGAAGGTACGCAGAATGCCCCTGTTTCGATGATGATCCAGCGAACGACAGGCGGTATCAACTATTACGAACGCGTCGGCGCCTTAACCGTAAGCTCCGGCGGCTGGCTCAAGCTGTCGGGTGAATACAAGCTTGCTGCCGCGTCCGAGAACGTGGCTGTCTACTTCGAATCGTTCGACCACCCTACTCTTGGCTTTTACATGGACGATTTCACGATGGAACAAATTCCGGACCCGGTGCCGATCGAAATTCAGACCGATATCCCATCGCTTAAGGATGTTTTCGCTGACGACTTCATGCTCGGATCAGCGTTCCTGGTTTCTGAAATCGCAGAGCCGGACGGACCGCACGCACAGCTGCTCAAGAAACATTTTAACAGCCTGACAGGCGGCAACGAGCTGAAGTGGGACGCGACTGAGCCCCAGGATGGACAGTTCGACTTTACGCGTGCGGACCAATCCGTTAATTTCGCCATCGATAACGACATTGCCTACCGCGGACATACACTCGTCTGGCACAGCCAGACACCGGACTGGGTGTTCTACGATGACGAAGGAAAACTTGCAAGCAAGGAACTGCTCTTTCAGCGGATGAAGCGGCATATTGATACGTTGGTCGGCCGTTACAAGGGCAAAATTTACGCTTGGGACGTCGTGAACGAGGTTATTGAACCCGCAGATCGGAGTGGCATGCGGAACAGCCTATGGTATCAAATCGCAGGCGAGGAATTTATTGAGAAAGCATTCGAATACGCACATGCTGCGGATCCGGACGCCAAGCTGTTCATTAACGATTACAATACGCATCAACCGGAAAAACGGCAATATTTGCATGACTTAATTAAGCGTCTGAAGGACAAAGGCATTCCTGTGGACGGCGTCGGCCACCAAATGCATATCGATATTCAAAATCCGTCGGCGCAGGAAATCGACACAACGATCAATGCGTTCACCGATCTTGGCATTGAGCAGCAGATTACCGAGCTCGACATGAGCAGCTATACGAACGGCACGGATTCCTGGGAGTCGTTCCCTGTTGAACTGCAGATCAAGCAGGCTAATCGATATAAGGACATTTTCGACGTGTTTAAGAAATATAAGGACGAAATAACTGCCGTGATCTTCTGGGGCAAGGATGACGGGAACACTTGGCTAAGCACATTCCCGATCGTTCGACGTAACTGGCCGCTGCCGTTCGATGAGCGGCTGCAGGCGAAATATGCGTATTGGGGACTTGTCGATCCGAGCAAGCTGCCCGTCGAAATCAAGGATGCGACGGCAACCGCCGGAAGCGCGATAGTCGATGGTCAATCGGAAGAAGCGTGGAACCGGGCGCCGGCGGTGTCCATTCTCAAGGCCGGGGAAACCGCTGGTGCTTTCAAGGCGCTTTGGGATGATAGTCGTCTATACGTTACCGTAGACGTATTCGACAAGACGGTGAGCGACAACGATGTGGTGGAGATTTATATCGACGGCAATAACGGCAAAACGGTCTTATACGAAGCGGATGACATAAAATACACGTTTGGGCGGAGCGGAGCAACTCCGCAAAATACGGGGGATTACAAGGCCGTCAACACCGCTGACGGATACCGGATCGAGGCTTGGATACCAATGGAGGGCGCTGTGCTCGGCAGAGAAATCGGATTCGATGCCCGAATCGTTGACCAATCCGGGGAGAACTTGACGGTAACGTCGTGGAACGACACGACGGACTCGCAGGATTCCGATACATCGGGGTTCGGCGTGCTTGCGCTCGGCGAAGGCCCTCTCTATACGGCGGCGGTAAAAGGAACGCCTGTCATCGATGGCATCATCGACGCGCTTTGGGACGATGCGAATGAAATCGCAACCGACCGCTGGGTAATCGGGTCAAGCGGTTCGACCGCTAAGGTCCGGACGCTTTGGGATGAAGGCCGTTTGTACGTATTGGCCGAAGTGACTGACTCTCTTCTCTCGAAGCAGAGCGCCAATGTGCATGAGCAGGATTCGATTGAAATTTTCGTCGACCAGAACAATGCCGCGACCGGTTCTTTCGAATTGGACGACGGGCAGTACCGGATCAACTTCGACAATGAGCAATCCGTCAATCCGGCTTCAAAGAGCGGAAATCTAGACTCTGCTGCAAAGCGGACGGCGGACGGCTACATCGTTGAAGCGTCGATCGCATTGGATAAGATAGATCCTGCGCTCGGCAAACTAATAGGTTTCGACTTTCAAGTCAACAATGATCAGGATGGCGATGGCATAAGAGACAGCGTGGCCATCTGGAACGATCCGACAGGTTTGTCCTGGCAGAGCACATCCAGATACGGCGTACTGAAGTTCGCCGAAGCGGGAGACGGCACCGAACAGCCAACACCAACACCAACGCCAACGCCAACGCCAGAAACTGCAGCTCAGACCTTTACAGATGCTGCTTTCGCCGCTGCATTACGCAATGCGCAGGGGAATAAGCTTGTTCTTGAAGCGAAGGATACGGTGGGCGATAAGGTAACCGTTACCTTATCTGGGAGTCAAGTTCAACAAGCCGCAGTTGCCGGAATCAAAACCGTCGAAGTGAAGACGGCTTGGGCGGCCGTTCAACTTCCGATCTCCATCCTAACTGGCGCAGGCAGTCCTCAGCAGACTTCGCTGTCAGTGAGCAAGATCGATCCTGCAGCGTTATCTGAGGAAGCTCGCGAGAAGGTTGGAGATAACACGGTTTTTGACTTTACTCTCACTGTGGGCAGCCAACAAATTAGTCACTTTGGCGATAACCAAACCGTTCGGGTATCGTATCCGTACACCTTGAAAGCCGGCGAAAAACCGGGACAGGTTGTCGTGTATTATATTGCGGATGACGGAAGGCTGGAAGTCGTCAAAAACGGACGTTACATTCCGGGCACAGGAAAAATAGAGTTTAAAGCTAAGCACTTCAGTAAGTATGCTGCGTCAGCCGTGAAATCTTCCTTCACTGACCTGTACAAGGCAGCATGGGCAGCTGATGCAATCGAAGCGATAGCGGCTCGTGGGATTGTGAAAGGGGTATCCGCAGTTTCCTTCGCACCTAACGATGCGGTCACTAGAGAGCAGTTCATCCACATGCTGATTCAAACCTTAGGTCTGGAAACAGCGAGCGCAGGCCATTCCTTCAATGACGTGGCAAGCGGCGCTTATTATGAGCAGTCCGTATCCATTGCTGCGAAGCTGGAAATTGTGAAAGGCAAACCAAATGGCGTTTTTGATGTAGGTGCAAGCATTAGTCGCCAAGACATGGCGGTGATGACTTACCGTGCATTGCAAGCAGCCGGTCTGGCCTTGGAGAAGACCCAAGCTGAAGCTGCATTCGCTGACAGCGCGAAGATCTCCGCTTATGCAGGTGCCGGAATTTCCGAGCTGCAGCAAGCCGGTCTTATCAAGGGTAAGCCGAATAACAACTTTGATCCGGCAGGCACGGCTACCCGCGCTGAAGCAGCAGCGCTTCTGTTTCATTTGTTAGAAATGCAATAATAACAAGACAATAATGGATTCATAGCATCGAGAACCGAAAACCACCGATACGCTTGAAGAACTGCGCCAGCACGGCGCAGTTCTTTTTATTTTCCGGGCGGTAAGCGTCCGTTTGGCCAAACGGATAATTGCGCTCACGAGCTGAGCTCCCAAAGGACGGCGGCTGCAATTTATCGCTCCTTAAACCTATTATTTGTAAGGTGAATATACAAGAAACAAACGGGTTTTGTTCGCTAAATGAAAGCGCTAAAATTATGAGTGTTAGTATCGGATCGGCTTAAAATCCATGGTGGCATGACTTTACTGCATCAACAATTAGATGAACTGGAGGGGGATCGCGATGTCTACGAAGGTAGAAAGAATGATAGAAGCAAGCGGCGAAACGATCCTGAAGGCAGCCGGCATTAAACGAGTCTTTGGCAGAGGCAATACCGCCGTCACCGCGCTGGCGGACATTCATCTGACCATACCGGCCGGGTCTATGGTGGCACTCAAAGGCCGGTCGGGTTCCGGCAAGACGACCCTGCTGAATATTCTCAGCACGCTTGACGAGCCGACGGAGGGCCAAGTGTTCCTTCGGGGACGGGAGATTAGCAGACTTTCCGGCGCGCAGCGCAGCGCGCTGCGGCGCAAGGAGATTGGCCTGGTGTTCCAGTCGTTCGGCCTGATACCGTTAATGTCTGCTTACGAGAACGTGGAGTTCGGGCTGCGTATTGCAGGTACCCCTGTCAATGGCAACCGTGAGGCCGCGGAGCGTGCACTGGAGCGCGTCGGCATGCGGGAGAGGATGAAGCACCGGCCGACGGAGCTGTCTGGCGGCGAACAGCAGCGCGTGGCGATCGCCCGTGCGATTGCACACGAGCCCTCGCTGCTGATCGCGGACGAGCCTACTGCGGAGCTGGACAGCAAGATGGGACTGCAGGTCATCCGCGTATTCCGTGATCTTGTGAATAGGTCAGGCATGACGATCGTTCTGACGACGCACGACCCGGGCATTATGGAGCTTGCCGATTACGTTATCGCATTGGAGGATGGAAAAATTGTATCGCAAACGACTCATGAAACACCCGTTGTTTAGTCTGATTCCCCGCGCCAAGCACGTGGCCGTAATGCTCGCCGCAACGCTGGCGCTTACGGGCTGCTCGCTGCTCCCCATGGAGGAGGCGTCGCTTCAGCCGCCGCTTGTCCAGCCGGCCGAGGAAGAATTAGACATCGTGGACGCAGCCAAAGGAAACATTCAGACGTTTCTCAAAGGAACGGCGAATTTCGTGTCCTCCAGCATGGATACGCTCTCTTTCAAGGAATCCGGCGGGCGGTTGAAATCCATCAACGTGGCGGTCGGCCAAGAAGTGAAAGCCGGCGTCCTGATCGCCCAGTTGGAGACGGGTGACCTGGAACTTCAGATCCGCCTGCAGAGGCTGAGCGTGGAGCGCGCCCGTCTGCAGTATGAACAGGCTCGGGCTTCCGGCGCGAACGCAACCGATCTGCGCCTGCGGGAGATCGACTTGGAACGGGAATCGCTGATGCTGGATTCCATGGAGAAGCGACTCGACCAATCACAGCTGTACGCTCCGATTGCAGGGATCGTAACCTTCGCCGAATCACTGAATGCAGGCGACTTTATCAACGCTTACCAATCCATCGTAACCATCGCGGATCCGTCCAAAATGCAGCTGACTTATGCAGCGGCAAATTCGAAGGACCTGCTACCGGTAGAAGCGGGCATGCCCGTCAGCCTGAAGTATAAGGGTAAGGACTATAAAGGGAAAGTGCTGCAATCTCCTTCTAACGTGCCCCTCGGCGCTGACGATGCGAAGGCCGAACGCAATTCGGTGACCATCATTATCGGCATGAACGATAAGCCTGAGGGGGTACAGATTGGCCATAGCGCGGAGCTCAATATCGAGCTGCAGAAGCGCGAGAACGTCATCTTGCTTCCGCGATCAGCGATCCGCTCCTATATGGGCCGCAGCTACGTGCAGGTCGCGGAGGGCGATCGGCGCAAGGAGGTCGACGTTGAGTTGGGATTAACGACACCGACCGAAGTGGAGATCGTCCGCGGGCTGGAGGAAGGCGAGAAGGTCATCCTGAACAATTAAACGCAGGGCGTAAACGGCTGATGCCGTATTTTGAGGGCTCAGCCTACGTTTCAAGGTGAATTCTAAGCGCAAATAAAATTGGAACTTTATTAATTGTTAGAATCGAACAATAATGCCCGGACTGACCGGGCGCAAGAATGGGGTATACGTATGGCCTTATGGACGATGATTCTCCGCAAAATGGCAAATAACAAATGGCTGCAGCTGAATCTGTGGTTTGGCCTTACCGTATGCGTGGCCCTGTTCAGCTCTATGCCGCTTTATTCCGAAGCCATTCTGCAGCAGACATTGTTGAAAGAACTCCAGCAGGTGCAGAGTCAAAGCGCCGTTTACCCGGGCTTCGTCCGGGTTAGTACGACCGTTTCTTCATCAAAAATGGATAAAGAGACTTCTGAGGCGCTTGTACGGGCTGACCGTTTCGTGCAGACGATCCCGGACAGGGCGGGACTTGCGGCGATGTCATTCTACCAGCAGCGTTTCACGCAAAAAATGAAGGTGTACGGTGCCGACGCCTCGGATCAAGAGAAGCAGTCGCAAAAAACGGCAGGCAGCTTTAAATCCCTGTCCGGTATGGAGAAGCGGTTGCGGCTGATAGACGGACGGATGCCGGTTGACCGAACGGACGGCGTTTTCGAAGCGCTTGTAACCCAGAAATTTCTGTTTGCAACGAAGCGCGGTCTCGGAGAAGAGCTGGTGGCGGAATCACCTGAAGGGGACCGGAGCCGCTTTCGCGTCATTCCGGTCGGCATCATCGAGACGGATCCTGCCGGCGACCCCTATTTGCCGTATTTGACAACGGAGGCCGAAGACGGATTTATTATCCCGTTCGAGCAGTTCGAGCGCGAATTTACGAAAGGTGGCAAGGCGAGGTTAACCGACTTGGAATGGCGCTTCGCCCTTAATTATGAACAGATGAATGTCGACAATATCGACCAATTCATCGAAGCCAGCACGGATATCCGGCGCTATTTCCGAGGACGGCTCGGAGTTGAAGAGATTAATATCCCGGCAATTGAGACGGTCGGATCTTATCGGGGGAAACAAGCGAAGCTCGACGTAATGATGCTGTCCCTTTACTCCCCCGTCATGCTGATGCTGGCCTTCTATTTGTATATGGCTGCCAATCTCATCATCGAACGGCAAAAGACGGAAATTTCCGTTCTCCGCAGCCGTGGAGCCAGCCGATTGCAGATCATGATGGCCTACGCGCTGGAGAGCCTGTTCCTTGGTTTGAGCGCACTGGCCGTGGGACCTTTCCTCGGCGTTTCGTTCACGAAGGTGCTGGGCGCCTCGAGCGGTTTCCTGGAGTTCGTCCAGCGATCGGCGCTTGAAGTCAGCCTGACCAGCACCGCCTATAAGATCGCGGCGATTGCTGTGGGCGTGGCGATTGTGCTTATTCTGATTCCGGCTTTCCTGGCGACAAGGACAAGCATTGTGGGTCACAAGCAGCAAATGGCACGCCTGACCAGGATGTCGTTCTGGCATAAGACAGGTCTCGATGTCATACTCGTCAGTCTAGCGGTCTATCTGCTGTACAATTTCAACAAACGGCAGGAGGATTTGAAGCGGCTGGCACTCGATTCTGACGCCATGCAGCTTGATCCGCTGCTGTTCCTAATGCCTGCATTATTTGCGCTCGGAGGCGGTCTGCTGGTGCTGCGCGTGTACCCGTGGTTTATCCGTCTCATCTACTGGGCAGGCCGCAGATGGTGGTCGCCGGCGCTATACAATACGCTGGTTCAAATCAGCCGATCGTCCGGTCAGTATTTGACCATTAAGGTGTTTCTGATCATGACGGTGGCGACCGGCCTCTTCAGCGCGAATGCGGCCAGGAC
Source organism: Paenibacillus sp. 01T443 (assembly GCF_056398325.1). Taxonomy (NCBI): domain Bacteria; kingdom Bacillati; phylum Bacillota; class Bacilli; order Caryophanales; family Paenibacillaceae; genus Paenibacillus; species Paenibacillus sp. 01T443. The sequence goes on from NZ_JBFTPE010000009.1 coordinate 69,043, forward strand.
GATCAACGACAATATGGAGAGTAAGATCCAGTACGCCGTCGGCGCCGACATGGCGTTGACCATGCGGTGGAAGAGCGACGCGCCTCCTCCGATGTCATCAGGCTCTACGCAGCAGCCGCAAACCGAAACGGGCATCGCGGAAACGAGGCGGATCCAGTATACCGAGCCGCCGTTTCAGCCAATCCAGGAGCTGGAGGGGGTAGAAGCGGTCGCTAGAGTGTTCAAGAAGGAAGCGGTCAGGTTCAGTGCAGGCAGCAGCGGCACGACCGGAAAGACCGTGCTATTCGGCATCGATACGTTGGATTTCGGCAAGACGGCCTGGATGAAGAACGGGCTGCTTGAATATCCCATCAACAGCTATCTGAATCTGATAGCGCCGAATCCGAAGGCGGTACTGATCTCAAGGTCGCTCGCCGATGCGGCAGCGATCAAGCCGGGCGATCCGATCCGTGTCTCCTGGGATGGACTCGACCAGGCACAGTTCACTGTTTACGGGATTATCGACTACTGGCCGGGCTGGAATCCGCTTCCGTCAAGCGTAGATGCGAAAGACGGGCAGGCTGCAGAGTCTCATCTGATCGTCGGACATCTGGGCACGATCCAGAACCGGCTTGCGGTCGAGCCCTATGAGGTTTGGCTTAAGCTGAATGAAGGCGTATCCAGCCAGGTGATCTATGACCAACTTGCTGAGAAAAAAGTGCAGGTTGCCGGCCTTCGCGATGCGATACAGGAGCTGATCTTGTCAAAGAATGATCCTTTCAGGCTGGCAATCAACGGCGTCATGACGCTGGGCTTTGTGATCTCCATGCTGATCAGCTTCTTCGGCTTCTTGCTGTTCTGGGTGCTGACCCTATCGGGAAGGACGCTCCAATACGGGGTGCTGAGGGCCATGGGTATTCCATTCCGGCAGATTATTGGCATGCTAGTCAGCGAACAATTGTTCACCTCGGGTGCGGCGGTCATCATCGGCGTGTTTATCGGAAACTTGATCAGCGAAATGTTTATTCCCCTGTTCGAAATGTCTTTCTCGACCGCCGAGCAGGTGCCTCCGTTCGAGATCACATATCAGCTCAGCGATTACGTACAGCTTTACAGCATCGTCGGGGTCATGCTAACGATCGGCCTGCTGATTCTCGGCTACCGCCTGTCGAGGACCCGGATTGCCCAAGCGCTGAAGCTGGGAGAGGAGTAACCTATGATTCAATGTGAAGGACTCGTCAAAATTTATAAAACGGCGGATCTTGAGGTCGTCGCCCTGCAAGGGCTCGATATGAAGATCGAAGACGGCGAGCTGATGGCCATCATCGGCAATTCCGGCAGCGGCAAGTCAACGCTTCTCAATATGTTGGGCGGATTGGACAAGCCGTCAGCCGGAAAACTGCTTGTGGACGGAAAGGATCTGCTGACGTTTGGCGAGAAGGACCTGGTGAAGTACAAGCGGGATACGGTCGGTTTCGTATGGCAGAACAATGCGCGAAACCTGATTCCGTACCTGACCGCAAGGGAAAATGTCGAGCTGCCGATGCTGCTGTGCGGCAAACACCGCCGTGCACGGGCGATCGAGCTTCTCGAAGCAGTTGGACTTGGCCACCGAATGATGAATCGGCTGAGCGAGCTATCCGGCGGGGAACAGCAGCGGGTGGCGATTGCCATCGCCCTCGCGAACGAACCGAGGCTGCTTTTAGCCGATGAACCGACAGGCTCACTGGACACGAAAACGTCCAATCAGGTGCTGGATCTGTTCCGCACGCTGAATCGGACGATCGGCATTACGATTGTCATCGTGACACATGATCCGCTGCTGGCACGCAAGGTGGATCGAGTCGTTCAAATCCGTGACGGCAAGACGTCGGCGGAGATGATTCGCCGGGTATCGTATGCGGAAGAAATTGCGCTGCTGGACGCAGAGAGCGCCCGGCACGGGACAGAGAGCCATATTGAGTATGCCGTTGTCGATAAGGCGGGCCGGTTGCAGATTCCGGCCGGCTATCTCGACCTGGAGGGCTTCAAGGACAGTAACAAAGTGCGCGTGGAGATGGAGGACGGCCGCATCATTCTTTATCCGCCGGAGGCCAGGAAGACGGGCTGAACGATACAAGAACAAACTAAAAAGCCGCTTGCTTTGACAAACAAAGCAAGCGGCTTTCTTTTCTGATGATTAAAGGATTCCACGATCAAATGAGCTTATGCCGATATCGCAATCCATTACGGGTCATGCCGTAATCGAGATCATCTTTCTGTACTCGTTAGCGCTTACACCAGTGTACGACTTGAATTTTTTGTAGAACCAATCCATTTCTGTGTATCCGACTTCGTTAGCGATTTTATAAACTTTCATGTCAGTATGTTCGAGTAAGGATTTGGCTTTCTCCATGCGCTGTTGCAGCAGGTATTCGTTAAAGGTCATGTTCTCGTGGTATTTGAATTTTTGTCCCAGGTAAGAGCAGTTGAAGTGCAAAATATTGGATATTTCTTTCAAGGTAATGTTCTGATGCAACGTTTCTCCCACGTATTCCTTCACTTTATCGATAATGTTGCCCTGCGGGGAAGAATCATTTTCGGATAAGGACAAAGAATGCTCGTTATCATTCGTTGATAGGGCGGAGTCGAGCTCCCGCTTCAAATTTTGCATGCTTGCCGTTAACTCATCGATTGACAAGGGATCGGGCAAATAATCGCTGACTTGATAGTACATCGCCTTTCTTGCGAGCTGGAAGTCATTGCCCCCGCCAATGAGCATTATCGGCAAGCGGCTTTTGCTGCGGATCTGGTCGCACAGCTCCAGCCCCTCTGCGTGAGCGCCTTTCATATTGATCGCGATAAGCGAGAAACAATGCTGGGCGAATAAAGTCATGGCGGCTGCGGAAGCGTCGGCATAACCCTCCAAGGCAAACCCCATGCTGTTCCAATCAAGCGTATGTAGTGACTTATCTCCCGAATGATCATTCAGATCGACAAACAGTACCTTATACACAATGTTTACCTCCCATTGTATTCGCGGCACGCCTGACTCCCTCATGCCTGCAAAAGATTACGCTTTCATTATGTAAAATACACGAATGATTAACAATGTGCTTTTCTTTATATCGTTAGCCGTTGTTTACTACTTGTCTTTCCTTGCGGTTTTGGATTCGAAACGACAGCTCTCGACCTATAATTTGACGGGTGGAATATCTCGTTTTCGACAGGTTGTTGCTACAAAATGTAAGCGCTACACTTTTAATGTGTTCACAAATCTTAAGGGGGATTAAGTATGCAGATTCGCAAAATGATGGTTCTGTTATGCGCAATGGTTCTGGTTCTCGCAGCATGCAACAGCGGTTCCAACAGCGGCAACAACACCGGTAACAACAAGGGAACCAACGCCGGCGCGAACAGCGTCGCGACCGAGACGCCTGACAATGCGGCGGAGAACAATGCGGAAGAAGTGAACAGTACGCCGGAGATGGATTTCGATCTGGGCGGCAAGACGATCAAAATCGTTTCGTGGTGGGATATGACGATTCCGGAAGACAATCCCGACAACATTCAACGTAAGAAAAACCTGGATGCGTTAATGGAGAAGCATAACTTCAAAGTGGAATATGTCGCTATCGATTACGGCGAGTACCAGCAGAAAGTCACCGCATCCTTGTTGGCGGGCGAGCCGATTGGCGATATCGTCCGATTGGGCAAAACGTACACGGTTCCAACGCTTGTGAAACAAGATCTGTTGTGGCCAATCGACGAGTACACGAAGAACCCTAGGGCATTCAATCAGAAGGTCACGAATGAATATTACACGTATGAGGGCAAAGGTTACGGCTTTAGCGAGGGTCAGGCTAATCTGGTTCAGGGCATATTCTACAACCGTACGCTTATGAATCAGCTAGGCGCGAAAGCACTGCAAGAGTATGTGAACGAAGACAACTGGAATTGGGAAACGTTCATTCAAGTTGCCAAAGAGGCCAATAAAGATACGAATAACGATGGCAAGCTGGATACATGGGGTCTCGCGAATTCTTCGCTTATGGACCAGGCTCTGTATTCCAACAATACAGGACTCACCAAAGGAGACAAGCAAAATCTAGAGGATCCCGCGACGCTTGATGCGCTTAATTTCGTTTCCCGCTTGGCTACGGAGCAAATAGCGAGACCGACGGAAGGCGGCGATTGGACGGAGCCGGGTCAGTTCTTCCGTCAAGGCAATACGCTTATGTATGCAGGCGCTTTGTGGGAGCTAAGCGGCTTCCAGACGGATATGCCTGATTATGAGCTCGGTTTCATTCCGTTTCCGAAGGGACCGAATGCTACGACCTATCATTCCGCGGAAGCGCTCTTCCAAGCTTTGACGATTCCGAAATCGATCAAGAATCCCGAGCAGCTCTTGTATATCTGGGAAAAGATTAACGATATCGATTCCATGTATGATTATCCGGATCAAGGCTGGTATGAGACGTTGTTTAAAAATGAGGATGACATCAACAACGCCAAAATGGTTGCGCCGAATATGATCGTCCTCGACCACAATACGTTCCCGAATCTGAAGTTTTATGATTTCGTCGGCGAACTGAATAGCGGGGTTTCGGTATCCACAGTCGTCGAAAAGTATAAATCGGCATTCCAAGCGGCGATTGACGAAGTATTTGGCTCGTAACCATTAATAGCGATTGCCTTGCAGTCCCCATTTAGAAATTTTCTATAATGGGGACTGTTATTGGATTGAATACTTCATGCTGCAGGAGGGGAGAAAAATTGAACATCAGAAAGAAGAAGTATGTAATCGTCATCCTTGTTCTTGCCGTATTTGTATTGTCCATTTGGGCTTTTTACCCTTCAAATCAGACAAATAACGGGCAGGTTCGGGCCATGGTTGATTTTGAAGCGGAATCGGCTGGAGCAGAAGGTTATGACGAATATATAAATTCCCACTCGACAGCGAAGCGGCCTGAAGGGGTGATTCGAATCGAGGGGGAGAATTATGCCGAAACCGTCGGGGACGGTTTTGAAGTCGCAGAGAAGCTGCATGGTTTGGAAGGGAAAGCGGTAATTACACCGGAGACGGGATCTATTGATTGGGATGTTCAAATGGATCAGCCTGGTTTGTACAACGTTAGAATTCATTATTATCCGATCGAGGGAAAGAGCTCTGCCATTGAAAGACAATTTGCTATTAATCAGGAAGTCCCCTTTAAGGGCGCTGATATTATTTTGTTTGACCGGGTATGGGGAGATCGGAATGAAGAGATCAAGAGAGACGACAGAGGAAACGACCTGCGTCCGAGACAGGTTGAGAAGCCTGAATGGCAAATCACCGCGCTCACCGACAGATACGGTTATTATGATGAGCCTTATTCCTTCTATTTCGACAAAGGCATGCAAAGGCTTTCCTTGACGGCGTTAAGAGAGCCCATGGCGATTGATTATATTGAGCTATACCAAGATCAGGAGTTGAAGACTTACGAAGAGCTGAAGAGCGAGTATACAGCCGGAGGCATAAAGCCTGTCAAGGATCAATATATCCTCATCCAAGCGGAGGACGCAGAGTTCAAGTCTTCCCCGACCTTATATCCGATGTCCGACAGGTCTAGTCCAACGGTTATTCCATATGACGTTTCAAAAATCAGAATCAACACCATCGGAGGACTGAACTGGAAGCTGCCCGGGCAGTGGATCGAGTGGGAATTCGAGGTAGAAGAGGACGGTTTGTATCAAATTGCGTTAAAACAAAAGCAGGACCAGCTTCGCGGCGTCTACGCCACGCGGAGTCTTATGATCGACGGAAAATATCCGTTTGAGGAGATGAAGCGAATTCGCTTTAACTTTGAAAGGGATTGGCAGATGAATGTGCTGGGCGGCGATGAGCCCTACTCGTACCATTTGACCAAAGGCACGCATCGTATTCGAATGATGGTCTCCCTTGGCGATATCGCGCCTTTGCTTCAGACGATCGAGTCGAGCGTGCTGCAGTTGAATGAGATGTACCGGAAAATCTTAATGATTACGTCGAATAAGCCTGATCCGTTTCGCGATTATCAATTGGAGAAGCGGATTCCTGATATGGTAGAAGTTTTCACGGAACAAGCCGAAACGATTCAAAGCGTAGCGGACTATCTCGAGCAAGCGACAGGTGAACGAAGCGACAAGGTAGCCGTCCTTCATTCGATGGTTCGCCAACTGAAGGATTTGGCGGCATATCCTGAAACGGTTGCCAAGCGATTGGATGCATACAAGGTCAATGTCGGCGGTCTGGGAACGTGGATCCTGACCGTGCGGGAGCAGCCGCTTTCGCTTGATTATCTTGTTGTCTCTTCGCCAGGCCGCGAACTTCCGAGAGCGGAAGCCACATTGCTGGAAGAGGTAGGACATGAGCTCGGAGCCTATGCGGCCTCTTATACAGAAGATTATGACAACATCGGAAATACCGAAGAGAAAAATCGTGCGGTCACGGTGTGGATTACCACCGGTCGCGATCAGGCGCAAGTATTGAAGGGACTGATTGACGATTCCTTTACGCCGGATACGGATATTTCCGTTCAGCTGAAGCTCGTTCCGGGCAACATCCTTCTGCCGGCTACGCTTGCCGGCGAGGGGCCGGACGTGGCCATGCAGATCGGCGAAGATGTTCCGGTGAACTATGCGATGAGGGGCGCTGCGGCCGACTTGTCGCGCTTTGCGGATTACGATGAAGTCGCTTCAAGGTTCCGCGACAGCGGACTTACGCCTTACAAATACGATGATGGAGTATTTGCCCTCCCGGAGCAGCAGACATTCCCGATGTTGTTCTATCGCAAAGATATCCTCAAGGAGCTGAATTTGACTCCGCCGAAAACCTGGCAGGATATCTATAACATGATTTCGGTTCTTCAGAAGCACAACATGGAGTTTTATTTGCCGCTTGAGGCCACGAATGCGAGTTTGGTTCCGAATGCGACATTCTCTATGCTGCTTTACCAGAACGGCGGCGAATTTTATCGTGGTGACGATAAGAAGAGCGCACTCGATTCCGAAATTTCGATGAGCGCATTTAAAAAATGGACGCAATTTTATACAAGCTATAAGTTCCCGCTGCAAGCGGACTTCCCGAACCGGTTCAGAACGGGCGAGATGCCGATAGGCATTGCGGACTATACGACGTACAACATGCTGACGGTCATGGCTCCGGAGATCAAAGGCCTATGGGACTTCACGGTTGTTCCGGGCACGAAGCTTGCGGACGGCACGATTAACAATGAAGTAGCCAGCCACACAACCGGCGTCATGATGCTGGAAAATTCGGATGATAAAGAGTCGTCTTGGCAATTTATGAAATGGTGGACGGACAAGGAAACCCAAATTGCTTACGGACGTGAAATGGAAGGTCTTATGGGCGAGGCGGCTCGGTATCCGACGGCCAATATTGAGGCGCTTGAAGAGCTGCCTTGGCCGGTCAAGGATTACAACAACTTAGAGAGCCAGTGGCAGTGGGTCAGAGGCATTCCGCAGGTTCCGGGCGGTTACTTTACGGGCAGGCATTTGGACAATGCCTTCAGGAAAGTAGTTAATGCCAATGAGAATCCCCGCGAAGCCTTTTCGGATTATATCCTCTATATTAACGATGAAATTGAGATTAAGCGGAAAGAATTTAATTTACCGCATTAGTTAGGGGGAGGAAGCCGGGTGCAAGCAGAAACAACCGCTCAAGCCATGAAGGGCTCCATTCGTCCGAATAAGAGATCCAAGTTGGCTTATGTCGTGAATGAGTTGAAACGAAACAAGCATTACTACCTATTGATGAGTCCTTACATGATTATTTTTTTCTTATTTACCGTTATTCCGGTAGTTTTCTCGCTCTGCTTAAGTTTCTTCTATTTTAATATGCTTGAATTTCCGCGTTTTGTGGGCTGGCAAAACTATTCTAGGCTGTTTCTAAACGATGATGTTTTTATGATCGCCTTGAAGAACACGTTTATGTTCGCGGTCATTACCGGTCCTATCAGCTATATCGCCTGCTTCCTGTTTGCATGGATCATCAACGAGCTTTCGCCCAAGGTGCGCGCATTCATGACGTTGATTTTTTATGCGCCGGCGATTTCAGGAAATGTGTTCTTTATTTGGCTGATCGTGTTTTCCGGCGACAGCTACGGCTATTTGAACGGTTTCCTGATGAAGATCGGGTTTATATTGGAACCGATTCAATGGCTGCTGGACGAGAAATATATTTTGACCATTGTCATGATCGTTCAGCTTTGGCTCAGTCTGGGAACCAGCTTCTTAGCCTTTATCGCCGGTCTGCAAACGATCGATAGAACGCTGGTTGAAGCAGGGGCGGTAGACGGAATTAAGAACCGCTGGCAGGAGCTTTGGTTCATTACGCTGCCTTCCATGAGGCCGCAGCTTCTGTTCGGCGCGGTCATGCAGATTACCGGTTCGTTTGCCGTTGCTGACATATCGATCGCGCTTGCGGGATTTCCAAGCGTCAATTACGCGGCGCATACCGTCGTAACGCATCTGATGGATTATGGCACAATCCGTTTCGAGATGGGCTACGCGTCCGCGATCGCGACGGTTCTCTTCGGGCTTATGATCGGGACCAACATGCTGACGCAAAAAATGTTGAGAAAGATAGGTGAGTGACGACATGAAAATGATGGCGGCCTTTCGAACGCCCAAAAAGCTCAATCGCTCCTTTACCGTCAGCTTTTTGCTGTTCGTTCTCCTTGCCTTATTCGGGTCCTTTATGGCTCTGCCGTTAATTTATGCGGTGAACAATGCCTTTAAACCGCTTGACGAATTGTTCATTTTCCCGCCGCGGTTTTTCGTGAACAATCCGACATTGGATAACTTTTATGATCTGCTGTCCTTGATGGGGAATTCGTGGGTGCCGCTATCGCGCTATATCGCCAATACGCTGCTGATTACGGTTGTCGGCACCGTGGGTCATATCTTATTGGCATCCGCTGCGGCTTATCCGCTAGCCAAATACCGATTCATGGGATCAAAAACGCTTTTTTCCATCGTCGTGCTGTCCTTGATGTTTTCTCCGCATGTAACGGCCATTCCCAACTATATGGTGATGTCCTGGCTGGGATGGATCAATACGCATGCGTCTATCATTGTGCCGTCATTGGCTTTCCCGTTAGGGCTTTTCCTGATGAAGCAATTTATGGAACAAATTCCGGATGCCCTGCTGGAAGCGGCCAAAATAGACGGAGCTAATGAGTACCGGATTTACTGGAGTATCGTTATGCCCAATGTGAAGCCTGCATGGCTAACGCTCATGATTTTGCAATTTCCGATGCTGTGGGGAACCGATGGAGGCAGCTTTATCTACAGTGAGAATCTAAAGACGCTTCACTTTGCATTGGGGCAGATTACGCTTGGGGGAATTGCCAGAGCAGGGGTTGGAGCGGCAGTCGCGCTGCTCTTGATGATTGTTCCGATTTCGCTCTTTATTATTTCCCAGAGCAGCGTCATTCAGACGATGGCGACTTCCGGGATGAAGGATTAGAAGGGAGCCGTGCACGATGTTTAAAAGCATACAAAAAGTGAGAGCACACCTCCTTATTACGCTTTGTTGTTTACTGGGCGTTAGCATGGGAGGAGCGCTCGTCCAGGCTGAAGACGGAGCCGCCGCTTCCTATAATTACTCATTCTGGGGAGATACCGTTGCCTCGCCCGCCGCTTACCAGGCGACAACTTTATTGAGCGGGTTAGGCCTCGGAGTGGGGCCGTTCAAAGATCCGAGCGATCTTTACGTCACGCCGGACAAACAAATCTATGTGCTGGATTCCGGCAATAACCGGATTGTCATTCTGGATGAGAAATTCAAGCCGGTAGCCACGATCGATTCCTTTGAAAGGGACGGGCAAGCCGACAATTTTCAGAATCCGCAAGGCCTCTTCGTAACGGATCAGAAGCATGTGCTTGTTGCCGATACGGGTCATAATCGCATCGTTCATCTCGATTCGAATTTTAAGCTGGTGAAGGTTGTCGAAGCGCCGGAATCCGAGCTGCTGCAAGCTAATTTTCAGTTCCAACCCGTCCGGGTCATTATGGACAAGGCGCAGCGGACCTATGTGATGGCGACCGGCGTATTTGATGGCTTCATGGAATTTAATGCGGACGGGGCGTTCACTTCATTTATCGGCGCTAACCGCGTTTATGTCGATCCGGTTGAATACTTCTGGAAGCGGATGTCGACAAAGGCGCAGCGGAGCCAGATGGTTATGTTTACGCCGACGGAATTTACGAACCTGGATATGGATAACGAAGGGTTCATTTATGCAACCAATGGGGATCTTTGGGGAGACAATATCAAAAAGCTGAATGCGCAGGGCAACGATATATTGCGCAGAACCGGGTATTACAATCCGCAAGGCGATATTCGTTATTCGAGCGATATCGGCCCCTCTAGACTTGTGGATATCGATGTCGCGGACAGCGAGATGTATTCCGTTCTCGATGCCAAGCGGGGCCGGGTTTTCACCTACAGCGGCGACGGGCATTTTATGTACGTTTTCGGGGGGATAGGCAACCAATTGGGCGAATTCAATACGCCGGTGGCGATTGAACGGATCGGAGACGATTTCCTCATTTTGGATAAGGCGCTCGGCGAGATTACGGTATTCCAAACGACGGAGTACGGCCGGACGCTCAACGAAGCTGTTAGAAGCTATTACAGAGGCGAGGAAGAGAAAGCCTATCAATTGTTCAATCAGACGATCAACATGAATGCGAACCTTGAATTCGCTTATGCCGGCATCGGCAAGTCGCTTCTAAGGCAAGGCGATTACGAAGAGGCGATGAAGCATTTTAAACGGAGCATGGATCAAAAGAATTATTCGAAGGCTTTCCTGCTCTTCCGGAAACAAGTAATGAGAGAGCATTTCGCGACGATCATGACCGTTATCGTCTTGCTTGCAGCCGGTGCACTAGCGGTACGAAAGTATCGGAAAACGTCGGGAAGAAAGAGGGGTGTCTCTATTGAGTAAAGAGTGGATTAAATATCCGTTAAATCTCATCGTCCATCCTTTTAACGGCTACTGGGACCTGAAATATGATCGCAGTCAGAAGCTCAATTTAATCATTGCATTTGCGGTTGTGTTCCTGCTGGCCGTTACCAATATTTTAAGCAGCCAATACAGCGGTTTCCTCGTTCATTTATTCAATCCGAACGAGATGAACAGCTTCATGGAAATCATGTACGTGGTTGTGCCGGTATTATTCTGGTGCGTGGCCAATTGGTCGCTCACAACCTTGCTGGACGGGGAAGGGAAGTTTGTCGAAATCTTTACCTCAACTTGTTTTGCCTTGATTCCGCTGGTCGTTATTAACTTCCCGTGGATCTGGCTAAGCAACGTCATTTCGCTGCAAGAAACGACATTTTATTATTTTTCGAATAGCGTTGCGGTTATTTGGTTTATTTATCTATTATTTGTCGCGAATATGACGGTGCATCAATTTACGCCGTCCAAAACGATCGGGATCATCATTCTGACGGTCGTAGCGATGGGCTTTATGGCTTTTATCGGTTTACTGTTCTTCAGCTTGGTCCAACAGATCATCGCCTTCATATCCGTTATCTATCAAGAATTGGTTATGAGGAACTAAGGAAGGAGGAGGAGAGATGAACAAAGCTGCAAGGTACGTACTGCTTACCTCATGTTTATTGGTAGGGCTGCTCGTTGCCGGCTGCTCGGATGGGGGCACGGTTAATCAGGCGGAGGATAGCGCACAGCTTGCCGAGGCATTTACGCAAGGAAAGGCTCTGAGCGTTTCCTTCACGGATGCCCGCGTGGCCGGTATGAAAGGGATAGCTGAAAATGATTTATTGAAATTGTTTGTGGACGATAAGACAGGCGCTGTTGCGGTCATTCATAAGCAAAGCGGCGAAATATGGCACAGCAATCCGCCTGAACGCGAATCGGATCCGTTAGCTGCAGGGGTTAACAAGGGAGTATTGTCTTCTCAATTGAAAATCGATTTCTATAATTTGTTCGGACAGCTGAGCGCAGTCAATTCCTTTTCGGACAGCGTGGTTTACAAGCAGATCAAATTCGAAGAAATTCCAAGCGGCGTAAGGGTGTCGTATCAGTTCGGAACGAGCAAAAAAACGATGGACGACATGCCTATGAAGATGAGCAAAGCCCGTTTTGAAGAAAAAGTGTTAAGTAAATTGGATAATACGGGGAAGCGGGCATTGAAGATCGCCTATACCGAAAACAAAGAAAATTCGGTATATGAAAGAAACGACGGTGCGCTGAAAGGACTTCAGCTTGACAGGGCGCTCAAGGCGTTCGAGGATGCGGGTTATACGGAGGAGGATCTGGTAGCGGACATCGCGGAGAACCATCTGGATCAGACGAAGCCGGAGCCGCGGATTTTCCTTGCATCGATTGAATATGTCCTGGATGGGGATAGTCTCGTCGCCAAAGTTCCGGTTTCGAGCATCCAATATCCGGAGGAATACCCGGTGAACACGATTTCGCTCCTGAGCTTCTTTGGCGCAGGGGGGCCGGAGTCGAAGGGCTCCATCCTTGTTCCGGACGGGGCAGGGGCGCTGATCCATTTTAACAACGGCAAAACTAATTATCCAGCCTACCAGCAGCAAATATACGGAGCGGACCAGACGATGGATACGACCGAAAATGCGGTTAGAACGCAAGAGGCCAGGCTGCCGGTATTCGGAATGATCCGCGAGGGCGGCGCTTTTCTCGGCATTATTGAAGAAGGCGAGTCCGTTGCGACCATTAATGCCGATATCAGCGGCAGGCTGAACAGCTATAACTACGTCTATCCAAGCTTCTCTGTTCTGAACAAGGGCGATTTAAACCTGGATGCGAATGGACAGCAGCGCTCGCTGCCAAAGTTTCAAGAAAATCCGGTAATGAGCGACCTGACGGTCCGATATGCGTTTCTTGACGGCAAAGATGCTTCTTATCAAGGAATGGCTGCGTACTACCAGCAATATTTGATGCAGAACAACGGTCTCCCTCATCTGGAGGCGGCTGACGGAAAGGAAGATATCCCTTTTTATCTGCAGCTGATCGGAAGCATATCCAAAAAGAAGCATATCGCAGGAATTCCGTATCAAGCGCTGGAGCCGCTTACGACATTCGAACAAGCGCAGAGCATTGTTTCACAGATGCAGCAGCGTGACATTCACGAAATCAAGCTCAAGTACTCCGGCTGGTTTAACAAAGGCCTGGATCACGAGGTTCCGGATAATATCTCGGTCGACCGGGCGATCGGCGGGAGCAAAGGCTTGAAGGATTTTGTATCGTTTGCCAAGGACCAGGGAATTTCATTCTATCCGGACGTCGCGATTCTAACTGCCCATTCAGGGTCAGGATTCAATGAGACGAAGGAAGCTTCCAGAACGCTAAGAGGAGTTCCGGCAGCGCTTTATCCGCTCGACACGGCGCTAAACCGACGCGACCGGGACCGGTCGCCGTCCTATGTTGTTTCGCCGAAGATGGTTGGAAAATTCACGGATGCCATGCTGAAGGATTTCGGCGGCTTTAAGACCGGAGGCATTTCGCTGCGGGATTTGGCGGACCAATTGAACAGCGATTACCGCGAGAACAATCAAGTTGATCGGGCAGAGTCTGAGGGGATATCCGTCCAATCGCTGAACAAGGTCCGTGAAGCGGATCTCACGATGATGGCCGACGGCGGAAATGCCTATGCGCTTCCTTATCTGAGCGACATCACAAATGCGCCTATGTCGAACAGTAAATTTAAAATCGAGGATGAAGAGATTCCTTTTTATCAAATGGTCGTTCGCGGATTTATCGATTATACGGGAGCGCCATTTAATCTTTCTACCTTCACCGATGTAAAGCAATACGTGCTCAAATGCCTGGAATACGGTGCGGGCGTTTACTTTGAGTGGATCTATGAGCCGAATCATAAGGTGAAAGATACGGAATATAACGATCTGTACGCCGTTAATTACGAGCTGTGGATCGACCAGGCCGCCGAGATTTATCAGGAGGTAAACGGGGTTCTGAAAAATGTCCGGAATGAGCGGATCACCGGGCATGAGAAGCTGAGTGAAGGCGTGTTCAAAACGGTCTATGAGAATGGCGCTTATGTCATTGTGAATTATAACCGTTCACAAGTAACGGCGGGCGGCAGGACGGTCGAAGCCGAGAGCTATATTACGGGTGGTGGACAATCATGAAATCCTTAACGAAGCTCGGCATGAAACAAAGGACGTATGCGGAGCAGAAAGCGCTCTGGGGCTTTGTCTACGTCTTGCCTTGGCTGCTTGGATTTGTATTTTTCTTCTTTATTCCTTTGCTGTCATCCTTGCGTTACAGCTTCAGCACGATCAAGGCCAATGCGGAAGGCATCACGATCACGTTTTCCGGTTGGAAGAATTACGTAGAAGCCTTGACCGTCAATGCTACCTTTAATCGGATTCTGACGGAAGCGATCGTAAATATGGTGGTAAACGTACCGCTGATCGTTATATTCAGCTTGTTCCTCGCGGTATTGCTGAACCAGAAGTTTTTTGGCCGATCTGTGGCCAGGTCCATCTTTTTCTTGCCGGTCATCCTGGCCTCGGGGATTATTATGACCCTTGAGAGCACCAGCTTGATCCAAGCCGTCAATGAGCAAAATGCGGGCTCGGGCGGCGTTATGAATGCTTTAGGAAGCTTCGAACTTGCCAAAATGATGCTTCAAGCCGGCGTAAGCGAGACGATAGTAAACTATCTTACGGGTGCGGTAGACCGGATCTACCAAATCGTCAGTCAGTCGGGCGTTCAGATTCTGATTTTCCTTGCCGGGATTCAGACGATATCCCCTCAGCTGTACGAAGCTTCAAAGATCGAGGGAGCTACCGGCTATGAAGCTTTCTGGAAAATTACCTTTCCGATGGTCAGCCCGCTTATTCTGGTCAACATGATTTACACGATTATTGATTCGTTCTCGCGTAATGCGTTAACGGACTTGATTCGTGATACGGGCTTTGTCAAATTCAACTTTGGCCTCAGCTCGGCGATGGCCTGGATTTATTTTCTGGCGATTGCCGTCATTTTATTGATCAGCTCTTATTTTATATCCAAAAAAGTCTTCTACCACGAATAGAAAGAAGGTGTGTGAGATGCCCGTTTCTCGATTGTTTTCGTTAGAAAGCTGGAAGCGCTGGCTTTGGACATTCATTCGGTTAACGCTGATCGCAGGGTTATCGTTCGTTATCTTGTACCCGATCCTTCAGAAAATCTCGACAGCGATTAAGGACAAAACGGATCTCTATTCGCCGATCGTCGTATGGATTCCCAAGCACTATACGTTGGACAATTTCTTGAACGCGATAAGGATCATGGACTACTGGGAGACGCTGCTCAATACCTTTACGCTTTCGGCGACGACCACGGTTCTGACCGCGATTTCCTGCGCGCTCGCCGGATACGGGTTTGCCCGCCTGAAATTCAAAGGAAGCAATTTGCTCTTTGCTGGCGTCATTTTGACCATACTCGTACCGCCAACAACCATACTCATTCCGATTTATTTAAATCTGAAGGATTTCACCTTAATGGGGCTTATTCCTTTGCTTGCCGGGAAATCAGTTAATCTTCTCAACTCCTATTGGCCATTTATTCTGACGTCGCTTACAGCGAATTCGCTCAAAGCGGGATTGTATATTTTTATCTTCCGGCAATTTTTCAGGGGGATTCCCAAAGAAGTCGAGGAAGCGGCGTACATCGACGGCGCCGGGGTAGGGTCAACGTTTACGCGGATCATGCTGCCTAATGCGGTGCCGGCCATCATTACCACTACGCTCTTCTCGTTTGTATGGCAGTGGAACGACAGTTTCTTTACGACGACGTATTTAACCTCGAGTAAAGTCATGTCAACGCAATTATCGTCATTGCCGTACAATTTGGCGATTCAGCTTCAAGGCGGCGATGCGTCAAAGGCAGATCCGTTCTATATGAGCATGGTGCAGGATACGGGGATTCTGCTCGCGATTTTACCGCTCATTATTATTTATTTGTTCGTTCAGCGCTATTTTGTCGAAAGTATCGAGCGAACAGGCATAGTAGGCTAGCTTTTACCAGTATAGGGGAAGCGCCTTGCGGAGCTGAAACTTCCGCAAGGCTGTTCCCTTTTATGGTATCCATTGAAATTATCCATAGGAAGGTGGTTTCCGGCTTGTCCAGACCACTAATTAAACGAAGAAACGCCTTGTTAGTTATCTTGTTAGCCGCCGCAATTGTCGTTGCCTTGCTGCTGCTGAACAGGTTTGATCCAAGCGAGACGGAAGCAATAAGTACAAGCGAAAGCCTGACGGATCAGCAGGTGGATGGCCCAAAGGCGGAAGAGGCCGTGATCCCGATTGAACAAACCTCAGCTCCGGAGGAAGAAAAGGAGGGAGCGCTTCCGGAGCCGTCAGTCCAGACAGATATTCCGTCGCTCACGGAAACGTATGCTGAGTATTTCCCGATCGGAGCGGCCATCGAACCGTTGCAGACAACAGGACTCAAATCAGAGCTGCTCAAGAAGCACGTGAATTGGCTGGTCGCGGAGAACGTGATGAAGCCGGATGCCATGCAACCTTCAGAAGGCAGCTTCACTTGGGAAAATGCAGACCGGATCGTCGAATTCGCGAAGAAGAGCGGCATGGAAGTTCGATTCCACACACTTGTGTGGCATAGCCAAGTCGGAGCTTGGTTTTTTAAGGATGCCGATAGCAAACCGATGGTCGAAGAGACGGATCCGGGAAAGCGCGAAACGAACAAGAAATTGCTGCTTGAACGGCTCGATACGCATGTTCGAACCATTGTCGGACGGTATAAGGACGATATCCAATCATGGGACGTTGTAAACGAGGTCATTGAGCCGGGGGACCCGGGCGGCATGCGGGCCAGCGACTGGTACAAGATTACAGGTACCGATTACATCGAGACGGCCTTCCGCGCGGCGCGCGAAGCGGGCGGAGCGGACGCAAAGCTGTACATTAACGACTATGGAACGGACAATCCGGTGAAACGCGACAGGTTGTATGAATTGGTGAAGGAAATGCTGGACAAAGGGGTGCCGATCGACGGCGTCGGTCATCAGACGCATATCGGCATACACGGGCCAACGGTCGATTCCATTATCGATTCCATGCAGAAATTCAGCGTGCTCGGCCTTGACAATCTAGTTACCGAGCTCGATATGAGTATCTACGCTTGGAACGATCGCAGAGATTTCGAAGCGGATATTCCGGATGACGTGCTGAAGATGCAAGCAGATCGGTACCATGAGCTGTTCGAGGCGTTCAAGGCGAACAAGGACATTCTCAGCGGCGTCGTATTCTGGGGCATCGCGGATGATCATACGTGGCTGAGCTCGTTCCCGGTAAAGCGCACCGAGGCGCCGTTTCTATTCGATAAGCAGCTTCAGGCGAAGCCGGCGTTCTGGGCGGTCGTGGATCCTTCGAAGCTGCCGTAAGGCGGGGAGCTCTTCACCGCTGCGCGAACAAGGAGCCAAAGCGGAGTATTTCGAGTGTCTTCGGATCGTTGCTTAGTTGTAGATTAAGAAAGGGAGAATGATGTCCATGTCCAAGCAGGATATGCTTCCGGAGCATCTCCGGAAGCAGTTGACAGGCAATCTGTTGTTTAGTTTCAAGACAGACCTGCTGCCTGACGGCCGGTTCGGTGAGCAATGGATCGCCGTTACCAGCCGCGACATCATGATTATGCAGATGGAAGGTCCGACAGTCATGCAGCTATCGGCTGCGGAGCTTAAGGATGCGAGAGCCGTTGGCGCAGTAGGAGGCGGCACACTGGTAGCCGACATGCAAAGCGGACCGGTAGTCATTGCCCGCTATACCGCTGAGCTGACATCGGTAGCCGGCTTTGCCGCAAAGCTCTTAAGCGCGATTGCAAAGGGAGAGGAGCTTCCGGCCGTTTCGGAGCGCGATTTACCGCGTTATTGCCCGACCTGCGCCAATCCGCTCGGCGAAGGCACGCAGGTTTGCCAGCTTTGCTTGAACAACGGCAAGCTGGCCTCCCGGATGCTGGGATACGCAAAGCCCTATAAGCTTCAAATGGCAGCGGCCGGCTGTTTGCTTATTCTGACCACCTTGGTCGAGCTGCTGCCGCCGTTTCTGACGAAAATCATCATCGACGATGTGCTGCAGCCCAAAAATATGGGCTCAGCCTTGTTTACCGTTGTTTCAGGCCTCGGTCTTACCATGCTGCTTCTTACTGTTATGCAGACGGTGCGCGGGTATATCGGCATATGGGTCGGCTCCAAGCTAATGGGTGATGTCCGCAAGGATGTTTATGCGTCGCTCATGAGGCTTTCGCTGGCTTTCTTCGACCGCAGGCAGACCTCTCAATTTATAGGCCGCGTTAATAATGATGCAGAGTCGATGCGTCAATTCATGACGGACGGCGTCATTTTCGTCTGCGGAGAATCGCTTCGTGTCGTCATCATTTTTATCATCATGATGAGCCTGGATTGGAGGCTGTCACTGTTCGCGCTGCTGCCTGTTCCGGTTATGGTTGCGGCGTCCGTCACCATCTGGCCAAAAATCGGACGCCGCCTATACCAGCAGTGGCGATCGATCTTTCGCTTGAATATGCTGGTCGGCGATTCACTGCAGGGTATTCGGGTGGTGAAGGCATTTGGCCGTGAACGCGAGGAGTTGTCCCGCTATACCGAGGCGAACGCGGAAGTCGTGAAGAACAATGTCAAGACAGAAGGACTTTGGCAGTTTATATTTCCTGCCTTTAACCTTATTGCGGGAATAGGCACGCTTCTGATCTGGTATTACGGAGGAAGCAAGGTGTTGAACGACGAGCTGCAGCTAGGGGTGCTTATGGCGCTTGTCGCTTATCTTGGCATGTTATTCGGGCCTTTGCAGTGGGTCAGCCAGATGATTAACTGGGCCAGCAATGCGATGGCTGCCGCGCATCGGGTGTTTGAAATTATAGATACGCCGTCCGAAGTGCCCGATGTCCACAAGCCGGTGCGGCTCGGTACCATCAAGGGCGATGTCGTCTTCGAACAGGTCACTTATGGCTATGAGAAGCATCATCCAGTGCTTCGGAATATCAGCCTAAGTGTGAAAGCAGGCGAGATGATCGGCCTTGTCGGACATTCGGGAGCGGGAAAGTCGACGTTTATCAATTTGATATGCCGGTTTTATGACGCGGATGAAGGTTCCATCCTCATTGACGGTGTTTCAATCCACGATATCAGCCAATCCGATTTAAGAAAGCAGATCGGTGTTGTCCTTCAGGAAACGTTTCTCTTTGACGGCTCGATAGCGGAGAACATCGCGTATTCCAAGTCCGACGCGACACCTGAAGAAATTATGCGGGCAGCCAAGATTGCCAATGCGCATGATTTTATCGTCAGATTGCCGGACGGCTATGATACCCGGGTAGGCGAGCGTGGGCACAAGCTGTCCGGCGGGGAGCGGCAGCGGGTAGCCATCGCTCGCGCTATCATCCATGACCCCCGTATTCTTATTTTGGATGAGGCGACCGCTTCAGTCGACACCGAAACCGAGCGGCAGATTCAGGAGGCGATTTCCCGGCTAGTTCAGGGCCGTACGACCATTGCCATCGCCCATCGCTTATCCACGCTCCGCAACGCAGACCGTCTCGTCGTGCTGGAACGGGGTAAAATCGTCGAAGTCGGCTCTCACGAACAACTTCTTGAGAAAGAAAAGGGCGTCTACCGCAAGCTTGTTGACGCCCAGAAAGAGATGTCCAAAATAAAGGGGGTTGAGTGCTGATGGCGGATAGCTTTGCTATTCGGGTATTGTCAGAGGACGAAGCGAGCTTCAGCCGAGGCAAAGGCGGCGTGCTCCAGGGTGTCATTGACGGCAAGCCATATGATGAGCTTGTCGTCTACCGTACGTTCCCGTTTCAATACGACTCGCAGTATATCTCAATCCGTAATGCGAGCGGCGATGAGCTCGGAATCATCCGCGATATCGCGGAGCTTAATGAAAAAAGTGCCGCCGAGCTTACGAAGGAGCTTCAGTTCCGCTACTTCCTTCCGAGAGTAACGCGGGTGGAAAGCGTGAAATTCAAATCCGATCTGTGGCTGTGGGAGCTGCAGACACATCTTGGCCCCGCCCGAATGGCGATGCGAAATCTGCATGAGCATCTTCAGTATCCCGGCGGAGGCCGGATTATTCTGACCGATCTGAGCGGCAAACGCTGTGAAATTCCTGATTGGCACGCGCTTGACGCGCATAGCCGAAGATTGCTTGAAGAAGTGCTGTAAATGAAATCAAACTTATATCTACAAAGGAGTGTCTTACGAAATGACTTACCAAAATCCCGTTATTAGCGGCTTCCATCCCGACCCGAGCGTCTGCAGAGAAGGTGAGGACTACTACCTGGTGACCAGCTCTTTCGAGTATTTTCCGGGAGTACCGCTCTATCACAGCAAAGATCTTGTGCATTGGCAGCAGATAGGACATTGCTTGACCAGGCCAGAGCAATTGGATTTGCGTCAAGCGGGCAGTTCTGGCGGAATATTCGCGCCTACTATTCGTGTTCATAACGGTACATTCTACATGGTCACCACAAATGTCTCGAGCGGGGGCAACTTTTATGTGTATACGAATGATCCGCGCGGGGAGTGGTCTGATCCGATTTATTTAGATCATCCTGGGATTGATCCTGATCTCTTCTTCGACGAGGATGGGACGGTTTATATTACTTCATCCGCGAGTAATGATATAACGGGCCCGGGTATATACCAGTGCCGAATCGACTTGAAGACCGGGAAAAAAGTTTCGGAATGCGCGTTCCTATGGACGGGGACCGGCGGGCAATATCCGGAGGCTCCGCATATCTACCGGATCGGCGATTGGTATTACCTCCTCATATCCGAAGGAGGCACGGAATACGGCCATATGGTAACGGTGGCAAGGAGCAAAGGGCCGGCCGGACCGTTTGAGAGCTGTCCGAACAATCCGATTCTGTCTCATCGGAGCCTCTTCAAGCCGATTCATGCGACGGGACATGCAGACTTCGTCCAGACGCCGGATGGCGGCTGGTGGGCCGTATTCCTTGGCATACGTCCTGTCGGGTATCCGAATCGTCATCATCTCGGCAGAGAAACGTTCCTTGCACCCGTCACCTGGACGGAAGACGGATGGCCGATGATCGGCGAGAACGGCACCATAGGAGAGACGATGCCTTCCGCTGGGTTAACTCTGCAGCCTGTGACCGAAGAGCATATGGTGAGAGACGACTTCAACGCTTCCGCTCTTGCTCCGCAATGGAATTTTCTGCGTTCGCCGAACCCGGATAATTGGACGTTGACGGAGAAAGACAGCTGCCTGACGCTGTACGGCTCCCCGGCTACCTTAAATGCTGTTGACGCGCCTGCGTTTATCGGGCGGAGACAGCAGCACTTTGCATGCCGCGTATCCGCATATTTGACGTTTGCGCCGCAGCGAAACGGCGAAGAAGCGGGAATAACCGTATATATGAATGAGCGGTTTCATTACGAGATTGCAGTGACAAGAATTGCCGGCGAGCGCAAGATCATTTTCCGGAGAAGGGTCGGCAGTTTATGGAAGGTGGAGCATGAGGCGCCATGGTCGGCTGATAAGGTTGTGCTGACCGTCAAATCGGACAAGGAGCATTATGCCTTCGGTTTCTCAAGCAGCAGCCATGAGGAGCCTTTCTGGTTTGGCCAAGGCGAGTGCGCTTTGCTAGCCACGGAAGTAGCCGGCGGGTTTACGGGCGTGTTCTTCGCCATGTATGCTACGGGCAACGGCACTCGATCCGAGTCGCCGGCCCATTTTGACTGGTTCCATTATGAAGTCGTCGAGTAGGAGTTTTATCCGTCATCTACTGAAGATGGCTTCGCCGAAGTGTAAGTATGCCAGATCATTAAGGTTATAAAAAAGGAGAATTCGCATGAATCAAATACCAAAACCAAATCAACCGCTTGTCACCCATATTTTCACGGCTGATCCTTCTGCGCATGTATTCGATGGAAAAATTTATATTTACCCGTCGCATGATCTCGACCACGATGGACCTGATAATGACAATGGGGACCATTATGCAATGGAAGACTATCATGTGCTTTCCATGGACAATCTAGAATCTCCCGTCGTTGATCATGGCGAGGTTCTTCATTTAAGAGATATTCCGTGGGCCTCCAAGCAGCTTTGGGCGCCGGATGCCGCTTATAAGAACGACATCTATTACTTGTTTTTTCCCGCACGGGATCATGAAGGGATTTTTCGGATCGGTGTTGCGACAAGCGCGTCTCCGGCCGGTCCTTTTATCCCGCAGCCGGATTACATTGCAGGCAGCTTCAGCATCGACCCGGCTGTACTGATTGACGAAGATAATCAGGCCTATATCTACTTTGGCGGTCTTTGGGGCGGCCAACTGGAAAAATGGCAGACCGGCAGCTTCGAGCCGGAAGCTGCGGGGCCGGATGCGAGTGCTCCTGCTCTTGGTCCTCAGGTCGCGATATTGAGTGAGGACATGCTGTCTTTTCAAGGAGCTCCGCAGGAAATTTCGATCAACGATGAGGACGGCGGCCCGATTCTGGCCGGCGACGAGGATCGGCGATTCTTTGAAGGACCGTGGGTGCACAAGCATAATGGATGGTACTACTTGTCCTACTCGACCGGTACCACGCATAAGCTCGTCTACGCCGTCAGCCGGAATCCGCTGGGCCCGTATACCTTTAAAGGAACGATCCTTACACCGGTAATCGGCTGGACGACCCATCATTCCATCGTCCAGTTTGAAGACAAATGGTACCTGTTTTATCACGACTGTTCCCTCTCTGGAGGCGTCAACCATAAGCGGTGTGTCAAGTATACGGAACTGCATTATAACGAGGACGGGACGATTCAGACGAACGATCCTTATCCAGGAATCTAGTATTTGCCGGGTTAATGAACAAATAATTGACAGGTTGTTGCTAACGAATGCAAGCGCTACACTTTTGGTAAACAATTGCCTATGGCTTGTTTGAGCTTGAAGCATTACATAGGTAAGAGGAGGCGAACAAAGAGTGGTCAATTCTCATACGGATGCTTCCACAAAGCTGCATGAAGCGTTCAGTCAGCAGTTTTTAATCGGGGCGGCAGTAAATCCAAGGACGCTGGTCACGCAGCGTGAGCTGTTGGCGGAACATTTCAATAGTATAACGGCGGAGAACGAGATGAAGTTCGAGAGCCTGCATCCTGCAGAAGATCGATATACCTTCGAGAATGCGGATCGATTGATTGCGTTTGCCAAAGCGAATGGCATGGCGGTTAGAGGACATACCCTGGTATGGCACAATCAAACGCCTAATTGGATGTTTGAGGATCACACCGGCGGCGCAGTTAACCGCGAAACGCTGCTTGCGCGGATGAAATCCCACATCGAAACGGTGGTTGCGCGTTATAAGGGATGCATCTATGCATGGGATGTCGTAAATGAAGCGGTTTCCGACAGCGGCGGGGAGCTGCTGCGTTCGTCCAAGTGGCTGGACATCGCCGGAGAGGATTTTATAGCCAAAGCGTTCGAATATGCGCATGCGGCGAATCCGGAGGCGATGTTGTTTTATAACGATTATAACGAGTCCATCCCTGAAAAGAGAGAAAAAATTTATACCTTGGTAAAGTCGTTGAAGGAGAAGGATGTGCCGATCCACGGGGTCGGACTCCAGGCGCACTGGAACTTGGAGCATCCGTCCATTGACGATATACGCCAAGCGATCGAAAGATATGCAAGCCTCGGCGTGAAGCTGCATATTACGGAGTTGGACGTATCTGTATTCCAGCATGACGACCGGAGAACTGATCTGCTCGCGCCGACCAAAGAGATGCTCGTGAGGCAAGCGGAACGTTACAAGCAATTTTTCCAACTGTTTAAGGAGTACAGCGAATGTATCACGTCCGTAACATTCTGGGGAGCGGCCGATGATTATACTTGGTTGGATAACTTTCCGGTGAAAGGCCGAAAAAACTGGCCATTCGTCTTTAATATGGCGCATAAGCCCAAGCCATCCTATTGGGACATTTTGGACGCAGCACGTTATTGACCTCGGCCGGGCAAGCGTAAAACGTAAGATAATGTAACTGGTAGTATAAGTGTTTAATAAGGAGAGATAGGGATGAATAATACGATAATATCTAACCCGGTCATGTGGTCTGATGTTCCGGACGTAGATGTCATAAGAGTAGGCACATTTTATTATATGGTCAGCACGAGCATGCATACGATGCCCGGATGCCCGATCATGAAGTCTGAGAACCTGATGCATTGGGAGATCGTGAATTACGTGTACGATACATTCGAGGATAACGATGCACACAACTTGTTGGATGGGAAAGGCATTTATGGACAAGGGTCATGGGCCGCAAGCTTGCGTTATCATAACGGATTGTTCTATGTGTGCTTCTCAAGCAATGATATGAATCGTTTTTATATATACCGGACGAATGATATCGAGAATGGTCAATGGGATCGCTCCACGATTGAAGGGCTCTTTCACGATCCGGGCTTATTGTTTGATGAAGGCCGCGTCTACGTGATCTATGGTAACGGTGATATTTACATTACGGAGCTAACGGATGATGCGACAGCTGTAAAGCCTGGCGGAGTCAATCGGCTGTTGTTTGAAACGGAACGGGACGGCATTGGACTGCGATGTGAAGGGTGCCACGCGTATAAGATAAACGGCCGCTATTATCTGTTCTTCATCGAGTGGCCAAAGACCGGAAACCAACGTCGTAGACAAATTTGTTATCGCTCGGAAGAGCTTCTTGGTCCTTATGAAAGCAAATTGATTTTAGATGACGACATGGGCTATCAGAACAAAGGCGTTGCGCAAGGCGGCATCGTTGAAACGCCGGAAGGCAGGTGGTATGCCGTGCTGTTTCAAGATCACGATGCCGTCGGCAGAATTCCCTGCGTGCTGCCTGTATCTTGGGTAGATGAATGGCCTATCATCGGGGTGGAGGGGAAGGCGCCAGAGGAATTTGAAATCCCGTTGCCCGCCACATCTACTAAACCGTTGGTGATTAGCGACGAGTTTGAATACACGGAAAACAAGTTGGCGCTGAACTGGCAGTGGAATCATAACCCGGACAATCAACTTTGGTCGGTGACGGAGCGGCCAAGTTTTCTGCGATTGGAAACGGGCAATTTGACCGACAGCGTAGTACACGCGCGCAATACATTAACGCAGCGGACGGAAGGACCCGCCTGCAGCGGGATGACGTTGATGGACATTTCCCATATGAAACCGGGCGATCATGCCGGGTTGGTCGCTCTACAGAATCACTTCGGCACCGTTGGCGTTAAAGTTACGGAGAACGGCGACAGATTCGTTGCGATGTGTGTTAATCGTGGCGATGGCAGTGAAGAAGAGGTCGAGAATATTCGATACGAGCCCAGTCAGATTTTTTTAAAGATTGATTTTAATTTTGCGAATAGCATCGATACAGCAAATTTCTATTACGCTGCGGATGGAGTGAAATGGATTCAAATCGGCCGCCCGTTAGAGATGAAATATACGTTAGATCATTTTATGGGATATCGGATCGGGTTGTTTAATTATGCAACCAAGCAAATAGGCGGGTATGCTGAGTTTGATTATTTCCGTTATGCCAGGGTAATGAAACAAAGGTTCGAATAAATGAGGTCCGGTTAATGTTTATTGTTCATCAGTGCCCAACTTTGCGGCACTGATGTTTTTTTACACACAATTTGTATCCGCTTACAGCTAGTTGGTTTTAGAGGAAACCTAAGTCGAAATTTCGTATCAAATGATACTTTTCAAACAAGAAATTACATGGTTTGTACGTATTAACTACTATAAAATGAGCTCAGAAATAGATATTTTGTTGGAATTAGATACAATTAAGAGGAGGAGATACAAATCAATGTTTAAAAAGTCGTTTGCATTTTTATTAGCGCTTACATTATTCCTAAACCTTGTACCAAGCACGTCAGTCTATGCGCAGCAAGGCGAGAGCAATTTTGAGAACCCATTTATATGGGCGGATGTTCCAGACCTCGATGTCATTAGGGTGGGTGATGCGTACTATATGACGAGCACGACCATGCACATGAATCCTGGCGTGCCGATTATGAAATCATATGATCTCGTGAACTGGGAAATCGTCAATTATGTTTACGATATCCTTGCAGATAATGACGAACAAGCGCTCAGAAACGGGAAAAGCAATTATGGTCAAGGCTCGTGGGCCAGCAGCCTTAGATATCATAATGGAAAATTTTATGTGGCATTTCCTTCGTATGATACCGGCAAAACTTATATTTATCAAACGGAAGATATAGAGAAAGGCCCATGGACGCATTCAACGTTTGATGGCGTTTATCATGACATGTCATTGCTATTCGATGATGACGGACGTGTGTATATGGTTTATGGCGGCGGCGATATTAAAGCCATTGAGCTCACCTCGGATGCAACGGCGATCAAACCGGGCGGGCTTGATAAAATCATCATTCCTAATGCAAGCCTGGTTGCAGGGCCAAACGTTGGCCTGAATGCTGAAGGCACACATATTCAAAAAATTAAAGGCAGCTATTATGTATTCAACATCACATGGCCGAAAGATGGTATGCGTACTCAAATTGTTCATCGAGCGGACGCTATAGACGGCACATACACAGGACAAGTTGCCTTGAGGGATGCTGGTATCGCACAGGGTGGAATTGTGGATACGGTTGATGGGAAATGGTACGGAATGTTGTTTGGAGACCGCGGATCCGTTGGACGTATCCCCTACCTAATTCCCGTTACATGGGAAGACGGGTGGCCGATATTCGGGGTTGATGGCAAGGTTCCGCAAAGTATGCCTATTCCAGTTAATGGCGTGACATCGAAGAACCTCTTAGTAGATTCTGATGAATTTTATCAGAGACCAGAGAGAGTAGGAGCTTCACATACCGTATTCGGGGAAACAGCGAATATCGTTTCTAATCCATCATTTTCTGCTATACAAACCGCAGCAGATCCAGCAGCACAAACATTCGCTGCGGTAAGCGAAGGAAATGAACTCCTTGTAAACGGCGGATTTGAAGCCGGCCAAGAGCCGTGGACAGGACATGAGAATGCAACGGTTACAGCATCAACATACGATTCTTTCAGCGGCTCAAGCAGTTTGTTCATCAGCAACAGACAGGCGACTGGCGCAGGCCCGCAGCATGTGATTACCGGAAAAGTGAAAGCAGGCGGGGTATATGAATTTTCCGCAAGAGTGAAATATAACGGTAACAGCGCGCTGCCTGCAACCAAGCAATTTAACTTTGCTATCCAAGATGGCGATTGGACGACGATTAAGGTGCTTGGATCGACAACGGTAAACAAAGGGGAATGGGGTACCATTCAAGGAACCTATACCATTCCGGAAGATGCAGTGCTTAATGAACCGCTTATTTTTATTGAGACGGTTTGGACACCGCAACAAGATCCGACGTTAGATTTAATGGATTTCTATGTCGATGATGTATCGCTTAGAGACGTGACGCCGGATTCAAACCTGCTTGTAAACGGCGGATTCGAGAATGGCCGAGAGCCTTGGACGGGCCATGAGAATGCAGCGGTTGCGGTAACGGCGGACGAAGCATACAGCGGCTCAAGCAGCTTGTTCATCAGCAACCGACAATCTACAGGCGGGGGGCCGCAGCAATCGATTGCCGGAAAAGTGAAAGCAGGCGGAGTGTATAAGTTTTCCGCCAAAGTGAAATATGACGGAGACAGTGCGCTGCCTGCGACCAAGCAATTTAACTTCGATATCCAGGATGGCGACTGGACGACAATCAAGGTTCTTGGATCGGTTACGGTAAACAAAGGGGAATGGGGAACCATTGAAGGAACGTATACGATTCCGGATGATGCCGAGCTTCATGCACCGTTTATTTTTATGGAGACAGTTTGGACACCGCAACAAGATCCGACTTTAGATTTAATGAATTTCTATGTCGATGATGTTTCACTTGAAGATGTTACACCGGCCGGCGGGCTGGACAAAGCGAATATCGGTGAATACGATTATAATGGTTCTAATCTTGCATTAGTGTGGCAGTGGAACCATAACCCGGACAACAGAAATTGGTCGCTTACGGAGCGCCCGGGTTATTTAAGGCTAACGACCGGCAGAAAGAGCACTAATCTTCTTGATGCCAGAAATACGCTTACGCAAAGAACATTTGGACCCGAGAGCTCTGGAAGCATTGCAGTGGATATAAGCCAAATGAAAAATGGCGATTATGCTGGACTTGCTGTATTGCAAAAAGAATATGGCTATGTCGGCGTTAAAATGTCCGGGACTTCGAAAGCCATTGTTATGGTAGATGGCAGCTCCGGAACGGCAGTGGAAGTGGCTAGCATTCCAGTCACTGAGAAAAAGGTATATTTTAAAATTGAATTGGATTATAAAAATCAGACCGATAAGGCGTATTTCTATTACAGCCTTAATGGAGCTGACTGGACAGCGATAGGGAACACGCTGCAAATGCATTATACATTGCCGCATTTTATGGGCTATCGTTTTGCATTGTTCAATTATGCAACAAAAACGACAGGCGGATCAGTCGATTTTGATTATTTCAGAGTCGAGGATAAGATGACGGGTTCAAATGCGTCCGCAACCATCCTAAATGCGGAATTAGGAGATGTTACCGATGTTATCGGCGTCCAAAATATGGAGCTGGAAGTGTCTGTTAAAATGGATGCACTGCCGTCAGGACAATACACATCGATTTCGGCTTCCTTTAACATTCCGAAGTATCTATCTGTAACCGGAGTGGATTTCAATTCTGATAATATCGTGGGAGACCCTTCATTTACTTTCGCTGATAATCGGCTTCAGGTAAAGGTTTCTGGCGAAAATGTGAATTTCACACATCAAGCTTCCGATTTGTTTGCGACAATTAAGCTGAAGGTTGAAGGCTTCGTTCCAACAGATCAAACGGTTGCCATCCAGACCGATTATATTCAGGTCGAAGGCGGGAATATTGGCTACAATGTCCATGAAGCAGTGGCAAACGTAGGATTAAAGAAGCTGGATACAGGCGCCATTGCCAAAACTCCAGGGTATTCCAATCCGCTTATGGACCATAAATTAGGGGCAGACCCCTACGCATTGGCTTATAATGGAAGGGTTTACATCTATATGTCAAGCGATGATTACGAATATGACAGCAACGGAAACGTGAAAGACAATTCGTTCAGCAATTTGAATAGAGTTTTCGTCATTTCTTCTGATGATATGGTCAACTGGACAGACCACGGTGCAATTCCGGTGGCGGGTCCTGCCGGCATTGCCAAATGGGCAACGTTCTCTTGGGCGCCGGCAGCCGCACATAAGCAAATAGACGGCAAGGATAAATTTTTCCTTTATTTTGCAAATGGTGCTGGAGGTATTGGGGTACTCACATCGGATAGTCCGATCGGGCCGTGGACAGATCCGCTAGGAAAAGCACTGATTACGGGCAATACTCCTGGCGTTCCCGGCGTTGTATGGCTTTTTGACCCGGCCGTATTGGTTGACGATGATGGTAAAGGTTATCTGTATTTCGGCGGAGGAATACCTGGCGGTAACAATCCGACGCAAGCGCAAGTTGCAAATCCTAGAACGGGCAGAGTCATGGAATTAGGCGATGATATGGTCTCCACTGTTGGGGAAGCGGCTTTAATTGATGCTCCTTTCTTGTTTGAAGACTCGGGTATTCACAAGTATAACGGTAAATATTATTACTCTTATTGTTCGAATTTCGCCGGTACGCATCCGGAAGGGACACCTCCTCCAGGTGAAATTGCTTATATGGTGAGTGATAACCCGATGGGGCCTTTCACTTATGTCTCACCTATTCTGAAAAATCCCTATGAATTCTTTGGCGTAGGCGGCAATAACCATCATGCGATTTTTGAATTTAATAACGAGTGGTATGCGGTATACCATGCCCAAACCGTCAGCAAAGCGCTTCTAGGTGACGGAAAGGGATACCGTTCTCCTCATATTAATAAGGTTGAGTTCTACGAAAATGGATTAATCAAGGATATTAAAGGTGATATGGAAGGTATTTCGCAGATTGCGGATCTTGATCCATATAAGAGAACCGAGTCTGAAACCATTGCTTGGAATGCCGGCATTCTGACCGAGAAATCAGAAGCACCTGGCAGTCTGGTAGAAAGCATTAATCTTCACGTCACGGATATTGATAATGGAGACTGGCTTGCCGTAGCAAACGCTGACTTCGGTGAAAAGGGGGCGGCATCATTCGAAGCCAATATTGCGGCTGCTGCAGGAGGTACAATCGAAATTCGCCTGGATAGTCCGATTGGCGAAGTGATTGGCACTCTTGACATCGCTGCTGCAGGCGGAGAGCAAGTATGGCAGCTGCTGAAAACAAACGTAGATCATGTCAAAGGGATTCACAATGTCTTCTTTATGTTTAAAGGAGCGGGTACTAGTAACTTATTTAATATGGATTATTGGAAGTTTACAGCTGTTGATCCGGGACCAGATGTAACTCCTGTACAATCTGTTAGTATCACAAGTGAGGTAACAGGGGTTAAGATCGGTGAAACATTAACGGTAGGCTCGGCGATTAATCCATCCCAAGCAACAAACCCGATTTATCAGTGGACATCTAGCGGGAAGATTAGCATCGTTGGCGACAGCAACAAAGCTTCGGTTGCCATCAAGGGAGTTTCTGCTGGAACCGGCACGCTTACATTAACGGTTACTGCGGGCGGTTCGGAAAAGAAAGCCGAAATGGAATTCACGGTAACCTCTTCGAATAACGGCGGCGACGGTACACCAACTGCTCCGCCTGTTACCGGCAATACAGTCGTCGATATTCTTATCAACGGCAAAGCTGAAAGTGCGGGTACGGCTGTGAAATCCGAAAGGAATGGCCAAACGGTAACCACGATTGCTATTGACCAGATAAAGTTGGGTCAATGGCTTGCAGCGGAAGGAGATCAAGCAAGAATCACCGTTCCGGTTAATAGCGAGTCCGATATCGTAGCCCTGAAGTTGAATGCCCAAATGGTCAAAGAGATGGAAGTGAAGAAAGCAGTACTGGAAATACAAACGAATCGGGCAACGTATACCGTTCGTGCTCAGCAAATCGATAGCAGCGCAATTTCTAAGCAGTTCGGCGCATCGGTCGCTTTGAAGGACATCACGATCCAGATCGAAATCGCCGTACCGGATGCAGCAATGGCAGAATTGGTTGAGAATAAGGCAATCAAAGGAGAATTTACATTGGTTGCGCCGCCAATTAACTTCACGGTCACGGCCCAATACGGTGGCAAGACCATCGAAATTTCGAAGTTCAACGCGTATGTAGAGAGTATGATTGCGATTCCGGACGGCGTCGCTCCAAACAAGCTTACTACAGTCGTTGTGGTCGAACAGGATGGAACGGTACGCCATGTGCCAACAAAAATCATCACTATTGAGGGCAAGCTTTATGCTAAGGTGAACAGCTTAACGAACAGCACATACGCTGTTATCTATCATCCGGTAGAGTTCTCGGATGTCGCTCAGCATTGGGCGAAGGATGCTGTAAATAATTTGGGCTCGCGGATGGTCATCACAGGTATCGGGAATGACCGGTTTAATCCGAGCGCAGATATTACGCGTGCCGAGTTCGCAGCAATTGTCGTACGGGCATTAGGCTTGAAGCAGGAGAACGGTGCAACGCCATTCTCGGATGTGAAAGCTGAGGATTGGTACAGCAGCGCCATAGTGACGGCACAGTCATACAATCTGATCAATGGCTTCGAAGATGGCACCTTCCGTCCTCAAGATAAGATTACGAGAGAACAGGCTATGGTTATCATTGCCAAAGCATTGACGATCACCGGCCTGAAGGCAAATCTTGAGAACCAGACAGCTGATGTTGTATTGCGCCCTTACAAAGATGCTGCAGATGCGTCAAGCTGGGCGAAGAATGCAATCGCTGACAGCATTCAAGCGGAAATCGTATCAGGAAGAAGTGCTGCAGTGCTTGCGCCGAAAGCTTATATTACGAGAGCCGAAGTTGCTAAGATTGTACAACAGTTATTGCAAAAATCTGGATTAACTTAAACAGATGAGCAGCAAATTGACAACCTAGAATAATGAGCGCTTCATGTGCCCTATCCCTTAACTATCAGTTGATAACAGGGATAGGGCACATTTGTTTTCCGTACGAACGAACATTAATTTATATGAAAAAAGGCATGTGAAATCAAGCAGAGTCATAGGGTGACTCTGCTTGATTTGGCGTGCCAGGCTTAGGCGTCATCTGCAGGAAAGCCTAGCATAGTGAAAAGGGAGCAGCCATCCAGCTCCTATATTACTCTGCAGGAAGATTTGGATAGATCATGACTTTAATGCTAGTATCCTTTCTTGTACGTGCGGTCTCCACCGCTTCCTTGATATCCGTTAGCGAGTACCGGTGCGTGATGATGGACTCGATGTCTACGGAAGAATGCTGCAGGGCCTGGATAGCTGCCGGATAGGTATTCGCATACCTGAATACGCCATAGGCGTTGATCTCGCCGTCGATGAGGCTGGCCATATCCATTGGCACCTCATCTTTAGCTGGAAGCCCGACAAATACGATCCGACCGCCTCGCTTGACCAGCTTCACCGTATCAGCCATCGCTCTGGCATTGCCAGACGATTCCACGACGAGAGTGATGCCGGCACCTCCAGTCAGCTCATCCAGTCTCTCCGCCACCTGATCCGCAGACGGATCGAATACCGCCTTGAAGCCCATCTCAAGAGCAAGTTCCCGCCGATAAGCTACAGTATCAGTGCCGTAGATTTCGGTTATGCCGAACAATTTTGCCGCCTGTCCGGCCAAGAGGCCGATCGGACCGAGTCCCGTGATCAGCAGGCGATCGAACGGCTTGGCTTCACCGCGCAGCATCGCATGGAATCCGACCGACAGCGGCTCGAGCAGCGCGCCTGCCTCAAAGCTCATCGAATCTGGCAGCTTGAACAGGTAGTCACTCGGCATAACGATATATTCCGCCCAAGCTCCGTTCACGGGTGGAGTCGCTAGAAAGATAACATCGGGACATAGATTGTACCTTCCCGATTTGCAATATTCGCAGCGTCCGCATGTCACGCCAGGCTCCACTGCGACGCGGTCGCCCGGTGCTAAATGCGTGACCGCTTTACCGACCTCTACGATCTCACCCGCCAGCTCGTGGCCAAGCACAATCGGTTCCTTCACGATATAACGTCCGATTTGTCCATGCTCGTAGTAATGAATATCGGAACCGCACACGCCTATGCAGTGAACTTTAACCAATGCTTCGTTATCCCCGGGAATAGGGATGTCCACCTGCTTAACCGCTATAGACAACGGTTTGTCCATTATTGCCGCATTCATCATGCCTGTCTTCATATGCTTTCGCTCCTTTGGTATTAAAAATTTCATGATTCCGGATTATGGCTCAAACCACCCGAAACACCGGATTCACCGGTATAAAGTGAACGGGCAGGCTAGGATACGATTCCTGCAGCCGTTCTGCCAAATAACGCATGCCGGGCTCTTCGCTCTCCGCATGTCCTAGTACAAGCAGCGATTTCGGTAAGCCCTGATACGTTGAGTCCCTCACATATTCGGGCGTTTATCATCGACCGTGTTCTCAATCGGATGGACGGAAGAGCGCAGTTGATCGATTACATTTTGAATTGTAATCCTCATGGATCCTATTCCTTTCTACGAGAGTTAATCCGTCCTCCTACACTTCGATGCCTAGAGGCATAATCCTTGTTTTCTTGGCGTCGGTATTAAATAATGGCGATCAGTTTGTGGTTTTTTATTGTTTAGGTGGAGCCGAGCAAGCAAGCCGAATCTTGGCTGGAATGTGCCGTATTTCAGTTGTGATATTGTTAATATGAAGATTTTATAATAGCGAAAGCCGGTGCATTTTAGTATCTTTAATTATAATTGCTTTCATTAAAGAAAGTTACAGAGATAATGTAAAGTATTAGAGGGGGGTCTTGTGATGAAAATTGGTAAACAAAGAAATGGCGGCACATTATTTACTCATCTGATTTTTTCATTCACATTAATGGCCGTTGTCTTGATCGGTCTTGTGGGCAGCTATCTATATGTTCAGGCTAATCGCTTAATGGTGGATGAAATTGCTAGAGACAGCCGGCAACGAATAGAGACATCGAGTGATTTTGTCGAAAATACGGTGCTCCAAAAATACGAGAACAGTATCCGCAACCGTGCGGTATCCACCTTGTCGTTAGAGAGCCAATCCATGCTGAACTATTTGCTGGATAGCAAGTGGGAAGGTAATGCGGGCGGAATATTAGCTTTTCGCAAGGATCTTGAAATTTTCAAAGTTGCAAATGAAGGCGTTTACAAAATAACTGCGTACTTCGAGAAAGGCAATTATATCATTGATAATAGTCAGTTTTACTCGAAGCTGGACAATTCACCAGATGCCCCTTTCTTGAAAGAATCCCTTCCATCAGGTTTAAACCGATGGACGTACAGAACGTTATCTGATGGGACAGAAGTGTTGACTTATGCCATTGCCCTTCCATACGGTTCTTTGTCAAAAACGTCGGCAGGAGCAATGTATATTGACGTTAACTTAGAATATATCAATCAATTGGTATCGAGCACGATGAGCTCACCTATGGAAAAGTTGTACGCTTTTAATGAAGAGGGCAGCTCCATTATCCATTCGGGCCTAAATGACGAAGAGGGTCTTTCGATTGCGAAGCAGTGGCTGGAATCCGATGGGGGAGATAAGGATATCCATTATAATAAACGCGGCAAATACGTATTGTCTTACATGAATGATCAGACTTCGAATAATAATTGGAAATATGTACTCATTCGGCCGATGAACACATTCGTATCCTCATCGGAGCAGTTGAAAGGACAAATATTTAGCAGCTGCCTTCTCGTATTGTTAATCGGACTGCTATTTTCTTATTTGATTTCCAAACGCGTGTATGTTCCGATGAAGAAGCTTGTATCCAGCGTACGCAGCTTTTATCATCCGGGCTCAGCAAATTATTCACAAAACGAGTTTGCAATTATTGGAAGCACACTATCTACGTTAGGTCAAAAAATCGAAAATTTAGAATCCAAAGCTAAGGTAAATGAACTTAAAAACCTCGTATTAGGCGCAGGAATCGGCTCGGAGTATTACGATTATTTACCGCTGCAATGCCATTACATGATTAGCTATATTCGTATATTGGAAGGAGATTGCGAAGTCTTCAAAGCTTATTATGTAGAGCATGCTGCTTATAGTTATTATAAATTCGTAAGCTTAAATGCACAGGAAGCGGCGATTATCTACTTCAGTGAGCTGAACATGACGAACGAAGAGTTGGAGCAAACATTGCTGAACGAATTGAACCGCATGAAGAGCGTGACGGCCGAACCATTACGCTTTGGCGCTGCCATTGGTTCGCATGTTCAAGCTCCTGAAGAAATTCCTTTCTCGTATCAAAGCGCCTTACATGCGTATCGTTATCGGTTTTTTTATGGTTCGGAAGCTATTGTACGGCATTCGCAAATTCCGCCTAATCATCTAAAGCCGCATATCTTATCCTTTGATGTTTATAAAAATGCGTTGAAAGCGGGTAACGACGTTTCTATGAATCGGTTTATGGACGATTTCCAAAAGACAATGGAGAAAGGCGATATCCAATTGGAAACGGTTGAGCTAGGGCTTCTTCAATTAGTTACGGTGTTGTATCAGTCCGTTATTGAGCTTGATCTGCAACAAATCGTTCCGCCTTCGAGCCTATTCGATGAGTTGAAAAAGGAGACGCTCACAGACACGCTTGAATCGATTCGGGATTTATCCGCTCAAATTACGGCTCATGTTCAAGAGACAGGCAATCATGCGCATACGGAAATCATTCATAAATTAAAAACGTTTATCGATGACAATATTCATGAGGATTTATCGCTTCATAAATTGTCCGAGGTCGCTTCGCTTGCGCCATCGTATATCTCTACCTTATTTGGAACAGTCATGAACGAATCCTTTACTGAATATGTGACTCGGGTACGGCTTGAAAAGGCTGCTAATTTGCTAAGAGAGGATAAAAAGTTATCCGTGGCAGAAATTTCTGGAATTGTTGGTTACCGCAATCCGCAATATT
This sequence comes from Paenibacillus sp. 01T443, assembly GCF_056398325.1. Taxonomy (NCBI): domain Bacteria; kingdom Bacillati; phylum Bacillota; class Bacilli; order Caryophanales; family Paenibacillaceae; genus Paenibacillus; species Paenibacillus sp. 01T443. Next base: position 105,128 of record NZ_JBFTPE010000009.1, read on the forward strand.
TTCACAACAAATTCAAAACGCGTTACGGAGTTACGCCCGTTCAGTATCGAAATGTAGGCAATTCAAGCGCTTAGCGCTTAATAAATGGGGATGAAGCAATCGCGATGCGATTGCTTTTTCTTTTGTTCATAAAATCATATCCTTTATGCGAAGATACTTTAGTGATTTTAATGAAATTGCAATAGAAAAAGCGCTTACAATGGCCTAATGTAAGGGGTGTTCAGACCAAGTCTCAACGCAAAATCGTATTTGGAAGGAGAAAACAACTATGAACCCGGCAAGCGCTGCTGGCATTCACAAACAGGGAGAAGGCCTTGAACCTAAAGTCTCGAGGTGGACACTCACTTGGCGGCAATATAAGAAAAATAAGTACTTATTCTTATTGTTAGCTCCCGTGCTTATCTGGTATGCCGTATTTGCTTATGGCCCGATGTACGGCATCCAATTGGCGTTCAAAGATTATTTTATCCGTGATGGAATCTGGGGAAGTCCTTGGGTAGGCCTCAAGCATTTTGAATATTTGTTCACGGCGTCGCCAGACTTTTGGAAAATTATTAAAAACACGATTATTATCAGCTTTTACCATATTATATTCGGTTTTCCCGCACCGATTATATTAGCCCTATTATTTAATGAACTCAGGTTCTCACTCTTTAAGAAGATTGCACAGACGATATCGTATTTGCCTCACTTCTTATCTTGGATCGTTATCGGGGGGATTATGATCACGCTGTTATCCCCAAATTCGGGTGTGGTCAACTATATTATTCAGTGGCTCGGCTTTGATTCGATTTACTTTCTTGGCAGCGAGAAGTATTTCCGATTTACGCTCGTTATGTCAGGAATATGGAAGGAGATAGGCTGGGGAACGATTATCTATTTAGCTGCATTGACGAGTATCGATTCTCAAATGTACGAAGCGGCTGTCCTGGATGGAGCGAATCGTTGGAAGCAAACGCTGTACATTACCATTCCTTCTATTCTACCTGTTATTGCAATCCTGCTAATTCTTAGGGTGGGCGGCGTGCTGGATGCTGGATTCGACCAAGTTTTAACGCTTTATTCGCCTGCCGTATATGGGGTGGCGGATACGCTCGATACTTATGTGTACCGGATCGGCTTACAGAACTTCCAGTTCAGTTTGACGACGGCTGTTGGATTATTTAAAAATGTGGTTGGTCTTATGCTGGTTCTGTTTGCAAACGTCATTACGAAAAAAATGGGGCAGGAAGGCCTTTATTAAAAATAGGACGGCGATAGCCGTTTACGCTTGTTCATGTAAGAAAGGAGTAACTAAAAGTGAAGATATCCGCTGGCGAAAAAGTATTTCAAGTTTTTTTAATCGTATTTGTAATCATTCTTAGCGTCACGATGATTTACCCCTTTATGCACGTGCTATCCATATCGTTTAGCACACCTGCGGAAGCATTGCGGCCGGGTATTCATTTCTTTCCGAAAGAAGTTTCTTCCTTTGCTTGGAAGCGCGTGCTGACGACGGAAACGGTTTGGCAAACGATGGGGAATACCGTTTTCCGTACGGTTGTAGGAACGGCACTGACACTTGTTTTCCTATCGCTGGGCGCCTATCCTTTATCTCGCAAATATTTGCCGCACCGTGGATTTTATACGATGTTCATTGTCGTAACCATGTTTTTTGGCGGCGGGCTTATTCCTACCTATCTGTTGATCAAAGGACTCGGGCTTATTAATTCGGTATGGGTGTATGTTATCCCTGGGCTTCTCAGTACGTTCAATCTTCTGCTTCTCCGCAACTTTTTTATGGGCATACCAGAGGAATTGGAGGATTCAGCTAAGATTGACGGCGCCAATGATATGCGGATCCTATTCACGATCATTATTCCGCTTTCGAAGCCGGTACTTGCGACACTTGCGCTATGGACTGCCGTTGGCCACTGGAATGCTTGGTTTGATTCGATGTTATACATGCAGGACCAATCGAAGATTGTTCTTCAGCTCTTCTTAAGACGGCTCGTCATTTCGTCCGAGGGAGATCCGATGCTTCCGGTCCCTACGAACGAACAGGCTCCTGAAATGGTCAAAGCTGCGATCATTATGTTCACCGCTCTGCCTATATTAATGGTCTACCCGTTTCTTCAACGATTCTTCGTCAAAGGGATCATGGTTGGATCACTCAAAGGTTAGTTTTAATAGAACGGTTTAAACAGATCGCTATATCAGCGAGCTGTCTAAATATATAATAGGAATAGAAAAGGGAGGAAGTAAAAGAAAATGAACCACACAAAAAAGAAATGGTTGGGATTTGCCGCGATAGCCTTATCAGTATCGCTTGTCATGAGCGGGTGCAGCAGCAATAATACGGGGAATAACGGTACCAACGAGCCGAAGTCGACGAACAATGGGGAGTCGCCGGCAGCGGAGGCGCCGATTGAAATTACTTGGGCAAATAACTTTAATACGCCTGAGAAGGACGGCAACTATGTTCAAACCGAGCTTGAAAAGAAATTCAATGTCAAAATCAAAAACGTCAAATTGGAGCGCGGTACTTGGAAAGAGCAATTTTCGGTGCTGCTAGCTTCAGGCGATATTCCTGATATTTTCCCGATTGATGCAAACGAAACAGATATGGTGCAATGGGCAGATCAAGGCATCATCGCGGTTATTGACCAAGCTGAAATTGAAACCTATATGCCGAAATTTACGGCAGCATTAAATTCGGTTGATTCCGGCGCATGGGGTGTCGGCCAATACAACGGCAAAAACTGGGGAATTCCAAAAGTTTGGCCAGGCGGCCTTGACGGATTTATCCCGGGCTACAATGAAGCATGGCTGAAAAATATCGGCTACTCCGCACCTCCTAAGACACTCGAAGAGGTTGAAGACGTACTTACGAAATTCGTTAATGACGACCCGGATAAGAATGGGAAGAAGGATACGTATGGCCTGATCGGCCGCGGCAAGCTTACGGAGCAATTATTCACTAGCATTTTCTCGGCGCATGGCGTTTCGCCTTATCAGTTCAAGAAGGACGCATCCGGAAACGTCGTTTATGGCGGCATTACCGAAGAGACGCGTACAGCATTGACATTACTCAGCAAATGGTACAAAGCGGGTCTTATCGATCCTGAATTCATTACTAGCGATAATAACGAGATTAATATTAAATTTGCCGACCAAAAAATCGGTATGGTTGATAACGGGAAGTGGGGCAATTTTTACAAAGATTCAGGATTTGTTGCAAAACCTGGCCTTGAGAAGGGACAAATATTCCAGCCTGGAACGCCATTTACGGCATCAGACGGCATTGCTTATTCTTTCGCGTATGGCGCAAGACAGGCACCTGTATTGTTCGGCGTTCAATTAGAGAAGGATGATAAGAAACGTCAAAAAATTATGGAAATCCTTGAGTATGTAGCAACGGATTCCGAAGGTTTTCTGCTGACGGGCTTCGGTCAATTGGGCGTAAGCTATGATATGGAAAGAGACCTCGCCATTGCCAAAACGGATGAAGCGGTTGCCGCTCCGAAGATGGGAGCGGGTAACTTCTATAATCCGCTAAGCTCCACGGACGTATCGATGCAGAAGCATACGACAAAACAAGAGCTGCTGGATCTGAAGGATAAGCTAACTGTAGGAGTCACACCTTTACTTAATGTACTGGGTCCGGCAGTACTGACAAGCAAACCAAAATATTGGGGCAATCTGAAAACGTTGCAGGATACGTATGTGATCAAGGCGATTACAGGTGAAGCAAACACGGAGAAAGATTTTGACGGTTTCAAAGAAAGCTGGCTGAAATCCGGAGGCCAGGAAGTAACCGATGAAGTTAGTAAAGTGTTAGCGGAGCGCAAGTAGGGATGATAGGCTGGAGCATGAACATGCTCCAGCCTATTTATTAATAACAGAAGCAAGACGACCCTTAAATAACGGAGGAAAAAATGAGCGGATTAATCTTATATGAGCAGCCGAATGAGGCAATCGGCAAAGACGATTTTACCGTGAGTGTGCGAAAGCCTGGCGGGGTGTGGCAATCTCTGTTTGTTTTTGAAGCGAAAGTGGATATGCATCATGTTCGATCTGCATCTATGGTTTATTTTGACATGGAAGGTATAGTGGAGGTTTCTGTTATTTCCAATAAGAAGCGGATTGAGCAAGCGGTCATTCGCCCATTATCGGCACAAATCCCATTTCAAACCGAAAGGGATACGATTACTTTCACTTTGGATCGACCGTGCAAACTTTCAATTGAAATAAATGGGGAACGTTTTAGCAATTTGCATCTGTTCGCTAATCCGATTGAGACAGCACCGCCTAAACCAGATGATGCAAACGTACTGGCTGTCCGCGCAGGCACACACCGATTTGTTGATATCACAGCAAACGTACAGCGCCTGTCTGAGCCTGCTGACGGTGAGAAAAAGGTGATTTACTTCATGCCGGGCACTCATCATTTTGACAATCCGATGCTTCATATCCCGTCGGAAACTACGGTTTATATTGCCGGAGGCGCTATTCTGTACGCGTCCTTAATCTGCAAGCATGCAGAAAATATCGTGATACGCGGCAGAGGCGTGCTGTATATGTCCGATATGGAGAAAACGACTTATTTAAGAGGCGTCCAAATCCAATTTTCTAAACATATCGAAGTTGAAGGCATCATAACGCTTGATCCTCCTCATTACAGCATTTATCTCGGAGAGTCTGAGCATATTCGCATCAACAACTTCAAATCGTTCAGTACTCGCGGCTGGTGCGACGGAATTGATATGATGGCTAGCTCGAACGTGGAAATTCGGGATGTTTTTTTGAGGACGTCAGATGATTGCATTGCGATATACGGCAGCCGCGGTGAGTATTACGGAGATTCACGCAATATAACGATTAAGGATTCTGTCTTTTGGGCCGACGTCGCCCATGCCATGCATGTTGGCATTCATGGTGATCATCAAAATAACGGCGATATCGTAGAGAGCATTCTATTTGAAAATATCGATGTGTTGGAGCATCACGAGCCGCAGGAAAATTATTGGGGCGTCATGGCGATATGCGCTGGTGATAACAACACGGTTCGTGATGTGACATTTAATAATATTAGGGTGGAGGATTTTGAACTAGGTCAGCTTTTCGATGTCCGTGTAGTGTGGAATAAAACGTACAATCCGGTGCCTGGCCGATGTATCGAGAATATTGTGTTCAGCAATATCACCTATAACGGCAATAACACCAATCCTTCGCGTATATTGGGCTATGATGAGGAGAGGCGGATAAAAGACATTCATTTTAATAATGTCCGGATTAACGGTGAAGTTGTTGTCGGCCTGCTAGACGAACGCTTTATAGTGAATGAATTTGTGAGCGGTATTTATTTTGAAAGTGAAAAAGCATCAAGTTAAAGGAGGAAGGCCTTAGTGCCTTTCTCTTTTTTATGAACCGTCGCAAACGACAGTGCTCGATGTAAACCATACAACCTCACCATAACAATCCTCCAAAATAATACTTAAGTATCTTTATGGAACAACCGTATTGCAGTTATGCTATTACTAAATTATGTAATTACGTTATATGAGGTCAGAGAAGTTCGATAGAGCATAAACCTTGGAGGTGACTCATGAAAGCAATCGTATGCACAAGATACGGACCACCTCATGTTCTCCAGCTTAAAGAGGTAGAAAAATCGATTCCTAGAGACAATGAAGTACTCGTGAAAGTTCATGCGACTACCGTAACATCAGGGGACTGTAGAGTTCGAGGTTTTGAAAGTCCTATTTTATACTGGATCCCCATGCGCCTAATCTTAGGTCTCAGAAAACCAAGAAAACCTATACTTGGGGTGGAGTTGGCCGGAGAAATTGAAGCAATAGGCAAAGACGTCAAACGCTATAAGATAGGAGACCAAATTTTTGCATTAACGGGTATGAAGTTTGGTGCGTATGCCGAGTACACCTGTCTGCCTGAAGACGGATTAGTGGCAATTAAACCGGCCAATATGTCCTTTGAGGAAGCCGCTGCTGTTTCTTTCGGAGGAACTACTGCATTACATTTTCTTAGAAAAGGCAATATCCAGAGTGGAAAAAAGGTTCTTATTTATGGCGCTTCTGGAGCAGTAGGCACTTCCGCGGTACAGCTAGCAAAGTACTTTGGGGCAGAGGTTACCGGGGTATGCGGTTCTACGAATTTAGCATTGGTGAAATCTCTGGGCGCAAATAAGGTCATTGATTACACGAATGAGGATTTTACGGAAAGTGGGGAGCTTTACGATATCATATTTGATGCGGTTGGTAAAAGCGCCAAATCAGAATGCAAGAAAGCACTAACCCCAAACGGGGCATTCGTATCCGTTGAAGGGCAGGGGATGGCTAAGGAACGTACGGAAGATTTACTTCTTCTCAAGGAGCTTATCGAGACCGGGAAAATAAAATCGGTCATTGATAGAAGCTATCCGTTAGAACAAATTCCTGAAGCCCATAGATACGTGGAAAAAGGCCATAAAAAAGGAAATGTAGTCATAACAGTTAGTCATGATAAATAAAACAAGCATCATTCCCCTTGGCATATCCAAAATGAACATGCAGCAGCCCATAAAGGGCTGTTTTCTATTATGTCGGACCTTAGCCTTGAAGGCTTCGGCGCGTACTCGGGCAGCTAGAGCCGAAACGCACCGAAAGCCACCATTGCTGCGCTCCCCATGATTACTCCAATCCAAGTATTAATCCCCATAACCAAAATAATAAGGAGTGGCGCGATACGGCTTATGGATTGCCCATAAAAAATGCCGTAAGCTCGGTTGAAATCATTTTGGTATTGAGCTTCTTGGTATGACCGAGTCCCTTTTTGCTGAGCAGCTGCGCATTGGAGAGCACGCCGGCTAATGCTTGGGCTCCATGACGCAGCGAAGCCGGGCTTTCCGTGCCTTCCAGCACAAGCGTGGGCATTGTGACTTTACTCCAGATGTTGACAGGCAGCGGCTTTCCGTCCATATATCCATCCAATAAAGCTGCATCGTAGGGGAGTGTGTGCGCAACGGCCATGAGCCTGGACCACACACCCGGCATTATACGCATCAAGCCGACAACGAATGAAGGAGCACCCATACCCTTGGTCATAAAATACTTGATGGCTTCAGCCCGGCGGTTAGCGGAAATAAGCTCATTCAAGTGGCTTGCGAAATTTTTCGGCGGTTTGCGGTCCGCGGCACCAATCACGAATGGAGGTTCATGCAGCGCCAATTTCGTGATGTTTACCCCTGACGCTGCTGCCTGCAGAGCGAGCACCGCTCCGGATGACAATCCCCAAACATTTGCCGAGCCGCCGGCTTCAACAATCATGGCCTGAAGATCTTCAAGCTCGTGCGCGATGTCATATGACTGTGAGTCTCCGCTATCGCCGCGGCCGCGGCGGTCATAGTTGTAAACCGTGAAATGCTTTGACAGCAGATTAGCCAGCTGCACCTGCCCCGGAAATTTTCGATAGCTAAACGCACCTGCTACCAGTATGAGTGCCGGCCCTTGACCAACTTTGTCATAGGCGATCTTGGTTCCGTCTTTTGAAGTTAATGTGTACATGGGAAGTCTCCTTTGTGTTGGTGTATATGAAGACGACGAACCGCCGACGGTCAAATCGACACATCAGAAAATTTCTTTGAAAAAATGTTCATACATATCAAATTAGTTTATTTTCCTTAATAAAGGACATGCTGTTAATGGGAGAACGCATGTTCTTTTCTTGCGTTCATAACTCTAAATGAAAACGGAAATGAGATGATGCAATGCTTGAAATCATTGAGGATATTGAAACAAAAATTATTGGGCTGCAATCGCAAATACAAAACAGAAAGTCTTTCGAGAGGTATAATTTCAGTTACGAATCAGATAACCAGTATAAAATCTTTGTATTAACCTTGGAGCTGGAGAAGTGGGAAGCATTGATGAAGCTGTTAGTTACATATCAGAAGAAGAGATGTGTACCGTTCATAAGAAAGAGTAAAGATTTTGAAAGAACAATACAGCTTCAAATCAAAGACTATCCTGGATCCATTCGTAAAGAAACCTGTTCATCTATGATTGAATATATGAAGCAATTAGAATGGGAAATTGAGAATAGGAATGGATTTTTATTAGAGGGCTCGGGGCATTAGGTTTATCCATTGACGGCGGAGAGCAGCGATTATTATAATTGATCCATGATAATGCCAATTTTAACCACTAAATTATATATCCCGCCGCCCCGGCCTAAAGTTATCCAACGACCGAGATTAATCGAGAGATTGAATGAAGGAATGCACGGCAAACTGACGCTAGTCTCTGCCTCTGCAGGCTTTGGCAAAACGACGCTGGTCAGCGAATGGGTTGCCGGCTGCAGGCGGCCGGCCGCATGGCTCTCGCTGGATGAAGGAGATGACGATCCTTCGCGTTTTCTGAGTTACCTCATTGCTGCCATTCGGACGATTAGAGTAAACATTGGAGAAGGCTTGTTTGGTGCGCTTCAATCCCCTCAGCCGCCAATCGAATCGATTCTGACGAATTTGATTAATGAAATCACCGCTGCTCCAGACCCATTTATTCTCGTCCTTGACGACTACCACATGATCAATGCTAAACCGGTTGACAATATCCTCATCTTTCTGCTCGAGCATCTGCCTCCACAGATGCATCTAGTCATCGCAACCCGTATGGATCCAGATCTCCCTCTAGCCCGGTTACGCGTCCGGGGCCAATTAACCGAGCTGCGCGCAGCAGATATGCGCTTTAATCCTACAGAAGCAGCCGGATTTCTCACCCAAGTGATGAGCTTAAAACTCTCATCGGAAGAAATCATCCTGCTTGAAACCCGCACGGAAGGCTGGATTGCCGGCTTGCAATTAGCCGCGATTTCATTGCAAGGGCATAAAGATGCAGCCAGCTTCATCAAATCCTTCACCGGCAGCCACCGTTTCGTACTGGATTATCTGGTTGAAGAAGTGCTGCAGCAGCAATCCGAAAGTATTCAGACTTTTTTGCTGTACACCTCTATATTAGATCGCATGTGCGGTTCCCTTTGTGATGCTGTTTTGTCCTTCAACCACGATGCTTTCGGTCAAGAAACGTTGAAATATCTCGAGCACGCCAATCTGTTCATCGTCCCGCTCGACAGCGAGCGGCGCTGGTATCGTTATCATCATCTCTTCGCTGATTTACTGCGGCAGCGAATTCACCAGACGCCTATCTTGCATGGAAAAGTGGCTGATTTGCACAGGCTTGCCAGCGTGTGGTATGAAGAGAATGGCCTGGAGCTTGAAGCCTTTCACCATGCTGCGGCCGCTAATGATGTGGATCGCGCCGCGCGCCTGATGGAAGGAGGGGGCATGCCCTTGCACTTCCGCGGTGCGGTTACCCCGGTACTAAAATGGTTAAAGGTGCTGCCGGCAGCGGTACTGGATGCGAGACCCTCGTTGTGGGTGATGTATGGCTCAGCGTTATTAATGGTCGGACAAATGAACGGCGTCGAACGGAAGCTGCTAGCTGCCGAAGCAGCCCTGCAAGCCGCCGAGCAAGATGATAACACTCGGGACCTTATCGGACACATCGCTTCCGTAAGGGCGGCGTTAGCTGTCAGCCAGCATCAGATTGAAATCATCATTGCCCAGTCGCACCGCGCACTGAAGTATCTGCATCCAGGAAACCTGCCTGTCCGCACGGCCACAATCTGGACGCTGGGCTATGCCTACCAACTTCAGGGAAACCGCGCGGCAGCCAGCGAGGCTTATACCGAAGCCATCTCGATCAGTGAGGCGATTGGACATATGATCATCACCATATCCGCTACAATTGGCCTAGGCAATCTGCAGGAAGCAGATAATCAGCTCGATCTTGCAGTGCAGACCTACTTGCGCGTCCTTCAACTGGCAGGCGATCCTCCGCTGCCGATTGCCTGCGAAGCGCATCTTGGCCTGGCCCGAATATTCCTTGAATGGAACGATATGGATAGGGCTGCGCAGCATGCGGAGCGTAGCATCCGACTGGCGCAGCAGATAGAAAACACAGACAGATCCATTGCTTGTGAAGCTTTTCTCGCCCGTCTGAAACTTGCCCAGCGAGATGCGGCCGGTGCGGAGGCTATTCTAGCTAAGGCTTCACAGCTCGTGATCAGGTATAACTTTGCACATCAGATGCATGAAGTCGCTGCCGCGCAAGTACATACGCTGCTACGCCTTGGCAATCTGACGGCAGCTGCCCATCTGGTTCATAAGCATGACCTCCCCATGAGCCAAGCCCGGGTACACCTCGCCCAGGGAGAAGCCGCGAGAGCACTGGCTGCGCTGGGGCGATTGCTCTGTCAGGCGGAGGAAAGGGGCTGGGAGGATGAGCGGCTCAAGGTTATGGTTCTACAAGCGATTGCTCTGCATATGCTGGACGACAAAGACAAGGCTCTGCAAAAGCTGAGTGACGCGTTATCGCTGGCAGAGAAGGGCGGCTTCATCCGAATTTTTATCGACGAAGGTACTCCGATGGCCGGGCTGTTATCCGAAGCAATTGCTCGCGGGATAAAGCCGGATTATGCAAGCAAGCTGCAAGCTGTAATTAAAGCGGAGGAGCAGAAGGACGTAGACTATCCCCATCTTTATTTACCACTTGCACTGGATTCGCAGTCTCTAATCGAACCGCTCAGCCAACGCGAGTTGGAGGTGCTTCGGCTCATTGCCCAGGGACTTTCGAATCTCGAGATTAGTGAGCGGCTTTTCCTCGCCTTAAGTACGGTTAAAGGTCACAATCGGAACATTTTTGACAAACTATTGGTCCAAAGGCGTACCGAAGCCGTTGCTCGCGCACGCGAGTTGAATCTGTTGTAGCTCCTTAAACCATACTTTAGTATCTACATATCAATACTGTATTGCGTCTATATTAAAATGACAAAGCGTAATGCTGATCCTAAAGATCTTAATTTTAATAATGGGCTGGATCAATCGGAGGTATGGTAATGAAAGCAATCTTATGCCCGGAATATGGTTCACCTGATGTGCTTCAGTTCAAAGAAGCTGAAAAACCTGCTCCTAAGGACAATGAAGTTCGGATTAGAGTTTATGCGGCAATCGTAACGCAAGCGGACTGCTCCTTTCGTAAGGCCGATCCCTTTATGATAAGAATAGTGTTTGGCCTTACGAGACCTAAATTTCCTATATTAGGGGTTGAGCTGGCCGGGGAAATTGAAGCAGTCGGCAAGGATATTAAAATATTCAAAGAAGGTGACCAAGTTTTTGGGATGAGCAATGCTAACTTTGGGGCTTATGCCGAATTCAAATGTCTGTCTGAAAGCGCCCCGTTGGCCATAAAATCAGCTGCTATGACTTATGTGGAAGCCGCCGCTATCTGTGATGGGGCGACAACCGCGTTGACGTTCCTTCGGGATACAGCGAATGTTCAGCGCGGGCAGAAAGTACTTATTAATGGCGCTTCTGGAGCGGTAGGTGCGTATGCGGTGCAGCTTGCCAAGTACTATGGGGCAGAAGTTACCGGAGTATGCAGTGCCGTAAATTCAGAATGGGTGAAGACTCTGGGAGCAAGCAAAACAATTGACTATACCAAAGAGGATTTCACCCAAAACGGTGAACGCTATGACGTGATTTTCGATACGGTAGGCAAACGTTCATTTTCACAGTGTAAAGGTTCGTTAACGCAAAAAGGAGTCTATCTTACAACGGTCCCATCGCTGGCCGTTATGGCTCAAATGGCGTGGACTGCTAAAATCGGCAGCAAAAAAGCAGTGTTTGTGGCGGCGGGATTAAAGCAGAATAAAGAGAATCTAATTTTCCTTAGGGAGCTTTTTGAGGCGGGGAAAATAAAGGCGGTTATCGATAGATGTTACCCGTTGGAGCAGACTGCCGAGGCTCACAGGTATGTTGAAATAGGACATAAAAAAGGAAACGTAGTCATCACGATATGATGGAGAGGAGACCTAAGTGAAAGTGATTGTTTATCACGAAAAAGGCCTCCGATATTTTGGCTTCAACTTTTATCGTATTAGGTTTCCGTTGCCAAACCATTATTGTACAAACGAATAGAGCGGGCAATACGGAAGCCAAGGTCATCGATACAAAATGTAGGGTGGCTGCGGCGACGGCACGATGCCCCGCAGCCTCTGGCTTCTTCAGCCCAGCTCCCGCCGCGAAAAATGCGGTAGGAGCCATATACTTTTTCATCATACAGATCAAAGCACCACTCCCACACATTTCCGAGCATGTCATACAACCCCCATGCATTCGGCTCCTTTCTCCCTACCTCATGGATTTTGCCTCCTGAATTTTCATTATACCAAGCAATCCTGTCTATCTCTCCGTACCTATAGCCCGTAGTTCCTGCTTTACATGCATACTGCCATTCGGCTTCTGAAGGAAGGCGATAACCGTCTGCTTCCCAATCGCAAAGGATACTTTCACCATCCATACCTACGGAATAACAAGCTTTCAGTCCAGCCTTTTGTGAAAGCAGATTACAAAAAGAAATGGCATCATTCCAAGAAATATTCACAACCGGCGATTGATCTCCGTCAATAGAAATAGGTGTTTTATTGGTAGTAGCGAAGTATAGATCGTTAGTCACTGGATGCGGGGCGAGAAGGAATGGACTTATATTAGTCTTCCATTTGCTTTTTGTCCTATCGTCTCTTAATTCTATTTCTCCGCCTGGAATTTTTACCATGGGATAAGGTGGTGCGTTGATGGGAGGTTCCCGCCTTTCATGCGAGTTTATTGAGCGCAATGGTACTTGTGCCGGTTTCTTGCTCCCAATATACCCTCAATTTTTTTACAAGTCCAGAAAAATGTGGTAATTATTTGAACGAGCCTTTACAAAAACTACTTTCCTATTTAACAGATAAACGATACTTTTCCTATACCATTAGAGAGGAAGTGACCAATTTGTATTAGCCGGGAGGAAAGTAATGATGAAATTAGTTCTGATGGGAGATTTGCATTATCACGAAATCGATCATTCGATTCCGGGATTGCTGGAGGCACGCACAACATTCTATCACACCTTGCTGGAACGTTTTCTGGATATCAACGCAGATTTGCATATATCGCTTGGAGATCTTACGAATTTGGGATCGTCTTTGGAGCTTCAGGAGGTATACGAGATATTAAGGCATAAGGACAGAACGTTTATTCACGTGCTGGGCAATCATGATCTCTATACGCAGACGAGAAGGGAAGTACTGGAAATTACGGGCCAGCAGCGTTATCACGCCATTGATACTGATACCGCTATGCTGGTCTTCCTGGATACGGCGAAGGAGATGGATTTCGAAGACTGGGGCGGCTGGATCGATGATGAACAACTGAAATGGTTGGAAAGGTTGATTGATGCTTCGGGTTCGAAGCCGCTGCTTGTATTTGGCCATCATCCCGTATATAACACTACGGCAAGATCAGAGACGGAGAAAGGCTCGATTCATCCGAGCATCGATATATGGAGCATTTTGAATCGAAAAAATGGGGTTGGCATCTATTTCAACGGTCACACGCATGTAGATTCCATCGTAACGCAGAATAACTGGACATTCGTACAGCTATCTGCCTGTCTGGATCAGCATGGATTCCGAATTCTTGAATTTCTGGAAGGGGAGATTCGGATCTCGGCCATCGATATCGCAGACAAAGACGTTCAAAAACATGCTTCTATGCTGCATCAGCATATGAAGCACTTCAAACCTAATCCTGACGCCCGGGGAATGGACTTGGATCGGGAAATTATGGTTTCCTTAATGAAGACGGAGCAGCCGCAAAAATAGAAGCGAGGTTATAGAGATGAAGAACGCAGGCAATCATGACGCTTTCTTGAAGGGGCTCGCTACGCATAAAATGATCGCTTCGATTAAAGATCCGAGGCATATCGAAATTGCGCTGGCGTGTCGAAGCCAATTAAGCGGTATTTTTCTACTGACAGGGCATATCGGCACTGTGAAAAGCTACGTCGACTTGTTCAAGGAGCATCAGCTGCCGATTTTCCTGCATCTCGAGAAGATAGGCGGACTTAGCACGGACAACTACGGTCTCGAATACTTGGCGAAGGTCATTAAGCCGTCAGGCATCATTTCGACGAAAACCAATGTGATCAAAACGGCGAAAAGATTGGGCTTAATAACCATTCAACGCTTCTTCCTCGTCGATACGGAGGGTCTGGAGAATATAGCCAAAAGCTTGTGCCAAATCGAGCCGGACATCATCGAGGTCATGCCTGCCCGGATTCCCGACATGATCGGCAAGGTGAAAGCATTTACCTCCCTCCCTATTATTACTGGGGGCTTATTGTACGAGCAAAGCCATGCGGAAGAATGCCTAAAGCACGGGGCAACCGCGATCTCTTCTTCAAAGCCCGAGCTTTGGAGCGGCGCGGAGCCTTTTCCAAGCAAGAAGAAGGTTAAACAAATCATTTAGTCTATCGACAAGAGGACGAATTCATATAATCTTTGCAACTAGATAACATAGTTTTAATAAACATCGTTTATTATTCATTATGAAAAGTAAATAGCAATCGGTTGGAGCAATGGAGAAACCTTATCCGCTGTGGACGCTTATGTCCCCGGCAGGATTAAGGTTTCTTTTTTTGATGCTTTTGCCAGAGAGGCCGGCATCAGCCATTTACGCTTGCAGCCGACCTATTAAAAAAATGGAAAAGGTGGAGTTGGACAATGGTTAAGAGGTTAACAGCACTTTCGCTAGCAATTTTCATGGTAGTCGTACTCGCGGCATGCGGGACAAACGGGACGAATGGGAGCAACGGCAATACAAGCAGCGTTGGAAATGCGGAGAGCACGGATGCCGCAGCAGCCGAAAAAATCGTCATTAAGTACTGGTACGCATTCGGCGACAAAATTGAAGAGGCGAAGCTGCATATGGTCAAAGAGTTCAATGAGTCACAGGATAAAATTGAAGTCATTGCCGAGCATCAAGGCGATTACGAAGATCTTCATGCCAAAGTACAGGCGGCATTCGCAGCGGGTGATGCCCCTGCCGTAACGGACCTCGAAATCGCGTCTACCGGCGTATTCGCTCGCTCCGGCATGCTGGAAGAGCTGACGACTTACGCGGAGAGGGATAAGGATCAGCTTCAGCTTGAAGACTTTAATCCCGGTCTAATGGGCAATGCCTATGTGGACGAGAAGCTGTACGGACTTCCTTTTATGCGCAGCACCCCGATTTTGTACAAAAATGTCACGATGCTGAAAGACGCTGGCCTTGATCCGGCTGGTCCTAAAACATGGGATGAGCTTGAACAGTATTCCCGCGTGTTGAAGGAGAAGGGAAAGGTCGGCATGACGGTGGCGGTCGACATTTGGTTCTATGAAGGCCTAGTTGCCCAAAGCGGCGGACAAATGCTGAGTGAGGACGGCAAATCAGCAGCGTTCAACTCGCCTGAAGGCGTTGCGCCGGTAGAGTTCTGGAAGAAGCTAACCAGTGAAGGGCTTATCAAAATGCCTGTAGGTGATGAAGCGGGAGCGACAGCGGATAAAGATTGGTCAAATCAAGTGTCCGCCTTTAAGTTCGGCTCCACTGCCGGCGTAACCGGAAGCCTCGAAATTGCGAAGGGCAACGGCTTTGAATTGGAAACGGCGTTTATGCCCGCTAACGTCAGCTACGGCGTTCCGACTGGCGGCTGTCAGCTCGTGATGACGTCGAAGAGCAGCGATGAAGAGAAGGAAGCGGCTTGGGAATTTATCAAATGGATGACTTCCAAGGAAAATACGATCTACCAGCATAAGCATGTCGGTTACTTGCCGACCCGTCTGTCCGCTGTGGAGAGCGATGAGCTGAAGGCGCATTTTGAAGAGTATCCGCAGTTTAAGGTAGCCGTTGACCAATTGGAATATGCAAGACCGCGCCCGATGGAGAACGCGTATCCGGAAATAGCAAAAATAATTAAGGAATCGATTCAAAAGGCCATTATTGATCCAAAAACGACTCCGCAGGATGCGTTAAACCAAGCTGCGGAGAAGGCCAACAAGCTGCTAAGTAAGTAAAGCTTTGCAATGCTAGCTAGGGCATAGGGAGAGGGTGTTCATGCCCTCTTCCGCTAATTTTAAATACAGAGAGGTAACATCCTATGTTCAACGAAAAATGGTTGTCTGACATAAAAATCATTATTTTTGATATGGACGGAACGCTCTATCAGGAAGACAAATTTTTGGAACGTTATATCCGTTATTTGCTTGCGGGAACGGAGCACGAAGGAGAAACAGAGGCTGCCATCAGCGCGGGAAGGGACATTTTGACGGGAAAACATCCCTTTCAATTCGGGCATTTCTATCATAAGCAGGATGATTTGGTGCTCGTTCGGAATGAGGATGGCTTCGTTCAAGGCTATACATGGGAAGGGGCTGCGATCGATGAACGCGCACTCTCGTATGGAGCGCTGTCCTCGCAAGCTCATGATCTGATTCCAATTGGTGATCCATGGGGAATTGCGGCAGTTGTCAGTCACAAATACAAGCTTCCCGAAGGGAAACTGCAAACGGCTTTCAAACGGGTTCGCAGCGAGATGATCCTCGCACCTTATCATTTCGAGGTGCACAATGATTTGTTTGAGGCCATGGAGGAGCTTACTGCTACCCATCAAAAAATTCTCATGACGAATACGTATCTGGAATCCGGGATCGAGTTCCTGAATTACATGAAAATCCGTCATTTGTTCGAAGAAGTGCATTGCGGCGCCGAGAAGCCACTGGGCATGGATGACTGTATCACATCTCTGCTTGCTCAGGGGTATCAGGCGCATGAAATTTTGTCGATTGGCGATAACCCTTGGAATGATCTGCACCCGGTCAAGCGGAAGGGCGGCAGAACCTGCTTTATATCCCCTTACCCGAGCAGTGATCCGGAAATCTGGGATTTGCGGCTAACGACGCTCGATGAACTGGCGCAGCTCATGCGTGTGATTCAGCAATCCATTACAAGGAGGTCAATATCGAATGGCGAAGATCGAGCTGAAGCATATCAGTAAGACATTCAAAGATGAAACCGTCATTGAGGATTTGAATTTAACGATCAAAGACGGCTCATTTACAGTTCTCGTTGGACCGTCAGGCTGCGGCAAATCAACGACACTACGCATGGTAGCCGGTCTGGAGAAGCAGTCTGGCGGAGAAATATGGATTGACGACAAATGCGTAAACGATACGCCGCCAGGACTGCGGGACGTGGCGATGGTTTTTCAAAACTATGCCTTGTATCCAACGATGACCGTTCGCGGCAATATTGAATTCGGCCTCAAAAATAGAGGTGTTGCGAGAAGCGAGCGCGAGAAGCTGATACAGGACATTTCGGAGATTGTCGGGTTAACGCCGCATCTGAACAAGAAGCCGCAGCACTTGTCCGGCGGACAGCGTCAGAGGGTTGCCCTCGCCCGGGCGATGGTGAAAAAACCGAAGGTGTTCATTCTCGATGAGCCTCTGTCCAATCTGGACGCCAAGCTGCGCAACCAGATGAGAACGGAACTAATCCAGCTTCATAAACGGCTTGGAACCACTTTTGTCTATGTGACGCATGATCAAGTGGAAGCCATGTCGATGGGGGATGAGATAGTCGTGATGAACAAGGGAGTCATTCAGCAGGCCGACTCCCCGATGAAGCTCTATCATGATCCGGCCAATCGATTTACCGCGGAGTTCATCGGCACCCCAGCCATGAACATGATGAAAAGACCAGATGTACATGGGCTTGATATTCTGACGAATGCCAGCATCGGTTATGTAGGGTTCCGTCCGGAGCAGGCGCTCCTCGGCGAGAACGCGGGTATCGAGGGTTATGTCATAGAAGGTGAAATAATAACTCGCGAGAGTCTGGGCGCCGAGCATATTTACCAGATTCAAGCGCAGGCCGGCATCTTTTTTGTCAAAACGTTCCTTGCTCCCATTGAAACTGCCGAGCATGTGAAGGTTACGGTTCCGCATGAGCATCTCTATTATTTTGGGCCGAGCGGGGAACGGCTTCGCGGCATTCAGGTGAGCACGAGAAGCCTGATTGCTGCTGGAGGGATCTGATATGACCGTATGGGGAAAGCTGCGTCCTTACGGAATGGTTGCGCCGGCTATTATCATTTTTTCGTTATTTTTCATATATCCAATCTTTTACATGATCTATTTAAGTCTATTCGACTGGAATTTTGTCAGCCCGACCAAGACGTTTGTAGGCTTCCAGAACTTTAAGGATCTGCTTGCGGAGCCGGATTTCCGGCAGGTGCTCACCAACACGACAATTTATACGGTATTGACCGTGACGCTGACAACTGGCTTTGCGTTGCTGCTCGCGCTGTGGCTGAACGGAAAAAGCTTATTCCACGGATTCGTACAGGGAGCCATTTTTAGCCCGCATATTATTTCGCTTGTGTCCATCTCGCTGCTGTGGAGCTGGCTAATGGATCCCGAATACGGTCTGCTGAACTGGGTGATCGGCCTCTTTGGCTTTGGCAAGCTGGACTGGTTGTCCCATCCGAGCACGTCATTGATCTCGCTCGTCATGGTGGCCGTATGGAAAGGGCTCGGATACAACGCCCTTGTGTTTATCGCAGGCTTGCAGAGCATTCCCGCCGATATTTACGAAGCTGCGTCCTTGGACCGTTCAAAACCTTGGACGACTTTCACGAAGCTGATTCTGCCGATGCTGTCGCCAACGATCTTTTTCCTCGTGATCATCAACATGATCGGATCGTTTCAAGTTTTCGAGACCATCGCGATCATGACGCAAGGAGGCCCGGTCAACTCGACCAACACGCTGGTGTATTACATCTATGAATACGGCTTCCGGTTTTTCAAGATTGGATATGCTTCCGCTGCCGGCGTCATTCTGCTGGTCATCGTTGGGATATTAACATTGATTTATTTCAAGCTGCTGTCGAATCGCGTTCATTACCGTTAGAGAGGAGTGGAGGTCTTGAAAGCCGTAAACCGTTTAATCGGCAGCAAGCCTGCTTTGGTTGCAGCCGAAGACAAGTTGACTTTCATACGCAGTAAACGAGTGATTTTGTCTAAAGCATTACGGGCCGCGCTGCGTGTATTTAATGTCGTAGGGCTGCTGGCGTTAGTGCTGATCTTCGCCTTGCCTTTTGTTTGGATGCTCTCCACCTCGCTGAAGACGCTGCCGGAGACGATGATTTTTCCGCCTGAATGGATTCCGAATAACCTTGTTTGGCAAAATTACGCCGATGCCTGGAACACAGGGCCATTCCTAAGTTATTTCGTGAACAGCGTTATTATTGCCGTTGGCATACTCATTTTGCAGATGCTGACGATTATTCCGGCTTCTTATGCTTTTGCAAGGTATAAGTTCAAAGGCTCGAGCTTTCTATTTGGCATCGTCATGGTAACGTTGATGATTCCAGCGCAGTTAATTTTTCTACCTGTTTACTTGGAGCTCAGCGCATTCAAGCTGCTTAATACACATCTCGGTCTAATTCTTCCATTTGCTTCGAGCGCGTTTGGCATCTTTCTGCTGAGGCAGGCATTCATGCAAATTTCGGATGAGTTACTTGAAGCGGCAAGACTGGATCAAGCAGCCGAGTGGAAAATCATTGTGCAAATTATGGTGCCGATGGTAAAACCGGTGCTCATCACCTTTGCTTTATTCAGCTTCATTGCCCATTGGAATGACTACTTCTGGCCACTCGTCATGACAACGAACGAAACAGCGAGAACGCTGCCTCTTGGGATCGCAAAGATTAGGGAAGTAGAGGGCGTGACGACATGGAACATTTTGATGGCCGGCAACATGATACTGGTCGCTCCGATTCTGGTCGTGTTTTTCCTATCCCAGCGTCAGATCATTAAGGCATTTGTTTATAACGGCGTTAAATAAAAGATCGGAAGGACTGAGTTGATATGATAACAATTGTTGCTCACCGCGGATGGTCGGGAGAAGCGCCCGAGAATACGATCGCAGCTTTCAAGCTGGCTATGACGGACCCTGATATCCCTATCATTGAGCTCGACGTGCATTTGTCAAAGGACGGAATCCCCGTCGTTATTCATGATCATGTTCTGAATCGGACGACTAGCGGCACCGGTCCCGTCAAAGCGTTTACCTTAGAAGAACTACGTCAATTGGATGCGGGCAGCTGGTTTGCTCAATCGTTCGAAGGAGAGCGGATTCCGACACTGGAGGAGGTGCTTCTGCTTACAAAAGGACGCTGCAAGCTTCATGTGGAGCTGAAGTCGATGGGCGATGAATATGAAGGCATCGAGGAGAAAGTGATTGCGATCATTCAGCGCCATAACATGCAGGAGGAGGTCTCTCTCTCTTCCTTCGATCATGATTCCATGAAGCGGGCGAACGAGATCGATCCTACGATCCGGACGGGACTTATTTTCTTAGGCAAGCCTACGCTTCTGATCGAACAGCTTCGGTACACGGGCGCTGCGAGCGTGTCCATACATTATGCATTTATAACGCCCCTTTTCGTGGAAGAGATGATTCACAATGGCATCGATCTAGGCGTGTGGACGGTCGACGACCCGGACATTCTTACCCGTATCATCGAACAATACCCTGATATGCGCATTACGACCAATCATCCGGACCGCGTGCTTCGAATTGTCAGAGGAGATCGCGTCACTTCCTAAGTCGGCCGGTTCATGGTTAAGGTAAAAGGAGGCGGAGCAATGGCCAGTCGAAGAGCATCCGTGGTTTGGCGTAAGATCGGATTGGTATTGTTCATGTTATGCAGTGCGGCGTTGACGATGTCTGCCGCTGGTTTCCAATCAGCTGAGGGGACGCTCATCATCGCGCATCGCGGAGCTTCCGGTTACGCTCCCGAGAATACGATGGCCGCTTTCGAGCTGGCCGAGCGGCTAGGCGCCGATTTCATTGAATTCGATGTACAGATGAGCAAGGACGGAGAGCTTGTCGTCATTCACGACGTTACGGTGGATAGAACGACGGATTTCATTGGCAATGTGAACAACTATACGCTCAGCGAGCTGCAAGGCATGGATGCAGGGAGCTATTCCCATGCGAATTATGCGGACGAAACCATATTATCGTTTCAAGAAGTGATGAGCCGATTCGCTGGGAAAATTGGCATGTTAATTGAGATTAAAAATCCGACGCTCTATCCTGGCATTGAAGAAAAAGTGGCGGATGTCGTGCGGCGAAACGGGCCTCGGCTAAAAGTTGCTGGATTAACGGATACGGATCGTTTACAGCGTATGATCGAAAACAAAAACAGCTCAGCTATCATTATACAATCCTTCGACCGCGTATCGCTTCGTCGAATCCATTCCCTGCTGCCCGAAATTCCCGTTGCAGTACTGGTTCACAAGGATCAACATCCATTGTCTGGCGATACGTTGGATGAACTCGCTTCATACGCGTCATACATTAACTACAGGCATGATCTGCTTGATGGAGAACTCGTACGTGAAATCCATAAACGCAGCCGTAAGGTGATGGCATGGACCGTACGGAACGAACGGGATATGGAGCGTATGAAGAAGCTGGGCGTGGACGGAATTATTACGGATTTTCCTGGTTAATACCAATAAGAAACCCATAGCATGTGCAGCAGATAAACGCTGTTTAGCCGCTGCATGTTATGGGTTCTTTGGTTGTGACTGGAACATTTTCCAATTTATTAACAATAACTACATATCCCAATAATAATGTTCTGATTTTTCGCTCTTATAATTGGAAATGGAAAATAAACCCTGAAGGAGAGACGTGTAGGTTAGTCCGTGCATGAGGCAGTTATAATCTAAGGGAAAGAGTTGATTGAAGTTGAAATTGAAGGGCAAGGAAAGAAAAACGGCTCAAAAAATCATGTCGATCATGATTGCGGCAGCCGTTATTTTTGCGGGTACTTTTCCTACTCCGTCAACGTTTGCGGAGGATATCGGTTCATTGCAGGGCGACGCTGGACAAGATGCCATTGCAAGCGAGACAGAAAAGCCAGTCATTACCTTTGTACCGAATACAACACCGATCGAGCAGCAAGATTATACCGTTACGGCTTCCGTATACGAGAGCAATGGCGTTCCGAACGTGACCTTGAACTATGAAGGCGAAGACGGCGCATTCGTGCCGGTTTCCCTGACCAGCGGTCCGAATGTGGACGGTACTGCCGTTTATTCGGGTATCATTCCGAAGGCGGCCATGAATGGACGGACAAGCCTTTCCTATTATTTTGAAGCGAGTAATGGCACGTCGACTGTGCGCAGTCCAGAAGTGCCTGCGAGCTTTTACACGTTGAATATTGAACCTTTGGAAGGCAAAGGCCCTTATCTGCTAATTACGGAAATCGTATCGAATGCACGCGCTTCCGGCAAAGATTTGCCGGAAAGCTGGGAATATGTCGAGCTATACAATAACAGCAATCGGCCTATTCCGCTGAATGAGTATAAGATCCAATACGGCTATCCGAACCTGGCTACTGCGCCGGTTCAGCTTGATTTGAAAACAGAAAAGGTGCTGCAGCCAGGGGAAACCGTCGTGCTGTGGAATTGGATTGAAGGTTCTAGCGGAGACCTTGCGAGCTTTAACACCAATTATGGAACCAGCTTGACGGAAGATCAAATCATAAGATTCGGCAATTATAATTTCAAAAACGATTCCGGACGAAGCGTCTCGATTGCTACTGATGCCGGCGAGGTTATTGCTACTGCCCGTTACAATGACAGCGCAGACGGTTCCAGCTTTGTCGAAAGCGGAACTCATGACAATCTGGATCATTCGAGCATCATTTACAAAGCCCATGCGGAAGGCAATACGATGATGGTGAAGATCGGCTCCAAGGTAAAACCGCCAACACCAGGCACACTGCTGGCAGGGCAATTGCCGGAGGCGGGAATGACACTGCCCGAAGATTTCCTGAAGCCGACGGTTGAGCATGAAAGACCGTTCTCTTCCACCGTTGCGGAAGATCTCGTTCTAACAGCCAAGGTGAGGGATGACCAGAAGCTCGAGAGCGTTAAGCTCATGTACAAAAAAGTCGATGCTCCTGAATTTACGGCAATCCCTATGACGTTGTCTGACGTTCAGGATGTATATGAAGCCTTATTGACAAAGGATAAGCTGCTTGGAGCAGGTATGATTCTCTACTACTTCGAAGCAGCTGACGGTGCAAATACGGTTCGTTATCCGGCAAATAATACGTTGAAGTTCCAAGTGACGGATACGCTGCAGCCGGTTGCTTCACCGCTCCTTATAACGGAGGTTCTGCCTGATAATAAAGGCGGTGATGCTTATGAGTACGTGGAAGTGTACAACAATACGAACCGTTCCATACAGCTGAAAGACTATCATATTCGCTATACGAGCCGTTATGGAGATTATGTGGTATGGGATATCCAAACGGACACTGTTATTCCGGCCCAGCAAACCGGTTTGATCTGGGTGCAATCGGCTGCGAGCAAGGACAAGCCAATCACGGATTTCCTTTCCCATCATAAAATCAGCTTCGACAGCTCGCGCGTAGCGGTACTCTTCGCTGACGGCATGTCCAATAGCGAAGAAGGCAGAATTGTTTTGACGACCGACGCGGGGGATGTAGACTCGCAGGCATGGTTCAGCATAGCGGAGGATCAAGCCTTCGATGACGGCACATCGGTCGTATACGAATTTCCGCAGGACGGCGGCAATCGGATGGTCGAGCGCGGCTTTAAGCAAGTATCGACGCCGGGGCAGCTGCTCAGCGGACAAGTTCCTGCCGAAGCGATTCAGCTGGAGGCGGATACGGAACAGCCGGTTATTACGCATACGGCTGCAGAAGGCCCGCAAACCCGGGGCAATCTGTCGCTCGAAACGACGGTAACCGACAATGGGCAAGTGAAGAAAGTGACTCTGTTCTATAAGCGCAGCGATGAAACGGTTTATCGCAGCGTCAATATGTCACGGACGTCAGATCATGTTTACAAATCCGATAGCGTACTTGCGCAGCATTTTCTTAATGCCGAAGCGGTCGATTATTATTTCGAAGCTTCGGACGGATTACAAACCGCAAGCACATTGACAGGAAACGGTGGCCAGCCTTATCAGCTTCACTATGAAGCCTCCGAGGAAGCTCCTCTGCGCATCAATTTGAAAAACGGAGAGTTTGTCAGCGGGAAGAAACTAGTGTCAGGCGCAAGCCAGGATCCAGCGGCTGCGTTGACGTTAGAAATGGACGGCATGCCGTTAAGCACTTCCAAAACGATGCAAAGCGACGCTTATCTGCTCCTCGAAGTAAACGATATGCAAGCATCTTTCAAAAACGGGCTGTATATTAACGGCGAGTTTGCCGCTTTGCTGCCTAACAGCAGTAAATATATTCAAATCGCCGTGCCGCTTACGGCAAACTTATTGCGAACAGGCAGCAATACGATTACATTGACTGCCGGCAATGGAGTAAGCCCGACGGCCCAAGAAGGCAATAACGATGATTTTACGATACAAAGAGTACAGGTCGTCTTGTGGAACGGAGACAAGCGCGCGATTGAATCGGGGCGTATCTTAAATGCCAACGGCTCCTATACGAATGTCGATTTGAACGCACCGCGTACGGCAATCGGGGACGGCAGTGCTAATGATGCGGCTGCCAAGCAGCTGATTGAGTATACGGTAACGCTGCCGGCTGAAGCATTCAACGCCGTGTCCACCGAGCTCGATACCGCTGCTCTGCTTGACGGTGAGCATACGCTGTCGCTGACTTCGAACAGCGGAACGGCTCAATCGAAGATTGTTGTCGATAATACCGCACCTGCCATTGCCAGCCTTTCTCTTGAAGAAGGTAAAGTTTACCGCGATACGATATCGCTGGCGGTCGATGCAGCGGATGTAACGTCAGGCATAGCTTCGATTACCGGAATGCTTGATGGTCAGCAGGTCGCCGTTCCGTCTACGCTGAAAGCAGCGGGCTTGAAAGAAGGAGAGCACGCGTTTCAAGTAACGGTAACGGACAATGCGGGCAACATATCGGAGGCATCGGTTACTTTCTTGATTGAAACCGAAAACCCGGATAAACCAAGCGAACCCGCGCCTGCCGATAACACCTCTGATACAGGAACGAGCCCTAACCTAAGCGTGAAGGTAACAGATCCGAACGGCGACGCTTTAGACGTAACGTTCTACAAGGGCTACCGTTATGATTTCTCGGACACAAGCAATAAGGCTGCGTACTGGAACGCAACGGATCGCGAGCCACCGCTGGAATTGACGCCAGCCGGGGAAACGCCGATGACGTCGAACGAAATCGCGCAGCTCAGCAAGTTGGATGGGGATTATTTTACGAATAACGATCAGGAGAAGTTCCCGTACCAACGCTTTGATTTCACGGTTGCCGGTGAGCTTGCCGCTGACAGCGAGGTCGAAGTCGTATGGCAAGGTCATTCCATGCCGGGAAGGCAAGTCACGCTCTATACGTGGAATTACAATACGGAAGTATGGGAACGCGCCGCTTCAGGCGTTGGCGAGGTCGATTTCGAATTGCGGGCAAAAGTGAACGCCGGCAGCATGGTTAGAAATCAAGTCGTTCACGTACTCGTACAAGATCTGATCCCGTCGGCACAAGAAAAATTCACATTCGCTTGGATCAGCGATACGCAATATTATTCGGACTCTTATCCTTATATTTATAAATCAATGACGCAGTATATCGCGAATCAGAAAGATGTCCGCAATATCGCTTATTCCGTCCATACCGGAGATCTCGTCGATGATTGGGACCGGCCGGACGAATGGAAGACGGCGAGCGACAGCCAGAAAATACTTGAGGATGCCGGCGTACCTTACGGCGTCGTTGCGGGCAATCACGACGTTAACCACGCGGCAGCCGACTATAAGGAGTATTACAAATATTTTGGCAAGGACCGTTATGAGGACCAGCCCTATTATGGGGACAGCCCTAACAATAACCGCGATCATTATGATCTGATTTCCGCCAGCGGACAAGATTTTATTATCATGTATTTTGGCTGGGGGATCGAAGCGGATACGATTAAATGGGCCAATGAAGTATTGGCTAAATATCCTGACCGCCATGCGATCATCGCCACGCATGAATACATCTCTGCGAGCGGCGCGTACTCGGGTGACGGAGAGAAAATATGGACGGAAGTCGTCGCGAATAATCCAAACGTATTCATGGTGCTCTGCGGCCATATTCACGGTGCGGCCTACAATGTCAAGCATGCGCCTGACGGTCGCGTCGTCGTGGAAATGCTCGCCGACTACCAAAGCGGACAGGAAGGCGGCGGCGGATTTATCCGCTTCCTGGAATTTGATGCGGTGAACGAGAAGATCCATGTCTCTACTTATTCGCCATACAAGAATGACGAAAACTACTATGAAGATCCAGGACATGATAACTTTGAACTTCCCTTCGTTCCGATTGCTCCTGACAAGCAGGTAGCTACGGATTATATAGGCTTAAACGTCTATACAAAGGAGCTTATCGGCATACAAAAACAAGTGGGAAGCGGCTCGAGGGCTTCCGTCAACTGGCTTGGATTAGCCAGTGAGCAAACGTACGGCTGGTATGCTGCGGCTGCTGATCCGTTTGGCGGAACAGCTGTATCTGATATTTGGTCCCTTTCAACCGGTAAATTCATCGTAAGCGGTGGAGATGGCGGCGGTAGCGGAGACACGGGCAATAGCAGTTATGGTCCTGATACGCTCGTCGTGAAACCTGCGGCTATTGCCGATCCGGACGGTGACGGTAAAGTAACGGTGACGTTATCAGATAGACAACGTTCCGTATTATTTACCGCTGATGCGCTGCAGCAGCTGACCAAAATCAATATAACGATCAAGAACGGCGGGGACGATATCAGTCTTCCAGGTGCGTATTTTACAGCGTTACTGTCTAAGTCCTCCAAAGGAGACCAACTGCTCGTTTCCATTGAGGCAGCGAAAGCATCAATGGAACAGCAGGGACTACTCGGGAAAGCCGGCTCTGCAGTGGAAGTAACGATAGCGGTCGTGCAGCAAGACGGGAAAACAGCGGCCGTGGAACAGCTTGAAAATAAGGCCGTGCTATCGCTTGAAGCGAATGGCGTACGCAATTCCCGCTTGGCCGCGATTTACCTGATTGGACCGGATGGCTCGCAGCAGCGGATAGAAAGCCGCTTTGAGAATGGTCGTTATATTGCGGAAATTAGTAAACCGGGCAGCTATGCTGTTTTGGAGTTTAACAAGCCGTTCGTCGACCTGGCACAAACCCATTGGGCCTACGATTACATTCAGGAGCTTTCTTTCCATGAGGTTATCAACGGAGTAGATGCTAATCATTATAAACCTGGTTCTGCAACGACAAGGGCAGAATTCGTGAAGCTTATCGCAGGCGTGCTCGACCTGAAGCCAAGCGGAACAGCTGCATCCTTCTCCGACGTGAAGAAGGATATATGGTACGAGGATGTGATAATGGCTGCGGTCGAAGCCGGAATCATTCAAGGAGCAGGCGATGGGAAATTCGATCCAAACCGCCGCATTACCCGTGAAGAGATGGCTGTTATTCTTGTTAATGCGTATCAATATAAGAACGGCAGCAGCACGGTGCCGGGCAATGATGACGCAGCCTTCAAGGACGCCAGTCAAATTAGTGGATGGGCGAAGCAAGCGGTCACTCAAGCGGCTGCACTAGGCATTTTGGAAGGACAAGGCGGCGATTTGTTTGCGCCAGATAAACAAGCCACCCGTGCGGAATGCGCAAAAGTGATATATAAGCTTATGGAAGCAGTGAAATAAAAGAAGTTCAGCAACACCTGCAAGCAAGGAACACAGATCCGCAATGAACCTTCATTCTCTTTGATGGTCTCAGCAGCGGAACTGTGTTCCATTATATTATGAAGCATCCCTTTTCGAGATGGAGGACATGACGCGAATGGAAGTACTTTATGAGAGATTCATACGAAAGCCCGAAATTAAGCTTCCATCAGCATTACTCGCACTTCTTGTCGTTCTGCTATTTACGGGCAATAAGGCCGAAGCGCATGTAAATACGACTGGCTATTCGAACATAACGGTTGACGGAAGCTCCGTCGCATACGAGCTATATCTGGACCCTCAAGAAATTAATCAATGGGTGGACTACCAATCGGATGGCGTATTCATTATTGAACCTAACGCTAAACCCCGCAAAGAAGGGGAGGCCGGCTGGGCAAAGGCCGATATGGACAGGTTGATCGCCGATCATTTAGCTGTAAGCAGCGGAGAGCAGACCGTTCAAGGCAAGATCGGGGAAGTTTTGATCAGAGAGAAGGAAAACAAACCGTCGGCGCTCATTCGCATCGATTATAATTTTGCGCAGCCTGTGGAGAAGCTGGACATTGAATACGGTTTTTTCTTTGAAGATCTCGATCCGCAGCATCAGAATTTCTCGACTATTCATACCGCAAATGGCGATATCGAAACGGTATTTCACCAAAACCACCGTGCTGTCTCTTATGAGCTCGCAGAAGGAGCAGACGCGGGCACAGTAACAACGGAAGTGAAGCTGCCGCGATGGGTCGTGACGCTGTTCGACTACGTTTGGCTCGGCATGGAGCATATTTGGTCAGGGTATGATCATTTGTTGTTTGTGCTTGCGCTAATCCTGCTTAAGCAGCGGCTTCGTAATTATTTCATTATCTTAACGGCGTTCACAGTGGGGCATAGCATTACCATTGCCTTGTCAGCTTTGGAGCTAATCAATCTGCCTTCAAGCATCGTTGAGCCATTAATCGCTCTAAGCATCGCTTATGTGGCGGTGGAGAACATTTGGTTCAAGCGGTTAGAGTGGCGATGGGCGGTAGCTCTGGCCTTTGGGCTCATTCACGGCTTTGGCTTTGCCGAAGTGCTGCGGGGGGCGCTCGGGGACGGATATATTTTACCGTTATTCTCGTTTAATTTGGGCGTTGAGATTGGCCAAGTCGTAGTTCTTGCGGTCATTCTGCCGCTCCTCATCTATGCTGGCCGCTTGCATTGGTACCGCACGGCGGCTTACGGGTTGTCAGGAATAATTACGTTAATCGGCATGTACTGGTTCATCGAGAGAATATGGTTCTAAACTTGGAAACCCCTTCGAGTTTGCGTGCGTGGCGAGCAAGATCCACGACGCTTACCCAAAGGGGTTATTTGCTGCTCTATTATTTAAAATATAAGAAAGTATAAAATTCAATCTTATACGATGCTTATATTTCACCGCGAAACGAGCTTTTGCCGCCAAGGACGGCGTCAGCCGTTTACGCTTACATTGTTTTTTTATAGACGGCCGGCTTATGGACAACTTTAATTGATTTGCTATAGACAAGCAGGATGTACACGATGTCCAGCATAAAGATCATGATATACATAACCGTTAATAAAATGGATTGCGGGTATAACGAATAACAGAGGATGGAGGCAAGCAGGGTGCCTATCATTTTGAAGTAAGCGATAGTTAGGGATTGGCCTTGAAGATCTTTGGTCAGCAGCATTTTGATAAAGAGAATGGACATCAGCAGATTGATGCCGAAGGCTGAATAGATTCCCATTTTGTCATGGAATTCAATCGCCATCGCGTACTGCAGCAGAAAAGCAATGGCAAGTAAGGAAAAGACGGAAGTATAAATGGTCCATTTGGGGTATGAGCCTTTGGAATAATAGAGAAATTGGAGCAAAATGATGCAGTCTAGCAGAAACCATATCAAGGTTACGATTTGCTGAAGCGGATGAAAGGGCATGATAAAGGTGAACAGAAATTCCCAAGTAATGTTGGCGCAAATGGAGACGGCTGGCATTCCGCAGGCATGATCCCTGAACCCTTTATAAATGACGAGAATATAGACGATTGTCCAAAATAAAGCTATTCCAAAAAGCAAAAAATACTCTGATTTTAGCGGCAAGAGGTGCTCCATATGACGGTAATCGCATCCTTTCAAAAGATGTTAGTCCTGCGAGAACATGGGTTTAGCTCGTCTATGTATATGAGCCAAGCTTTCCATGTAGACCATCGGGGCAATGATAAAGCGTGCGTAACCTGAATGTGATGAGTACCGGTGTTTCCTTTGAATTTCCCTATATGATATACTGTTTATGTTATAAACAATTTTCAAAATCGATAGGGACATGCAAACAAACCGGTACAGGTTTAACCATCATGGGGGATTTGAAACGATGCAGAATGACGACCATTTGGATAACGAAGCCATTAATAATTTACCACACGGAGTGAAGCTGAGCTGGGGGATCGTAAAGCAGCAAAAAAGAGGACCAAAAGGCGAGCTGAGCATCAAACAAATTGTTGAGGCAGCCATCGCGATCGCCGACAAGGATGGGCTTTCAGCTGTCTCTATGAATCGAGTTGCCCAGTCTATGGGCTACTCTGCGATGTCCCTCTACAGGTACATTACGAGTAAGGAAGATCTTCTCATTCTCATGCAGGATGCGGTTTGCGATATCCCGATTCCGCCTGACGGGCCTGTTACAGATTGGCGCGAAAGCATGCGGGAATACGTAAGAGCCAGCATTCTTGTTTTTCGGGAACATCCTTGGTTCGGCGATATCCCGATCATGAGCATTCCGACTACCCCTTACAATCTCCAAATCGTCGATTGGGTACTTCGGTCCATGCGTGATCTCCCGTTAAATGATTATGAAAAAATGTCGAATATATTGCTGTTAAGCAGTTATGCAAGATCATCCGGTATGATACAACGGGATTTGGAACGCGCCGTTCAGGCGGGATCCAGTCCTGAAGCCGTAAGCGGATTTGAATATACGGCTGCACTAAAGCAATTAGTCAAGCCGGAACGTTTTCCGGATCTGGCCCCGATCGTCCTCTCTGGTGCGTATACCGGAGAGAATGATAGCGCTAATACGGTAGGTGACGACTTCGATTTCGGTTTGGAACGCATTCTTGACGGCATCGCGCATTACCTCGAGCACAAGAAGTTATTATGATCGAATAGGGTTGGAAGCCTTATACAACAAAAGAAAGAACAGCGGTTCGTTAGAGCCGCTGTTCTTTCTTTTGTTGATTTATGCGATTCCTCATCATGTTTTATCTGCGAGCGGCTTTCTTACGGAATATCAGAACGCACCATACGAGGGAAGCAAGGAGGATGGCGATACACCAGCATGCCGCTAACCATGCGCTATCCAGAATCGGGGCCCCTGTGAGCAGTCCACGAATCGTTTCGATGACCGGAGTGATAGGCTGATTGTTCGCAACGCCTCGCAACCAGACCGGCATAGTGTCTGTCGGGACGAAGGCGCTGGAGATGTAGGGGAGAAAAAGCAAGATGAATCCATATCCGCTCGCTGCAGAGGGATTGCCGCTGGCTAGGCCGATCGTTGCGAATAGCCAAGTGAAGGCAAGGATAAATAGGGTGATTACACCTAATGCTGCAATCCATTCCCATACGTTTGCGGATGGTCGAAATCCAACGAGATAAGCTACGCCAATAACTAATCCGGTTGCTAGGAGGTTGCGGGCAACGCTTGCGATAACATGCCCGGTGATGACGCTCATGCTGTGGATCGGCATGGTCCGGAAACGGTCAATGATGCCGTTCGTCATGTCTTCTGCCACATTCACGGCGGTAAAAGATGAACCGAATCCTGCACATAAAAGAATGATTCCCGGGACCACGTAATTTACATAGTTGCCGACAGGATCGATTGCGCCTCCAAAAACATAGGTAAACAATAACATCAGCATGATAGGAAGCATAATGGCCATGATTAAGGCTTCAGTATTGCGCAAGCTGAGACGAAGGCTTCGACCGATGAAAACCGCATTGGTCGTGACGAAGGATGCGGGCTTACTTGAAGATTGCGGGGTTATCATGACAATGTTCCCTCCACTCGCTCGGTTGTTAATGCCAGAAACACGTCATCCATACTTGTTTTGCGGAGGTATATGCGCGTTTGATCAGGAACCGATTGAGCTAACGCATTAAGTGTTTGCCTGATATCGTGAATGCTGCCTGTAGTAGATATGACTCGGATGACTTCGTCCTTCTCGTCACGCAGCTCCAGCACTTCCCCGCCAATGCGCGATTTCAATTCCTGCGGTGTACCGGTCGCGACGACATGACCTGCGGCGATAACAGATACCATATCAGCTAGCTGATCGGCTTCTTCCAAGTATTGCGTCGTAAGAAAAATGGTAATTCCGCGTTCTTTCAACTTCAGAATGATTTCCCACAACGCGCGACGGCTAGTTGTATCTAGACCTGTTGTTGGTTCATCCAGGAATAGCACTGGACGATCAATTACCAAGCTGATAGCGAGATCTAAACGGCGTCGCATACCGCCCGAATAGGTTTTTACACGCTTATTTGCAGCTGGAGTCAGATCAAAGTGGCGGAGCAGCTCAGCGGTCCGAACACGGGCTTCCGCTGAAGTAAGCCCGGAGAGCCTGCATATCATCCGTAGATTTTCCTCACCGGTGAGCATTTCATCGACAGCTGCGAATTGGCCGGTGAGACTGATGGACCGCTTGACTTCATGCTTGTCGGCAGCAACATCGTAACCGAACACTTTCGCGGTACCTTCATCGGCCTTCACTAGTGTAGTTAGAATGTTAATTAGCGTTGTTTTACCGGCACCATTGGGTCCTAGCAGAGCATAAATCGTGCCGGCAGGAACCGCAAGATCAACACCGTCAAGTACGACTTGATTTCCGAATTTTTTGCGCAAGCCTGTCACTTCAATGGCCAAGTTACTCATATCAACTCTCCTTTTGCTATTCGCAATAATTGCGGATGACATAAATAGTATATTACGTATACAGTATATTATGTATACAGTAATTGAGCAACGGCAAATCTACAAATGAACCCGGAAGGATGAAACAATGAGAATGAACGAAGTGGAGGGTGCAGGGCTGTTAATTGTTCGGTTACAGTTCTATCACTTGGACTTTAGATTCGAAAACATACGCTCCGTCTTTATTAAATATTGCTGGCGTTTCTCCAAACTGCGGTCTTCCATTCCAGTGTAGTTATGCCACTTGAGATTGTGTATTCCCATTTTACGAAAAGTACCGCGAAACAAAATTTTTGTAATCGGATTACCGAATATCCACTTATATACGAAATTAGGCGTACTCATGACGGTCAATAAAGAAACTCCTTTTATTTTTGGAAGCAAGCTGACAAATGGACGCCCAGGCTTGGGCTCATCAAATAAAATTCCTTTAACAAACACCTTATCTATAAAGCCTTTCGTGAGTGCGGGCATCGACTCCCACCATATCGGAAAAATAAAAATAATGTAATCCGCCGAAATGAGCCTCTGCTGATAGTTGGCTGCGAGAGGATCATTCGTCTGCTTCTGCCTCCATGAAGAGAGATCGGAAGCTGATGTAACGGGGTTGAATCCATCCGCGTGCAAATCGATGAGATCAATCGTGTGGCCATTCGCAGCCAGGCCTCGTATGACGGCGGCTAAAAGCGCTGCGGAGTAGCTTCTCCTGTGAGGGATATTTTCGGATGCAGCAGCCCCATAAGGATGATCAAAGACAATAACACAGTTCATAGGTATTCACTTCTCCTTATTTTGATTCTAAGAATCAATATTTATTCCATGAAACAATGCTATAATTTTGTTTCCTTGTTGTCAATATTGTTTCTGAGAATATTTATTTTGGCCCGTTTAGTTGTTATACTGAAATCAATTGCATAAAGGGGGAATTAGCATTGACCCATTCCTTGGAACCGCAGATTAACGTGTCAGATAGCATGGAGAAACAACTGTTAATGAATGAAATGATGTATCAGGTCGCAAATGTACAAAAAAGATTTCAATCCGAAGGTGAAGACGACGAGAGACGCTGGATGATAGCAAAAGCGAAGGATTCTAATCTCGTGAAATTCCTTAAGGAATCCACCGTCATCATGCTTCATGTCATAGATGCGATTGGCGAGCTAGAGCCGGTAAACGGGATTACGATTTCTAAACAATTCGGCATTCCAAGGGGCAGCGTTTCAAAAATCACGCGTAAGCTCGTAGCACAAAAAATGGTGCAAACCGAATATCTTCAAGGCAATAAAAAAGAGGTGTTGTTTCAATTGACACCGCAGGGCCATCAGATTTTTAAATTGCATAAGCAGCTGCATCATCATATCGAGCATAATGTACGGAACTTCCTACGGCGATATGATGTTGAACAGATGCAGTTTCTTGTTCAGTGCTTGAAAGATACGTCAGAAGCATCATGGGTTCAAGAGGAATCCTTCGAAACCGAGACGGCAAAGGCTGATATGAATTCAGGCGTTCCAACGGTTTCTGAGCGAATATCCGAGGAGGCA
The DNA here is from genome assembly GCF_056398325.1 of Paenibacillus sp. 01T443. Classification (NCBI taxonomy): domain Bacteria; kingdom Bacillati; phylum Bacillota; class Bacilli; order Caryophanales; family Paenibacillaceae; genus Paenibacillus; species Paenibacillus sp. 01T443. Next base: position 139,313 of record NZ_JBFTPE010000009.1, read on the forward strand.
CTAGCGATAAACGAGATCGTAGCGAAGCTTCAGCAATTAGATGCCCGGAATCTAAAGAAAGCGAAGGATTTGATTCAAGTCGCGTTTTTTGATTAAAGAGCTGCTTTGTAAATGCGTCCAAAGTGGAACATGAAAAGTCGGATAGATCGAAGTCTGTCATGTTACTCTAGTCGTGAAGGGAGGTGCGCATTGATCATGCTTGAGTCTATGAATCGTGCGTTAAACTACATTGAAGAGAATCTAGCGGATGAGATGGATTGGAATGAAATAGCGAAAATCGCGCTTTGCTCCGAGTATCATTTTAAAAAAATGTTTTCATTTCTTTCAGGCGTTTCACTTTCGGAATATATTAGGCGCAGACGGTTGACGCTTGCGGCTTTTGACCTTCAAAACAAAGAGGTCAAAATTATTGATATAGCGATCAAATACGGGTATCATTCGCCCGATTCTTTTACAAGAGCTTTCCAGCATTTGCATGGCATAACGCCATCAGAGGCTAGAAATAATGGTCAATCTCTAAAAGCGTATCCTAAAATGACCTTTCAATTAATCATTAAGGGAGGAAATGAAATGAACTTTCGAATTGAGAATAAAGAAGCATTTCGCATTTTAGGTATCAAGAAAAGAGTGCGGATTGTTTTCCATGGGGTCAATCCGGAAATCGCATCGATGTGGGCAAGCTTAGATGATGAAGCGATCCGTATGCTTAAGAGTCTTTCAAATGTTGAGCCCATTGGATTAATCAGCGCATCGACGAACTTCTCGGAGGAACGAATGGAAGAGAAAGGCGAGCTTGATCATTATATTGGGGTGGCAACGACGAAGGAATGTCCGGATGACCTGACGCAGCTTGAAGTGCCGACATTGACTTGGGCTGTATTTGAAGCCATCGGACACTTTCCGGGTACGCTGCAAGAGGTTTGGGGACGCATCTATTCCGAGTGGTTTCCCTCCTCTAATTATGAGCAGATAGATGGCCCTGAAATATTGTGGAACGAATCGAAGGATATCACATCACCAACGTTTAAAAGTGAAATATGGATACCGATTAAGAAAAAGCAGAAATCATTTGAAGATTGAATATAAACGTAAAGAAGCCGCTGCGATACAAGGGATCGAAGCGGCTGTTTCTTGTCCTTATATAGAAAGTTCTTTTCTAGGACTAAATATGTTGTTTCTTAGCAAAATACACACCGCACTTAATATCAACGAAACTAATCCCCCTACTACGATGTATTGTGTACCGATTGCGGATATAAATAATCCACCTACAGCTGTACCAATTGTCGTCTCCGTGTTCATATGCAAAGAATGTAGGATCAATTGCTTCTCTGTCCTGACTAACAATAAAACAATGCCTTGCCATTAGCAAATGGTCTGGAAGGATTTTTACATATCCATAAGCAACCTTCCATTCACCACTTTGAAACTTATCAGCATTTTGAATGAGTACATTAAATACGTTCGCATAGCAACTCTTCATATATCTATAAAGAGAGTTCGATCTTATAACAATTCATTTTGCACACAATTTGATGTTTTTAAACAGCAAAAAGTCGCACCATGACGATGCGACTTTCACTCTATTTATATATTATTTAAGCTGGTATTTGTGCATTATGTTGCCTACTCAATCTTACACTCTTACGATCAATCATTTTGTAAATTGGATTAGTGATTAATTTAATTACATATGAGGTTCCGATGCAAAGAGCAATCAGCCAGATAAAGATCAGTATTGGATGCTTTGGAGCGAATGTTAGTGACGGGAAGATTGTCAAGTAGAAGAACATATGCGTCAACCATATATTTGTAGAATGGTTGCTCACAAAATTCAAAACCTTTGTCACTCTACTACCCTTATTCATCAACAGAAATAGGCATATAAAAATTACTGCATTTATCGGTGCAATGATTGATGACTCAATAATTCCATGAAATACAATTAAAGACATGATACCAACACAGCATATCGTATTCTTAAATCTGATCATATGAAACTTGTTATGGATTTTCGTGTAAAACTTCTCTTTCGCAAATATTGCACCTATCATAAATGAAATTAATGTTGATCCTGATAGGACTGTCAAATTAACTAGATATAGAGCTACAGGATGGTCTCCAAAGTCTATTATCCCTTTATATCTTTGCACATGGCTCAAAAAGTATATTACACCTGTCAACGCTATTATTAGTAGATAATTATACTTTTGAACAATTTTCACTAGAATAGGTGAAACTATCACGAAAATTATGTAGACTTGCACAAACCACCATGCTCCATTGTAGGTGTTCTTTAAACCCAAGAAATCGAGAACTAAGTTTGAAATATCAAATTTAAAAAATTGATCCTTACCGATCAAAAATCCCATAGGTATAAAGATCAAGAAAACCGTCCAATAATTAACGTACAGTTTTAAAATGCGTTTGAGGTTTTTGCCGAATATTGATTCAGTTGATTTTGAGAACGTTACAAAAAATGCATATCCAGTAACAAACATATAAATTGGTCTACACGCATCTCCTAACAATGCGATGTAGTAAGACCAAGAAACACCATTGATTAATGGGGTTGTGTAAAAAAGCCCTCTCGCATCCTTGGTTGCAAATAAATGAAGCAGTACCATAAATAAAATCGCCATGCCTTTGAGAATCTTTGTGTCATTCTTTGAAATTTCCAAACAAGCACCTCGCCCTAGTATATTCTCTATTAAATACAGATTAGTTCGTTATAAAGAACTAGGTCGATTGTATCATATTTTTACTTAAAATAAAAGAAAATACGGCAAAAAGTCGCACCATATAATTCAAGGGGATGCGACTTATTGCTGAGCTGCGGACGTGATCCATTATTGAGTGATATTACCTCCAATACCAGCTAATATTCCCCAAACCAAAGTAATGATAGCCATAGGTACAGTGAATGTCCAAATGAGAATAATACGATGTAAACTGCTCCTAATGTGAAAGGAAAAGTCGCTACAGTTTTGATGGAATTTTTAGTAAGTAAATTCCCTGCCACAATGTTTCCAATAACATTTGCCCCACCGTATACTACTAACATTAAACTAATCGTTTTCCCAGAAATATTAGTTATGGTTTCAAGATACTCAGCAAGGTAGCTTTAAACCCCAAATATTGCTGAATTTATAAATATAACAGCGGCAATGGAAAGCCAAGTTATTGAATTTTTTAATACGCTTAATTGTGATCCGTAAGAAAGTCTTTCCTTAACAGGCATGGATGGTACAAATAGTAATGTAGCAATGAATGTTTAGAAGATGAAAATCCGATGTTGCATTAAAGTGCACTTTAAGGTCTATAATAAGCCCTTCGGATTTGATCACAGTAATCGTAATAAGAATAAGAACAAAATAATAAATAGATTTATGGAGGATACAATGGAAATTCATATAAAAGAAGCAGCAGAAAAGATAGGTTTGCCTACACATACACTCCGATATTATGAACAAGAGGGTCTTCTACCTTTTATAAAAAGAGATGGAAATGGAAATCGTATTTTTAACGAAGCAGATTTATTATGGTTAGAGCTTATTGTTTGTTTACGGAAAACTGATATACCTCTTTCAGAGTTACGTGCGATCGTGGAATTGACAAAAGAAGGAGACAGCACGGCCTCGCAACGCAAACAGATATTTGAAAAACATAAAGAGAAAATGATGGAGAAACAAAGAGACTTGGATAACGCTTTTATAAAAATTGAATCAAAAATAGAATTCTACGATGAATTAGAAAAGAAGTACCACAAAGAAAAGCTTAATTAAGAACTTACTTTTATAAGATTTTTTGTTGTGAAGAATTGTAAAAAGAAATGCGGCTCGCTCTTTCCTTAGTAATAATTTTCGAAAAAAACCTTGCCTTAAAGTCAACATTAAGGATTAAGCTGTTTTTGTAGCTTTTAAATACATTAAAAAATAAGTTGTGAAAGGATTGTGTTATCTTTTATGTGCAATAATCATAAAAACATGACCACGACACGTGTTCTAAGTGTCCCAAGTGCAAAAGCACCATTTGAAAAAACCACGATTGAGCGGAGAGAATTACGGCCACACGATATCTTAATAGATATAAAGTTTAGTGGCATTTGCCACTCTGATATTCACAGTGCATTCGGTGAATGGGGTGGTGGAATCTTCCCAATGGTTCCTGGTCATGAAATTGCCGGAGTCGTAGAAGCAGTAGGAACAGAAGTGACCAAATATGTCGTTGGTGATCGCGTTGGCGTTGGCTGCTTTGTTGACTCCTGCGGAGAATGCGAATATTGCCTCAGCGGTGAGGAGCAGTATTGTACGAGAGGTGTTATCAACACATATAACGGTCTAGACTACGATGGTAATCCAACATACGGTGGATATAGCCAAAAAATCGTTGTAACAGAAGGGTTCGTTGTCCGTATCCCAGACGGTCTGGATATGGATATGGCAAGCCCACTATTATGTGCAGGAATTACCACATTCTCTCCCTTGAAACACTGGAACGCTGGCCCAGGTAAGAAGGTGGCCATTGTGGGAATGGGGGGGCTTGGCCACGTAGCGATCCAATTTGCTCATGCTATGGGTGCTGAAGTAACAGTATTGAGTCGCTCTAATTATAAGAAAGAGGAAGCATTGGAATTTGGCGCAGATCATTATTATGCGACAAGTGATCCTTCTACATTTAAAGAATTAGCAGGTCGTTTTGATCTGATCTTAAACACAGTGTCTGCAAATCTGGATGTTGATGCGTATTTATCACTGCTTCGCATTGATGGGACACTTGTAAATGTTGGCGCACCAGCTGAACCAGATAAGTATCATGTATTTTCATTAATTATGGGTCGTCGCAGCATTGCAGGTTCACTCGTTGGTGGAATTCGTGAAACCCAGGAAATGCTCGATTTTGCAGCTGAACACGGCATTGCCCCTATGATTGAAGTGATCCGCGCAGACCAAGTCGACGAAGCGTATGAGCGTGTGCTTCGCAGTGATGTTCGTTATCGTTTCGTTATTGACATATCGACCTTGTAATCATATTTTCTATCATCTTCGAAGACGTTCTGATGGAAGATGGGTTAGCCAATTCAATTGGTTGACCCATCTTTTTGTTATTTGTATATTTGTCCGGAGAGTTTTCAATCTAGTTTGAATTAATTTATGTTAAGTCCGAATAGTTTTAACCTTTTCTCCTAGGCGAATAAGTTGAACAATAAATAGGATTGCTTTATAATTTGCTAAATGTAGAGGCTTAAAAATAAGTTTCGTTTCGAACAAGAATTCGATCGGAATTTCAATGAGGAGAGGAGTGTTCATATATGAGTACCGCAAATCGTGGAGTTAACATAGGGCCCCCTCGTTTCAAAATTGCCGTGCATTCCGTTGTGTGGTTAGCTAAAAGCGGAAGTATATTATCGAGCAGCATGATAGCCAGCCAAGTGAATTCGCACGCTACCTTCATGCGGAGAGTCATGCAGGCCTTAGCGGCCGAAGGGATCGTTGAGTCTAAGGGCGGCCGCGATGGTGGATATATTTTACGGAAATCTGCAGATCAGATCACCTTAGGCGATATTTACGCAGCAGTCGCCTCGGGAGCGGGAGAGCAAGAATTCGACGTGGACTGCGGAGAGGCCGGCGAACAATTGGATGTGGAGCTGGAAAAAATTCTCTATGAAGCGGAACAGCAAACGATTGATTACCTCCGTAAATATACCATTGCATGCGTAATGGATCGCGTGGATTTTTTCGTGAATTAATTTTTTTGAAAAGAGTCTAGGCAGAAGGTTAGAAACCGATTATAATGTGCTTAATGAAGTTGCAGTTATGCTGCGCTTTTATTTTTGGATTTAAATGTGCTTATCCGAGGCACATTTAATGAAGTGTATCATAGGAAGTCGAATGTCGTCTTAAAAGGGGAGAGGGTATGGCGATATGACTGTTCGTTGCATTTATTTTGTTTTTTTTTATTTTAAATGTGCTTCAGAAAGTTGCATATAAAAAACGAAAAAGGAGATTTTAAAATGAATATTCTTTCAATCGTATTACAAAGTATATTGGCACTTATGTTTCTGATGGCCGGGATCGGTAAAATTTCGGGAGCTAAAATTCAATAAATGGCGTTTACCGCAATGGTTCCGTGTTGTAACTGGTATTGTTGAATTTGTCGGAGCAGCTGCAATGGTTATCGGATTTTGGGAACTGAGCTGGGCAGCTGCCGGAGCGCTTTTGCTCGGTGTTACATCTATCGGCGGAATCATGACCCATGTTCGTGTCAAGGATTCATTTAAGGATACGTTTATGATTGTGCTGCTCGGTGTTTTATCTTTTGCCGTGTTTTTTATCCATTTATCCAAATTATCTGAATTTCCGGGATTTAACTAATAGATAGAGCCTATTAATACTTGGATATTACTTGGATATTCCATCTGAGAAAGGGGCATTCTTATGGACACCATACCATACGAAAATACAGAATTTGAATTCGGAATTTATTCTTTGGGAGAAATCATTCCTCATTCATCGGGGCAAACCATAAGTGCATTCAAACGAATAGAAGAGATAAAAGCCGCTGCTGTTCTTGCTGACGAAGCAGGCTTGGATTTATTCGGAATAGGCGAACATCATCGCCTGGACTTTGTAACTTCTTCTTATGCACTAATTTTGTCAGCAATTGCCGAGGCCACAAAAAAGATTCGTCTTACAAGCTCATTATCGGTAATCAGTACGGCTGATCCGGTGCGGGTATATGAAGATTTTGCAACGCTGGATCTCATTTCTGGAGGACGTGCGGAGCTTATTGCGGGACGAGGCGCTTTCTTGGAATCGTTTGAGCTGTTCGGGGCTGACTTGAGAAATTATGATGAGTTATTTGAGAATAAGCTCGATTTGTTATTGAAACTGAATCAATCCGATCGAATGACCTGGAACGGGAAATTCCGGTCAGAACTAAATGAAGCAGAAATTTCGCCACGTCCTTTTCAAAAATCTCTTCCGATTTGGATTGGCGTAGGGGGGACTCCCGAGAGTGCAGCCAGAGCCGGCAAATTAGGACTTAATATGGCACTTGGCATCCTTGGAGGAGATCCAGCAAGAGTTAAACCGCTGGTCGATATTTATCGGGCTGCCGGACGAGCTGCCGGGCATGATCTATCGAAGCTGAGAGTTTCTGTGACCGGCCATTCCTATATAGCTAAGACGTCTCAGCAAGCCATTGATGATTTCCATCCCCATTATAACCAATACTTTTCCTACTTTCTGAAAGAACGCGGACAACGGTTCAATATATCTCGTTCGGAGTTGGAACGGATGACAGTTCCAAATGACGTGCTGGCGATAGGCAGTCCACAACAGCTCATTGAAAAAATTTTATATCAGCATGAGCTGTTTGGGCACAGCCGCTTCATGGGCCAATTTGACATGGGAGGGCAGTCGTTGTCTAAGGTTGCTGCTGCCATCGAGCTCTTGGCAACAGAGGTTGCGCCTGTAGTGCGAAGAGAAATCAGAAAAAAACAAAACAGCATCCACAAATAACTATCTGAGTGAACGAAGGGCTGGGCTATCGATTATGAATATAACAATTTTTGGTGCCAGCGGCGCGGTTGGCCAGCTCGTAATGAAAGAGGCGCTTGAGAAAGGCGATTTCGTCACCGCTTACGTTCGCAGAGCAGGAAGCTTGAAACTTACAAGTGAAAACTTGAGAATTGTCGTAGGTGAACTGACTGATCAAGCTCTAGTGGAAAAAACATTGCAAACGCGGATGTCGTTATCAGCACTCTCGGACCCGCTCTTGATACATCTCGAAAGTTAAAAGGCACTCCGATAGCTGACGGTCATCAGACCATCATCAGGGCTATGGAAAAAATGCGAATTAATAGGTTTATCACACTAGCGACACCGACGGTACAATCAAAGGATGACCGTAAAAATTTCACGACCGTCGTCCCGGGAATCATGGCAAAAATACTTTTTCCGAATGCTTATCGAGAGATGAAAAAAATAGAACAGCTGATAAAAAATTCGGAATTGAATTGGACCGTTGTCCGGATTATTAATCCGAACGTTAAGCATAAGAATGATACGTATGATGTTTCTCTTGGCGACACAACAGCCAAAATGGCGGTATCACGAGAAAATATTGGTAAGTTTATGTATTTGGTGGCTATGCAAAATTCATATGTAGGTCAAATGCCAATCGTTTTTAATAAGTAAGAAGCATGCTTCATCCTAAACAGAATGAGTTCTGTGAGAAATGGCCCCTTATATAAGAAGCAATTGGAAAATCAGTTCAGGAGAGTGAGGCAGGTATAACCTGCCTCACTGTTTAACTCCATCGCTGTGAAATAGTGGAGCGATCAAGTCAATACGATTCGTCCAAATGCCGCCGGAATAGCCGTCTGGCAGACGTTTGATATCCTCAGGAGTATCAAATCCGCTTGAAAAATCGCTGCCGTCACCGCCCACGACAATGACGGGGGTACCTGCATTTTCCATTCGGTTCAAGAAACGGTCCGGCCATCCCCATAACCAAGGCGCTATTTTCTCAGGGATGTGCAGTTCCGTATTTTTGCACGCTGATGGCATATAACCCGTCCAGCCGGCTCCAATGTAAGGAAGCAAGCAGCTTTTCATCATCGATTTAGACATGGCGCGGATATCAGGCAGATGAACTCTTAATGCGGCAATAGGTTCATCTCCGCCATAAACGTTTAGTTGCTTTAAACGCTCCTTTGGCAATGTGGCAAGATATTCGGCCAGCAGATCGCCTTCCTTCGGGTCATTGCTTTTAATATGAATTAAAAAAGTTTCTTCCGGAAAATATTCAAGAACTTCTCTAATAGATGGCATTAATCCAATCCCAAGCCCGCGAAATGGGTAGGTTTCTCCATTGTCGGCTGTATAACCATAGCCGATATCGATTTTCTTAAGCTCAGCCATCGTGTATTCGATGGTAGATCCCGTCGCATTTGTCCGGCAATCTAGCGTCCAATCGTGAAAGACAGCGAATTGTCCGTCCTTTGTTGGTTTGATATCGAATTCAACGATGTCCGCTCCTGCTTGAAATGCTGCTTCCATTGATGGAATCGTATTTTCCAGGTAAGGATGCTCCGGTTCGTAGATTCGTTCAGCTGTACACGTATCATTTTTGATGCCTTCCATCGTAAAGGTCTGTGCTAGACCGCGATGTGCGAGTAGAAGCGGGGCATCATTGCGCTGTTTTGAAAACAGTGAAGTATTATTCGCATAAATGAAAACAATAAGCAGGGTAACAAAAATTACGAATTTATTTTTCAATATTTTTTTTAACCTAACCATTCTCGATGCCCTCCCATACCACATCAATCTGCTGCCGCAGCACGCCAAGCATTTCTTCTGCATTTAATCTGGATGAGAAGCTAATGAGCGTATTAAAAAACAATCCGACCAGCACGGCTGCGCAAGTGTTCGAATCCCAGCGGCATTTAAGATTACCGCTGATTATTGCTTCCTCGATCATTATGCGGAGCGATTCTTGAAAAAGCGATATGTTCGTTGCTGCATCCTTGGATTCGACGGCGGATCTTATCGTTTCTATTAAAGTTAGGCGCAGCAAGTCAGCATGCTGTAAATAAATATTTAACAGATCGCAAAGTATACGAAGCAGCCGTTCTTTCACCGGGCCTTCCTGATGTCTATCAATAATCTGGCTCAAAAGCTGCATGTATGTATCAGCCAAATAGAGCAGAACATGCTCCTTTTTTTGAAAATAGTTAAAAAACGTTCCTTTTGCAATCCCGCTTTTCATTGCAATTTCCTCGACCGTCACATTTTCATAGCCTTTTACCTTAAACAATCCAATTGCATTGCGGATAATTTCTTCCTTGGTTTTCTTCTTGCGATTTTCTCTTAGCATACGTTACTCCTTCCGAAAAAAATGACCGAAGTCATTTATGACTACGGTCATTTTATAAGAAAAATCCTTTTTTGGCAATTGGACGATTCAAAGAATATACGGTAAAGGGCGCGTATTAGGCCAGCTTTGAACCGAGTGCCTTCACTTTATTCAGCCATTTGGCGCGTAGCTCCGGTGATGAAGGCTTAACCGGGCCGATCTCAGTTACGCGTACAGGAGTGATCCCGCAAAACTGTAAAATGTTGCGTTTCATTACATTGTGGCCGGCACGTCTGTAAATCCATCGGTTATACCAGGACGGAGTATCCATTGTGACAATGAGATGCGCGGATTTTCCTTTTAACAGCTTATCCCACAGGCTGGAATTTTCACGGTATTTGAAGGCGAAACCGGGCAAAAAGACACGGTCAATAAAGCCCTTTAGAATAGCTGGCATCGCGCCCCACCACGTGGGATAGACGAATACAAGATGATCGGCCCAGCTGATTAGCTTTTGGGCTTCGATCAGATCTTTCTCGAGCTCGGTTCTTTGACGGTATCCGTACTTTAGGTTCAGCTCAAAATCGAGTTTGCTTAGATCAATCGTGCGAATTTCGACTCTATTGACGGAAGCGGAAGCCCCTTCCGCATAAGCCTCAGACAAGGCTGTGCAGAAGCTTTGGGAATCGGGATGTCCGTTAATAACGACTATTTTTGATTTCATATCATTGTTCCTCCTCAAATTAAAACGGGCTTATTCTGATGAACGCTGTCCATCATGCTTGTTTTCGATATATGATAGTGGTGCAGGACTACAATTAGCTTAGTATGAAATGAGCGATAAATGAATGATCAACGACGCAGAAATGCTGCTAATTCACGCAAAGGAGGAATAAAGCTTGAAAAGCGACGGGGTCGCGATCTCGATGGTTTATCCGATTATGAAATCCATCGTTCAAAAAGGATATGATACGGAGCAATATTGCCGTTATGCTTCATTTGACGCTAGTATGATGCAGGATGTGGAAGCCCGTATTGCAGGCGAGGAATTGGAGCGGTTAATGATTGCAGCCGCGGAATACACGCAGGATGATTATTTCGGCCTCTATCAAGGGCAAATAACGGAGTTCGTCGATTTGGGCATTCTCGGTTACGTTATGATGCATTCACTTACGATTGGCGAAGCATTAGCGGCATACCAAAGATATAACGTCATTCTTTGCAGCGGATTCAATTTGGATTGGGAAGTGCAAGGAAACGATGTTCTTATCCGCTTGTTCTTACAGTCTCCCGGGCGGATGTCCAGGCATTGCGTGGAAGATATGGCGAGCTCGTTGTATCGTTTAATCGGCAGGCTCAGCAACCGGCGGATCCCCTTAACAGATATACAGTTTGAGCATGCTGCGCCGGCTGATTTAGCTCCCTATTTGACCACGTTTGGAAAAACGCCCCGGTTTGGCGGGGATGAAACGGTTTTGCGCATGGGAAAGGAAGTACTGGATTATTCGGTCATGTATTCCGATGCAAGGCTCTTAAGCGTATTTGAAGCCATTGCGCAGGAAACAAAAGACGAACTGACTCAGGCAAGCTTGTTTTCAGAGCAAATTGTCCAATGGATGAGAAAAAGCATGCCTTCTTTTTTTCCGACGCTGCAGCAAACGGCTGCATTTTTCGGAACGAGCACGAGAACGCTGCAAAATAGATTGAAAGAAGAAAATACGACATATAATGATTTATCCATCCGCGTTCGTAAGGAAATGGCAATGGGATATTTGAAGAAGTGGGAGTATTCGGTGGGTGAGATTGCCTATGTTCTGCATTTTTCAGAGCCGAGTGCCTTTCAAAGTGCCTTCAAAAAATGGACGGGAATAACGCCTGGGCAATATCGGGCGAAAATAATGAACACGAAGTAGGAGAGTGTGAGTCAACCTTGTTTTTTATTTGAGCCTGCCTCTCGCATGAGGCAGGCTATTTGCGATGAAAAAACCAAAAGGATTCCCCTTATCCAACTATTTTCTCCCGTGCGTTCATTCCCAATGAAAGGTCTAAACGCTACAATAAGAAGAGATGATTGTTTCGCAATACCTCTAAGGGGATGTGATGATGATATCAACTAAAATGGAAATCTTGGTTGTCGACGATGAACCCAAGCAGCGGCGCGGTTTGGCTGCTATGGTACGCTCCCTGAGGCCGGACTATAAGGTACATGAGGCGAAAAACGGCAAGGAAGCGCTTGAGCTTGCGGAAAACCGTTCACTGGACATTATATTTACGGATATTCAAATGCCGATTGTGAATGGCATCGAGTTTCTAATGGCGTTAAACCAAAAGGGACATAACGTGCCCAAGGTTGTTTTTGTAAGCGTATTCCATGAATTTGGTTATGCGCAGCAGGCGCTTCGGCTCGGAGCGAAGGACTATTTGGTTAAGCCTGTTATTACCGAGCATTTGGAACCTATCATTTCCGATTTGGAGCGGCAGCTAGAAAAGGAAAGCACGCTACAATTAGAGACGAAGAGTCTTAATGATCAATTGGCTCATACGAAGCCTGTATATATGGAGCATCTGCTGTATAAGTGGATGACGGAGGAATTGCAAGCCGCAGAACGGAACGAGGTAATGCGGCATTTTACAAGCAACGGTCACGGCACAGTGCTGATCCTGGAAACCAAGCCTGACGACCGCACGGCGGATGAGCTCGAGTGGAGGAGCATCTTGAAACGGGCGATATTACAAGCTTATACCCCTTTGGCAGAAACGATGGTCGTGGCGCCCGAGCATGAGAAGGACAGGCTTTATGTGATTGCGGTCTGGAAACAAGGCATCTCGGGAGCGGAATGCCTGGACCAGCTTAGGAGGGCGCTGAGCCAGCTAGAGAACGTATACAATCGGTCCATTAGCGCGGGAATCGGAAAGGAATTTGCATGTATAGAAACGGAGATCCGCGCGTGCTGCGAAAGCGCAAAGCTTGCTTTGCAATATTTGTATTATTTTCCGGAAGGCATGTGGCTCTCTGTCAATGAGCTTCAAAGGATGCTAAGCCAGGACGGAAGCCCATTGGCTGCAACCAAAGATACCGACGCGCTCGAGAAGGCTGTGACGGAAGGCCAGCTTGAGCTCGCTGTATTATCGCTTGCTTCCCTGCTCGATCAAATGGCAGCCGCTTATCCATCGCCTTTCCGGCTGAAATGCAATGCAACGCAGCTGCTGCTCACATGCTTAAAACGCGTGGAGCTTGTCATTGACGATGATCAGTACCGCATTCTGGCTAATCGCATCGATCAAGACATCATCGCAGCCAAATCCTTTCGAGACACGCAGCATACGGCAGCAGGCCTGCTTGCGGATATGATCAAGCAAATGAAAAAAGACAAATCCTCGCGCAGCGAGATGATTATGCAGAAATGCCGAGAGTTCGTGGAAGCGAATTTGCACGAGGATTTGGGGCTGGAGCTGATCGCACAGCGTTATTTCTACAATCCGTCCTATTTTAGTATTTTATTTAAAAATAATTTCGGCCTTTCGTTTACAGATTTCCTAGTGAAAGCACGTATGCAGAAGGCACGCAGCCTGCTGCTGCAAACGGATCTGAAAATCGTAGAAATCGCAAAGCAGGTCGGCTACAAAGATATTAAATATTTCAACAAGGTATTCAAAAAAATGTTCTTATATTCACCAGAAGAATTCCGAAGAATGTTCTCATCCTGATTAAACGAGGCCAAACCGATGCGCATCCTGAGAAAAATGGCGGACATGGCTGCCAACGCAAAATTCCGGATCAAACTGCTTGTCTCTTATTTCGTGCTGGTTAGCTTTATTATTTTGATTCTTGGTTTTGCTTATTACCAGATCAGTGCACGGAATATGCTGTCCAACGTAAGGGAAAGCCTTGGGAATGTCGTCATTAACAATAACCAGCTGCTCGACGAGAAGCTCCAGTATATCCGTGACAAAAGCGAAATGCTTCCGATCGACAATGAATTGTACCGTGTCATTACGGAGGTAGATGCCAGCGATAATGAGTCTTTATTGAAAGCGGATCGGCGAATTACGCAAATCCTGTTCAAATATTTCGGCGGTGACACCGATATGTATGCTTCCTTTATCTTGACGCCTGAATATAACTTTGGAAACACAGCGAGAATGTTCGTGATGCCGCAAGGTTTTTTTGCATCCTCCCTGTATCGTCAAGCGATCTCCGGCAAAGGAGATTTGGTGTGGATTCCAACTTATCGTTTTGCTGAAACCTTAGGCGAAAAGGATATGTCCGAGCTCACCTTTGAGTTTAGCAAGCTGGTATCAGCGGTTAAAGTATTGAATCTTACCTTTCTTGATGAAAAAGGCATTTTCCATTCGCTGCCGCAGACGATGCCAAAGCCAATATTAATGGTCAACTTAACGACCGATTATATCGGGAAACTGTTCGCGGATTACGCGCGGCAAAGCGAGTTTCAGCATTTGTCGTACGGCATTGTCGACGAGAGCGGGAATGTAGTGATTGATTCTGATCCAGAACGGGTCGCAAGTCTTGATGCGCCTTCCTGGCTTGGCGAAGCCATAGCGAAGAAGAATGGCAGCATTCAGAAGGAGATTAACGGCAAGAGCATGGTCATCAGCTTTAGCCGTATGGAAAGCACGGGCTGGATTTCTTATATCGAAATTCCCGTGAAGGATGCGCTGCAGGATTTGAACGCGCTGCGCAGGTATTCTTCTCTATTTCTCGTTGTCATGCTGCTTGTTTCTATCCTTCTCGCCTATGTGATGTCGGTCTACATTACAAAGCCGATCAGCCGGATGAAGAAGGCGATGAAGCTGATGGAACGCGGCAACTTTCATATTCATATCCCGGAGCATGGCCGTGATGAATTTGGACATCTTATCCGAACCTTCAATCATATGAACGGCCGCATTCAGACGTTAATAGAAGAAAATTACGCATCGCGGCTGAGGGAAAAGGAAGCAGAGCTTATGGCGCTCAACCTCCAGCTTAATCCCCATTTTCTCTACAATACGCTCACAACCCTTTACTGGATCGCGGTGGAGAACAATCAGCAGGAGATGAGCTTAATCATCCACAATCTAGCGGATATGCTGCAGACCTCGACAAGGAACAAGAAGGAAACTTGGCCGCTGCGGACGGATCTGGATTGGTTGAACAAATACATCTATATTATGTCGAGCCGGTTTGAGAATCTGTTCCATGTCGAGATGGAAGTAGAAGAGAAGCTGCTGGACATGGAAGTCCCTAAGCTGTTTTTGCAGCCTTTTGTAGAAAATGCGATTATTCACGGATTTGCCGAGAAGGAGCAAGGAGGGGAAATCGTTATTAAAGGCTGGTCTGACGGCAATCATGTGCAATTTTCTATCGTTGATAATGGGAGCGGTATGGATAAGGAGCAGATTGATAGAATAAGATCGGGCAAGGCGCATTCGACAGGCATGCCGAACGTGGAGAAGCGGATCAAGCTTTTATACGGACTCCAATATGGGTTTGATATTTACTCCGCCGAGGGCAGCGGAACGACGATTATACTTCGGATGGGCATGTACCCCGGACAGCAGGACAAGACTGAAGTCCAATGAGCGAGGAGAGAAAGGAGCTAACAGGTGAGAGGAGACAGGCGTGGAATCACGGCGTTATTGATTTTATGTGCCATGCTGCTTGTTGCGGGCTGCCACGAGTCAGGCAGTGCCGTGAATCGAGATGCGGCAAGCGAAGCTGCAGCCATGAAAAATAAAGAAAAAGTCGTCTTGACCTATGCTTCCTGGGGCTCTCCGAACGAGAAGCAGGCCAAGGTGAGAATGATTGAAAAATTTATGGAGAAATATCCATGGATTACGGTCGAATACGTGTATGAGCCGGGCGATTATATAACCAAGCTTACGACGATGTATGCGAGCAACAAAGCGCCTGACGTATTTATGCTCTACAAGCATACCGCGCTGCAATGGGCGGAGCAGGAGAAGCTCTATAACTTGAAGGAATTTCTGGATACCGATACCCAAATCAATGAAGCTTCGCTCATTCCTAACGCCCTTATGTACTGGGAGCAAGGAAAGATAGCAGGTGTCAAGGTTGCTGAGGAGTCGTTCGCCCTCTATTATAATGCCGATCTCTTTAACGAAGCGGGTGTAGCACTGCCGCCTGCAAAAGCGGAGGATGCATGGACGTGGGCTCAATTCCTGGATGCAGCAAAAAAGTTGACCATCGACGGTAGCGGAAATAATGCTTTGAGCCCGGATTTCGATCCCAATCACATTGTCCAGTTCGGTGTACGCTTCAACACCTGGATGTGGCACTTAATGGTGCCTTCCAATAATGCGAGCGTGATCGCGCCTGACGGCAGTAAAATGAATCTGGACGATCCAGCTGTCATTGACGCGGTCCAAAAGCTTGCAGATCTTATCTACGTTCATCATGTCGCGCCATCGCCGATTCAGGAGAAAAATCTGCCGCAGCCGGCACTTGCCGTGCAAAGCAGAAAGGTAGCCATGAATCTCGATGGACAATGGGTTCAGCTTGATCTTGGCGCAGCCGGTGTCAACTACGGTGTTGGCGTATTGCCTAAGCTGAAGACAAGTAAAACGATTCAGTTTGGGGAACCGCTTGTCATGGCCTCAACAACAAAGTACCCGAGGGAAGCCTGGCTGTTCTATAAGTGGCAGCTCGATTCCGAGAATTCCATCGATTTGCATGCCAGCGGCTTGTGGATGCCGCTGCTTAAGGATTATTACACGAAGCCTGAGCTGATTGCGCGCTGGGCGGATGTAAATCCCGGACATCCGAGCGGCTATCAGGATGCCGTAATGCGGCAGACGTTTGAAAATGGCGTTAATTCATATGACTACTATTTAAAAAATAATGAAAATATATCAGCGATTTTGCAGCCGGCGTTCGATCAAGTGTGGTTAGGCAAAAAAAGCGTCAAAGAAGCCTTCGAAAGCGTGTCGGATAAAATTGCCGAAGCCTTTCAGGGCACATATTCCGGCAGCAATCATTAAGTAAAAAAGCCCCGGCGCAGCCGTGGCTTTTTTGATATATAAGAATTTATATGTTTTCACATATAAATGTGCTTATATATCTCCGCGAAACGACTGCTTTGCCACAAAGGACGGCGACAGCCGTTTACGCTTGCTGCGCGCTAAAGTTTATGAGCGGATGACTACCTAATCATCGTCACCGAAATCCAATGATTTTCCGTATTGTTCGCTTTGAAAACGCTTGCTAACATTAAGGCTGTCAAGAGCTGCAGCCGAGACAGCCGGTCTAAACGGTTTAACCGATCTATTTTCTTAACGAATATGTAAGCGATATCAAAGAAGAAAAAGGGAGGCCATGCAAGATGAAAAAAACGTTAAGCCTTGTTCTGACAGCATGTTTATGCACCATCTTAATCGCAGGGTGCAGCAATAACGGCGGCAATCAGGAGTCCCCAAACACAGGTACCGATAAAGGCAGCGCAGGCGGTGCGAAGGTGAAATTAACCGCAATCATCTCGAAACATCCCTTGACGAAGCCGCTGGCAGAGATGGAATGGCTGCAAAAGGCAGAGGATGCCGCAGGCGTGGATATTGAATGGCAGGAAATTACTGCAGACTGGGCTCAGAAGAAAGGCACGATGCTGGCAAGCGGCGATACGCCGGATTTGTTTGTCGGACCTAATGTCATTACGGACGCCGATTTTGCACAGTTCCAAGGTCTGTTCCAGGATCTAACCGAGCTGCTGCCGGAAGCGCCGAATGTACAGCAAATGTTTGATGATAAGCCGGAGACGAAAATTATTGCGACGCAGCCCGATGGTAAAATCTATGGATTGCCTAAATACCAAAGATTTTGGCCGGCGTCCGCAACTAGACAATATATAAACCAAACATGGCTGGATAATTTAGGACTAAGCATGCCGACAACCTGGGACGAATTGTATGACGTGTTAGTCGCGTTCAAGGAGAAAGATGCAAACGGCAACGGTAATCCGAACGATGAGATTCCGATGGACTGGCCGGGCGGTATTGGCGGCTTCTTCAACCCTGCAGTTCTTCTTGGCGGCCTAGGCATTACGTTAACTGACGGAAGCGGACAAGGCTACTTCGTCGAAGACGGAAAAGTAAAAAACTTCTTAACGGATGAACGTTACCAAAAAATGGTTGTTTTCCTGAATAAGCTGTATAAAGCCGGATTGATTAACCCGGAGGTATTTACCCATGATTATACGAAATTCCAGTCTGTTGCACGCGGTGAAGGAGATACGGCGAAGGTAGGCTTTACTTGGGGCTGGGTTGCTTCAGATCGCTTTGGCGAGCAGCTTGCGCCGCAATATACATCAATGTCTCCGCTTAAAGAATCGGCCGGTTTTTCAGGCAAATTATCATGGAGCTATGATTTCTCGACATTGAATTATGGCGTGAATCAAATCGTAATGTCAGCAAAAACAAAAAATAAAGAAGCAGCTATGAGATTTATCAATGAATTGTATAAACAAGAAGTGAGCATGCAGGTTTTATTCGGTTCGTTAGGAACGAATATCAAGGATAATGGCGACGGTACATACAGCGTGCTGCCGCCTGCGGATTCGAAAATGGATCCAGGCACATGGAAATGGACCTCTACATGGGCAGATAATGGACCGATGTATCTTCCGGACTCGTTAAACTTAACGCTAGGCAAAGATATGCAGGAGGTTCTCGTTCAGTCGGAGCCCTTGAAGGATGCTTTAGCAGTCGATGCGGAGAAGGATGTTTTCCCAGGCATGTTCATTAAGTATACGACGGCAGACAATAACACGATGAGTCTCAGCAATACGAATGTGATGAACCTCGCTAATACCAATTTTGCCAAATGGGTAACTAAGGGCGGAATTGAAGCGCAGTGGGACGAGTATGTGAAGCAAAGCAAAAAAGCAGGCTTAGACCAAAACATCGAGATTATGCAAAAATACTATGATGATTATATGAGCAAGAAATAAAAAAGACGTGATGCAGGGAGCTATGCCGCTCTTAATCAGGGTATAGCTTCTTTTTCAAAAAGAAGGGGGAATTTCTTATGCGCTCTTGGTCGATCTTCAGCACCTTCAAACGAGATATTCAATTGTGGTTGATGATATTTCCGGCAATAGCCGTTATTTTCGTATTCAACTATATTCCCATGTACGGCATTCAATTGGCATTTAGGGACTTTGATTTCAGCAAAGGGCTTACCGGAGGAGAATGGCGGGGGTTATTTTATTTCAAGCAATTTATCGAGAGCTTTTTGTTCGTTGATCTCCTGACCAATACGTTCTTTATCAGCTTTACAGCGATCATAATCGGATTTCCCGCACCGATCATTTTAGCGTTAGTACTCAATCAAATTCGCAGGAAAAAAATGAAGCAGCTGATGCAGACGACGGTTTATTTGCCTCACTTTATTTCGATAATCGTACTGGTGGGTATGCTGAATGTCCTGTTGTCGCCGGAAACGGGCATAGTCGGATATTTCATGAAGTCCATCGGTTTTGGGGATATCAATTTGCTTGCTTCAACCTCTACCTTTATTCCGGTCAATATCATTTCTGACATTTGGCAGCATTGCGGATGGAATAGTATCATCTATCTTGCGGCGCTTTCGACTGTGGATCCGCAGCTGTATGATTCGGCCAAAATGGATGGAGCCAGCAGATGGCAAACGATTCGTTACATCGATTTCCCTGCTCTGATCCCGACTATCGTCATTCTGTTCATTCTTAGCATGGGAAATATACTAAGCACAGGCTTTGAGAAAATCTTTTTGATGCAAAATTCATTAAACCTGCCTGTTTCGGAGGTTATCGCTACCTATGTGTACAAGATCGGTATCGTATCCAATCAGTTCAGCTACGCTTCGGCGATCGGTTTGTTTAATACCTTGATTAATTTTGTTTTCTTGTTTGCGATGAATGCCATTTCAAAAAAAGCTTCCAATACGAGTTTATTCTAAATGGCAGTCGAAGGAGGAGTGGTTATGGTCCGTAACCGTGTAAGCGGTAGTGAACTTGTATTTCGAATCGTATTATTCGTGATGTGCGCGCTGATCTTTTTGGCTATTGTTTATCCGCTTTACTTTATTATCATCGCCTCGATCAGCGACTCAACTCTTGTTTCGACCGGAAAAGTGCTGTTCATGCCCAAAAATATCAGCTTTTTCGGATACAATCAAATCTTTCAGGACGAGCGTATATGGAACGGATACCGCAATACGGTTTTTTATACGTTTGCAGGCACGCTGGTCAATTTGTTGATCACCTTACCGGCAGCCTACGTGCTGTCCAGACGTGAATTCCGGGCGAGACGGATTATCATGCTGTTATTTGTTATCACCATGTTTTTTAATGGAGGCCTGATTCCGACTTACTTGCTGATGAAGGACCTTCACTTAACCAATACGGCTTTGATGTTTATCCTGCCGTTTTGCGTGAATGTGTTTTATCTCATTATCGCAAGAACGTTTTTTGAGTCATCTTTGCCGTCCGAATTGTATGAAGCGGCGGCAATCGACGGCTGCTCTCATTTCGGATTTTTCATAAAAATAGCGCTCCCGTTGTCAAAGGCTTTAATTTCAGTCGTTGGACTGTATTATTTAGTCGGCCATTGGAATGATTTCTTTACGGGATTGATTTATATTCGGGACAATAAGCTGCAGCCGCTGCAAATTATTCTAAGAGATATATTATTATCAAACCAGGTTTTTCAAAATGGAGCTGGCTCCGGCGGGAACGCTGGGGGCTACGCGCAAAAGTATGCGGACCAAATCAAATACGGGGTTATCATCGTATCGACTTTACCGATTTTGGTGCTCTATCCTTTCCTGCAAAAATATTTTGAGAAAGGCGTTATGATTGGTTCTGTAAAAGGCTGACAGAAAACGCAGGATGCGGATGATAGATCCGTTATCCTGCGTTTTTTAGGCTTGCATAGATGAATAGCTGGTCCAGATTCAAGTAAGAATATAGGCAGGTGAAGAAACATAAGGAAATGGACAACCTTTTCGGTTAAAAATTTACAATCCGATGACCATCCATTAATACCTGTATGAAAGTCGCCTTGTATGATGAACTCAAACTACCGCTTGAATGGGGAGAGTATATGACATCGGATCAAATTTCACAATTTGAAAAGAAAGTAATTATCCGTAACATCGGACCAGCAGATTTTGCGAAAATTATTGCGCTGCAGCATATTTGTTTTCCGAATATGATTCCTTGGAAGATTGAACAATTGGAAAGTCATATACGTATTTTTCCCGAGGGGCAAATATGCGTAGAGCTGGATGGCGAAATCATCGGCTCCTGTTCAAGCTTAATCGTTAATTTCGATGATTATTTAGAGCAGCATACGTATTCGGAAATTACGGATAAGGGCTATATCCGCAACCACAACCCGCATGGCGGAAGCTTGTACGGCATGGAAGTCATGGTCCATCCAGACTATCGCCGAATGAAAATTGGCAGACGGCTGTATGAGGCCCGCAAGAGGTTGGCAGAAAAGCTGAATCTTAGAGGAATTATCGTCGGGGGACGTATTCCGGGGTATCACAACTATAGCGACAAAATGACGCCTAGAGAATATGCGGAAGAAGTGCTGCAGCAAAATATTTACGATCCTGTACTCACTTTTCAAATGATGAATGGCTTCACGCTAAAGCGAATTATTACGAATTATTTGCCCGATGATGATGACTCGAAAAACTTCGCCGCTTTGCTGGAATGGAACAATATTGACTATAAGCCGAGCAATAGCAAGACACACTATAAGCTGTCATTTCCTGTTCGGATTTGCGTCATTCAATATATGTTGAAAAAAATCGATTCCTTCGAGGAATTCGCGACGCAGTGCGAGCATTACGTTGACGTCTCAGCGGATTATAAATCGGACTTTGCCGTGTTCCCGGAAAATGTGACGATGCAGCTGCTTTCCTTCCTAGAGGAACGCTCGCCGAGTCTTGCCATTCGGAAGCTGACCACGTTCACTGTGCAGTATGTCGAGTTATTTTCCGAATTAGCGGTAAAATATAATGTAAATATTATTGGCGGTTCCCATTTTATCGAAGAAAATAACCGGATCTATAACGTTGGCCATCTATTTCGGCGTGACGGAACCATCGAGCAGCAGTATAAGCTTCATATTTCGCCGAATGAACGCAAGTGGTGGGGGATAAATGGCGGCACGAAGCTGGAAGTATTCGATACGGATTGCGGTAAAATATCGATCCAGCTTAGCAGCGATATTGAATATCCGGAAGTTTCGCGAATTGTGGCAGAGGAGGGCGCTCAAATTATATTTGTCCCTTTCTGCGCAGAGGATCGCCAAGCCTTTCTCCGTATCAAATATTGTGCGCAAGCTAGGGCGATTGAGAATCAGGTGTTTACCGTTACTGCGGGAACGGTAGGCAATCTTACGCATGTGGACAACGTGGATATTCAGTATGCACAGTCAGGTGTATACACGCCTGCCGACTTTTCGTTCCCGCGAGATGGCATAGCAGGAGAATGCAGTGAAAATACTGAAACGGTCATAATGGCAGAGGTGGATATGGAAATCTTGCAGCGTCATCGCAAATCGACGGATGTACTCACCTTCCGTGATCGTCGAACAGATATTTATTCCCTTCAAATTCGATCCTAAATTAGATCTTCAATAAAAAGCGCTCTAACAGCCGGTTGAAGGTATTGGGGGCATCTGCATTTGCGCAGTGCCCCGCCTCTTGCAAAATTACCAAACGAGCTTCTATTTCTCGCTTTTGCAGCTCAACGGCTGCTTCTTTAATGATGGGAAGATCATGTTCGCCCACGATGATCAGAAGGGGATAAGACACTGGCGTATCCTTACGGATAAAGAATGTGTTCATTCCGGCCATTGCGGTAAAGGAGCTTCTGTTAAAATGCTGGGCTCCCCGGGCAAAGCCTTCTCGGCCAGCAGCAGTGAAGCAGGAAACGGAAGTTACATGATTTCTGAACCTTTTCATAGAGAATAGTAGATACAGCATCCATTTTAACCCTTCCGTTTTTTGCCTCTTCAATACCTGCTCATTCGCTTTATGAATGGAATAACCTCCAACGATAATGACCGACTTTACCTGATGCGGACAACGATCTGCAAACGCCTGTGCGACAAGCGAACCCATGGAGACACCGAGCACATGACAGGCATCCAAGTTGTTTTCAGATAAAATTCGGCTTATCGCCTCAGGCATATCTTTTATGGTCATTTTAGATACTCCGATATGATTATTCCGATGGCCGTGACCAGGCAGATCGATTACGATGATTTGATAGTTATTTTTAAAATAAGCAAGCTGGTTTTCGAAAATAGTGTGGTCAGCAAATGCGGGATGAAGCATCAAAAGGGTATCCTTTCCTTCATTTTCAAACATAAAATAAGTCATTTGACCCTTTTGACCTATCAGGCTTGTTTTTCTCTTAAGTATGCTCTCCACCTAGCTCAGCCTCCAGTTCCATTGCGAATTTTTTAAACCAGGTCAACATGCTTTGGTGATAATAGAGTCCTAAATCTAACGTTTTAAGTTGGTAGGCTACGACTGAAGCGACATTCTCAGGGACTTCTTTCTGATTTGCCTCAACAGAGGCAGCACTGAATTCTTGAACTGAGGTTTCCAATTGTGTAACGACTGCTCTTATAATGGCCAGACGCTCTGCTGGTGTCATAAACCCTAAAAAAAACAATCGAGTTGTTACATCTTGCTCGAAACGGCTTGGCGTAATAGAAGAAAGCATCCATTCCATAAAATGTTCTCTTCCTAAGTCGTTCAATGTATAAAGCTTTTTTCTGCGGCCGTTCTCGGTGACTTCTTGAAAGGTTACATGGCCATCATTCTCCAATTTCTTTAATGCTGCTTGTATGCTCCCGAGACTTGCGCTAATAAAGGGAGATATTTTTTGCTGGAGCACGTTTCTGATATCGTATTGCGATAGATTGCGAAGCATGAGCAGCCCTAAAATAACAAACGCCATGGAAATCACTTCCTAATTTTGGTATTAAGCCAATCATAACAAACCTATTAGGTATATGTAAGTGTCGTTTTTATTTAAATTTAAAGGCTGCATGGAGAGCGCTTACCATCGGGGCGGAATGCAGCTATAATTGGGTAATGAAGGAATGAATTACAAGTCATTTGAGCGCCGAAGGGAGACGTTTATGGAAAAGAATCGCAAGCTTATTCCTGTGCAAGAAGGGTCTTGGGAGCTGCTTTTTCAACCGGAGAAAACAGGTGGCTATGTTAATGATCACAGCTTAATCTGTGCTGATGACGGCAGCTGGCATCTTTTTGGAATTACCAGCTTATCGGAAGGAATCGATCCGGAAAACGAACGTTATTTTGTGCATGGCTGGGGAGAAAGGCTGAGTGATTCCTTAAAGCATGAAGCCAAGGTGATTGATCATGGGACAAGGGCATGGGCCCCAGGCGTCATCGCTCATAATGGCCGTTATTTTATGTTGTATGGGCCTTCCCCGACGAAATTGGCTGTATCCGGCGATCTTCATCATTGGATGAACCATGAGGTAGAGCTGGTCGGAGCGCCTCTTGAAGCCTGCCATCGCGATCATATGGTGATGAAGCTGAATGAGGATACATGGCTGATGTATGCAGTTGGCGTAAAAGACGGCCGAGGCTGCGTGTCTGTTTTCGTTTCCAACGATTTTATCCAATGGCGCTTTGTTCAATATGCATTCCTTACCTTGCCTGCTGCTCCGCTGCGCCCGGCTTGGGGAGCAGTGGAATCCCCTTATGTACTCAAGCATGAAGGTTATTATTATCTTTTTATAACATACACCGATTGCAGTCAGGAAAACTATCATGACACGCTCGTATTTCGTTCTGGCAATCCCTATGATTTCGGCAGCTATGATGGCGTGGGAGGCGGAACGGAGCCGATCGCCCGAATGTTCGGGCATGCATCTGAGGTCATCCAAAATCCGGAGGATGGCAACTGGTACATAACGACATGCGGGTGGAGAGGGAGGGGAACGCCCCATGAAGGGGCAGTATCCATTGCGCGCCTTATTTGGGAGGAAGCAGCGGATGAATAGGACAAGCAATAAAGCTAAATCAGCAATGACCGGTGAGCAGCAGGTAGCAGACTTCATGCAAAAGCTTGAGCATCCTCAAAAACAGGAAATAGCAGCGGTCCGAACCATTATCCTAAGCGCAGATCAGCAATTGCATGAGCATATCAAGTGGAATGCGCCAAGCTTTTGCGTGGACAATGAGGATCGAATCACGTTTAACCTGCGAGGTAAAGGATATTTCATGCTCGTTTTTCACTGCGGCGCGAAAGTAAGAGAAAGAAATGGAGAAGGGCCTTACATTGACGATACGTCTGGTTTATTGGAATGGGCGGCCCATGACCGGGCAACCTTGAAGTTTACAAATATGGCGGACGTAGAAGATAAGAGAGATAGGCTGACGGAGATTATCCGGAAGTGGCTCGCAGATGCAAGCTCCGAGTAGCTTAAACAAATGATGAGAGGTGCGAAGCGGTATGCAAAAAATCACGCCATTTTTATGGTTCAATGACAATGCGGAAGAAGCTATGCTTTTTTATATCTCTGTTTTTAAAAACGCAAGCATAAAGAGCGTTACGCGGGGTGGCGAAATCGGTCCAGGAGGGAAGGGCGCTGTTATATCCGGGACATTTGAAATCGAGGGTCAACGATTTATGGCATTGAACGGCGGACCCCATTTCGCCTTCACGCCTGCCATCTCGCTGTTCGTAAGCTGCGAGACGCAGCAAGAGGTAGATGAGCTGTGGGAAAAACTCTCAGCGGGAGGCTCCAAGGAGCGATGCGGCTGGCTTAAGGACAAGTTCGGCTTATCCTGGCAGATCATTCCTACGTTGCTGGGCGAGATGCTTCAAGACAAGGATGCAGAAAAATCAGGCAGAGTCATGCAGGCAATGCTTCAAATGGATAAGATCGATATCGCGCTTCTGACACAAGCCTATGAAGGCTGATATATAGAATTAATAAAAACCATAACTTGACGAATTGACGTCGAGCTATGGTTTTTTATTAGATGTTTATTGTAGATAACTGTTCTTTTATCAACTGTATAAATATTTTTTGGGAAGAGGTTGCAAATTTTTTCTTTTTGGATTGCAGGATTCCAATCGAAATAAACGGATTCTTCAGTAGGATTGGAGTAGCGACAACCCCGCTTGGCAAAGAGACGGAAGAAAGGACAACTCCGACGGAAGGAAACGATCTTACAAAAGAAGGGATGGATGAGATTTGGCTGACCGTATAATAAAAGGGCTTGGAATGGAATGAGGAAAGCTCCTTCTCCAGCCGAATGTGATATAAGCAGCTTGCACCGCCAACGATAAGCGGAAACTCAAACAAATCGTCTAAACTAAGATAGCTTTTTTTCGCAAAAGGATGTTCTTCAGACACAACAAAGGAGATCTGTTCATCATAAAGCGGCTCGAATTGCAGGTCAGTTAAATCGTTTGGGTCCCCGCTTACCGCGAAATCCAAGGTGTTATGAATTAAAGCATGCGAAAGGGCATCGGTATTTCCAACGACAAAATGGCAGTTAATATTCGGTTTTTGTTTGCGAAAGCGGCGAAGAACATCAGGTAGGACGGAGGAAGTTAGAGGCTCGATGACACCGATACGGAGTGTCCCTATCTCTTCTTTTTGCAAGGAGCCCGCTTTCTCTAACACGTAATTCCAATGGCTGATAAGGTCTTCTACTTCTTCTGCGTATATTTTTCCGGAAGCTGTTAGTTCTGCATCCCAGCCCCTTTTGAATAGCTTAATTCCCAATTCCTTCTCCAGCCTTTGGATCTGGTTCGTGACGGTAGACTGAGCGTAATTCAGTCTTTCTGCAGCCTTGGAGAAGGTTCCTTCTTGAATAATGGTACGAAATGTCGTTAATTCCTTCAGGTCCATCTTATTCACTCCATTCGATAAAGTGAAAATTCTTATCAGTTAATTCAATTATACAGATGAAGAATAGAGGTGTAAAATTCAAGTAATCAATCGCAGATCGGAGTGATGATACAGATGCCGTTCATACGAGTATCTTACTTGGAAAATGAATACCAAGAGAACGAGTTGCAAATGATCAGCAAAAGCATAATGAAGGTTTTAATGGAAAACTTCAATGTGCCGGAAAATGATTATTTCCAAGTATTCCATGCTCATAAACCGAGTGAATTTTTTTACAGTAAGGATTATTTAAAGGTAAGGAGGACGGATCAGCTTCTATTTATACAGATCTTTCTTGGAGCAGGTAGGAGCACTGACCAAAAACGGGGCTTCTATAAAGGGTTAGCTGAGCAGCTATATCTGCATTGCGGAATAAATGCTGGGAATGTATTTGTTGTACTCGTTGAAACTGAGCTTGAAGATTGGACATTTGGAAAAGGGCTTGCGCAGATGATTGATGATCATCCTGATGATAAAATCGTGGAAGAAAAAAGAGGCTTGAAGCATAAACGAATCCTCTCAAACGCGCAGGAAACCTACGGAAAGCTTGCTCCTGCATTTGCGACTTATACGGAGAACGTGTTATTCGGAGACCTGTGGAGAAGGAGAAATCTTTCTCTAAGGGAACGAAGTCTCATAACCGTAGCCGCTTTGGTAGCCGGTGAACATAGCAACCAGCTCCCGTTTCATTTGAAGCTCGCGAAGGAAAATGGTATTTCTGAGGAAGAACTAATCGAGGTCATGACGCATCTTGCCTTTTACGCTGGCTGGCCAAAAGCTGCTTCAGCCATTCAAACAGCGGAGGATGTTTTTTAGGGAAAAAAGAATTTAATAAATCCGGTCAACCACGTGTTTTGCACGTGGTTTTCTGTTTTATTGGTCGCATCCCTTTTTTATATTATAATAGCTAGTATCGCTTATTTTTATCAGGGCAATTAAGCATGGCTAAACATCCTTTTATAGATTGGAGCAACAAAATGATATATCGCAGTTTAGATGAATGCATCATTGATTTGGAGAAAAACGGGCATTTGGTTCGTATTCGCGAAGAGGTAGACCCTCACCTTGAAATGGCTGCTATCCATATGAAGGTTTTTGAAGCGGGCGGTCCCGCGTTGTTGTTTGAAAATGTAAAAGGATCAAAATTCCGTGCCGTGTCCAACCTTTTCGGAACGGTTGAACGGAGTAAATTCATTTTTCGTGAGACTTGGGAATCGGTTCAAGATGTCATTGCACTGCGCAATGATCCAATGAAAGCTTTAAAAAATCCGTTTAAACATATCGGAGCGGGACTCGCGGCGAAAAATGCGCTGCCCTTAAAAAAATCAGACGGCATGCCGGCTGCCATGCGGGAAATCAATATAGCCGACCTGCCCCTCATCAAGCATTGGCAAGAGGATGGAGGAGCTTTCGTCACTCTTCCTCAAGTTTATTCTGAGGACCCGGAAAAGCCGGGCATCATGAACTCCAATCTGGGGATGTACCGCGTTCAGCTTAACGGGAACGAATATGAATTAAATAAAGAGGTTGGCATGCACTATCAGATTCATCGCGGCATTGGCATCCATCAGGACAAGGCAAATAAACAAGGGGCTCCCCTAAAGGTGAGCATCTTCATTGGCGGTCCCCCTGCGCACACATTATCGGCTGTTATGCCTTTGCCGGAAGGCATGAGCGAGCTGACCTTTGCTGGTTTGCTTTCAGGCCGGCGCTTCCGCTACAGCTATGTTGACGGTTTCTGCGTAAGCCATGATGCGGATTTTGTAATTACGGGAGAGATTCACCCAGGCGAGACGAAGCCGGAAGGGCCTTTCGGTGATCATCTGGGTTACTACAGTCTCACGCACCCGTTTCCGGTTATGCGAGTGCATAAAGTGTATGCCAAGCAAAACGCAGTTTTTCCGTTTACCGTCGTTGGCAGACCGCCGCAGGAAGATACGGCGTTTGGCGCGCTGATTCATGAGCTGACCGGATCGGCAATCAAACAAGAAATTCCAGGGGTAAAAGAGGTTCATGCCGTTGATGCTGCAGGTGTGCATCCGCTGCTGTTTGCTATTGGAAGTGAACGCTATACGCCTTATCAGGAGATAAAGCAGCCAGCGGAACTACTTACCATTGCCAATCGGATATTAGGAACGGGACAGCTGAGCCTAGCCAAATATTTGTTCATTGCGGCGGAGGATAAGAAACCTATCGATACGCATCAAATCGAGGAGTTTCTAACCTTTATCTTGGAACGCATCAATCTTCGCAGGGATATTCATTTTCAGACCAATACGACCATAGATACCCTTGATTATTCGGGTACGGGATTGAATACCGGAAGCAAGGTTATTTTCGCGGCAGTCGGCGATAAGAAGAGGGAGCTGTGTCATGAGGTTCCGGGCATTTTAAATGAGATTCCAGGGTTTGAGAAAGCTGCATTGGTCATGCCTGGCATTGTGGCCATACAAGGTGCCGCCTTTACGGATTATACGGAAGCGCAGGAGGAAATGAAGGGCTTAAGCAGTTCTATAAGTGAAAAGGGTGAGCTCCCTTCCTGCCCATTCATCATTCTTTGTGATGACAGTGCATTTATGAGCGCGGATTTGAATAATTTTCTCTGGGCCGCATTCACTCGCAGCAATCCTTCACATGATATTTACGGCGTTAACAGCCAATACGAAAACAAGCATTGGGCTTGCGACAACGTCATTATCGATGCCCGGGTTAAACCGCATCAAGCGCCGCCGCTGATTCCGGACCCAGCAGTGGAAGAAAATATCAAACGCTTATTTAGAAATGGAGCCAGCTTAGGCGGGATTTCGATCTCGTAAGCGCGCAAGAGCAAGAAGCGGATCAAGAAGTCATTTGCTATCGAGACAACAAGGGGACACACCTATGCAAAAACTAACGAAAATGCAAACGATACTTCTGATCCTATTTTTAGTCATCGTTTGGGGAGTAAATTGGCCCTTATCCAAAATAGCGCTGTCCTATATGCCGCCTGTCTTATTTTCAGGTGCACGAACGCTCCTAGGAGGCATTCTGCTGCTGCTGATCGCCGTTCCGCGATACAAACGTTTGCAAATCAAGAAGACATGGACGATCTATCTTCTATCCGCAGTAGTTAATGTTATTTTGTATTACGGGCTTCAAACGATCGGTCTAAAATATTTGCCGGCGGGTCTATTCTCCGCTATTGTGTTTCTTCAGCCGGTGCTGGTCGGCATATTCTCGTGGATGTGGCTTGGGGAGTCGATGAACGGGCTTAAAATTACGGGGCTCTTTCTTGGTTTTACCGGCGTCGGAATGATTTGCAGCGGCGCAGGGGGACTCTCAGGCCATATTTCTGTAGTGGGAATTTTGCTTGCGCTAGGTTCGGCGCTTAGCTGGGCTTTAGGAACGATTTACGTGAAAAAAAAGGGTCCAAGCGTGGATCCGATCTGGCTCGTCACGCTCCAATTGATTATTGGCGGTTTGTTTATGACGCTTCTAGGGTCTAGCTTCGAAAGCTGGTCGGAGGTCATTTGGGCACCCATCTTTATTTTTAGCTTAATTTTTATTTCGATATTTGTCATTGCCGTAGGATGGTTGGTTTTTTATAAATTGATGGACTCGGGTGAAGCAAGCAAGGTAGCCTCGTTTACGTTCCTTATACCCTTGATTGCGATCTTGACGGGCACCCTTTTTCTAAACGAACCCTTTACGTTTTCACTGCTCATCGGTCTTGTTTTCATCCTTCTAAGCATTTATTTTGTAAACCGGCAGCCTTCTCGCAGACAGCAAAGAGGCCGGGTATAAGCATGAGAAGCGATAGGTGAAAGCGCGGGACAAACATATGCTTCAGAAATAAAGGCTCTCGGGATCAATGGATCTCGAGAGCTTTTTTTCCTTTTTCCTTTATCGTTGTTCTTCCCCTCTTTTTATTCAAGAAATTTTCTGCGATACTCCCCTGGAGATAAGCTATTTTCACGCTTGAAAATGTTATGAAAAGACGTCGTACTGGTATATCCGACCCGCTCGGCGATCTGTTCAACCGTATCATCCGTCGTCTCGAGCAAATGCATAGCCACATCCAGCCGGATGCGGATGACATATTGAATAGGGCTGAGCTCGGTTTCTTCTTTGAAAAAATGACTTAAGTACGACGGACTCGCCCAAGAAGCCCTTGCAATATGAGCTAATGTAATGGGCTTGTTGTAGTTTTCGGCTATGAATTTTTGGGCTAATGCTGCCGAGTCTGCCCGGTGAGTCCGCTTCTTTTTCTCCGCTTCGGGCAGGTAATGCAAATGCCGGCATAGATACGAGATGAATATCGCAAGCTGCTGGTCAGCAATAAACGCGGACTCGGGAGCGCTGCTATTCGCCTCCCGATAGAGTTCGCGAATGATCCGCGCTGCCTCTGCAGCAAACGAAGGAAGGAAAATGACTGCCGGCCTTGTCCTCTCGAGAATGAAATTTTCGGGAAGCCCGGAAAGCTGAAGCCCTGAAAAACCCAAGCAAAAAAATTCGATAGGCTTGCCCGGCAAGCTCCATTCCTCATGCCATACGCCTTGCTGGAAGAGAACGATAGCATTCTTATCCGCTTCGTAGCCTTTCCCGTCTATGGTATATTTTGCTCCCCCGTCCGCAATAAATAAAAGCTCGGTCAGTTCCGGGTGATGATGTAAGGGATAATGCATGCCGGACTCTGCTGAGTAGGAATAACGGGAAATGAACTTGAGCTTCGGCAGCTCGTTAATAAGCGAACGCTGCATTTCAAGTCTCCTTTCAATAAAAGCAAGAACGAAGAGCCTAATAGCAAGAAATAGAATAAAAATCCATATAACCATAGGATATAGTAGGCTTATGATTTTCACAATATTTAATAAAGGAGACATTAGCCGATGCTCAAATTCCACAAGAGGAAGCTCTCTGATGAACGTTACGAGTCATGCTCCGTATTTGATGTTAACGGAGACGGCATCTTGGACATCGTCAGCGGTGCTTATTGGTATGAGGGACCCGATTTTAAAAATAAACATCGAATCTGCGAAGTCGCGGAGATCGACGGTTACCATGATGACTTCTGCGATTTTCCGATGGATGTTGACGGCGACGGGAATATGGATATCATAACCGCCTCTTATTGGAGCCTAACCGTTCGTTGGCGCAAAAATCCCGGAAGAACGGATACCTTATGGGAAACCGTAGATGCGGGTCCGACAGGGAATGTCGAAACGGTTCGTTTTTATGATATCGACGGCTGCGGCATGCCGGAAATATTTCCGAATGCGGTGGATGAGCCGCAGGCGTTTTTTAAGCTCCTGCGAGATGAATCGGGTAAAGGAACGGGTGTTTTTCAAAAAGTGGTTATTGGCACAGAGCCGGCCGGGCATGGGATGGGCTTTGCCGATATCAACGGGGATGGAAGGATGGATATCGTACTTCGCGGAGGTTGGCTGGAGCAGCCAGATAATCCGTATGCGGGCCCGTGGGCTTTCCATCCAGAATTTGAACTGGGGTCAGCAAGCATACCGATTGTTGGCCATGATGTAAACGGAGATGGGCGATGTGATATCATCTACGGCTCGGCCCATGATTATGGGCTGTTCTGGTTGGAACAACGAATGGCTGATAATGGGCAGCGCGAATGGATAAAGCATGTGATCGATACAAGCGGATCGCAATTTCATGACATGCAGCTCGTTGACTTGGATGGTGACGGCCGATTGGAGCTTGTAACGGGAAAACGGTACCGGGCGCATAATGACGGTGATCCAGGAGCTTTTGACCCTGTAGGGTTGTACTACTATACGATCAAGAACGGCTGCTTTAGCAAACATATTATTGACTTTGGGGAAGCATCGGAAGGGGCTTCGGGAGTCGGCATCTATTTTTGGGTAACGGATTTAAGCGGTAATGGTTATCCGGATATTATCGCGCCGGGCAAGGATGGTTTGTTCCTTTTTGAGAATCAGGGGCCGGGGAGAGATTAACATGAAAAAATTGAAAATTGCTTTTGTAGGAACAGGCGGGATGGGACAGATGGCACATCTCTCCAACTATTCGGTGCTTGGCGATTTATGTGAAGTTACCGCGATCGTGGAGCCCCGTCCGCAGCTGGCCGCTATGATAGCTGCCCGCTACGGAATCGAACAAGTCTATTACGATCACCTGTCATTGCTGGAGAAAGGAGGATTCGATGCGATCGTAGCACCGCAGCAATACCGGAAGCACAGCATCCTTATCCCTGATATACTGCGTGCCGGCATTCCGGTGCTTACGGAGAAGCCGCTGTGCCTGACGGTAGAAGCAGGCGAAGAGCTTGTTCGGTTAGGTGAAGAGCATCAGGTACTGCATATGGTCGGCTATCATAAACGTTCAGACCCCGCAATGGAATATGCCAGAGCCCGCGTTCAAGAGTGGAAGCAATCCGGTGAATTCGGCCAGCTTCGATATATTCGGATTTCGATGCCGCCAGGCGACTGGGTAGCGGGTGCGGACAAACCGCAGATGACCGAAGAGCCATACCCGGACGGCGGGTGGGAGCCCGAATCTTCTATATTTACGGAGCAGCAGAACCGGGAGTATGACAGCTTCGTCAATTATTATATTCATCAAGTCAACGCTATCCGCTTTTTCCTAGGGGAGCCTTACCGCTTGACCTTCGGTGATCGCTCCGGCGTTCTGCTGACCGGTGAAAGCGCAAGCGGCGTATGCGTCGCTCTTGAAATGGCAGCCTATCACACGAGCATAGAGTGGCATGAAACCATTTTAATTGCGTTTGATAAAGGCTATTTAAAGATTGAGCTTCCAGCTCCATTAGCAAGACAGCAAGCCGGGAAAGTGACGATAATGACCGATAACGGGCAAAGTTCGCCCGCTTATACCATCCCAATCCTGCCTAATCAGTCGGCAATGCGAAAGCAAGCCATCAATTTTCTGGCAGCAGTCCAAGGGACGGTTCAACCGCCTTGTACCGCTAAAGAAGCGCTTGAGGATTTGAAAATAGCAAGAGATTATATTCAGTTGATGTCCGCTTATACATCTCATTAATTGAGCAAATGATTCAACTGCACGTGATATCATCATTTTGCTATCTAGCATACTGCCCGATATGATAATATGAAGCTATTATTTCTATTATTTGGAGAGCAGGTGCAGGAGATGGCATCACAAAAGTTAGATAAAACCACCTCTGGCAATACGGGAGCTGCGAAATCTGCGCCTAGCAGCACAACGGCTTCCCTGACTGCTGAAGCTGCACATACAAAACAAGCTGCGGGCATACAGCCGAATGCGTTGCTG
Organism: Paenibacillus sp. 01T443; assembly: GCF_056398325.1. Lineage (NCBI taxonomy): Bacteria > Bacillati > Bacillota > Bacilli > Caryophanales > Paenibacillaceae > Paenibacillus > Paenibacillus sp. 01T443. The sequence continues at coordinate 173,408 of NZ_JBFTPE010000009.1, forward strand.
CAGCTTCAGAGTAAAATTGGCAATCGCGGCGTCACTCAACTGGTTCGATCTCATACGGGAGCCGGTGCTTCTAATGCGGCGGTTCAAAGAAAATCGAATCGGACGGGAATGCCGGATCAATTGAAATCAGGGGTTGAGAGCCTTTCGGGGCTGGCGATGGATGATGTTAAAGTCCATTACAACTCCGCCAAGCCGTCCGAGGTAAATGCGCTTGCTTATGCGCAAGGATCGGATATCCATCTTGGCCCCGGGCAAGAGAAGCATCTGCCGCATGAGGCATGGCATATTGCCCAGCAGAAGCAAGGCCGCGTGAAGCCGACGGTTCAGATGAAGGGCGCTTCCATTAATGATGACGCAGGATTAGAGCATGAAGCGGACGTTATGGGAGCTAAGGCCATATCCGAGCATAGGGACAAATAAATGCCTGGCAAATGGAGACGCTGGGGTTGGAGCGTTATTCTATTATGCGTGCTTTATGTGCTTTACACGGCGTATTCCATTGCAGCTTTTGCCAAGGTGAACGGGCTTACGAGAACGGACGGGGCCATTGTGCTCGGTGCGGCTGTGATTGAGGATGAGCCTTCACCGGTTTTGACGGAGAGAATGAACCATGCCATTTGGCTGTATGAAAACGGATACGTCAAGAAAATCATCGTAACAGGCGGGATAGGAGAGGGAGACGCTTTATCCGAGGCAGAGGCTTCGAAGCGCTATGCCATGCTGTATGGGGTGAAGGAGGAAGATATCTTTCTCGAGGATAAATCAAAAATTACGGAACAAAATTTGAAAAACGCTTATGCCATTGGCAGGCAGAACCAAATTTCTACGTTTACCATTGTAAGCGATCCGCTCCATATGAAGCGTGCGCTCCGGATGGCTGAAGATCTCGGCATGGATGCGTATTCCTCGCCAACCCAAACATCAGCATACAGAAGCTGGCGTACAAAGCTGCCCTTTCTATTAAGAGAAGTATTTTTCTATATCGGATATCAAGTCAAAGCATAGTCCTGAAGCCGGTAATGCCATTATGAATGGCAGCATTAGAGTCCGTATGTATAGATGGTTTTTTCGGCGCATACATATTACGGGATCTAATGCGATAAGGGAGCATATTCGAATCGCGCAAATCGTGTATTTCGAAGGTGCACTTGCGTCCTACCTGTGAAACCAGATTTTTATTAATAAATAAAGAAGCGCTGCGAGGAGTATTGACTCCTGCAGCGCTTCTTTTTATATATCCGAATCTATTATTTAACGAGGCCCTTATCCTGCTTGAATTTTTCCCATTGTGTTTCGGTTTCCTGTTGAATCTTTTCTTGGCCGGAAGCAATCAGCTTCTCCTTGTATTTCGGAAGCTCTTTGGCAGGATCCACCGAACCGGATTCCAGTGCAACTTGATACTCGTTGTTAACCGCAGTTATGTTAGCGATCTCGGCTTTAATGGACTCTTCGTTTACGCCGAAGCCGCTCGTAGCAGGGACGATAGCGCTGTCATTAAGCGCGATCGTTCTCTCCCATGTATCTGCAGCCTGGCCTGGTTTAAGGAAGGCGTTGAACTGATTGCCGAATACCCAGTCGCCGTTTGGCGCATAACCGGAATCCTTAATCGGTTCGATATTCTTGTCATCTACCTTGTTGTAATGCTTGCCTTCGATACCGTTGCAAATCAGGTTATAAAGGTAACTGTCCGTATTGAGCAGGTTGATCAGCATCAAAGTGCGCTCCGGATTTTTTGAGCCTTTATTGATGACATGCATAGCTCCGGCAATACCTGTAAAGTAGCTGTCGGAGATCGGGGCATATACAACCTCATTGCCGCCGTTAACGGCCATTTCGCCAACTTCTCCGCCTGGCTTGGATGTAAATTCAAGCGAAACGGCTACATTTCCTTTACTCTTCAAATCATTAATGTTCTGGATAATCGGAGCATCCTCGTTAATATAGCCGGCTTGGTACCAACGACGCATATCATCGTAATAGGCTTTTTTCTCATCGAGTATTTGCAGGCCGCTAATATATTTGAGTGAGGCATCGTCCTTCGCATAGCTTAGCGGAAGCCCCTCACCAACTTTGGTCCGATCCGTGAACAAGCCCCATGAATTTTGGGCAAGACCGAGCGGAATAATGTCCGGTTCGCTCTCTTTAAGCGTTTTCAAGAATGGTTCGATATCTTTATACGATTGAATGGTGCTGACATCAAGATTGTATTTATCGATAAAACGCTTCTGAATCGCTAAGCTTTTTGTTTTGGCAGCAACCTGATAGATCGGGAAGCCGTATACCTTTCCGTCGACAGCAAGCATATCCGGCCAAAATTTATCCGGAATATTAGCACGGGCCTCCGGCGCATATTTGCTGATCATATCGTCCGTAATTTCAAGATAAGCGCCTCTGTCGATATAAGGCTGATAGTTGCCCAGCCAGCCCTTCGAGCTCCACGCCAAGTCGAAATCTTCGCCTGCTGCAAGCATGGCGTTCAGCTTAGGCTCGTATTCGTCAAAAGTGAGCGGCTTGAGATCAACCGTTGCATTGATTTTCTCTTTGAGGTATTTGTTGATTTCGTCGTTAACAAGCTGTTGGTCGGGACCTGGATTAGCAGACACCGGATAAATAAAGGTAAGCTTAGCCTCAGGGAGAGCGGGCTCCTCGGAAACCGTGGCTTCCGGTGTTTTCTCGGCCGCATTGCTTGGCTCATTGGAATTTGCCGGAGCATTTCCATTGTTTGAGCAAGCTGCGATCATCGCGAAGCAGAGAATAAGCGCAAAGCATTTGACCACCAAGGATGCTTTTGTTTTTTTCACGTTTGAACCCTCCGTTTATCGTTGTTTTGTTATATGGCACAGTAGTCATTCCTTATCCTTTCAAGGAACCTACTGTAATACCCTTCACGAAATACTTCTGAAAGAAAGGAAATATAATGAGCATTGGACCGCCGGCAAGAATGGCCATCGCCATCCGGACGGATAAGGTCGGAAAGTTCGCATAGGCCAGCTTATCGGCTACCTGAGCAAGCGGAGAATTTGCCAAAAACTCAATTTGCGACAGAATGCGAACGAGCAGCAATTGAAGCGGGATATATTTGTCATTGTCGATGAACAGCAGGGCATAGAACCATTCATTCCAATAGCCAAAAGAGATGAACAGGCCGAGCGTTGCAAGAGCAGGGGTAGACAGCGGCAAAATAATCCGGAAAAAAATTCGGAATTCCTTTGCCCCGTCAACCTTTGCCGATTCAATGATTTCTTTGCCGATTTTGTCCAGGAAACCCTTCATAATCATAATATTGAAGGGGCTAAGCAGCGTCGGGATAATTAAAGCCAGCAGGGAGTTTTTCAAATGCAAGTACTGCGTCATCATGATATAGAACGGAATGAGTCCGCCGTTAAACAGCATGGTGAAGAAAATATAAAAGGTAATCGGCCTGTTGTAGCGGAAGTCCATCCGGGAAATCGGGTAAGCGGTCATGGCCGTCAGCAGTAGCGATAACACCGTGCCGACTATCGTGATGAGAATGGTGACTAGATACCCTTTGATCAATGGATCAGGCTTTTGAAATACGATTCGATAAGCCTCTATACTCCATTCCTGGGGCAGGAACTGATAGCCGTTTTGCACGAGGCTGTTCTCAGAGGTCAACGAAATAATGACGACGAGTACGAACGGAAGGGCGATCATCAGGCACAGTAGGGCAAGAAAGGTGTTGAACAGACCGTTCATAAGGTTAAACCCTTTGGTATTTGGCATAAATCATTCCTCCATTTTTAAAACAGCGCATTATCCTTATCCGTTCTGCGCACAAGATAATTGGCGGATACGACCGTAATTAATCCGACCACGGATTGCAGGAAGCCGACTGCTGCTGCAGAATTAATGTCGCCTAGTTTAGTCAGGGCGCGATATACGTAGGTGTCTATAATATCGGTTGTCGGGAAATTCGGTCCTACGTTGTTGGGTACAAAATAATGCAGGCCGAAGTCGCCGCGGAATATATTGCCCAGTCCCAGAATGAAAAGAATAATTACGAGCGGTTTAAGCAGCGGCAGCGTAATACGCCACATCATCTGGATGCGGGAGGCGCCGTCCAGTCTTGCAGCCTCGTAATAATCGGTACTAATGCCGGTAATCCCTGCATAGTAAACGAGGGTGGAAAAGCCGATTCCCTTCCACAGTGCCACGAGCGGTAAAATGAAAATCCATGGCGTGGTTTCCAAATACCATTTATGAGGCTCGAGGCCGAGCCAGCCTATAATCGTATTCAGGTACCCGCCCTTATGGTCGAGAAAGGCGTTCGTAATGTAGCCGACAAGCACAAATGAGATAAAGTAAGGCAAAAACATCGTGGTTTGATAAATCTTGATAAGCTTTCCGCTCAGCTCATTGAGCAGAAGGGCTAACAGTAGGGCCGCGACGGTTCCTAGAACAATGTAAGAAATGTTGTAGAGCAGGGTGTTGCGGATAATGCGGATGGCATCCTGCGCTTTGAACAAAAACTCAAAGTTGTCGAAACCGATCCATTTGCTGCCGAAGATGCCTTGGTCATACCTGAAATACTTGAAGGCCAGTATCAGCCCGATCATAGGGATGTAGGCGATGACAAATTTAAATAGTATGCCCGGCATGGCGAGCAGCAGAAGCTCCCGGTTTTTTTTCAAATGCTTCCATTCCTTGCTCAGCCATCCCGGCTTGGGCTGCCGGCTCTGGGCCATTAAGCCTCGAGCTTCGGGTTCTGTTTTGGCCACTTGTGATCTCCTCCATCTGAAGCGTTCTTGTTCTGATGCCATCATGCCACGTAAATTGGGCGGCGGGTAGAATAGGTTTTGCGAATTACTGTATTTCACGGGTGTAAAATATTCGATTTTGTGAATTTTCGTAGATACAGCGGCAAAGTTAAAGGCCCTTCGCCCACTGGAAGCAGTGAACGAAGGGCCTTTATACGCAATGTAACAGCTTAAGAGATCGATTTCTTCATGCGGTACTCCTTCGGCGTGCTGCCGACCTTGCCTTTGAATAAGCGGAAAAAATAGCTTTGGTTAGCATATCCGCATCTATCCATGATTTCTGTAATCGTATAGTTGTTCTGCTCCAGAAGCGCCTGGGCATGACACAAGCGAACCTCGTTGATATATTCTGTAATCGACATTTTGTAGTTCTCTTTGAAGAGCTTACCGATATAGGCAGAGGATAGCTTCACGCTCATGGCGATGGATTGCTGGCTAAGATTAATATCGGCAAACTTCTGTTCGATGAGCTCTTTGACCGTCTCCAGCATCATCTCATTCCGCTCCATATTGGCCGGACGCTGTCCCTCGCAGATTTTGGCGCAAAGCGACAGGAGGGAGAGATACATTTCCTCCAGCGTTTCCTTTTCTTGGGCAATCTGATGAATATATTCGAGATCAACGGAAAAGGTGACGATCCGGTTATCATTGATATCACTGGCTGCATTCTTGATCACCCAGGCAAGATTGGACACCGCCCGAATCATGTCGTCATACTGCATGCCGGCGATTAGGGAAAAGGCTTTCTCCAGCTCGTTGCCGGCATTGGTCAGCTGCCCCTTCTTGAGCGCTTCGGTAAGCTTCTTGTCAATAGCGTCAGGCAGCGAAATCTGCTTACTCAGCAGATTTTCCTTAAAATCCTCTGACGTTATGATTGCTTTGCGTCCCTTTACGATCATATACTGGCTCAGTCGCAGCGCCTGCGTATACGCCGTCGATAAATAGGAATATTGGGAAATCACATCGCTAATGCCGCAGGACAGAGAAATACTGTAAAAGCGTTCAATCGTGTCTTGAATTTCTTGAAGCAGTTGCATGACTTGTTGGAAAAGGGCATTCGTATCCTTAGCGCTTCGCGATAAAATAAGCACAACGTGATCGCCTCTGATTTCGACGGCTTCGCAAGGATAATGCCGGCCCATAATTTCTTGCGCAATATTAACGATTGCAAAATTATACAGCTTTTTGGAGGCACCGTTCATACTGTTGTCATAGGCAGCGAAGTTATCGATCTTCATCACGCAGACGAGCAGCTGGTCCTTAACGGAAATATTCAGCTCATGCTTCTCGATCAGATGCTGCATGTCATGATCCGAGAAGAGCTGGCTGTCGGATAAAAACCTTCGAATATAATATTTGCTTACGATATGCTCGGAGCTAATCTCATTAAGCTTCTCTGACAGCTTCATATAGTTATCGCTCATCAGGCGAAGCTCGTCTCTAGAGCCCGATCCGTCTTGTCTTTCATCAGGGAGATGAGGACGGATTCGCTTTAGCATAGCTTCGATCGGATTATAAAGCTTATATGACAGCCCTACCGACAATCCAATCGCGAGCAGCAGGAACAGTCCGGAAAGCAGCAGCGACTGATTGCGTGTCTTGGTCACTTCGCCCATCAGCTGGTCATAAGATTGGATGTAGAGGATGGTCCAAGCACCGAGACCGTCATCCATATACGTAAGCATTTCTTTTTCTCCGGCAAGATTACCTATGAAGAAGCCAGCCGAATCGTTTTCCTCGATTTTGTGAGTCTGGACCAGCTCCTTGATGCGAGCTTGGTCTTGCTCTTTTGTAAAGAATGCGTTTGGATCGGAGGATAAAAGTGTTCCGTCCTGCGTTTGGATGTAGATCTCGCCCTGATCGCGGTCGCTCGCCACATTCATTTTTTTTAAGCTCTCGAATACCCAGTCTGATTTAATGAACAAAATGATCGCGGACTGATTATTTGTAAACGGTTTCAAGGAGTCGGTTACAATAAACGCAAAAGTATCGATTCGGCCGTCATTCTGCTCAAGGCTCATCGGGATGAGCCGGTTGGTAGGCTGCGGCTGATCAGACTCCAGCAGGATGCTTCTAATCCGTTGATCGGTTACCCCATCGTCAAGCAAAAGGCTGCTGCTTGTGCCGTAAAGCTTGGATTGTGATTTGTTATAAACAACCATAGAGTGCAGAAAGGATGAGCTCTCCATAATGTTGGACATCTGGCGATGGCCGCGGATCAAGTCCATTTTGGGCAAATCATCATTAAACATAAGCGGAATAAGGAAATGGTCGCGGTATACGAAGTTCGACAGCCTTGTAATGATATCGTTCATATAGGAAAGATTGTACTGAATTTGCGAGAGCACCTTTAGATTGGATTCTTCTTGAATGCTTTTAACCGATTTTTCAAGAATGTACGTGTTGGATACCGATGATGCAACAAGCACAACCACCATGGCTGCCATGATGGAGAACATGACTCGCTGCAAATATTTTTTGGATTTATAAAATCCGAATACCTTCATCTGATCCAGGCCCCCCGTATCAAGATTCTGTTTACTTCGGACCGATTTTCTCAAATTCGATATCGGTCCAGCCTAACCGATATGCAGGAGACTCGGGGCGCAGACGATAGTCGGCTTCCTCGGGGCGAATGAACTGAGGTTCCCCGATAACCGTTTCTCCGTCGTATTTTCCCTGTGCAAGCGTTCGCCACTGCTCCCAATCGTATTCCTCCCGTCCGAGGGAATCCATTCTGCTGGAGAGAAGAGGCAGACAACCGGCAATTTTGCAGGGCTCACGGTCATTCCAATACAGATTTCGGTCTGAGGCAGTGAACCGCTCATCGCTATAATTAACAAAATAATATAGATACCCTGAATTGTAAACGATATTGCACGCGATATCGATATGTTTGTTTTCCTCGTCAGCCATTTCCTGAGATCCGATTGCGGCGATGGCATCGGGATTAGAAACGAGCAGATTGTTTTGGATCCGGTTGCCGATGCCCTTCGAGAAAATAAGCATCCAGAGCTTGCCTGGTCCCGTACTGTAAAGGCTGCTGATTATGTTATTTGTCACGGTGAAATCATCCGCGGCATCATCCAAATAAATGCCAAACCCAAAGGAGAAATGAATGCCGCTGTCATGCAGGTAGTTGCTGTGAATGATATTGCCTCTTCCCACACCCCAGGCCTCGATCAGTCCACCATCCTGGCTGTCCGTCATGACCCTAGATATATCGTTGTACGCAATGAAGTTGCTCCTGCTGTGAAGGAAGTCCCAATGGTTTTCCCAGGTGACAGGAATGTCGTATAGCTCAGCAGGCATCGCTTTATGCCGAAGTCCCTTCATGGAAATTCCGTATCTTGGCATATTGGCAATGAGATTGTTCGTGATTTTGTTATGGCCGCTCTGATAGAGCAGAATGCCGCAGCCATGTCCGACCAGCTCGCCGCCATCCTCGATTCGGTTGTTCGTAATCGTATGATGGCCGTTTGTAAAGGAAGCTTCGGGGCTTGCGAAAGGACCCGTGCCCGGCGCAAACCCATTTAAGCTGATGCCGATGTAACCGAAGTGGCGGATATCGTTGCCGTCTATTGTAATGTTCTTTGAATAGCGGTCCAGATAAATTCCGCAGCTTCCGGCTTGCGTCAGCTTGCAGGCGGAAATTTGAATGTGTTCGGCATGGTTGATATACACGAGGCCCTCGCGGTGTTCCGCTTGCTCAACGTTATCATCCATCATTCGATATTCGCGAAAAAAATCGGTACATGAAAAAGTCAGTTCTGAGAAGCTTAGGTTTCGCACAGTCTGCTGCGGGCTCTTTCCGTTAATATCGATCAGCCGCTTAACGACGGGAGCGATAATGGTCTGTTCGTTTGGATCCGTTACGCCATCCGGGACATAGTAGTAGAGCCAGTTCGAAGCCGAATCAAGATGGAATTGTCCGGGTGCTTGAAGGAAATCGAGCGAGCCTTGGATATAAAATCGGGATCCGGCTCCAATCGGCCACGTGGATGGACTTTCGAACAGTAATTGTTGACTCTCCGCATTTACGGAGGCGACAGGCTTCGTCTCGGAGAACCAATTCCATTCTCCTTCTCCAGGCCAGACAAATGCTTGAGTTTCCGTATAATCATATTGGTCAGGCAAGTCTTCAGGATGATAACGAATCCCTAGCTTATTCGTCTTCTCATCCTGATGATCATAGGGCTGTTCGGTTTCAAAATATCCGGCAGCCGGCATTCGGGCTTGAAGGACCCGCTTACCGTCCGCATAGAGCGTGTGAAAGTGCAGGAGGACGCTATCCAGCTTGGTACACCAAACCTTACCTTTATATGGCGTCCAGCCTGTTATTATCCTGCCACCTGCGATTACAACTTCTTCGCCGGGGAAGCTGGAGTAATGAATATGGAAGCCATCTCTTCCGGAATCTCTATCGTCGAAATGCAGCGTAGATTCAAGCTCGTAAAGCCCGCCTCGAATATACACCGCAACATCATGGCTCATTCCGTTCTTAATTTGTTCACGCACTTCTTTCTGTGCCCTGCTTAGCGTTAGAAAGGGTTCATCCAAGCTTCCTTGCGCATGATCGCTTCCGCTTGTCGCTACATAATAAACCGTAGTCATCATTAAAGCCCCCCCAGTAAGAACTGTACATTATAGTTATAAAACCGAAGTAGTATCCGTTGCAAGGGCTTTCAAATAAAGTACACTTAATCGTTTTTTTCACAGTAGACTGGCGTCTTATCCCATGATAACTTAACCTTCGATTGATAAAATCCGAGACTGATGGCAGCGGCCGAGCAGCTTGTGAAGTTTACTGTGTTTACTCATTTTCATGGTTGGCTCTCTCAGGAATGAGAGCTATAATTAATTGACTGATTTGAGAAGCTAGGAGATTGCAGAAACGAAGTGGAGGCTAACAAATGACGAGATTGTTTCAAACGAATGAGCTTCGCAAGGTGCAGCCGCTTGACGGCAGCTGGGATTTCACTGCTGTTCAGGATGAGGAGCTAAAGCTGGAGGAGCTCGTTTATTCCTATAAGCTGACGGTCCCAGGCTGCTGGGAAATGCATCCCGATTTTCTGACCTATAGAGGCAGAGGGGCATATAGAAAGCGAGTTACAATCAAGAACAAAACCTCGCTTCGATTCGTGTTCAAAGGAGTCAGCCACACCGCCCGCGTGTTTTTTGACGGTGTGCTATTGGCCGAGCATTACAACGCTTATACGGCATTCGACGCGATTGCTAGAGATGTAGAGCCAGGAGAGCATGAGCTTGTCGTGGTTGCGGATAACAGCTTTGGCGAATTTTCCGCCCTGCATGTACCTAACGATTACTATACATACGGCGGTATTAACCGCTCCGCTGCAATGGAGGAAATTAAGGATCTTTATTTGGAACGAATCGCTTTTACCCCGATTTGGGAAAATGGCAAATGGAAGGCCCATATTAAAGCCATTGTTCGACAACTGCAAGGCGAGAAACAGGATTATCGGATTTGCTTCGAGCTCGGCGGCAAGGAATATGAACTGGGTGAACTTCATGCTGAAGCTGATGGCACAACCAGCCTGAGCGGAACCTTTGCTTTTCCTGAAGCCGAGGCGTGGTCGCCCGAAAAACCTGTTTTGTATGCGCTTAAAGTTTTTTTGTCCGTAGGCGAAACGAAGATCGATGATCTAATCGAACGGGTAGGTTTTCGCGTTGTGACTACTGAAGGGGGCAAAATACAGCTCAACGGCAAGGATATTGTATTTAAAGGTGTCAATCGCCATGAGGACCACCCGATGGTGGGCTCAGCGTTTCCGCTTCAGTTAATGGCGGTTGATGCTGATTTAATATCGAATATGGGCTGCAACTCGGTACGGACAAGCCATTATCCGAATGATGAGCTTTTTCTCGATCTATGTGACGAGCGAGGCATACTGGTTTGGGAGGAAAACCATGCTAGAGGCCTAAGCCTGGAACAGATGCAAAATCCTAATTTCCGCTGGCAGTGCGAGCAGGTAAACCGTGAGATGGTAGAGCAGCATTATAATCATCCATCGATTGTAATATGGGCCATTTTAAATGAATGCGCAAGCCATACCTTGGAAGGCCGGGAGATGTACAAGGAGCAGCTTGAGCAAATTCGCGAGCTTGATGCGAGCCGTCCGCTGACCTTTGCTTCCCATCATAGAGAAAACGAGCTTTGCTTCGACTTGGCGGATATCGTATCCTTTAATTTATACCCAGGGTGGTATGGAGACGAGGACCCGGGAGAGCTTTGCGATTTGGCGCGAGGCTGGGCTGACGCAAGCGGAGGATTAGGCAAACCGATGATTATGAGCGAGTTCGGCGGTGACGGCTATTACGGCCATCGTGATCCAAGCAGAGTCCGCGGCACAGAGGAGCGGCAAGCGGATATCATTGAAGCCAACCTGTCGGCCTATACGAAGAGAGAGTTCATCTCGGGTATGTTCATCTGGCAGTATTGCGATTGCAGAGTGACCGAAGGAACGGACTGGCTTATTACCAGAGCGGGCACGCAGAACAGCAAAGGGATTGTCGACCGTTATCGGAGACCGAAGCTCGCTTATGCGACCGTGCAGAAATATTTCAAATCATAAAGAAAGAGCGAGCTGAGGGATAGGAATCGGTTCTTCTTCATAAATGATATGACAGTAATAAATGGCGTGCTAAGCTTAATTCTGCACGCCATTTTTATTTTGATTTACAATGACGCATTTCGTTTAAAAGAACATAAAGGGTTTTGATCATGCGAATTGAATAATTATCCCAAAACCCTCCAATATTATAATGAAGAAGTCAATTGCTTCCCATAAACTTACAGGCAAAGGTTAGGAAATCGCAGTAACGGTGCACATCTAAATACATGTATGGTATGATATTAATAACAATTAAAACAAGCTAAAAAGTAAAGCTGCCATAATGAAGGAGTTTTTATTTTGAATGATGCGATGATCATGTTGAAGAAAACGAGCCGTACTTTTTATATCCCTATAAGTCGGTTGAAAGCAGGTTTAAAAGAGGCGGTCGCATCCGCTTATTTATGCATGAGAGCGATTGACGAGATTGAGGATCATGAATCGATTTCAGATGATTTAAAAGTGCAGCTATTACTTGGCGTTCATGAAGCTTTTCAGTCCTCAGACGTGGTAGCGGAATCCCAAAAGCTGCTCTCGCCCTATCGTGATGTGCTGGCTGACGTTACGATGCAGATTCATGAATGGGCGCTCCTTTGTCCGCCAACCGTCAATGAAGTCGTTTACCGCCATATCGCCAAAATGTCCAAGCAAATGGCAGATTGGGTCCATGTGAGCTGGAATATTAGAACGGAAGAGGATCTTGATCGCTACACCTATAGTGTCGCTGGCATGGTGGGAGAGATGCTTTCTGAAATCTGGTTTTGGTTCGATGGCACAAAATCGGATCAAGATAAAGCGATTGCTTTTGGCAGAGGCCTTCAAGCCGTAAATATTCTTCGCAATCGCGACGAGGATTTATCGCGAGGCGTGGATTTCTTCCCGGATGGCTGGGGTGCGAAAGAAATGATTAAATACACCCGCCGCAATTTGAAAATAGCGGATTCTTATATCGTAGATTTAAAGGGCGGCCCCGCGTTGGATTTCTGCAAAATCCCTCTCACACTGGCGCATGCAACCGTCAACCTGATCGCGGCTGGCGGCAACAAGCTCACGAGAGATGCGGTTATGAAGCTTGTAAGCAGTATAAATTAATGATCGAATGAAAAAAGCAAGGCTCATGAGCCTTGCTTTTTTTTCGTTTCTTGCTTGGCGCATTATACAGAAGCCTGCATGCCGGTATTTCTTGTCAATGAAGAAGGCAGCAATGAGTAAACATTCTGAAGCATAAGCAGCTTAGGACTTAGTTTGAATTTTGAGCCCGAGAAGGTGCACCGGTCATAATTGAATAGCAGTGATTCGATATGGATGGTGCAGTCTGTAAAGGAGCAGCCGATATAATGAGAGCCGTCGAAGTAAACATCCTCGTTTTTATATGCTTTGTTCATAATGTATTCCATATTTTTTTCCCCCTATGATTAAGTGCAACTCTATTAAATGATATGCAGCTTCTTTATATCTAATGTGTATAACCGCTTTTCCGGTATTTGAAACAATAGATTGATAGCTTTATATCAGGAAAAAATCAGGATTGGACAATTGATTTGCTATCTACTCTGTTCAATGGCGCGAATATGACGGAACGCCGGCAATTAAAAGGCGAAGAACTTTCTGACCCATGCGATACTACATGTTATATAATATAACATATAATCATTGTTTTTTGTTACTTTTTCAAAATTAATGTATTCTCATTGTTTTTTTCATGTTTCATGTCATGTATACTGACACTAATGTTGAAATCTAATCGATATTGACAAATCGATTGTTCCATCTTATTATTAGTTTGAATTCAAACTAATTTAAGGGGTGAGGCTCCGTATGGGCAGAGAATCCTTTATCACCCGTTTTCCTTGGGAGCAAGAGGACAGCAGTACCCTATTGATTAAGCTCGCCTTCATCAACATTCGCCGCGAAATCGAAACCGCTCTTCGTCCGCTTGGCTTGACCCCCCAGCAATCGCAGACGCTTCATTTGCTTGAGATGAAGCCAGGGGCGATGAATGCCGATATGGAGAAGCTTCTTTACATCGACAAGTCGAGTGTAACCAGCATAATCAATGGCATGGTGAAACGCGGATGGGTCGTCCGCCGCGAGCATGATCAAGATGCCAGAATGAAACGTATCTTTTTGACGGAAGAAGGGCTAGAGATGCACAAGCTAACTACCCACGCAGTCCAGCAGGCAAAGGATAAATCGAATCAGCTTCTAACAAAGGATGAAACAGCTACCCTTCATGATTTACTGAAAAAAATTATAAAGGCTTACGAATAGCGAAGGCGCCGGCTGATTTTTTTTTGTCATTTTGTTTGAATTCAAACGATATACTATTTTTAAAAAAGAAAGGATGTTTAGAAAATGGAAGCCGCAGTTGTACAAAACAATGGCGAGAAGCTTATGCCTATTTTAGCATTTACGTTAGTCTTCTCGATTATGAATGCTTCGATGTTTAATGTGGTTATGCCTGTCATCAGCAAGGAGTTTGGCATCACGCCCTCGCAGGTCAGCTGGCTTCTAACGGGTTATATGATCGTTTACGCCGTAGGCTCCGTTACATACGGTAAGCTTGCCGACAAATATCGATTGAAGGATTTATTAACCTTCGGACTAATTTTCTTTGCGCTTGGCTCCGTCGTAGGGCTGACAGCTACTGAGTATTGGATGATTGTGCTTGGACGAATTTTGCAAGCCAGCGGTGCGGCTGTTATTCCCGCCACGGCAATGATTGTTCCTGTTCGTTATTTCACGCCGGAGAAGCGGGGCAGAGCACTCGGTACCGTTGCCGCAGGTCTTGCCCTCGGTACTGCGTTGGCTCCTATTGTAGCAGGTCTAGTCACGACCTTTGCGAGCTGGCGGTTTCTGTTTTTATTATCGCTGATCCCGCTGCTTGCACTGCCGTTCTTTCGGAAATATTTGGATAACCAAAAAGGCAGCACGAAAAAAATCGACTTTTTGGGAGGCATACTGCTAGGCGGAGCAGTCGCATTATCGCTGCTTGCGATTTCACTTGGGGAGTGGCTGCTCGCGCTGGGCGGGGCAGTGCTGCTTATTTTGTTCATTATTCGCATCCGGACAGCAGCTGATCCGTTTATCCATCCAAAGCTATTTAGCAATAAGAAGTATTCCATGGGTTTGTTTATTACCTTTCTCGCAACCGCATTAAGCTTCGGCATGCCTTTCGTAACGCCGCAGTTTCTATCCGGATTGAATCAATTGTCTCCAGCGGTCATTGGTCTAATCATGTTTCCAGCTGCAATTACTTCCGCATTCTTGGGACGCGTGGGAGGCAGGCTGGCGGATGAGAAGGGCAATTCATTTCTAGTGTACACGGCAATTTCACTAAGCTTTGTCTGCTTCGTTTTGCTTTCAATTTTTGTGGGAGCATCGCCATATCTTATCCTGTTTCTGCTAATATTCGGTAATACGGGTCAAACCTTTATGCAAATTGCCATGTCCAATACTATTTCCAGAACGCTCACCAAGGAGCAAATCGGCGTAGGGATGGGATTAATGTCCTTGCTCAATTTTATCTCTGGCGCGATGTCCACAAGCGTTATTGGCAAGCTGCTGGACACAAAGGAAACGTCATTTCATTTGAATCCGGTGGCTGTGTATAACGGAGCCTACGTTTACAGCAATATCTTTATTACTCTAGCTATTCTGGCAGCTGTTATTGTTTGCATTTATTATTTTTCTTTCAGTGCTTTCAGCGGAAAAAGAGGGATGAAGGCAAAGCTCGATGAACGTAAATCCTCGTCTACAACGGCGTAGATGCATAGTAAAAAGCATTCTCAGCCAAGAGGCATAAGGCTGTAATGAGCTAAAAGAATAAACTACACTATGGGCCGTCCTTATGGAAACTAGGGGCGGCTTAAATTCGTTAGCGAGATGGTCTAATATTGAATATCGCTCTTCCCAAATGCAAAAAAAGAACCCTTTGCAGGGTTCTTGGAAGAGATGATTAATGAGTTGAACTCGACGGCATTACACTTTAGAAGTGGAACGGTTGAGCCAATTCTCAAAGCGCGTCGCGGTAATGCGTGCGTTGCTATCGCTTGGAACGAGAGATTGATCATTCACCGCTACTGATCCGAAGTAGGGCGCGTTGTCATCTGTGACCACCTGGCGTTTGTCTTGAGTTGCGCTCAAGAATTGTCGAACGAGTTGGTCGAGAGGAATCAGATCTGGACCAGCCACTTCAGCAATGCCATTCACTGGCTCTTCAAGTGTGAAATCGGCCAACGCGGCTGCAACATCATCCGAAACCATAGGCTGCGTAAGAGCGGAAGGCAAACGGACGGTATCCCCTTCTGTCGCCACATAGGCGATGCTCCCGACGAACTCGAAGAACTGCGTCGCGCGGACGATTGTATAAGGGATCTTTGAAGCCGTGATTAGATCTTCTTGGGCCATCTTCGCACGGAAATAACCACTTTGGAGCAGGCGATCTGTACCAACGACCGATAGCGCAACATGATGTTTCACTCCGGCAGCCGCTTCAGCGGCAAGGAGGTTTCGAGTGGACGTTTCGAAGAACTCCAAGACTGCTTTATCCTCGAATGAAGGAGAGTTCGACACGTCTACGACAACTTGAGCACCGATAAGGGCATCAGCAAGTCCCTCACCAGTAACGGCATTTATGCCAGCAGAAGGCGATGCCGCCAATACCTCATGGCCAAGCTTACGAAGGTTGTTTACAAGTTTTGTTCCAATAAGTCCAGTGCCGCCAATAACTACAATTTTCATGTTTATCCTCCTAGTTTTGTAGCCTATAAATAAGGGCTGATCAATTTTCAAATCTCGCTCAGATAGGCGGGCTTTCTCCCATTCCAATCCGGGCTTGAACATATAACGATGCTCCGATTCATTTCGTGACAAGGGAGCGATATTAAAGAATTGGATGACTGTAGTATCTAAACAATCTTATCTAGCTATACATATTAAAAACGAAGTATGAAATGATATAGATATAAGCAAGGACTTGCGTTTGTCACAAAATCGATCCTCATCTCGTTTAATAAAAGGCCCTTATTCTAAGGAGAATAGAGTGTATAAGAATAAGATTGGAGGTGGAATGATGCAAGAATTGTACAATCAGTATAAAGGGCTGTTGTTTAAGCTCGCCTATCAACTAACGGGATCAGTATCTGATGCGGAGGATGTTGTGCAGGACGTTTTTCTAAAGATTTATGACGTACCGCCTGAGAAGCTGACTGAGCCGAAGGCTTATCTTTGCAAAATGGTCACAAATCGCTGTAGGGATTTACACAAGTCAGCCCGCAAGAAGCGGGAACAATATTATGGTGAATGGCTGCCAGAGCCCTTTCTTAGTTCTGAAGTTGATTCAATGGACTCGGTCATTCAAGACGATCTCTTGTCGTATGCGATGCTTGTGCTGCTAGAAAAGTTATCTCCTACGGAACGGATTGTTTTTGTCCTTCATGAGGCGCTTAGCTTCGAGTATCGCGAGATCGCTGTGCTCATTGAAAAAAGCGAAGTGAATTGCCGGAAACTGCTTAGCCGTGCGAGAACAAAGATGGGAATTGCGTCAGAAGAACTTGTTCATACGGAAACAGCCAACAGCGAGTGGGTTCACGGCTTCATGGCGGCGCTCAAGCAAGGAAACCTGAATCAAATCTTATCTATGCTTGATCAGGACGTTGTCCTTGTATCAGACGGAGGAGGCAAAGTAACTGCCGCAGTCGATCCGATCGAAACACGGGAACTCGTTGCGCAGTTTCTTCTTGGTCCGGTACGCCAGGCTTCTATGAAAGAAGGGGTCCCGGTAATTGAAATTGGCCAAATTAATGGACAACCCGGACTCATACTTCGATCAAGCGAGGGCATTCATACGGTGGCGATGCTTCATATCGAGGGGAATAAGATTCAAAACTTATATGTTGTTCGAAACCCTGATAAGCTGAAGCATGTAGGATAAGCGGCTAAGGGCGATTTTTACTTTAAGATGAGGGATCAAGTTCGTGCCATTGGGCATTGTCAAAACTTGATCCCATTCTTAGGTTCCCAAAAGTGGATTTTATGAAAATTTGTTTAAGTCTATGTGTTTTAATTTATCCGGATTCACGATAATGAATATTCCTTGAACCATCGTTGTTTGGGGCTCCCGATCAAAACTAATGACCCCGATTGGAATGTCTTCTTTTGTGATTAATATCCCTTGTTGTCCATTGATCTTGACTGACTGTGCTTTGGATCCGAGAAATATGGTTAATGCCAATGCATTTAAAATAACGAGTACGAGTTTTTTGCTGTATATTGGACGGATTAAAGTAAATACTTTCCCTCCTCCGTCAACAATTAACACAGCATCTTCAGTAATCAATTCCAAAAGTGATTCAGAGTTTCCACTCGTAAGGGCATACATGAACTGGTTCACCAACCTTGCTTTGTCTTCAAACCCGCTATGGTTCATAATATCTTCGACCCTCCCCATTGTTTAGAAGTTCCCCCAAATATATTTTGTTATGTTAACAATAAAACGCTTGGCGACGTTAATTTGTGACATGTACCAGCATTTACAACTTAGAACGCTCTAGTCTGCTAACAAAAGTATTTCAAAACTATAGATACGTTTTCTGATGTTACGCACTTGACAATATGATTTGCGATAAATTATAGTTAATGTGTAAATGGTTAACCGATTAACTATATAGCAGGAGGTCATGTCGTATTGAAAAATGGAGTCCTTTTGAACAACCGATTCTGTCGGTAAATGTTTTTCTCACGCTTTATAAAACAAATCATCATTTGGTCCAACAATTGGAGGAACAACTAGGAAAGTTTGATCTGACATTGGGGCGGTGGTGTGTACTCGTTGCACTCAAATCCAGCGGCAGAGCGATGGTTCCTTCCGAGTTAAGTGACGACCTTGCTGTTACGAGGGCAAATATAAGCAATTTATTAAATGCTCTGGAGAAGGCTGGCCGCATCCGAAGGAATTTCGACCCAACCAATAGGAGAAGAATTCTAGTCAGTTTAACACCAGAAGGTCATGAGATTATTTTGAATGTGTGGCCTGTATATGAACAAACTATCTTTCAAAATGTAGGTAATAAACTTACTCAGGAAGAACAGAGTCAGTTGAAAGGCCTGTTGAAAAAGTTGTTTTAAGAAATATGACTTTCTGTCCTTTTTACAGGACAGATTTAAGTGATAGTTAATTGATTAACTATTAATTTATTAATTGTTTATGTATGTGCATTGAAGCTGGAAATGGCCGCGGATCTACAAAAAAGCTTTCGAAAGCTAAGCGGCATTAAGCATGAAAATATAATTTAAATTCTAAGGAGACATGAAAATGTTAAAAGACAAGGTTGTAATCATCACAGGTGGAGGCGCCGGTATCGGACTGGCAGCGGCACGGTTATTTGTAGAGAAGGGGGCAAAAGTGCTCATTACCGGCCGTAAAACGGGCCCGTTGGAGGAGATTGCCGCTAGTGACCCGAACATTAAGGCTTTTACGGCGGATGTAAGTGATCCGGAGTCTGCGACCAGAACGGTTGCAGCCGCGATTGAACATTGGGGGCGACTCGATTTAATCGTGAACAATGCTGGAAGTGGCGTCATACAGCCGCTCATCGATGCGAACTTGAAATCAATAAATGATATTTTCGCTGTAAATGTGGCTGGGCCTACAATGCTTGCCGCAGCAGCGATCACACATCTAGAAGAAACAAAAGGTTCGATAATTAACATTTCAAGTACTTATGGCAGTAAAGCAGCGGCCGGCTTATCACTGTATGCAGCGAGCAAGGCTGCTATGGAACATCTGACGCGGTGCTGGGCTCTTGAACTCGCTCCGAAGGGCATTCGCGTGAATGCGATCGCGAGCGGACCTGTCGAAACTGCGTTCCTTCGCGACCGCATGGGACTTTCCGACGAGCAGATCAATGAAGTTAAAGATCATGAGCGTCAGATAATCCCGCTGGGAAGACGTGGTGAGCCGGATGACGTAGCGCGATGGATCGTGAATTTAGCGGATGCGGATTCAGGTTGGATCACGGGTCAAATCATTGGCGTTGACGGTGGACTCGTCATATCTTGATCAAACATATTATGAAGTGAAAAACAAGTCAGAGGTTGCTCTGGCTTGTTTTTTTGCGTTTTTGTCAGTTTTTTGATGATAGCGAAATCAAAGATTTAGCAGTTGTTTTAGTACTAAAGTTATTGTATCATTAGAGAATAGGTAGGCAACCTAACTAAATATTTTAAGTAGTCTGGCTGCCAATTGGCCATAATAAATAAATATTAGGAGTGCAGGGCATATGGAGCATTTGACACAAAAGAAAAAGTTAACCATTATGATTGCTCTGATGGCAGCTATGTTCTTCGCTGCAATCAACCAGACCATCGTAAGTACAGCAATGCCGCGGATTATCGCGATTTTAGGGGGCATTGAGTATTACACCTGGGTAATCACGATTTATATGCTCACTTCTACGATAGCAACTGTACTTGTGGGTAAGTTATCCGATATTTATGGACGGAAACCCTTTCTCTTAGCGGGTATTGTGTTTTTCATTATCGGCGCGTTACTCTGCGGAACTTCAACCACGGTTTTTCAATTGATAACGTACCGCGGCATTCAAGGTTTAGGCGGCGGTATCCTTATGTCGGCTACGGTGACCGCTGTCGGAGATTTGTTCGCTCCGCGTGAGAGAGCCAAATGGACCGGCATCATGATGGCAGTATTTGGTTTCTCAAGCGTTATTGGACCGACACTCGGCGGCTTTTTGGTCGATCATATCGCATGGAAATGGATTTTCTGGATCTTCCTGCCGCTTGGTCTCGTAGCGTTCGGGATGATATGGTCGATGTTTCCGAAAACAGCAAGGAAAACGTCGGAATCGATTGATTACCTTGGCTCTACATTCCTAACGTTGATGTTGATTTCGCTGCTTCTAGGTTTCTCGTGGGCGGGAACCAAATATGAGTGGGGCTCCTCCCAGATTATTGGCCTGTTTGCAGCTTCCATCGTTTTCTTAATTATTTTGCTGCTTGTGGAACGCAAAGCCAAAAGCCCTGTTTTACCGTTATCGCTGTTTAAAAACAGTATCGTAACGATCTCCAATTCAATTGGTTTTCTCATGAATGCCGGGATGATGGGCGCAATGATGTACCTGCCGTTTTTCGTGCAAGGCGTTCTCGGAATTTCGCCTACTAACTCTGGTTTTGTCAATATGCCGATGTCGATCGCGATGATCTTCCTGAGCACCTTGTCGGGCCGTTGGATTTCTAAATCAGGCAAGTACAAACGTTTTGCCATCGCAGGGATGCCGTTTATGGTTGTGGGCATGCTCTTGATGGCCTTTATGAATAATGTTGGAGTCGCGGTCGCGGCGATGATCGTTTTCGGTATCGGGCTTGGGATTTCAATGCCGGTATTCACGCTTACGGTTCAAAACGCTGTTGCTCCGACACAGCTGGGCGTGGCAACCGCAACCGCAACCTTGTTCCGTAACTTAGGCGGCACAATCGGAATTGCGGTGATGGGTACAGTGATGAACTCGACGATGTCTAGCAAGCTGGAGGCTGCCGTGAAAGCAGGCGAGGGTCCGGATTTGTCACAGGTTGATCCTGAAACGGCACAGCAGCTTTCGAGTTTCTTGAATCCGCAAATGCTGCTTGACCAACCTAAGCTTAAGGAGCTGCATGCGACGCTCCCTGAACAAGTTCAGCCTTTGTTTACGCATATTATCGAAATGGTTCGTTCGGTATTAAGCGATTCGCTAACCGTTGTATTTTTATTCGGTATGTCACTATTGGTCGTAGCGTTCGTTCTGGTTCTTTTCTTGAAGGAAATTCCTTTGCGCTCCTCGAATGACATGAAAGCCAAAGTCGAAGCGGAACAAACAGAGCTGATCAAAAAAGAGCCTGCTCTCAATGCTTGAGAGCGGCTCTTATAGAAAGGATTTCACCTGCAGCTGCTGCAGCAGGTGAAATCCTCTTTCTGTATTTATTGTTCTTCTGTATTGTTTGCGGACTTGAGATATTCGAATACTTGACTCAGCATAACGATCAACTGGTCGGATTGTTCTTTGCCCAACTGGTCAATGATCCCTTTGAAAATGGAATGGAAACGATCGATCGCCTTGGTGGCCAGCTGATCGCCTTTATCTGTTAATGTGATTTCGGTTATTCTGCGGTCGGTTTTATCCGCTGTTCTTATCACGTAACCGGCTGCAATAAGGCTGTTGAGCATTTGCGTAACGGTGGGCGACGTGACTTGCAGGATTTTGCTGATCTCCGTTACCGTAGTACCCGTTCCAACTTTGTCATTGCTCTGCTTGATACAAGCGAGCATTCTAATTTCGCTCGCTTTTAGACCGCCCCACATCGTTTTTTTACGCCAGTCCGCTTTTGCGAAACGTTGAAAAACATCTATAAGATCCGTCAGATTAGCGTATTTATCTTCGCTCATTCGATTCACCTCGGTGAATATATTTTATAAATTAATTAGGTAACCAAAGTAATTATAGTAATGATTAACTGCAGAAGTCAATCCTGTACAAGAAAAGAGGTGCAGCATGAACAACGATGTGGAGTGGAAGGTAGTATACCCGATTTTGAAGAGTGTATATAAGAAATTAAGAGAGGAGTGGCATAAAGGCTCCGATTGCAGTTTTTCTATAAACCAAACGAGAATGCTTCAATTTTTGAATCGAAAAAGTCCTATGAAATCAACGGAGTTAGCCGAACTGCTATTTATTACAGCGGGCGGAGTTACGCTTATGGGGGACAAGCTCTTAGAGAGAGGTTTAATTCATCGATTGCGCTGCGATGAGGATAGACGCGTCGTGCTTCTTGCCATTACGGATGACGGGAAAAAATATATCGAATCTTTTGAAGAAAGAGACGAAGCTATTATACAATATATCAGCGAGCGTATTTCCAATGAGGACCTGCAGCATTTAAAACGCATTTTCAAGCTGCTTGATAGCTAGCAGGTCTTCATTCAATTATCAAAGCACACAGGAATCGGAAGGGGATCACAGAAGCATGGCGATGGATCAAATGCATAAGATGAAAGAAATAAAGCAGCAAGTTACACGGTTTTTGATGATGTATAAATTTGCGCTGCAAGAGCTGGAAACGAAAGTTGAAATTTTGAAAGAGGAATTTCAATTGCTGCATGAGTATAATCCCATCGAGCATACAAGCTCACGGTTGAAATCACCAAAGAGCATCATTGAAAAAATGTTTAGAAAGCAAAGCGATCTTACTTTTACCAGCATTCGAGATCATATAAAAGACATCGCCGGCCTGCGAATTAATTGCTCCTTTATTTCCGATATCTACCGGATAAGCGATATGCTGCAAAATCAAAGCGACTTGAAATTGCTGGCTGTCAAGGATTATATCAAGAATCCTAAACCAAACGGCTATCAAAGCCTTCATCTTCTCATTGAGGTACCGGTGTTTATATCAGACAGACGCGAGAATGTTTGCGTAGAGGTGCAAATACGCACGATTGCTATGGATTTTTGGGCTAGTTTAGAGCACAAGATTTATTATAAGTATAAGCATGCGATACCGCCTCACCTCTTACAAGAATTGAAAGAAGCTGCAGATTCTGCGGCAGCACTGGATAAGAAAATGGAACGCTTGCATAACGAAATCGAAGAAATCAAGGAAGAAAGCGAAAATGATTTGGGGGATGAGATGATCCGGCTGCTAATGGGCAATCAAAGAGGCTCGATCCCAACGATGCTGCTTGAACTTTTCGAAGAGGGTCAGCAAAAAAAATAGTCGTGAACCCTTAAACCGCGACATAAAGTGAAAGTAGCGCGATAACGTGCTGCCAAGCTTAATGCGTTGTTGAAGGGTGGTCATGGGCAATGGTCATTTCTAGCTTTCAAGCCTTCGTTGAAGTGTTTGGCTTATCGATATCCATGAGCTTAGTGGGCGGATTAATTGGACATTTTGTCAAAAACGGGATCATCGAATTGCCAAAGCTCGTCATTGAATATGATGAGGACGGGCTTACTCTTTCTTCGAATTGGTTAATCAAGTGGATTCAACGTATCTATTATTTCGCGATCTTCGTCATCGGCTTCCGGGACCACAGCAACGCGAAGAAAAAGATTTTTTTCGATCTCGGTTTTTTGGGCGATTTATTGATTGCCATCGGAACAGGGATTTTGGCTAAGACCGCATTATCTATGGCGAATACGACGGACAACTTCGCAGTTATAAGCAGCTCATTGCTTGCCGGCTATGCAGGCTTATCCTATTTGAAGAGTAAGCAAAACAAAGAATTCGCAGATTTGTTCCCGGAGGAAATGGATGATCCAAATCCGCGAACGCCGCCAAAATAACATGCAAGTTTTTATTTCTTTTGCGTATAATGACCATAGCTGATAAACCAAAAGCTTTGAATCTATTCCAGATCAAAACATGGTAAGGAGGGTGGAGCACGTGGGGAAAATTACGGTCAAAGTGACCCCTGCGGAAATGCAGGAGCTCAAGAAGTTAGCCGAGGTTGTTAAAAACCCTCACCTTCCGATGTCTGACCGCCGGATCGCTAAGACGCAGTACGAGTCGATCATCAACTTTGCGAAGAACAGCAACCGCGGCATCATTTCATCCGTTTAACCGAAGTAAGTACTTTGACAGCTGTTCTCTCGCGGAACGGCTTTTTTGTTGTAAAAAAAACAGCTCGAACGGTCATTGACCGCTCGGCTGCTCTTATTGTTTCCCTTTAGTAAGTTGTATTATGGCAATTCAATCGTAACTTCGCGCTTGCTTGCCGCTGAGCGGAGTACGCCGTCGATAATCGCTTGGTTATACAAAATTTCCGCCCCAGGAATCGGTGCTGGCCGATCATCCGTGATGGCGGCCACAAAGTCTCTTACTTTCTCATCAAATAGATTCAAACCGTGGTCAATAACGGGAATGGTTGATTGGATATGTTGGTTTACGACATCATGGTAAAGCGTCATGCTGCCTACGCTTCCATCCCATACGCCGCTCCAAGGTCCGGTTCCCGCAGGAGTGACCTTGAGACCTGCGTCCGTGCCGAGAAACATGGTGGCTCCGAGCGTATCCATGTGCATAGCCCAGCTCGTTTTGTAATTTAATATGATATCGCCTTCAAGGCGAATCATCGCCACGCCAAAATCCTCGACGTCAAAATTTGCGGCTTCGCGATGGTAAAGCGGATTTGATCCAAAATGGTTCGATGTGTAAGCGGACACGGTGAGCGGCTTAGGGTAACCAAGGGCATTAAGCGCCATATCGAGCGAATAGCAGCCGATATCGGCCATGGCGCCTGCACCGGCCAGCTCCTTGCGGATAAAGGTACCGCCAGGCATGCCGCGACGTCTGCCGCCGCCTGTTTCTACAAAATAAACCTTGCCGAGCTTGCCCGATTGCACGATCTCTTGTATTAATGACATATTAGGGTCATATCTTGGCTGAAAGCCGACCGTAAGCATTTTTCCACTGCGCTCGGCAGCTTCGACCATCTCGATAGACTGCTGCAGGGTGACGGACATCGGTTTCTCCACTAGTACATGCTTGCCTGCGTTCAAAGCGTTTACAGAGGTTTCATGGTGAGCAAAGTTTGGTGTACAGATGCTAACGCCGTCAAGGTCAAGCTCCAGAAGCTTCCTATGGTCTTCGAAAGCTGTCACATTAACAAGCTCCTCTTGGTCGATAAAAGCTTGCGCTTTGCCAGGTATACTGTCAGCCACCGCAACAATCTCTACATGAAGAGGCATTTTCTTATAAGCTGAAGCATGGGCTCTTGCTATGCCGCCGCTTCCTATAATTCCAATTCGGATCGTTCTAGTCATTGCTTTTCCCTCTTTTCGTTGTGTTGCTTTTACTTTAGCACAGCTCAATAGGTCATGAAATGATGAGAAACGGACATGGCCTCTATAAAATCATGACATGACCCCTTCGAATTAGCGAGGCTTCATTTTGTACAAAAAACCGTTCGCGTTTGTCCATTGCCCCTTGTACCGCAATTGTTTTACGATTAACGGGCTGCAAATGATAATGATTTTCATTGAGCGGCTATTATCGTTCGGTACGAGAGGAAGATGAGTATGCTTCGCCGTTTTTTTGCGTATTACAAGCCTTATAAGAAGCTGTTTATTTTAGATTTTACCTGTGCCATTCTGGCTGCATTGCTCGAGCTTGCTTTTCCGCTTGCGGTGAACCGCGTGGTTGATGATTTGCTGCCGAGCGGCAATTGGAAGTGGATCTTGTATGCGTGCATATGCCTATTGGCTATTTACGCCTTCAGTGCCGTCCTGCATTACGTGGTCACCTATTGGGGGCATAAACTCGGCATTAATATTGAATCGGATATGCGCAAGCAGCTGTTCGACCGCGTTCAGAAGCTGAGCTTTCGATTTTTTGATAACAACAAGACTGGCCATCTTGTTTCACGAATGACGAATGATCTGATGGATATCGGTGAAATAGCGCATCATGGACCGGAGGATTTGTTCATCGCATTAATGACGCTTGCCGGCGCATTTGCCATCATGCTTAGCATCAATTGGCAACTTGCGCTCATGACCTTCATTATTATTCCGTTAATGATTTATTTGTCGCTCTATTTCAGCCGCAAGATGTCAGCGGCCTTCAATCGCATGTTCGCTGACATTGCGGACTATAACGCGCGCGTTGAAAACAACGTGAGCGGCATCCGCGTTGTTCAAGCCTTTGCTAACGAAAAGCATGAAATGGCGCGTTTTGCAGAAAATAACGGCCGTTTTCGCTTGACGAAGCTGATCGCGTACCGCGTGATGGCATGGAACTCTTCGATCAGCTTTATCCTGATGCGGATGATCTCGTTGTTCGTGCTCGTATGCGGCACCTGGTTCGTTATTCAAGGTGAAATGAGCTATGGGGAATTTATTGCTTTCGTCATGCTCTCCAATGTGTTTTTAAGTCCGATTCAACAAATTAACTCGGTCATTGAAACGTATCCAAAAGGAATTGCCGGCTTTAAGCGCTACTTGGAATTGCTGGAAACAGATCCGGATATTGCGGATGCGCCGGATGCGGCTGCGGTTCACAGCCTTAAGGGAGACATTCATTTTAACAATGTCACGTTTGGTTATGAGAATAAAGACAACGTGCTGCAAGGACTCGATCTATCGATTCGAGCAGGGGAAACGGTGGCGCTTGTCGGCCCGTCTGGAGCCGGGAAAACTACGCTATGCAGCTTACTGCCGCGTTTTTACGAGGTTGAAGAGGGAACGATTACGATTGACCAAATCGATATCCGAAAAATGACGTTGGAATCGCTGCGCTCGAACATCGGCATCGTGCAGCAGGACGTTTTTCTCTTTGACGGCACCATCAGAGAAAATATCGCTTACGGCAAGCTCGGAGCCTCAGACGAGGATGTGATGGAGGCTGCGCGCCAAGCACAGCTGGAGGAACTGGTTATGTCGCAGCCGGAGGGGCTGGATACACTCATAGGCGAGCGGGGCGTCAAGCTCTCCGGCGGACAAAAGCAGCGGCTTTCCATTGCCCGCATGTTCTTGAAAAACCCGCCGATACTCATCTTGGACGAAGCAACTTCTGCGCTGGATACGGAGACAGAAGCGGCCATTCAGCTTGCACTGGCCGAGCTGTCCCGCGGTCGTACCACGCTTGTGATCGCGCATCGGCTGGCGACAATTAAAAATGCTGACCGCATTGTAGTCGTTGCCGAGCAAGGGATAGCCGAGCAGGGCAACCATGAGGAATTGCTGAGTACCCGGGGAGCGTACAGCCGTCTTCATCATGCGCAATTCGGTGCATAATAAAAAGTCGGAGTCTATGAAGATTGCAGCAGCAGCGCAGGGATCAGAGAAAGCAGCTTATGCCGCGTAGAAGCATCCTCGAAATTCCAAGCCCGCTCATCGAGCACATAGCTAAAGCCGTTTTTGACTGCAGGGAGATTCTTCCATAGCGGACTAGATAGCAGCTCGTCCATTGCAGCGCGCGATTCGGAGCTTTCGGGAAGCATCATAAATACGCGGTCTCCTGCATATTGATGGATCGTTTTGGCGGTAATTTCCTTATAGGGCCTGTCTGACTTTAGAATGTCCTGAACCTTGCCTGCGGGGCGGAAGCCTTCAGGATGATACAGGATTGAGGATAATCCGATATTGCCCATAACAAATAGCCGATTGCCCCGGTGGAACACGAATACGGAAGCCGTTTCAGCGGGACGCAAAATGGATTGAAGCTGCTGCCACATCAGCAGTGTAGTGCTTTTATGATGAAGAAGCCATGCTTGAGCTTCTTTTTTTTTGCCAAACCATTCTCCCAGCATGAGCAGCCTTTCATCCAGTGTGCCTCGCGAATTATAAGTCAAGGTCGGCGCAATTTGCGAAATTTGGGAATACAGCGTCTCATCGGAATGATCGAATATAATTAAGTCAGGCGCCAGCGCAGAAGCCTGTTCCTCATTTATAGGCGTCTCTTTGCAAAACAAATGCCTTCCCGCCAGAGGGATGCCGAGCATATTGAAATCACCGATACTTTCACCGCAATAAAGGACTCGGCTCGGCTGTGAGGGTATTCTGACTTCATGTCCGTTCCAATCCGTTACAAGTATGTTTTGGCGCATGGCAATCGCGTATTGTCTTGGAGAGTAGCCGGTCATCAGGCGAAAACGGCGGCTGAAATAATATTCGTCGGTAAAGCCGACGCGCTCTGCAATTTCCCGGAGCGGATTATCGGTATGAAGAAGCCATTCCTTCGCTCGGTTGATACGAAGCTCGGTCAAATAATCCAGCGGCTTCTTGCTGGTGAGCACCTTGAATATTGACGTAAACTGCCAAGCGGGAACGCTTGCCATTTGGGCGAGCTGCCTGACTGTAATGTTTTCTTTATAATTCGTTTGCATGTATTCGATCGTTTGTTCCACGGTTTGCGTGGAGCCCGTCATCACTTCGAGCTGCAAGTTATGCTCAAGCAGAAATCCGATGAGCTTCTGAAAATGCGCTTGCTGCCGATGAGCTTCAATATCGTCGAGGCTCGTTTTTCCTACATACAGCTGGTTCAGCAAGTCTATCCACTGGGCAAGCGGATAGACGCGAAGCTCATGGCGGTCAGGGAACAGCTGCTCACAGAAACGCAGCGCGTCATCGCCTTCGGAGCGGAAAACGTTAAATGAGACGCGGTAATACTCAATTATGCTGTCGTCCATGCTCTCGAATTGATAATCCGTGGAGGGGGGGATCAGAAACGTACTGTATGAAGAGAAAAGAGAGCTGCGCCGTTCCGAATAGAGCTTGCCGCTGCCGCTTTTGAAAATGAGAAGGATATGGGTGGAGGCAATTTCCTCCGCTAATACATCACCGGCTGAATGGCTCAGCAGTTCCATATCCTTAAAATGGAAAAGTAAAGAGCGAAGCGGTAATGGATTCCTTGTTACTGCTGACATGAATGAAATCTCCTTTCTTAATTGAGAATAATTATCAATTGAATTCATTATAGACAAAAAGAAGAAGCTTTTCAACAAAAGTTGAAGAGCTTCTTTCTTCATGCTGGTCTATCAGGCATTACTTTTTCAAAAGCACCTTAGGAAGCTCATCAATCAGCCATTCCCTTGAAGTCGCGTCGCTGGAAGCATTTTGAATATCAAAGTTGTAAACCTGTCCGCTTTGTACGGCAGGAAGCTTTTGCCAAATCTCGCTTTTGATCAGATCATTGGTTAATTGCTGTGCTTCCGGGTCAACGGGATTTAGAATGAAGATGCGGTCAGCGGCGTACTGCGGCAGCAGCTCGGCTGATATTTCCACAAAGCCTGTTTCTTTATCGATGATATCCTGAATAATTGGCGTTGGTTTGAAGCCGCCTTCTTCATATAAAAATTGCGGAAGTCCGGCGCCCGCCATAATAAATAAGCGGTTACCCGGATACATGGTGAATACGGAGGCCGTCTCGCCTTCCTTTACGCCATTCTCGTGAAGCAGCTTCCACATTTCGGCCATTTTGGCATAGTGGGCCGTTAGCCAATCTTCAGCCTCCTGCTTCTTATTCAATAGGTCGCCTAACGTGCGCATCCGAACTTCCAGTTTATCAAAAGTATTGAAGGTTACGGTTGGAGCAACTTTAGCGATCGACTCATACTGCTGCTCATCCGAATTCGAAAATATGATGAGATCAGGCTGCATTTCCAAAGATTTTTCTACGCTTAACGGAAACCCTACATCCTCGACGTCCGCCAATTGATCCTCAAAAATTGTTCCTTCGATGCTGTTCTTTAAAACTCCGATCGGCTTTACGCCAAGAGCCAGCAAATCTCCTGTCGTTTCGCCGTGATAGATCACGCGCTGCGGCGTTACGGGCACTTCCACCTCATGTTTCGTCCAGTCGGTGAAAACGCGTGTCGTTTCCGCTGTTTGCTCGGAAGCGTCAGGCGTTTCCGCCGCTTCGGCAGCAGGGCTCGCCGTATTTTCCGAATTTGCTGCGTTGCTGCCGCAGCCTAGCAATAATGCCCCCATTAATGCGAATGTTGCCAAGAGTGCGGTAGATTTAGTTCCAGGATACATGTTGTTCTCCTCCGAATGATATTTTTAGATAATGATAATCATTATCGATATATACTAATCGTAATGGATAGAGCTGCTGGACTCAATGGACAAAAGAAAGACACGTTTTTGAGTTTGTCCAAACGCAGTTTATGCTTGCAGCTTTCCATACGGTCTACAAACTTTGAATTTAGAATTTAAGAGATGAAAAGAAAAGAAGGTAACGTTCAAGAAGGCGAAAAATAACCTTTTGAAGCGGTACCTTCTTTATGCACTTTACGCTGCCGTTCCATTAATCAGCTCATAGTCGTTCCATGCGTCTCCACTGTTCTTCCAGCTCCTGCTTGTTTAAGTCGATTCCAATCAATACGAGGTAGCATTCTCCCTGACGGGAGGTTTCCGTCCATGTAAGTTGATTTCCTGCCAGCTGCAGCAGCATAACGGGGGAGTCGGGCTGCAGGCGGATGTAGCCTTTGGCACGAAGGAGCTGGTTTTTATTTTTTTGCAAATATTTCTCGATGGCCCTTCGGCCTGGAAATATACCCTCGGCAAGCGATATGGACAATGTCTGAACGCGTGAGAACGAAGCGGTTTCAATGTCCACGTGCCCGGTGCGGCTGCTATGTAAAGAATCGGAACGGGAACCTGCGGCCGGCGTATGCTTTAAAATCCGGAAGTAGGAAGCGGTCGCCGAGGCGGGTTGGCGTTCCTGCTTCACGATATCTGCAAGCATAAGAGAAGGGTTAACCTGACTATGAGTAGCAGGGATTACAACAGCAGTTGAATTATGTTTGAGAAGCAGCTCGCCGATTTTCTTGCGCTTGGCAGCAGATGCGAGATCTGTTTTGTTCAAAACCAAAATATCGGCGGTTTCCATTTGGCGGCGGAGTGTCCGGATTAATGCTCTGTCTGATTCAAAAAAGCTGTTGTAGTCCAGCACGTTCTCTGCATCGAGCACGGTAACGATTTGTTTTAAGTGAACGGACGCACGGATTTCGGGCTCGGTCAGCACATCTGCGATTTCCTCAGGATTTGCCACGCCGGTCAGCTCGATGAAAATAACATCAGGCCTGCTTAGGCACAAGGTTTGAATGCTGGAAGCGAGCTCACTGCGCTTACTGCAGCAGACACAGCCGTCCAAGAGCTTCTCAACTTTCGTTCCGGAATATTCCTTCAAAATATGACCATCAACATCGAGCTGGCCAAGCTCGTTCATAATCACGCCGGTCTGCAAACCGGCTGCTTCGGATGCTGCTAACAGGCGAAGGAGCAGCGTCGTTTTTCCGCTTCCTAGAAAACCGCTAAGCACGATAACAGGGATTTTCAAATTAAATTCCTCTCCAGTTCCTATAAAATGAACGTTAATTGCTTCGGCAATAAATAAGATATGCAAATTAAACGTAATAATTACGATTATTTTACGATATCCGTGCTTTTACGTAAAGCAAGGAATGTCCGCCTGGAGAGGAGGAATTCATTAGTCGTCATACCCTTTATAAAATGCGCGACAGCTTCCGGTATTCTCGCGGTGAAATACCTTCAAGACGGCGGAAAATCCGGCTGAAGTAGTGAATATCGGAGTAGCCTACGCGGTCGCCGACCGCTTCGACGGACAGGTCCGTTTCGCGCAGCAGCTTCCTTGCCTCGCGATGTCGAATCGACTGCACATACTCGCTTGGCGGCATGCCGCAGGTTTGTTTGAAAAGCTTTGCTGAGTGGTCGACGCTTAAATTCATGTTTTCCGCGATGCTTGTATTCGTCCAGGGGGAAGAAGGCGAAGCTTCAATTCTTTCCATTAGTTCGACAAGCTTTCCTCCATGCATCGAAGCCGGAGAAAGAGCGCGTATTCGCGGGGAACGCAGCAGCTGAGCCAATATGTTCAGCATAAGCGCCTTGCAGACGAGCTCATATCCAAACTGACGCATCGTAAACTCGTGTACGAGCTGCTCCATCAGCTGAACGCATGCGAGCGGGGGCGTATATACCGGATTTTGGGACAAAGCCGGGAGTCCTTCAACATTCGGCTCGTAAGTAAATTTATGAGGCTGGACATCGGATTCGTTTACAACCATATCAGCCTCCGTCTGGATATCTAGCTCATCAAAGAAATCGAAATGAATCCCCAAAAAACGTGCGTCCGAAGCGGAGGTAATTTCATTTTGGTGATAGACCCCCGAGGGTAAGAAAATAAGCTGGCCGGCGTCTAGCTTATAGCGTTGGCCATGCATTCTAGTGGCCGCTGTGCCCTGGCAGACGTACAGCAGCTCGAAATCATACAGTCTTCGCTGCGGCAGCACCCCGGTAGGCATGCTTTGGAATTGTGCGTAGTGAATGCTCGGCGACCATTCTTGGAACCGGGCTTTGCGCTGTTTCGGAAAGTCGGATGCAGTGGTATCCAAGTGAGCGGCTCCTTCCTTGAAATAAAATAAAAGAACGGAATTGTCCAAAAAATCGCTCTTTCCGCTAAATAATTTTGGGATTTAATCATTTAATATATAGGTATTATCACATGTTACTGCTTAAGCTTCAATAGCACGTAATTAGACAAAAAGAGTCTGAATCCAAGGTTTTTCCACAGGAACGTGTAAAGGGCTATTCAGTAAGCTGCCATTGATTTAATCCATTAGTATAGGAGGCAATATCCATGAAAAAAGGAATTAACATCTGGTCGTTTGCAGATAGTTCAACGATCGCGGATTGCATTCGCTTGGCGAAGAAGGCCGGTTTTGACGGCATCGAGCTGTCTTTGAACGAAGCAGGCGAACTCAGCCTGGCGTCATCGGATCAGGAAGTTCGGAGGATAAAAGAGATGCTGGCAGAGGCAGAGCTTGAAATTGCCGGATTGGCGACGGGCTTATATTGGTCATATCCCATGACAAGCGGGAACGAGGCAACGAGAGAGAAAGCCATCGATGTGTGCAAGAAGCAGCTGGAGCTTGCAGCCGCGCTAGGCGTCGATACGATTTTGGTCATTCCCGGCGCGGTTGGCGTTGATTTTATACCTGGCAGCGAGACGGTCGATTATGAGTATGCTTATGACCGGGCGCTTGAAGCGATTGGGAAATTGGTCCCTTATGCGGAGAGCGCAGGCGTATCCATCGGCATCGAGAATGTTTGGAACAAGTTTTTGCTCTCGCCCCTTGAGCTGCGCACATTTATTGATGCGCATGGTTCCAATTATGTGGGCTCGTATTTCGATGTCGGCAATTCGCTGCAGAACGGGTACCCCGAGCACTGGATCCGGATTTTGGGCAGCCGTATCAAGAAGGTTCACTTTAAGGATTACCGCCGCGCTGCGGGCGGCTTACATGGCTTCGTTGATTTATTGGCAGGCGATGTGAATTATCCAGCCGTCATTGCGGCATTGGAGGCCACTGGCTACGACAACTATGTGACGGCAGAGATGATCCCGCCTTACACGCATTATACGGAACAAATCATTTTCAATTCTTCCCAGGCAATGGATGCCATCTTGGGACGCTAGCGCTAGTAAACATTAATTGAAGCGAAGAGGAGATGCTGTCATGCTAAAGGTTGGTATTATCGGTTTTGGTTTTATGGGACGCATGCACTTCGATAATTATGTCCGCCTTGCGGCGGAGGGGGAGCCGGTGCAGTTGGTCGCCATCTGCGATCTTCTGATCGGGGAGCTGAAGGATGGCAAGGCTTCAGGCAATATTGCGACGGAGCAGGAAGTGTACGATCTCACGCCGTACCGCCTGTACGAAAGCATCGAAATGATGCTGGAAAACGAGCAGCTCGATATCGTGAGTATTACGCTGCCTACTTATTTGCATGCGGACTTAACCTGCAAGCTGCTTGAGAGAGGGATACATGTATTGTGCGAGAAGCCTGTGGCGGGCAGCTCCGAGGATGGCTGGCGCATGGCAAACACCGCAAAGAAGACGGGGAAAACCTTGATGATCGGCCAATGCCTGCGTTTCTGGCCGGCTTACGAGTATTTGAAATCCGCGGTCGAGGATGGGCGTTACGGCGCGGTTACGGGCGGTTATTTCTTTAGAGGCTCCGGTGCGCCGAAGGGATGGTTTCTCGATGGCAGCAAAAGCGGAGGATGTTTACTGGATATGCATATTCATGATGCGGATATGATCCACTGGCTGTTTGGCAAACCGGATAAGGTATCGGCAATTGCCCGTAATGTCATACCAGGCAGCGGCTATGATGCGGTATCTACTCATTATATATACCCCGACGGTAAGGTGCTGAACGCGCAAGCGGACTGGACGCTCGAAGGAGACTACGGGTTCTCGATGACTTACCGCGTCAATTTCGAGGGCGGAAACCTCGTTTTTGAAAATGGGCAGCTGAAGGTGAATCCGAAGCATGCACCGGGCTTTATCGCGGAATTACCGGAGGAGATGGGCTATTACCGGCAAATCAACTATTTCGTCGAATCGGTTTATAAGGGGCAGGCTGTATCGATTTGTACGCCGGAGAGCGCGGTCGGCACGCTGGAAATAATAGAAGCAGAACTGCGTTCAGCGGGCAGCGGCGGTTCATTGGTGGAGCTTCTTTAACGTGAACATATACATGAATAGGGATGAGAAGCTGCATATCTTAGCGCAGCTTCTTTTTTTTTGCTCTGCATTGCTATTCAAATACCATAGAGCTGGCGGTAAACGGTAGGCGTCATGCCCTCATGCTCCATAAATCTTTTGTTAAAGTAGCTGACGCTCGGATAGCCGGCATCAGCAGCAATCTGGCCGATATTGGCGTCCTTCCGTTCGAGAAGCCACTGTTTAGCCATCTGAAGACGGCTGCGGGTGATGAAATCCATGGGTGTCATTTCCATCACGTTTCGGAACAATTTGCAAAAATAATAGGGGCTGACGCCGGCTTGCTCGGCCCATTGCTCGAGCACGAAAGGCTGAGCCGCATCCTGCTGCATGAGCGGAAGCAGCTCTATGATGCGGTTACCGGAGCTGCTTGCCTTGCTGCCTGAAATCGGTACGGCCTGCTCGACGAATACGCTCAGTATCGCATAGGTTAATGCTGAAAGCTTAGTCGGTCGCAGCATACGATGCGTTTCCGCCTCGACGAGAAGCTCTTCATGAACCTGCACCCATGCGGCAGGCTGGCGAATCGTCCAAAGCTGGCTTTTATGAAAGCCTCGTTCAATCATATAGTCCTGCAAGCCGCTGCCGTAGAAATGCAACCACCTAATATCCCAAGGGTCATCCTTGCTGCTGTAGTAGTGCTGCCTCTGCAGCGGGAAATAGAGAACGGCCTCGCCTGCCTCGAGCGTATGAACTTTGCCATCCCATTCCACATAGCCTTTGCCGGAAACGACGTAATGTATATTGAAGTTGTTTAACGAGCCTGCTGTCCGAAGGGTGAAATGATCGGGATGATTCCAATAATTTCCGACCGATTCAGGAAAGCAAAAGAAAGGATTGTTTGGCAGCGTAAGCAGATGGCTTTGCCTTTGCATGTCGTTCACCTCGAAGACAATATTGTTGTAATGTATAACAAAATAATATCATTTTATTTTTTGAGAATCTACTTTAAACTAAGGGAAAGCGTTAGATATCCGATTGATTCTTATTTCATCACGATAATTTTTATGCTGCTATGAACGATAGCAGTGACGGTTATCTATGCTTGAAATCACAATATAGTCATAAAATTTCAGTTGAGGTGACGATAGTAATGACGACAAAAAAGCTTA
This sequence comes from Paenibacillus sp. 01T443, assembly GCF_056398325.1. NCBI lineage: Bacteria > Bacillati > Bacillota > Bacilli > Caryophanales > Paenibacillaceae > Paenibacillus > Paenibacillus sp. 01T443. The sequence goes on from NZ_JBFTPE010000009.1 coordinate 209,016, forward strand.
AATGGGGCATCATGGGATGCGCGGGTATCGCGAAGAGAGCCGTTATTCCCGGCCTTCATCTCTCAAACTTAAATGAAGCTGCGGCCATTGCAAGCCGCGACGGGGAGAAGGCGAAAAAGACGGCGGAGGATTTGAACATCCCTGTCGCTTACAGCAGCTACGAAGCATTGCTTGCGGATGATTCCATCGATGTCGTATACATTCCGCTCCCAAACCATTTGCACCGTGAATGGACGATTCGGGCAGCAGAAGCAGGCAAGCACATTTTATGCGAGAAGCCGCTCGCTTTGACCGAGAAAGAAGCGTATGAAATGGCGGAGGCAGCCGCGAAAGCGGGCGTACTGTTGTCGGAGGCCTTTATGTACAGATACCATCCGCGGTATGAAATGATCAAGAAGATTATTGATGAGGGACAAATAGGCGAGGTTCGCGGTATTCGCAGCGCGTTTACCTTTAACAATGCAGGTCATAAGGAAAATGTCAGATATCGCAAAGAGTGGGGCGGCGGTTCGATTTACGATGTAGGCTGTTATCCGATCAATGCCGCGCGTCTGCTGCTTGGCAAGGAGCCTGAAGCGGTGACGGTGCAGGCGCTATTTTCGCCGGAGCATGACGATGTCGATATGATGGCTTCCGGTCTCGTAGAGTTCGAAGGCTCGGTTTCGCTCACATTCGATTGCGGCATGTGGGCTGCATTCCGCAACCCGCTTGAAGTGCTCGGCACGGAAGGGCTGATCGAGGTTCCTTCGGCTTACTTGTCGAACGAGCCTGGTCTCGCTAATTTTTACGTGAGCACGAAAGACGGGCGCAAGGAAATCGAGGTGCCTTTCATGAACACCTATACCGAGCAAGCCGATCATTTGGCGCGGGCCATCAGCGGCGGCCAGCCGCTGCAATTCGGAGCATCGGATGCTTTGAAAAACATGAAAGTCATTGACGCATGTCTGCTATCTGCTCGTGAACGCACACGAATCACGCTATAAATAATCAGATAACCGAGGAGGAAATTCATCATGGAATATATTAAAATCGAGGGCTCACCCAAGCAGGTTTCACGTTTAATGAAAGGCTCAGATTATTTTTATCATGATGCCTACGAGAAAGCGGCAGCAAATTTGGATGCATTTATGGCGATCGGCGGTAACTCGATCGATACCGCCCATATTTACTGCGGCGGCCAAAGCGAGGAAGTAATCGGGCGTTATATGCAGGAGCGGGGCAATAGAGAGCAGATGGTTATTTTGACCAAATGCGCGCATCATGATCAAAACGGTCCGCGTGTGAACAAAGAGGCGATAAGGAAGGATTTGGAAGATAGCCTAGTGCGCCTGCAAACGGATTATATCGACCTTTATGCGCTTCACCGGGATGATACGGCCGTGCCGGCCGGCGATGTCATCGATATTCTGAATGAGCATATTCAGGCCGGAAAGGTCAGAGCGATCGGCGTATCGAACTGGTCATGGCAGCGGATTAAGGAAGCAAATGAATACGCAGCGGATAAAGGGCTCGTTGGATTCTCGTTTAGCAGTCCGAACCTGAGCCTCGCCAAAGCGAATGAGCCGTTCTGGGCAGGCTGCGTATCCGCAGATGAAGAAACATGCGCTTGGCATGAAGAGCAGCAGTTCCCGCTGCTATCTTGGTCCTCGCAGGCAAGAGGCTTCTTTACGGGCAGATTCTCCCCGGAGATTCGCGACAATGCCGATTTGGTCCGTGTATTTTACAGCGATGGAAACTGGGAGCGGTTAGAGCGTGCCAAACAGCTGGCGGCGGAGAAAAATGTAAGCGCCATCCAAATTGCGCTTGCTTATGTGCTTAATCAGCCATTTCCAACCGTCGCGCTAATCGGAGCCCAAACAGCCGACGAGCTCCATTCCTGCGATGCAGGCTCGCTCATTAAGCTGACCAAGGCAGAGATGGAATGGTTGGACCTTGCTGCACAGAAGGTATAACAAGCAATAGCCCATTCGAAAAAGAAAAGAAAAGAAAAGAAAAGACTACTCCTTGGGGGTAGTCTTTTCTTTCTTGTACGTTCTTGGGCTGCTGCCGTAAGCTTTGCGGAATAACGCTGCAAAATGATTGTAATTATTAAAGCCGACATCGAGCGAGGCTTCTGTCGCCGTGCGTCCCATATGCTCCATCAATAACGCCGCTTGCTGGAGCCGCAGGCGATTCAGATGCTCCAGGACGCTTTCGCCCGTCTCCTGCTTAAAGAGATGAGAGAGCCGCGAAAGAGAAAGTCCAACGCTGCGGGCTAAATCCTCAAGGTGAAAGGTCTGATTCATATTCCGTGAAAGATACTGCAAAGCAAGTTCAATTCTCGGATCGAGCCGCTGTTCGAGAAGCCGGGCAGCGAGCAGGATGACCTCGCGCAGCGAGTTTTCGCAAAGCATATGCCAGAAACTGGCTTGCTCCCTTGAATCCGTTAAAATATCGCTAATCGCTTGCTGTACCCGATTTAGCATAGAGCCCTCGGGAATGGCCGCGATAATGATCTCGTCATTGGGCAGGTAGTCGATTTCAGGTAGTTTATGAAAATGCACCCAGTAAAAGTTCCAACGACTCCCCTTTGTTGTCCCATACTCATGCGGAATCCCGGAACGAAGCATCGCAATTTGGCCCTTGCTGCAGAACTTCTCAGCCCCAGGCGTACGCAAATACCCTTCGCCCTCTAACGTAAAGAAGAGAAGCCATTCTTCCATTCCATGAAGCCTTCGAAGTTTGTACGAATCGGATTCCTCGAAATGACCGCTTATAATAGAGGTATAAGATGAAAGTTGATCGGATTTCGGATTGCTGTACCTCGTCATTATAAGGTCCCCCCTGATTTATAAAAATAGCAGAATACCGTTACTTTTTAGCAGTAAGCTTGCTTCCCTAAAAATAACGAAAGTTCTATGATTATGTCAAGAAGAATCCATGTTTCCAAAGGAGCGAAATGCGATGACCAGAGCATTGAATGTCTTGAACGAAGAGCAAATTAATCATTTTCTTAAAGAAGGCTATCTGATAGTGAAAGGACTTTTCTCGAAAGAGGATGTTCGTACGATAGAAGAGAAATTCGAGGAAATCAGCCATCAGGTAATTCCCGGGCTATTTGAGCCTGATATAAATGGGAGCTCGGATGATCCTTTGAAACGTTTTCCGCGTGTGATGCATCCGCATCGATTCGATGACACCGCCAAGCAATATATGCTTCATAAGCCGGTTATGGAGGTATTGTCCGATTTGTACGGTGAGGAGGCGCTTGCAGCTCAAAGCATGTTTTACTACAAGCCGCCAGGCTCGCGCGGCCAAGCGCTGCACCAGGACAATTTTTATTTGCAGGTGGAGCCGGGCAATTGTATTGCGGCATGGACGGCGATCGATGCGGCCACAGAGGAGAATGGCGGACTGCTAATCGTACCAAAAACGAGCGAGCATGAGATTAGCTGCCCGGAGCTTGCGGATTCAACGGAATCCTTTACAACCCATTACGTGAAGCCGCCAAAGGATCAAAAAGCGATGCCGGTTATTATGGATAAAGGCGATGTATTGTTCTTCAACGGGAATCTTATCCACGGCTCTTACAGAAATAAGACGAAGGATCAATTCCGACGCGCCTTTATTTGCCATTATGCTAACGCTTCTGCCACACATATCAGCAATCATTACCGCCCGCTGCATCGTCAGGATGGAACGCTGGTCGATCTGGAAATCAATACTGACGGAGGGCCGTGCGGAGTGGAATTCGATATGGCGTATCCACACTAATGACGGAAACAAGACAGGATAAATTGCTAGTCGAGATGTCTTGGTGGGGAATGAATGGATTAACAGGCACAGCGGGGCATGCGTCAACCATTCAGGAAAAGGTGAAGTTAATTGCGGAAAACGGCTTTGATGGCATAAACGCGTTCATACCCGCTTCGGACGAAAGTACACACTGGAAGGAACTGCTTGAGCAGTACAGCTTGTCCTACAGCGTGAATGCATACCCGTCTTCTATTGAGGATATGGACAAATTTATGGAGAGCGCGGTTGCCTTTGGCAATGTCGGTTATATAAACGCACAGGTGATGAGGCCCTTTCTGATCGGAGATCAGGCGCTGGAGCTGTTGTCCGGCATCGATGCGCTGTCAAGGCAGGCGCGTATTCCGGTTTTTGTCGAGACGCATCGCGGCACCATAACGCAGGATTTGATTCGTACCAAGCAATTTTTAGAGGCGCTTCCAACACTCAGGCTGACGATCGACTATTCGCATTATGTGGTAGCCGGCGAGCTGCATACGATATCTCCCGAAGCAGAGGAAATGCTGCAAGGCTTGCTGCCGAACGCGTACAGTATCCATACGCGTATTTCAAACGGGGAACAGATTCAAATTGATCCCGGCGCAGCGGGAGAGCACCCGATGCTTCCCCATTTTGCAAGATGGTGGGAAAGCGCAATGAAGCACTGGCGTTTGGGAAATAGGCGTCCAGGCGATAAATTTCCTGTTGTAATCGAGCTAGGGCCAGCGCCATACGCGATCACGGTGGATGAGGCAGCTTCCAGGCAAACCGAGGTAAGCGACCGTTGGTCTCAGTCTCTCTATTTGAAGCAATTGGTGAAGCAGCTTTGGCGGCAGGAACGATTATAAGGAAAACCCGACTAGGACAAAGCAAGTCCGGTCGGGTTTTTTTGATATATAAGAATTTATATGTTTTCACATATAAATGTGCTTATATATCTCCGCGAAACGACTGCTTTTGCCACAGAGGACGGCGACAGCCGTTTACGCTTGCATACCGAATATTGGAGAACTACTCATCATCCCCTTCTACCGTTACTTCTAACGCAAGGGATTCTACCTCGCCGCTAAAGCTCCGTCCGCTTGCCTCATAGGTAAAGCTTGCCCACCATTAATTGTCTGCTGCATACATAAATAAAGCTGCTTTCGACACAATAGGCGTGACAACGATGCTGTAAATCATCCGGTGGTTTAATATTGTCCAAGCGCAGGAACTAATTTTGTCCAATTAAACGCTTTCATTTAGAGGTTATAATGAAAAAAACGCTTACAAGGAGTTGGATTTGCGGTTATGAAGCAGAACAGGATACAATGGTTTTCAAGCACGGAAACCATGTCTTGGTTAGAGAAGCCTATTCTTGAATCGGAAATAGAAAATGCCAATCTGACAATTACGGACGAACAATTTCAGCTGCTGGAGGGTTTCGGAGGCTGCTTTAACGAGCTGGGTTATGCGGTGCTCCAGCACTTATCAGAGGATGACCGAAGCCGCGTGATGCACGCGCTTTTCCATCCGGACGGCGAGCATGGCTTTAGTATTTGCCGGCTGCCGATAGGCGCAAGCGATTACGCGTTGGAGTGGTACAGCTTAAATGAAACCGATGGCGATTTGGCCATGGAGCATTTTTCGATAGACCGTGACCGGGAGTATCTGATTCCCTATATTAAAGAAGCTTTGAAGCAAAATCCTGATTTGAAGCTGTTTGCTTCCCCATGGAGTCCGCCAACCTGGATGAAATTTCCGAAATCCTACAATTACGGAACGCTGCGCTGGGAAAAGGATATCTTGGAGGCGTATGCTCTGTATTTTGTTCGATTTGTCGAAGCCTATGCAGCTGAGGGGATTACGATACACCAGGTGCATGTTCAAAACGAGGTAGTGGCGGATCAGAAGTTTCCTTCCTGCGTTTGGACGGGTGAGCAGCTTCGCGAATTTATTCGTGATTACTTGGGCCCCGCCTTCGAGCGGCATAATCTGGATACGGAAATTTGGCTGGGCACAATCAACGCGCCCGAAGCTTGGGATGAATGGCTGAAGAAAAAGGAAACGGATTTCAACGGCTACGCGAATACGGTACTAAGCGATCCGGAAGCCTATAAGTATGTGAAAGGCGTAGGTTACCAATGGGCAGGAAAGCATGCGATTCAGCGGTCAGTTCAGAGCTACCCGGAGCTTCGCTACATGCAAACGGAGAACGAATGCGGCGATGGCGAAAACACATGGTTCTATGCAAGGTATGTGTTCAATCTCTATCAGCATTATTTCACGAACGGTGTTAACGCTTATATTTATTGGAATATGGCGCTTGAGCCGAAAGGAAGAAGCACATGGGGGTGGGAGCAAAATGCCATGCTTACCATCGACAAGGAAACTAGATCCGTAACACAAAATCCGGAGTATTATGTGATGAAGCATTTTTCACATTTCACGACGCCGAATGATAGACGAGCCGGTTTAAAGGGATCGTGGGCAGGCAATGCGATCGCCTTCAAGAAGCCCGACGGCACGCATGTTTTGGTCCTGACGAATCCATTCAAAGAACAAAGAGAACTGCGCCTAGCCGTAGGCGGCAAGGTGAAGCTGTTCCAGCTTGAGCCCGAATCCTTTCATACGATCGTAATCCCGTGCGGATAACGAGTGCATACCGACTAACGCCAGCAAGATAGGGCGTTAGTTTTTTGCGCCATTGGGAGGAAGAATAGAAGGAGGTGGCACGCCGCCATGTTTTCAAAGCTTATGAGGACGTTGTCGGATCCCTTTCGGAGAAGCATCCGCAATAAATTGATTTTTACAATGATCATTTTATCCGTTATACCGATTGTAGCCGTTACCGCTTTGGCAGCTGAGAATAACCGGAAGTCGATGGAAACCGAAGTTATCAGCACGAATTTATCCAATATGAAATGGACGGGTATCTATTTGGGCGAGCAGTTTGCGCAATTAAACAATCTCGTTTACACCGTTCTGATCAGTCCCCATCTCAGCGAATATTTGTCGAGTATAGAGGGCTCGCTTCTATATAATCAGTTTGCCGCGCAAAAAAATATTATGGACACGCTGAGCAATTTATTTTACTCCGCTGGGAACCATGTTATCGGAGTCGAGCTGTTTCTGAAAGAGCCGAGTAAATTGTTTACCATCAGCGCCAACCAATATGATCTTGAGTCGTCGACTGGGATTCCTTCTCCCTACACGGAGCTATTTGAGGAAAACAAGGATTTCATTATACAAACGAAGAGCGGCGATCAGAGCGAATTCCAGCTTATTCGAAGCATTAACCGCTTTGAGAACCGAGAGAAGCTAGGCGGTATCTCGCTGAAAATTCGATGGTCCATGCTGGATCAGACGCTTAATTTAATTGGAAGGGGCGAGGAGCATAAAGTTCTTATCGCCGGCGATGACGGAAGTGTTCTTTATCAACCGTTTGGCGAGAAACCGTCGCAAGAAATCATGGATCAAATCGAGCAAACGAAAGAGGATCAAGGTTACTTCCGATTGCCGGAGGAATATGTCTTCTATAATACGATCGATCCCGTCGGCTTGAAGCTGGTTACGATTATCCCAACGAGTTTTATTAATAAAAGCGCACAATCGACTATGCATTTTGGAATAATTATAGGCGCGATTTCCATCGTCATTTCGACCTTGATCGCGATATTGCTTGCGTGGCGGACATCGAACCCGATCGTAAAGCTTGCAAGATCGATGCAAGGTCTCGGCATTATCAAGGAAACCGAGCTGCCGCAAAGCAATCGCGTGGACGAGATCGGCTTGCTAGAAACGAAGCTGTATAATATGTCCTACCGCATACGAGAGCATATAAAAACGGAATACAGTATTAATTTGGAGAAGAAGACAGCGGAGCTTAAGGCGCTGCAAGCCCAAATCAATCCGCATTTTTTGCAAAATACACTTCAAATGATCGGAAGCATGCTTTTTACCAAAAAACCTGCAGAAAGCTATGAAATTATTCGTTCGTTAAGCGATATGTTCCGTTATGTCATCCGTGACCCCAATGATCTTGCATCCTTAAAAGCGGAAATCGAGCATCTAAACAACTATATGCTTATTCAATCGCAGCGATTTTCATCAAAGCTCAGCTATACGACGGAAATCGACGAGTCGGCAATGGCCTGCTCCATACCGAAGCTGACGCTTCAGCCAATTGTGGAAAACGCGTTTTTTCACGGGCTCGAGAATAAACCGGGCAATTGGGAGCTGAGTGTATCCGTTATATGTGAGCCTGCTGCCGTGCGCATTCGCATTCAGGACAACGGTGTTGGAATCCGCGAGGACAAGCTAGCTGATCTCAAACGGCGGCTGGATCACCAGAACGGGCAAGTATGGACGCACGGCAATCGGATCGGCATTCAAAATGTCGCTTCCCGCATTCGGATGCACTTTGGTTCTGCGTACGGAATTGCGATACAAAGCACGCTCGGAGCGGGGACGACGGTTACGGTTACCATTCCTAATGAATCAGGAGTTGAGCTTCATGATAAAAGTATTGATCGTGGATGATGAGAGCTGGACAAGGGATATTATTAAGGCATTCGGCAATTGGGAGAAGCTTGGCATGGAAATCGTCGGTGAAGCGGAGGATGGACAAGAAGCGCTTCGTAAAACAAAGGAGCTTCAACCCGATATAGTCATTACGGATATGCGGATGCCGGGAACGGACGGTGTCCAGCTGCTTCAGCTGCTTCAAGACCAGTTCCCGCAGATTAAGACGATCGTCATTAGCGGCTACGATGACTTTCAGTACGCGAAGCATGCGCTTCGCTATAAAGCGATGGACTACCTGCTTAAGCCAGTTGATCCCAAGGAGCTGGATTTGGCGCTTTACAATTGCAAAAACATCTTGGAGTCCGAACAAACGGAGCGAGGCGTTTTGGCGCTGGATCTTGATATATCCTATTTGCTTGCTGCCCACAAACAGCTGCTAAAGACTCATTTTAACGAGTTAAATACGGAAGGTGTAACGGCAACGCTTATCCAAATGAAGAATGAGCTTGAGCATAACGGAATTACGAAACCCGCAATGCTGGAACAGGTCGTGCAGGAGCTGCTCCTGCTGCTCAAGGAATTGAAGATTGCCAACTCGCAGGACAGCGAGGGGCTGCACGCTCCATATGGACAAGAAACGGTCGAGTCCTGCGCCAACACGGCTTCGTTTCTTACTCATCATTATGTCACAACAATCGATCAGCTTACGCAGCAGCGTAAGTTCAAAAATAAATTAAATCTGGACGAAGTCCGTCTTTATATGGATAAACACTATACCGAACCGGTAACACTAGACCAACTGGCAAGGGCTTTTTTCGTGAGCAAGGAATATCTGAGCAAAATGTTCAAGCAGGAGTATGGACGTAACGTCACCGATTATATGCTTCATTTGCGGATGGTGAAAGCAAAGGAATGGCTGCTGGACGAGAGCATACCGATCAAAGCGATTGCCGAAATGGCGGGCTACGAGGATATTACTTATTTTTACCGTGTCTTTAAAAAACATTTTGGGGTTGCACCGGGTGAAATGAGGAAGAACGGCGAGGTTTAAAATTGTCCAAGGAAAGAGTCTAATTCTGTCCAATTAAACGCTTTCAAAAATTAGATACAATGAAAGCGTAAACAAAACAAGCTTCTGGGAGGTCAAATTAGATGAAAAAAATGATTAAAGGCTTGCTTATTACCGTGCTTGCTACATCGCTGCTAGCTGGCTGTGGAAACAATGCAAATAATACGGGCAGTACAAATGAAGGGGCAGCAGCCGGCGGAGAAGCAAAGAGTGTCAAGCTCAAAATGTTTATTGCACAGCCAAGGTTTAAGGAGCATTACGATAAATACATTGCAGATTTTGTCGCAAAAGAGAAAGCCGAGAAAAACATCGACGTATCGGTTCAGCTTGAAATGCCGACTGCCGATAACGCCGCGCAAATTTTAAAAACACGTTTGGCATCCAACGATGCCCCGGATATTTTCGCGATTCATGCAATCAATGAGATTCCATCTTACTATAAAGCAGGTTACTTGGAAGACTTGTCCGACCAGCCGTTCGTAGGCAAGCTGCTTGACAGCGTAAAACCATCCGTTACGACGACTGACGGCAAGGTTGTAGCCGTTCCTTTGGAAACTTTGTCGTGGGGATACTTGTACAACAAAAAAATATTTGCTGATAACGGTCTAGTGCCTCCAACAACGCTGACAGAAATGAAAGCGGTTGTAGAAAAGCTGAAAGCGAAAAACATCACGCCATTCGTGCTTTCCTATAAAGAAGCTTGGATTCCTCAACTGCTTCTGCCGCTTGCTGCAGGCGCAATCATCAACACGGAGGATGCTGATTTCATCGAGCGAATGAATAAAGATGAAGGCTCATTCTCGGAAATGAAATCGATGTTTGACATCTTTGATCTAATTAACGCAAACGGAACGGAAAAAGCAACAGAAGTAGGCGGAGATGACGGCGCCGCGGCATTTGCAACAGAAAAAGGCGCAATGTGGCTGCAAGGCCCTTGGTACGCGGAAACGATTCTTAAATCTAACCCGGATCTTGATTTCGGTGTAGCGCCATTGCCAATTAATGATGATCCGAAAGCAACGTTGATCAATCTAAGCGCTTCGACTTCTTTGGCTGTATCCAAAACGACTAAAAACAAAGAAGTTGCTCTTGATTTCATCAACTACGTATTGGATGACACCGCTTCTAACCATTTCTTCCAAGCACTTAAGTTCAATCCAATTGCAACCAACCACACGTACGAGAGCTATCCGTGGGTAAATGACGCAACATCGTATGTTAAAGAAGGAAAATCATACCAAGATCCAGCTATTCCACAATCGGTTAAAGACGAGGTAGGTAAAGGCTTGCAAGCTTACTATGCGGGTCAAATTTCACAAGACGACGTCATTAAAGCGCTAGATAAGGCTTGGAAATCGTTTAATAAAGTAAATAAGTAATCATTGGAACTTAGGATGAAGGGGAGAAAGAAAGCCGTCTTCTCTTCATCCCTTATTTTTAGAGACACATAGGAGAGGGGCGGATACTGTGCCGATCAAGAGCTACAAAAAATACATCTCGTTGTTAACATTCGTCGGACCTGCTTTTATATTATATGCCATCTTCTTGCTTATTCCGACGCTTGGAGGCATGTTCTACAGCTTTACGGATTGGAACGGCTTAAATCAAAATTACAGCTTTATTGGTATCGGAAATTTTATCGAGGCGCTTAAAGAGGATCCGGATTTTGTTGGATCGATCCTGTTTACTTTGAAGTATGTACTGTTTATGGTGGTGCTGCAAAATGTATTTGCTTTGCTGCTAGCCGTCTTTATTGAATCTCGCAAAAAGAGCAAAGGCTTCTTCCGTACTATCTTCTTTATGCCAAACATGATCAGTACAATCATAAGCGCATTCATGTGGACGTTTGTATTTGCGCAGGTGCTGCCTCAGCTGGCAGAGAAGACAGCGCTTACGTTCCTAGACCAAGCATGGATTGGCGATCCGAAAATCAGTTTCTTCTCGATATTGACCGTATCACTTTGGAATGGCGTCGGCTATATGATGATTATCTATTTGGCCGGTTTGCAGGGCGTTCCGCAAAGCTTGAAGGAAGCAGCAGTCATTGATGGCGCAACCGCGTTCCAAACATTCCGCAATGTAACACTTCCGATGATTACGCATGCGATTACGATTTGTTTCTTCCTTACCTTAAACGGTGCTTTTAAAGTGTTCGAGGTCGTGTACGGCTTAACAGGCGGCGGTCCTGGACGGAGCACGCAGGTCATTACGATGAATATTTATGAGGAAGCTTTCTCGAATAACTTTCGGTATGGGTATGCAAGCGCCAAATCGGTCATTCTCTTTATCATTATTCTGGTATTTACATTGATCCAAATTCAAGTCATGAAAAGAAGAGAGGTAGAAGCATGAATCAGAAAAAATCAACCTCAATTCTTATTACGGTTCTGCTGGCTATTGGAGCAGCCATCTCGTTCTTTCCGATTTATTTAGCTGTCATCAATTCATTCAAGACGCAAGGTGAAATGTTCGAATCATTTGTTTCGTTTCCAACGAGCTTTCAGTTCGATAATTACGTGAATGCTTTCCGCCAGCTCAATCTGCTGAACAGCACGCTCAACTCGATTATTATCTCTGTGCTCGGCATTGGGGGAATCATCCTTTGCGCTTCATTGGCCGGCTATAAGCTTTCCCGGACGAGCGGGAAAATCAGCGGCATTATTTTCTTCTTGTTTATTTCATCGATGCTCGTACCTTTTCATTCCATAATGATTCCGTTGACAAGAATGGCCAAAGCCTTGTCTGTTCAGGGCAGTACGTACGGTCTTGCAATTATATACATTGGTCTCGGCGTCAATATGGCCATTTTCCTCTATCACGGCTTCGTAAAATCGATTCCGAGAGAGCTGGAGGAAGCTGCTCAAATCGATGGCTGTAATGAATATCAAACCTTTTTCAAAATCATCTTCCCGCTGCTAGTTCCGATTACGGTAACGATCGCGATTTTGGACTTCCTTTGGATATGGAATGATTTCCTGCTGCCGCTGCTCATGCTGACGGATGTAGACAACTACACGCTGATCTTGTCTACTAACACGCTGTTCGGGGAGTATAATAAGGAATGGTCGCTCATCTTGGCCGCGCTCGTGCTGACGGCAATTCCAGTCATTATCATTTATTCGTTCTTCCAGAAATTTATTATGCACGGCATTGCCGAAGGTGCCGTAAAAGGTTAATCTACGTCAAATCCAGCTGAAGAAGGAGCTCTTACGATGGAAAAATTGTTGTACGGCGTTGCCTATTACGACGAATATATGCCTTATGAGAGATTAGATGAAGATATTCGGATGATGAAAGAAGCAGGCATAAACGTCGTTCGGATTGCTGAATCGACTTGGAGCACGCATGAGCCGCAAAACGGCGTGTTTGACTTCTCTTCCGTCGATAAGGTGCTGGACGCCATGCATAAGGCCGGCATTGCCGTGATAGTCGGAACGCCGACCTATGCCGTACCTGCTTGGATGGTAAAAGAGCATCCAGACGTGCTCGCGATTACCGCCATAGGGCCTGGCAAATATGGTGCGCGTCAAATTATGGACATTACGAACCCGGCCTACCTCTTTTATTCGGAGCGGATTATACGCAAGCTGATTAGCCGCGTGAGCACTCATCCAGCCGTTATTGGTTATCAAACGGATAATGAAACGAAGCATTATGAAACGGCGGGGCCGAATGTCCAGCTGCAATTCGTTAAATATATGCGGGAGAGCTATGGCACGCTTGAGCGCGTGAATCAGCTGTTCGGACTGGATTATTGGAGCAATCGCATCAACAGCTGGGAGGAATTCCCTTCGGTTGTCGGTACGATCAATGGCAGCCTTGGCGCGGAGTTCGCAAAGTTCCAGCGTAAGCTGGTGAATGATTTTCTGGCATGGCAGGTTGCCCTTGTAAATGAATATAAGCAGCCGGGGCAATTCGTCACGCAAAACTTTGATTTTGAATGGCGCGGTTATTCGTTTGGCGTCCAGCCTTCCGTTGATCATTTTGCTGCCTCTGAGCCCTTCGATATTGCAGGCGTTGATATTTATCATCCCTCTCAGGATGATTTAACGGGGATTGAGATTTCATTTGGCGGCGATATGACGCGTTCGCTGAAAAACAGCAACTACTTGGTTCTCGAGACGCAAGCGCAGGCGTTTCCACATTGGACGCCGTATCCTGGTCAATTGCGGCTGCAAGCGTTCAGCCATCTCGCATCCGGGGCGAATATGGTCGCTTATTGGCACTGGCATTCCATCCATAATTCATTTGAAACGTACTGGAAAGGTCTATTAAGTCATGATCTAAAGCCTAATCCGGTTTATAATGAGGCGATGACGGTCGGAGCTGATTTTGCTAGGCTGAGCGAAAAACTCGTTAACTTGAAGAAGCGCAATCAAGTTGCCGTTATGGTAAGCAATGAAGCGTTGTCCGCGATGGAATGGTTTAAACTTCCAGACGGAAAAATCTATAATGACGTCGTTCGCGCCTTGTATGATGAATTGTATAAATTAAATGTCGAGGTTGATTTTATTCAGCCGTCATTTGAGCAGTTGGATAATTATAAGCTGATTATTGTTCCAGCGCTCTACGCGGCACCTACTGAAGATTTGGAGCGGTTAAACGCTTATGTTAGCGGGGGCGGCCATGTCGTCTATACGTTCAAAAGCGGATTTACAGATGAGGTTGTAAAAGTTCGCGATACTGCGCAGCCTGGCATCATTAACGAGGCATGCGGGATCACATACAGCTTGTTCGTGAAGCCAAATCAAGTGGGCCTAAAAGGGAAGCTGATTAAGGATAGCGATGAGCTTGGCTCCGTTGAGATGTGGATGGAGCTCATCACGCCAACGACTGCCGAGGTGCTGGCTTATTATGAGCATGCGCAATGGGGTGAATATGCTGCCATTACGCGAAATAAATATGGTAAAGGAACGGCAACCTATATCGGATGCATGCCAAGCGCAGAAATCGTGAGCAGAGTGCTAAGCGGCGCGGTTCGTGAAGCGGGATTATGGGGCGCGGAGCAGGAGCTTGCATTCCCGGTCATCGTGAAAACGGGTGTCAATGGCAACGGGAATACCATCCGATATTATTTCAACTACTCCGGAAATGCGGCTTCCTTTAACTATAGTCATCCGAGAGGCAAAGAGCTGTTGTCAGATCGAAGCATATCGAGCGGAGAGTCATTGGAGCTGGCTCCTTGGAGTTTTGCAATTATTGAAGAGTAATGAAAGAATAAGGTTGAGGCGAGCATGACTTGCTTCAACCTTTTTTGCGTATGCTAATGCTCAAAAACATACTTTGAAACCATGGTGCTATACTTGACGGAATTAAATTACTTATGTATCATTACTTACTATAAGTAACTTAGGTGCATACAAAGCGTTATGTTTCAGCGCTTGAATAGAATAGTATGAAAGTGGTGTTTGTCATCAAAGAGGATACACATTCAGAAGGCTTACTTCGCACAGAGAAGCAGCCTGGCGATTTTGAATTTGGTATTTATACGTTGGGTGATCTTAGTCCAAGTCCCGTTAACGGACAAATGCCAAATGCGAGAGAACGAATGAAAGAGATTATAGCGGCCGCACGGATCGCCGATGAGGCCGGCATCGATATTTTTGGCGTGGGCGAGCATCACCGATTGGACTTTGTGATTTCATCTCCCCCTGTTGTACTTGCGGCAGTTGCGCAAGCAACAAAAAACATTCGGTTAACAAGCGCAACGACTGTACTTGGCACGTCTGATCCGGTTAGGGTATTTGAGGATTTCTCGACTTTGGATTTGTTGTCGGACGGGAGAGCGGAAATCATTGCGGGCCGCGGAGCGTATGTCGAGTCTTTCCCGTTATTTGGCTTTGAGCTGACTGACTATAAGGCCCTGTTTCTAGAGAAGCTTGGCATGCTGCTAGAATTGAACAAGAACGAGCGGGTAACTTGGGACGGCTATTACCGGACAGCACTGCAAAATGCGGAAATTGCACCACGTCCAGTGCAGCCTATCTTGCCCGTTTGGGTCGGAGTCGGAGGCACTCCGCAAAGCGCGGAGCTGGCCGGAAATTTAGGGGCAGGCATGGCGCTCGCGTTACTAGGCGGCGACCCTGCGCGGTTTAAGCCGCTCGTTGATGTATACCGAAACGCAGGCTTTCAGGCTGGCCACAAGCCGGATGCGCTAAAAGTCGCCATTACAAGTCATGGCTATATCGCGAAGACCGCCGAACAGGCAAAAAACGAATACTATCCCTATTATGCGAATTATGTTAGCCGTTTCATGGGTGGGGATGCCAGAGGCCAGAAGCTCACGCGTGAGCAATTCGAGCTGATGGCAAGCCCGATGAGCGCATTGGCAGTGGGAAGCCCGGAGCAGCTGGTGGAGAAGATATTAGCGCAGCATGAGCTGTTTGGGCATAATCGCTTTATGGCCCAGTTCGATATCGGCGGGATCCCTTACGCTAAGGTAGCAGAATCAATAGAGCTGCTCGCGACAAAGGTAGTACCGATTGTTCGCAGAGAGCTGCGGAAATCAGCGATGCAAACGGTGTAATGCACCGATATTAAATAAAAACAAGACTGGTTACTGCCATCATAATGGCTGCGGCCGGTCTTTTTTGTTTTACGACATCGGACGGCGGCTGGATTCATGGTGTTTATCGTTCGCGAGAATGGAGCGCAGGAACAGTTTGATGAAACGGCATAGCCGATTCGGTCACGGAGATGGTACAATTATATTAAAAATGACAGATAAGGGAGAGGCACATGAAGGCTTCCAAATTAGATGAGTTAAGACAAAGCATTGATCAATTAGATAACGAGATTATTTCCTTGCTCGCGAAAAGGTTTCAATTAACGGAAGAAGTGGGTACTTATAAAGCAACTCACAAGCTTGCTGCGCAAGATCCGGGCCGTGAGTCCAAACAGTTTGATAAAATTACGAATCTTGCAGCGGATCGAGATTTGAATCCCGACTATGCGGCTGTCATATACAGATGCATGATGGATTTAGTCATTGCCAGACATAAAGAAATAGAGTTGTCCCATCAGAAAAATACGCCAATTGGACAAATAGAGGTCTGTTAATCAGCCGTTTACTTCAAGTGGGAAGGGATGATATCGATGATCGTTTACGAGAAGGAAGACGCATTCATCTTGATTGCTCAGCAAGATCATGCCCGAATTTCGGGAGATCTTGTTTCTGCGTGGCAGGACTCGCTGTTCCATAGTGCCGAGCGCAGGGAAGAGCTAAACCTGGCTGCTTATGAGCATGACAGCAGTTGGATAGATTTGGATCGGATTCCGCTTTGGAATGATGCGGTTAACGCTCCTTTTTCATTCCGTGATTTTCCGGGAAATATTCGCTTTATCTTTTACTCTAAGGGACTTGACCGCGTGCAGGAAACGAGTGAATATGCTTCGCTGCTCGGCAGTATTTTGTATACGACGCTTGCTGAACAGTTTAGAAACGAGGATACCGTTACGTTCGTTGAACGTGAATTCGCCCGGCAGAGTGCGATTATAGAGCGTTTGCAGCTTGACGTAAAGCTGCTTCAGCTGCATGCAAAGGCATTGCTGCTTTGTGATGAGTTGTCGTTGTTCGCATGCATGGAGCAGCCAGGAACATTGCGAGAGAATTACGAGTGGTTTGCAAATGGACTATCGTACTGGTTCGATCGCTCGGGGCAAACGCAATTGATTCCCGAGTGGATCGGTGAATCGACGATAGAGCTCGATCCGTTTCCTTTCCGCGGAGCAGTAGAAACCGCCATTTCCTTCAAGGAGGTTCGCAAACCGGATATTACGCGATATGGCATCGCGGAAGCCTATAGGCGAGAGACGCTTCAAGAGCATAAATTATTTTTCCGGCCCAAATCATAAGCGCGCATGGAAATGAGGAGATTCCCTATGGTAGGGGAACTCCTCATTTTTGCATCCTCATTTATTTAATCGGCCCCATTGCCCCTATGGTTAAATCAACCTTAATGCGCAGCTCGGCTTTGGAGAAGGCTTCGCCCCAATCATCCTCCACCTGCATATATTGTTTGTATTGAAAAGCTCTGGCATATACGCCTAGTCCTATGGGATCAATTTTATGCTTTTGTATCTTGCGAACAAGCGCTTCGATTTGCTGCTGCATGAGCTGGGAAGTCAGCTTCTCCAACTTATCCGCGTTTTGCTCTACGTCAAAAGGGAATAGATGCTCCGAGAGTCCCACCTTCGATTTAATGTGAATATCAAAGATGAATTTCTCGTTTTTATAACCGGTTTTGATTTTCGTTTTTATTTTCCCGCAAGTAAAGCTGATCGTATCGGTTGAGAAAGGACCTCGTACAGGCATGTCCGGTATTTGATAAGATAAACTTACTCCAGGGTCCGTTTGCTTCTGCAGGATGCTGAGAAGGATGGATTCCTGCGCCCCTAATGACATCATGTATTTGCCTTTTTGGTTTAGCAACGCTGTCCCTTTAAGCTTGATCTGTTTGTTCACGACCTTAACCTCGGCAAAATAAGGGGTAACCCCTTTATCAAAAAATTGCCGGTGAAGCTCTTGTGCGGTTGTTGCGTAGGTTTCTGATCTTTTGGTTTTGGTATCGATCATCCCGCGTAACAGGATCGGCATTAGCGGCTGATCTGGCGGATTTAAATACATAAGCTCCTTCACAGATCCGTCAACAGCGATGATTCGGTCCATTACCGTATTACGAGCATCACGAAAAAGGATATCAAGCATGGGAAACCAATCTTCATACTTCAGTAACTGCTTGCCAATTAATATGACTTGGTAATTTCTCCCTTGTATGGAGCCGGCGGTTTGGGCGTCCTGTACCGATTTTGAATCGCGCAGCGTATTAGCGATGCCCTCCATTTCTTGGCTTTTTTTCTTTATGTTTTTACTGAATACCGGTGCGGAGGAATAGAAATGAAATTTCTCGTTTTTATCGATATCGATCCCGAGGGCAAGCGGAGTCGAAGCATTTTCTAAATTCAATTGATCTCCGCATGCGGATAACGTGAAACAAACGATGATGAGAACGCAGCAAACGTACTGGATCCGCAGTTTCATAAGGCATTCCTCGGGTGCAGCCGGTTGTAAACCGCGATATAAATAAGCAGCAGGCTGGGGAGTATGTACTCCATGCCAAAACCAAACCATGACAGCCATTTTTCCAGCATATTGCTTTGATTAAAGGTAGGCTGATAGAAAAAGGTGCCGATTGCCAGCATTACGCAAAGCACGCGCAGCGGTGTTCGATGGTCGCTTAATCCGAAAACCAAGCTTATGCAGAAGGTTGTTATGTACATACTGGGTACCCAAACTAACGAAAAAACGAACAAATAAAAGGAAATGAAGGGAACCTCGATGCGTTCGATAAAACGGAATTCGATCGTTTTTAAAATACTGATGATAGGGTCATTATAAAAGCTGCTTTCATTCGGGCTGTAGTATATGAAGCAGATTATCGTAATGAAAAGATACACCGACATCGTGACTGTGTTTGAGAGAAACAGGGCGGATGCGGCTTTTTCTTTATTTTTCAAATAGGGATATAAAATAAAAACTGCTGCCAGACCGAGGCTAGGATACATAGTGGCTTTGACCGCTGAAAGGACGGGCAGCAAACCTTCTTTGAAGAGAGGCAGCAAATTAAGCCAATGGGCGTATTTTAAGGTGAATAAATAAACAAAGGGCAGCCAGCAGGAAATTACAGCTACCAGCTCTGCGTACCTTCCTAAAATACGCGGACCGCCTATCGCGATCTTATAAGCGGGAAACAAGAGCAGAATCATTAAGATATAAGGCTGCGTGTTAGGCAGAAGCCAAATTTTTACAATAAGGATCGCGCGTACTAAACCGTCATACAAGAGCTGGAAAAAATAGACCGCCATCAAAAGAGCAAAGCCCTTACCGATCCATTTTCCCATTATATTGGACAGCGTGTCGATTAACGTCCTGCCGGAACAGCTTCTCATCACCAAAACAATGATATAGCTGCAAAAGAGGTTAATAGCATAGCCTATAGGCAGTGCCATCCATCCATCGCTGCCGGCAGCCTCAGCCAGCATTCTCGGCAAAGATAGAACCGCGACGCTGATCTGCATGCCGGAAATGACAAAAACGAATTGCATGAACGTAATCGTATTTTTTTCCGCGCTTATCATGGTTCTTCCTCCTTAGGCTGGCTTTTGGTTTTACGTATTTCTTGAATAGGCGAAGTACTCTTGGGCCGTTTGTTCAGTAACCATAGCGGTGCCCTTATGAGGGTGTCCTTCCAGTCTGTAAATCTTACCGGTGCAAGCGGGATTCCATATGGCATACCAAGTGATTTAAGCGACAATAAGTGAGCGATCATCGACATCAAGCCGATAATGATTCCGACGAATCCAAACAAGGAAGCAAGAATCATTAACATGAAACGCATTAAGCGGACGGTAGCGACCATATCGTAATTGGGCAAAATGAAGGAAGAAATCGCTGTGAACGCCACTACAATAACCATTACGTTACTGATTAGACCGGCCTGAACGACAGCTTGGCCAAGCACGATACCACCTACAATCCCAACGGTTTGTCCAACGGGAGCCGGGAGTCTGACGCCTGCCTCACGAAGCATTTCCAAGGTGAGCTCCATTATAATTGCCTCTACGAACGGCGGGAACGGCACTTGTCCGCGAGATTCCCCGAGCGTAAGCAGAAGCTTCATTGGAATAATTTCGAAATGAAAGGACACCACGGCGATGTAAAAGGCAGGCAGAAAAGTGGCGGTAATAAAGGCAAACATCCTCAGCAGCCGCAAAAAGGTTGCGATTGACCAGCGGGTGCTGTAATCATCTATGCTTTGAAAATAAGAAAAAAAGCTGACAGGTGCTACGAGAACGCTCGGAGACCTGTCGACGATAACGACGCATCTGCCTTGCAGAATTTGCGAGGCGGCGGAATCCGGCCTTTCGGTCAATACAAACTGTGGGAAGAGGGAATACGGATTATCCTCGATGAGCTCGGACAGCTCGCCTGTATTGATAATGACATCTACGTCGAGCTCCTGAATTCTCTTCTCTAGAGCGAGTACGAGGTCGCTGTTCGCCACATCCGCCAAGTACAAGATCGTGACGGCCGTTCTTCCGCGTTCACCGACAATCAGCCGTTTCATTTTCAGCTCACGATTGGGAATATAGCGTCGAATCAAAGCGATATTTTGTCCGCTTGTTTCAACAAAGCCTTGATGGGCGCCTTTTAAGGAGGCTTCCATTTGCGGATCCTCGATTGCCCGCTGCGGCCAGCCGCCAGTGCCGAGTGAATAGGCATGTTCTCTACCATCTACAAACAATATGCTGCGTCCATGAAGAATCGAAACTTCGAGTTGAGGCCAATTCTTCAACTCTGCCATATGCCCGACGGTCATCATGAGATTATCCCCGGGTTTTCCGCCAGCGGGCTGGAACTGAAGGGGGCGGAGAACATCATTATTAATGACCGAAGTATCGGTGAGCCCCTCCAAATAGACGAGGACTGCTTGCTCACTCGTCTGGCTTATAGTCAATTTCCGGATAACTAAATCAGGAGTATCGGAAAATAAACGCTGCATATGCTCGATATTATCGGTTAACGATGTTCCGATACACGCAGTTTGGTCCGATTGTTCCTTTTCTTGCTGTTCTTTCATGCGGTGTATTCACCTTCCCGCTTTCCCATTCTCATTTGCCTCTTATTTTGCCACGGTTTTCCATGGTTATTCACGGCATAAGAAATACCCCCTTGCACAGAGCAAGGGGGTAAATGATAGATAGTTTAGCAATAAAGCATGCGAATGGTTTTAGATACCTGCTTTGAACAAGGTGTTTATCGAGCCGCCTTCTGTAATGATTTTGATTGCTGTAGCCAGCAGCGGCGACATCGGCAATACGATAAACTTATCGGATCGTTCTTCGCCGATCGCGATTGTGTCCGTAATGACGACCTCGCGAATGTTCGGATGGTCAAGCTTCTCGAGCGCATTGGCGGAGAAAAGCCCGTGCGTTGCGCATATGTAAGAATCATGAGCGCCTTTTTTCTTAAGCGCCTCTACAACGTTCACGATCGTGCTGCCTGTATCGATCAAGTCCTCGATAATGATTGGCGTCATATCCTCAACGTCGCCGATAATATGCGTAATCTCGGATTGGTTATGCGCAGGCCGGTTTTTGATCATGA
The DNA here is from genome assembly GCF_056398325.1 of Paenibacillus sp. 01T443. Lineage (NCBI taxonomy): Bacteria > Bacillati > Bacillota > Bacilli > Caryophanales > Paenibacillaceae > Paenibacillus > Paenibacillus sp. 01T443. The sequence continues at coordinate 230,528 of NZ_JBFTPE010000009.1, forward strand.
TGGCGAATGGGCAATCGAGAAGTCCTGCAAGTTTCTCGGCCGTTGTTGCACGTCCTGCATCGGGAGATACGACTACCGGGTTCTTAATCTTCTTGGCTCTTAAATATTCTATGATCAAATCAAGCGCTGTTAGATGATCGACCGGAATATCGAAAAAACCTTGTATCGGATCTGCATGCAGATCGACTGTAATAATGCGGTTAGCGCCAACTGTAGTCAGCACATCTGCAACCAGCTTAGCCGAAATCGGCTCGCGCGGCGCTGATTTTCTTTCTTGTCTCGCATAGCCGTAATAAGGCATGACGATATTGATGGTTTTGGCTGACGCGCGTTTTGCGGCGTCAATCATAACCAGCGTCTCAATCAAATGCTCGTTAACGGGATGCGAAAGCGATTGAATGATAAAAACGTCACAGGTACGAATCGATTCCCCGTAGGATACATGGATTTCTCCGCTCTGCTGCCTCGAGATAGCGACATTGCCGAGCGGGAGCTCAAGCTCCTTGCAAAGTTCTTCGGCAAGCCGTTGGTTCGAGGTGCCGGAAAAAATTTTAACCTTTTGCATTTGTTCCTCCTTAAAGGTTTGCGTAGCAAACCTACTTCGTAAGCGTGGGCTTAGGTTTGCGAAGCAAACCTACTTCGTAAGCAAATTTCATCGATAAGCGGTATTCTTTGCTCAATCATATCAAACAAAACATAGGAGAACAAATATTTGCTGTACCGTTTATCGTATTGGAACGAATAATGAAAGGCGACTTTTAATCAAAAAGCCTTACCGGAAACGTTGATCATTAAAAATGCCGTCCATTGAATAGAGAAATCTATAAGGAGACGGCTCTTTTTTTGCTAATTATGTAGGTGTATAATGTGTGCTTAGAAGGGAGTGGGAGCATGTCCGCAGAGATAAGGGCTTATGAGCTGGTCGCGTTGAAGGAAATCGCCGAGACGCTGAACAGCACCAACGACATGGAAGAAATGCTGAAAGACGTGCTTGCCAAGCTGCTTCAAGTAACGGGCTTTACGACTGGCTGGATCTTTATGATCGATAATCATAGCGAAGATTTATGCGTGACAGCGCAAAATTTGCCGGAGGGACTTCGGGCAAATAATCAAGCGGTCATGTGCGGATCAGGATGCTGGTGCGTAGAGAGATTCAAGCAAAAAAAGCTGGAGCAAGCGGTTAATATTATCGAATGCTCCAGAATTACATATGCAATTAACAATGAGCTGGGTGATACGGAGGGCGTTTCCCATCATGCGACAGTGCCGCTTCATGCCGGCTCAGACCGTTTCGGGCTGTTAAACGTCGCGCAGTCCGGCAAGGTTCATTTCTCCGAGGAGGAGCTGGCCCTGTTGCAAGCGGTAGCCTATCAGATCGGCACGGCAATTAAACGGATACGGCTTTACCAGGTACAGGAGAAACATGCCAGTCATTATGCCAAGCTTGGCGATGTTATTCAGAAAATAAATGCCATTCAGGATATTAACAATTTGCCGCTTCAAGCCGTCAGACATATTGGCGATACCTTCAATTGGCAGCATGTATCGTTGTTTATGTACGAGCATCAGCAATTATCACTGCGGGCGCATTATACGGATAAGCATGTCAAAAAAGAGTGGCTTTCCATGGAGATCGATCAAGGCGGAACGGTAAGTACAGCTTTTCGCGAGAATCGGATTGTAACTTTGTCCAATTGCCATCAGGTTCCGAGCTCATCTTTGTTGTCCATCGGTATTCCTCCGTTCTCCTCAGCCGTGGCGATTCCGCTCCGTGTTCGAAGCAAACCGATAGGCGTATTGTTTATTAGTAGTCAGCTCGGCAGACAATTTGATGACTATCTCGAGGATTTTTTATACTCTTTAGGGGATCATTTTACGCTAAGCGTAGAAAATTTACGGGTGTACGAGCAGCGGCGCGAACTTGCTAGAATGGAAGAGAGAAACCGGATGGCAAGAGATTTGCATGACTCGGTCATCCAAAAAATATTTTCATTATCCTTTCTAGCCAAAGGCGCAGAAACGGTTCTTGCGGGCAAAGAGCCGATCGTAGAACGATCGCTTCAAGAAATAAGGCAGCTTTCCCAGGAAACGCTGAAGGAAATGCGAACGCTCATTTGGCAGCTCCGTCCGGCAGGCTTAGAGCATGGCCTACTTACTGCGCTGAAGCAGTATGGCAAGAACATGGGCATAACGGTATTCGAGCAGGTTGAAGGCGTAAGGGAGCTGCCCCGCGCGATAGAAGAAGCCTTCTGGCGGATCGGGCAGGAAGCAATGAACAATGTAAAGAAGCACGCGGATACCAATATTGTACATGTTCGGCTAATAAAATCGGAGCAGTTCGCAAGCATTGAAATCAAAGACCAAGGCCGGGGGTTTTCGCCTGAGAAACGAAAAGGCAAGATGACGATGGGGATGCTGACGATGAGGGAGCGGGCGGAAACGCTAGGCGGCGAGCTGTCGATCATAAGCGCGAAAGGGCGGCCCACCATCGTGAAAGCGACAATTCCGGTTGCGACAGATATGGAAATGTGGGATGAGGAATGAGGAACAAACGTGAAGATCAAAATATTATTGGTTGATGATCATCAGATTGTACTAAAGGGTATTTCTTTTTTTCTAACGATGCAGCCGGATTTCGAATTGGTCGGAGAAGCCCATAACGGACAGGAAGCAGTCGAGAAGGCAGCCGAATTAAATCCGGATATCATTCTAATGGATTTGAACATGCCGATCATGGACGGGATTGAGGCGAGCACGCTGATCGCTAAGCAAAATCCCGAAATCAAAGTGCTCGTATTGACGAGCTTTTCGGATCGGAGCCATATTGTCCCAGCGCTGCAGTCCGGCGCTATCGGTTACATGCTGAAGGATGTCGAGCCTGATCAGCTCGCCGAAGCCATCCGCAGCGCATATAAAGGAAATATACAGCTTCACCCGGACATCGCGAGCGCGCTGCTTGCGGAGGTAGCACCGGAAAATGCGCCGTCGAAAGAGTTGCCGACCCGGGAATTAATCGAATTATTGACCCCGCGAGAGCTTGAAGTGCTTCAGGAGCTTACCAAGGGGATGAGCAACAAAGATATCGCGCGAAACCTGACGGTGGCCGAAAAAACGGTAAAAACACATGTTAGCAGTATTTTAAGCAAGCTGAATATGACGGATAGAACACAAGCCGCTTTATACGCGGTGCATCTAATGAAAGAAAACGACTAGACAACCGTCTAAGACTATAGTCGTAAGACTGGATCTCGGCCTTGAGCGGTTAATTATTATCTTTTTTTCGGTCTATTTACCGATGCTTCCCCCCACTAAACTATATACAATAAAGATACTTACCAAAAGTAAATCATACATTGTGGAGGGAAACAAATCATGAGTACAGTTTTATTTGTTAAAGCAAACGACCGCGGAATCGAACAGGGCACTAGCGTTAAGCTATATCACGCTTTTCTAGATAGCTACAAAGCCAGCCATCCTGAGGATGCTGTAGTTGAGCTGGATTTGTTTAAAGAAGAATTGCCATACCTGAATGCGGATATGATCAACGGTAACTTTAAAGCAGCCCGCGGCTACGACCTGACACAAGGAGAGCAAGCGGCAGTTGCGGTATCCGATAAATATATCAATCAATTCCTTGCTGCAGATAAAGTCGTATTCGCATTTCCGCTTTGGAACTTCACTGTGCCAGCAGTATTGCACACCTACATCGACTACCTTTCTCAAGCAGGCAAAACATTCAGTTATACAGCTGAAGGCCCAGTCGGCTTGATTACAGACAAAAAAGTAGCGCTGCTTAACGCACGCGGCGGTATTTACTCCGAGGGTCCTGCTGCTGGGGTTGAAATGTCGTTCAACTTCATTCGCAACGTTATGGGCTTCTTCGGCGTAAGAAACCTGGAGAGCGTAATTATCGAAGGACACAACCAACTGCCTGATCAAGCGGAAGCCATTGTTGCAGCCGGACTTGAGCAAGCGAAAAAAGTAGCAGCAAGCTTCTAATATCAGCTGAAAAGATAAGGCAACCGGACATCCGTCCGGTTGTCTTTTTTTAATATATGGCTATGTTAAATCTTAATGTTGATATTTGATATTTACGAACGAATGTTCTATAATTGAGGTAACAGTTCGGTTCGGAGATGATATTTCAATGGATTTACGGGAGCTAAAAAAGCTTGCTGATACACTGGACGATAGCGGTAAGCAGGAACTAATCTTTGTTTATAAAAAAAGTCAAGGGAGGATATGGTATGAGTATTCAATTTGAAACGAAAAAAACCTTTAATGTTCCAAGAGAAAAAGTATACGAAGGCTTGTTGGATTTGGAGTCAGCAAAGCATTGGATGCATGGGTTAGTTCGAATAGAGCGATTGGATGAAGGTCCAATAAAGGTTGGAAGTGTGTGGAAAGAAACCAGGAGAATGATGGGGATAGAGGGGGCGGAAGTATTAAAAGTTACGGGTCTGGAGCCTAATAAAATTCAAATCTATGTAGACGGTTCAAAAGGGACAAGCGGTAAAGGTGAACATTTTTATACATATTCAATTAAAGAATTAGGAAATGCTACAGAGGTTACTTTACACGGTGAAATTAAAGGGATGACTGGAATTGCAAAACTGGTTAGTAAACTAATGACAGCCTCATACCGAAAAATTTGTGCCAAGGATTTGGACGGGTTGAAGAATTATCTGGAAAAATAGTATCCAAAGTTTACTCCTTCAACTAACGGAGAACGATAGCTTAATGAACCGCCTTATCACCAAGGCGGTTTTCTTATGCTCAAAAATCAACATCAGAGTTTAACATAGCCTAATATATAAAAATTTATATGTTTTCACATATAAATGTGCTTATATATCTCCGCGAAACGACTGCTTTTGCCACAGAGGACGGCGACAGCCGGTTACGCTTGTTGCAGAGTGCTTTTTGTAAATAAAAAATGGTTGACTCCAACCGCTGATCGATGTTTATATTATATAGACCGATCGTTATAATCGAGGAGTGAATGAATGTCAGAAAAACATAATACACGGCATGCCATTCTTGAAACAGCAGCAAGACTTTTTTTTACAAAAGGTTATCATGCTACTGGTTTAAGCTTAATTATTAAAGAGAGCGCATGTCCGAAGGGCTCACTGTATTATTATTTTCCCGATGGTAAAGAAGAACTGGCGCTTGAGTGCATCAACTGCACACGCGATCTTGTTATCGAGAAATGGAATCGTAAATTTTCCGCCTACGAAGAGCCGGCAGAAGCCGTACAGGCATTCGTTATCGATATGGCAGAGGATGCCGAGAAATACGATTACCAAGGCTATATGCCGTTTAGCTTCTGGATGGCGGTGGAAACCTCATCGATCAGCGAGAAGTTAAGAGCCGCCGGACAGGAAGTGTTTGCGGCATGGCAATCGGTCATTTCCGAACGGCTTGTTGCTTATGGCATGGCTGAGCCCAAAGCAAAAGAGATTGGCGTCGTCGTCGTTTCACTGCTGGAGGGCGCGCTAATACTGACGTTGACGAATCGGGATAAACAGCCGCTTCTGACCGCAGCAAAGTGTATACCTTACGTCATAAACAAATGCCCTTCTTTCTGAGAAGGCATAAATAAAGTTAGATAGATATGGGAGAGTGGAGTAGCTTGCAAGCAACAATGGCAGTATCGCAGCAAAAAACGGAGCAGAAATATAAAGTATTTCCGATTATGATTTCCTTGCTTTTGGCCGGCTTTGTCGGCATGTTCAGTGAAACGGCGTTAAATGTAGCGCTTAGCGATTTAATTCGTGTTTTTAATATAACCGCACCGACGGTACAATGGCTGACGACCGGCTATTTGCTTACACTTGGTATTTTAGTTCCGGTGTCGGGCTTATTGCTTCAATGGTTCTCAACAAGGCAGCTGTTTATAGCTGCGGTAAGCTTTTCGGTGCTAGGCACGCTTGTAGCAGCGCTTGCTCCAAGCTTCGAAGTGCTCATGGCTGCGCGCGTCATTCAAGCCATCGGGACGGCACTGCTTTTGCCGCTTATGTTTAATACGATACTTATTATTTTCCCGCCTGAGAAGAGAGGAGCGGCGATGGGCGTAATCGGGCTTGTTATTATGGTTGCCCCCGCGGTTGGACCGACGATTGCCGGACTTCTCATTGAAAATCTGAGCTGGCATTATATTTTCTGGCTGTCGCTTCCTTTCTTAATCATAGCCCTTGTTTTTGGAATCTTCTATATGCAAAATGTGTCCACGATTACTAAACCAAAAATCGATGTTTTCTCACTTGTATTTTCGACCATTGGCTTCGGAGGAATCGTGTTTGCATTCAGCAGCGCAGGTGAAGGTGAAGGCGGGTGGAGCAGCACGAAGGTTGTAACATTTATGATCATTGGTATCGTCGCGCTAATCGTTTTTGCTATTCGTCAACTGACGATGAAACAGCCGATGATGAACTTGCGAGCCTTTAAGCATCCGATGTTCGTTGTGGGAACACTGATGGTATTTATTTGCATGATGGTTATTTTATCCTCTATGCTCGTTTTACCGATGTATTTGATCAGCGGGCTGGGTCTTAGCGCTCTCACGGCTGGTCTAGTCTTATTGCCGGGCGGACTCATCAACGGCATTTTGTCGCCTGTAATGGGCAGCTTGTTTGATAAATTCGGTCCAAAATGGCTCGTCATTCCGGGGCTTGTTATCCTTGCAGCTGTGCTTTGGTTCTTTACCGGTATTACGACGGCTTCGACGCTCGCGCTCATCATCGTGCTTCATTCTTGCTTGATGATAGGGATCTCGATGGTTTGGATGCCGTCGCAAACCAATGGCCTTAACCAGCTTCCACGTGAACTGTATCCTGACGGCACAGCAATTATGAACACGCTGCAGCAAGTGGCGGGAGCCATAGGCACAGCGGTAGCAGTTAGCATTATGACTGCTGGGATGAACAGCTTTATGAAGGATGTATCGGATCCGGCTGATCCGGCAAATGCGCCGCTAGCATTAACGTCGGGTATACAGGATGCGTTTATTTTTGCCATGGTCGTTGCGGTCATTGGTCTAATTGTCGCTTTCTTCATTAAACGGGTTCATGTGGCCAAGCAGCATTAAATCCTGTATAGACAAACCCCCTTAATCCCGATATGATTGATTAAATAATCGAATATTTGTTAAGAGAAGGTGCAAACAGAAGCTAGCTTTTTGTTTGCTTAAAAGGGAAGTCCGGTATCACGCCGGCGCGGTCCCGCCACTGTATGTGAAGAGCGTTTCTCTGAATTTACCACTGTCTGCCGTTAGGATGGGAAGGTAGTGAAACGCGTTGACGCACGAGCCAGGAGACCTGCCTTTTCTTATTTTGCTTCTCATTCTTCGGGGGTAAGGATGGCGAGCGCAACCGTTAGGCAAAGCGCATGATGTTTATTTTATATGCAGCTGCTAATCTTTCATTTGACATGCAGATCCCCTCTAAGCAGGGGATCTTTTTTTTGTTTTTGCAGCCAAACGGCAGTGAGACGAGGAAGCGTGTGCATGAAATAAGAAATGGATAAAGGGAGTAGGAAGGCAATGATGGCAAAGAAAAGCAATCGATGGTTACCCATCTTTTTCATTTGGCTGCTGATTGTGGGCGCGTTAGTCGGCTGCGCGAATTCGGGAACTAATGGAAATACGTCAAGCAATCAAACGCAGGCGGGCAATGCTTCACAAGTGCCGCAACAATCCGATGATGCCGGCGGCGGTCAGCCAAGCGGCGGAAGTAAGGAAGAGGAAGCGGCCAGTCCGTCTCCGTCTGCGGAACCGACGGCATCAACGCCTGCCATCGCGGAACCTGACGCGGATAAAAAACCAGAAAAGGATAACGCAAGCGAGAAACCTGCTGTATCTGTGAAACCGGCGACGCCGTCGGTTTCACCGGGAACTGGTGATCAGAAGGCGACGCCTTCGCCAAAGCCGCAAGTGACGGAAAAGACTGTCCAGGCACCGTCTGCCTCACCGGCCGAAACTGCGGAGCCGATTAGCTCGGTTACAATATCCATCGTAGCGGACGAAGAAACAGGCACTGTACTTGCAGCTACGGCCGTCGAGCTAAAGAAAGATGATACCGTGCTTGAGGTGCTAAAGAGAACCACCCGGAAAAACAAAATTCAAATGGAATATAGAGGCGCAAAGGCTGCTGCATATATTGAAGGCATTGATAATTTGTATGAATTCGATCTCGGCGCAAAGAGCGGATGGATGTACAGGGTGAACGGCGAGTTTCCAAACAAAAGCGCAGGCGCCTATAAGCTCAAAGACGGCGATGTCATTGAATGGCTGTATACCGTTGATCTCGGCAAGGATCTGGGAGCTGAAGTGGAATGAACAATGCCTTCAGCTCCATTCATCCGATTACCAGCTTCAGCTATTATGCGGGTGTCATTACATTCAGCATGCTGTTATTTCATCCGATATTCCTCATGACCTCGCTTGCTGCGATTACGGCTATTATTGTCATTCATGGAGAAGGGAAGCGGCTGCTTAAGCTGCTTCCCTATTATGTTCTTATGGGCGGCTCCGTTGCTGTTCTCAACCCGCTGTTCTCCCACCGGGGCAGGCATATTCTATTTTATTTTATGGATCAGCCGATAACGCTGGAAGCGATCTTGTATGGCGTGACGATGATGCTCTCGTTATTATGTATTTTGCTTGCGTTCGTTTCCTTTCAACAAATCGTCACCACAGATAAATGGATGTACTTGTTCTCGAGAGTTGCTCCGCGCACGTCGCTGTTAACCTCCATGTCGATCCGCTTCGTGCCGCTTTTCTTACGAAGGCTGGAGCAAATTACGACTGTGCAGCGGATGAAGGGGGTGTCCATTCATGAGGGCAGCCTTAAAAAACGAAGCAAGGACGGCATGCTGCTCGTTCGCGTTCTGTTGACCTGGTCTTTGGAGGAGGCGCTGCAGACAGCGGATTCCATGAAAGCGAGAGGTTACGGCGCAGCCAAACGAAGCTCATACGTTATCTATAGAATGGATCAAAGAGATTGGTATGTGCTCGGATTTTTAATCGTGTTGGGAACAGCTTGCGTGTGGGGCTGGATGCAGGGCTTCGGCGTATTAACCATTTACCCGCGTCTGGAATCGATGGATTTCCGCAGAGGAGAAGGCATTGCATTTGCCTGCTATTGCGCTTTTTTATTAACGCCAGCTGTTCTTGAAGGAATGGAGAGAAGGACATGGAAATCATTCGAGTAGATCAATTATCGTTCTATTATCCTGATACCCCGGCAGCCGCGCTCGATAACGTTTCGTTATCGGTGAAGCAGGGTGATTTTGTCGTCTTATGCGGAGCGTCCGGCTGCGGAAAAACAACATTGCTTCGTCACTTGAAACAAGAGGCGCAGCCAACCGGAAAACGCTCAGGCAGCATTTTATTTAACGGAATCCCGCTTGGGGAGCTTCCTGCGGTGGCCGCTGCAGAGCAGATCGGAATGGTTTTTCAAAATCCGGAAAATCAAATTGTAATGGATCAGGTATGGCATGAGCTTGCTTTTTCGATGGAAAATGTCGGTTATGCCCAAGCGGTTATGCGCAAGCGACTGGCTGAAATGAGTCATTTTTTTGGGCTGGAGGATCTGCTTTACAAATCCGTGCATGAAATATCAGGCGGTCAGAAGCAGCTGATTAATCTGGCTTCAGTGCTTCTTCTGCAGCCGAAGCTGCTGCTGTTGGATGAGCCGACGTCACAGCTTGATCCAGTCGCTGCGCGTGATTTTTTGCAGCTTATTTATCGCTTGAATCAAGAGATGTCAATGACGGTCATCATTAGCGAGCATCGGCTAGAGGATGTTATTCCGCTTGCGGATCGTATCATTATGCTTGATGGCGGAAGGGTGAAATACGATGCTGCGCCAAGGGAGCTGTGCCGGCTCATAAGCTCTGATGATGCGTCAACGGATCTACCGTATCTCCCCAGCGTGTCCAAACTTTATTTATCAGCCGAATCGGCAAGGCTTTCTCCGAATACAATTGAAATTCCGCTCACCGTGCGGGAGGGGAAGCAGTGGCTTGCCGGGATAGGCGGAATACAGTCGGATCCTGCCATGCAAGCGGACGAGTTGACAAATAAGCGGAATGAAAAGAAAGAACTCCTGCTGGCCTGCGAGGAAATGACGTTCAAATACGAGAAAGACGGTCCTGAGGTACTGAAGAAGCTCTCGCTAAACGTATACAAACATGAGTTTTTGGCCGTATTGGGCGGTAACGGCGCTGGAAAGACGACGATGCTGCAAATAATGGCCGGGTTATTAAAGCCGCAGCGCGGCAGGCTGAAGCGAGAGAAAGGTGTTAAGGTCGGTTATTTAGCTCAAGATCCGCTGCTCTATTTTAGCTTTGATACCGTCGAGGAGGAGCTCCAGAGGATGGCTGATTATGCCGGACTCGCGGAGCGGGAGCATAAAATAGCAAGCGTTGCGGCTGCCCTGCAGATTGCCGATCTATTGCCAAAGCATCCTTATGATTTGAGTGGAGGAGAACAGCAGAGAGCAGCGCTTGCGCTGGTTCTGCTTGGAGAACCGGATATCCTGTGCTTGGATGAGCCGACGAAGGGACTGGATCCCATAGCCAAGCAGCGAACGGCGGAATTGCTGCAGCAGCTATGCCGATCCGGTAAAACGATTGTCATGGTCACGCATGATATTGAATTTGCGGCGGAGCACGCTTCGCGCTGCGCGATGCTGTTTGACGGGACCATTTCAGCCGAAGCGGCTCCTGCTCCATTTTTTGGTACCAATTATTTTTATACGACAGCAATTAACCGAACGGTGCGCGAGTGGCTGCCGGAAGCGCTGACGACCGGGGATGTGATGGATCAATGGGCAAAATAAAGCTTTTGTTTCTCGCTAGTATTGCTCTGTTCGTTGCGGCGATGGCGTTGTCTTCGGCTATAACTGATGAGCATTACCTCATGCTGAGCATGGTGCTGCTTTTCGTAACGATGCTTCCATTTTTCGCTCGATTCGAGAGACGAACCATCGAGGCCCGCGAGATCGTTATCCTTGCAGTGCTGGCCGCTATTGCGGCGGTTAGCCGAGTTCCCTTCGCACCGCTGCCAAGCGTGCAGCCTACATCCTTCGTCATTATGATTGCGGCAATCGTATTCGGTGCGGAATCAGGCTTTATTATCGGTGCGATAGCTGCAGTCGTGTCCAATATTTTTCTTGGACAGGGCCCATGGACACCATGGCAAATGTTTTGCTGGGGTATGATAGGGGCTACGGCGGGGTGGTTGCGTCATACGTGGCTAATAAAGACAAAGACAGGCTTGCTCGTATTTGGTTTCGTCTGGGGATTTTTGTTCGGATGGATTATGAATATCTGGTATATCATAGGCTTGCCCGACGCCTTAAGCTGGAAGCTGATTTTTATCGCCTATATACAAAGCTTTTACTTTGATCTGGCGCATGCTTTGTCAAATGTGTTTTTCCTTGCGGTGTTCGGCAGCAGTTGGATCGCAATTTTGCATCGGTTTAAGAGGAAATACGGCTTACTCGAGTCATAGCATGATAAGAAAAGCGTAAATTCCCGCCAAGTCCTAATAAATGCTACAATGGTAGAAAAAACATGAGGGGAAGTAATCGGGCGCTTACGTTAGGGTATGCCCCGGAATAACCGATGGATGAAACAGAACCCCTAGCTTCCAAGCTGTGTGCAAGCTGTAAAGAGATGAAGCCGCTCTCAGAGTTTTTACGCCGAACGGGAAGACGTTCTAGTACGGGATCGCGGCGCGGCGCATGCTGGTCTTGCCGAAAGGCGAAAGCGGCGGCAGCGCCCTTGCCGGATCCAATCGATCATAAACAGAAAGCAATACTAAGAAGAGCACAGGCCAAAAAGCCGAGTACGTCTCCGCCAATGCCAACCATTCCCCTGCCCAATGACTCTGCCGCGCTTAAGAAGACCCGTCAAGGAACGGTTTGGATGAGGGGGAAAACGGATAAAGGGCGTCGTTGGTATCAGGAAATAGAACTGGAGCTAGCGGTTATTCTCGTAAATGAGCATGCCGCCGTACTTGTAAACCGCTCCACGATCCGACGCTTATTCAGTAACAAGGAGTTCAGGCGTTACATCTTGGATCGAGACAACCATACCTGTTTTTTTTGCGGCGAATATGGAGATACGATTGATCATTTGCTGCCGCGCGCAAAGGGCGGGCACACGACACCCGTGAATTGCGTATGTGCCTGTCATGCATGTAATCAATCCAAAGCGGATCAGGATTTGCAAGCGTTTATGAAAAACGAAGACAGTATCACTTAATCGCAATTTAAACTTTTTCTGCAAAGGTATGAAGAGGGGAACTGCTAAAACGATCATTATCGTTCTAGCGGTTCCTCTTTGTTTTTGTGCAATTGCCGACATCCAGCTTTGCAAAGCTCAATAAATAGATAACAAATAACAAAATGTTATGTATAATCTACTAAATATTATTATTTGTAAATTTATGTTATTTTTGTTATGTTTTTGATAACAAAAAACATGTAAATTTATCCAGCTTGCGATCAATTCACCAGCAACGGACTGAAGGTTTTATAAGGGGGTGATCAACATTGGGAGAATCTCGTAATTAACGGAACAAATGGGATTTGGGCAACATCCACAAAGGCAACTGTATTTAACGACAGCAGCACGGCTCTATATGATTTTGAAAGTAGTAATACGCAGGGGTGGACGGCCCTAAATGTTACGGGCGGACCATGGTCGGTAACTGAATGGGCGGCAAGCGGCAGCAGCTCGTTAAAGGCTGACGTCACGCTAGGCGGTGGTCAATTTACGCTGCAATATACCGGTTCGAACAATTTCAGCGGCAAATCCTCGATTTCCGCCAAAGTGAAGCATGCCGCTTGGGGAAGCGTAGGGAGCGGTTTGCAGGCGAAGCTGTTTATTAAGACAGGCTCTAGCTATACTTGGTACGATTCGGGAACGGTGAACATAAATTCAACTGGCGCATCAACGCTTACATTAAGTCTTTCCGGAATATCCAATTTGGGCGATGTGCGAGAAATAGGCGTTCAGTTCCTGTCACCAACGAACTCCAGCGGAACATCTGCGGTTTATGTAGATAGCGTAGAGCTGCAATAAGGATTAAAAAAAGGTTATTCTTTAAGGCGCAATCTCTCATAAAGAATAACCTTCTATTAAATGCATTAATTTCTAATCATAACCTCAGCCTGAATAAGTGTTTTTTCATAACTTGTGGCGGGATTGAGAATGCGCCAAAGAATTTGATCAACGGCCCGTTTGCCTAGCAGCTCCTTATCGACATTTACGGTTGCCAAGAACGGAATTTGCGGATGCGTATTGTCGAAGCCGGTAAAAACAAGATTTTCAGGTATTTCCATACCCATATCCCTCAAGGTCTCCAATGCGAATAATGCAAAAATATCGTTGGCGCAGACGAACACCTCAGGCAAGCCATGCTCTAAGACAGCATCCTTAAAGGTATCATGGAAAGTATCGATCTCTGGTCCCATTAGCGAGGGGATCTGCTTTAATTCGATATCATGGTCTTCAAGGGAAGAGCGGAATCCAAGATAACGTTCGTAAAAGCTTTGTGCGTCTCTGATGTTACCTAAAAACTGATAGCTTTTGTATCCTTTTGAAATAACGGAACTCATAACCTCTCTCATGCTGGACAGGTTATCCGTAAAGATCGAATCGCAATAAAAGCTTGGATCATAATGATCGACCATCACGACTGGAATGCCTAATCTTTTGATGTCTAACAAAACAGGAGTCGAAATAGATCCGACTGTTATTATTCCCATGATCGCTTCTGGATTCAATAGTGAGAACATGGAGTCACCCGTCGGCTCGGTTAAGGTTAAAATGTTAATGCCTTTCTGGTTAAGCCTTAGGGATATGCCGTTAAAGATCGGACCCCAATATAAAGAATCGGTATTCTGATACCGCACATTCGGAAAAAGCACAAGAATCGTACCTGACCAGCTCCTCGCTTCAATGTCCATAAGTTCATTTGGAACGGGTGCAGTTTGTGCATCCTTAAAGTATCCGAGCTGTCCTGCCGCTCTTAATATTAGCTCTCTTGTTTGCGGGCTTACGCCTGATTTTCCGGATAATCCTCTGGATACCGCGAATTTTGACAGTCCAGTAAAATCAGCAATTGATTGAATGGTTACTTTACGCCTCATCATTGTCATCCTACCTTATTTTGTTTTTCGGAGTTTGTGAAATGATAGCCACATCAATGAATAATTCATCTCATTACATTACTGAATTTGCGTTTTGTTATTTTGTTATGTGATCTAATATAACGGGTTTTTTTTTAGATTACAAGCGGTTCAAAAGAAAAGGCGAGCACATCAGCTAAAGATATTATGTTATTTTAAATAACAAATAAAAAACAATTGACCATGTTTGTTTTTGATGATACATTTGTTATGCAATAAAATAACAAAACAAAAAAACAAAACTAAAAAAAGAGGTGGTTGCAGGTTGAGTGATAGGTGAGAAATTTTTTTTGCATTTTATGCAAGCGCTTTAAAATGGAAGTTATTACTTTATACCAACTGATGAATGTAAAAACGGGAGGTTCGGTCATGAGAAAAATACAAGGGTTATCCATTTTGGTGTTATGTTTCATGCTTATTCTTACAGCCTGCAGCGGCGGAAACGGTGAAAATAAAGGAACGAATAACGCTCCAAAAGAGAGCGCTACAACGGAAGCAACGTCAGCTTCTGAGGATACTACCGTGACGCCGGAGCCAGTAGATATGGGTGGCCGTGTTATCAAAATCGCGGCATGGTGGGATTTGAAGCCAGCTGGAACAACAACCTCTGAGAAAGAGCGACTGGCAAAGATTGAAGAAGTAGAGAAAAAGTATAACGTAAAAATTGAATTCGTAAACGTTCCTTTTGAAGAATATATGCCGAAATTTACGGCTACCGTTTTGACAGGCGAGCCGTTCGCCGACATCGTTCAAATGGAATATAAAGCAGCGCTGCCGGCAGTTTTGAAAGGCCAACTGCTACCGATTAGCGAATTTACGACTACAGCTAATAACATCAACAATGAAGAGAACCTAATGGCAAAAGCTCCTCCGATTGCCGGCGAGGTTTACGCATTCGATAACCCAGGCTCAGGCGGAACAGCAATGCACTACAACCGGGATTTGTTCAAAAAGCTTGGACTTCCGGATCTTCAAGAACTATATACAGGCGGGCTTTGGAACTGGGATAAATTTTTAGAGATCGCCAAGCTGGCTACAAAGGATACAGACAATGACGGTAAAATTGACGTTTATGGCTTTTCCGGCTGGTCGATTGATATTTTCCGTAACTTCACAGCCGCTAACGGCGGGAAAATCGTTGACGAGGCGACTGGCGTTCAAGGCTTAACGGATCCAAAAACGATTGAAGCAGCTGAATTCGTAAACCGTTTATACAATACTGAGAACGTTGTTAAAGTAAAAACGGGCGACAGAATGATGTATGAAGAATTTAACACATTTAAAGACGGAGACGTAGCTATGTTTCAAGCCCCGGTTTGGAACATCGGCGAATTAACCTTTGATATCGGCGTTGTGCCAATTCCAAACGGTCCGCAAGGAAGTCCGGAAGTAACCTATGCTAACCCAGGTCAAGCCGCGAAATTTATTCCTAAAGGCGTGAAGGACGCGCAGTTGGTTTACCAAATTTATGAAGAAACATTTGACATCACTCAAACGGAAGAGTTCCCTAGCCAAGAGTGGCTGGAGGGTCTTTACAATCATGAGGAAGACGTAGCCATGCAGCGTGATCATGTCACGGGCACTGGGCAAATTTTGCTGGACGACGCTTATCCTGAATTTCCTACCGGGAAGTTTCTTACCGATATTCTAGTGAATAATCAATCGGTAACTGCGACTGCCGAGAAATATAAGCCGGAAGCAGAAGCTTCCATAGCCAAGCTTGGCAAGTAATCATACGCAGCGATTTTAATGTACAGGCCGGGGGATGTCTACGTGACCTCCCCCGCTTGTATGAATACGAGGAAAATTAATGAATGAAGATATATGGGAATATGGGCTTATATTTCACCATAAAACGTAAGCTTCCCCGCCTAAGGACGGAGAAACCGTTTACGCTTGTAAGGAGGACTTCTGGTGATTAGCAATTTGCGGCTAACCAATATGGCAAGGAAGATAGTCCCTTTTGTTTTGGCGGTATTCATTGCACTTCCTTCAGTACCTAAGGTACAGGCAGTCGGAAGTCCGAATCTTGCTTTAACGGAGGATACAGTCAGCTCTGAATCTAACAAAAAATCGTCCTATAATGAACAAAAATATCATGATTATTTATCGCAATATGAAGCGGCTGCGAGACCAGAACGAGAGATTGTATTGGAAGCAGCAAAATATTCCCGTGTGGAAGGGACTGAATTTAAGAAGCTTGAAGATTTCGAGGGGATGGACGGAACCTCCCTATTAACAGGGGAATCAGGCAAAGTGGAATGGTCTTTCGATGTGCAAGAAGCGGGTTTATACCATTTGTCTTTGCTCTATTATCCTATTGAAGGGAAAAGCTCGGCCATCGAACGGGATTTGAGCATTGATGGAGAACGTCCTTTCAGGGAAGCTGCCTTCTTACAGTTTGACCGTATTTGGAACAATCAGAAGTCTCAGGTTGTACGAGACAACCAAGGCAACGAACTAAGACCAAAGCAAGTAGAAAAGCCCAGATGGAGCGAAAAGTCGTTTCAAGATTCAGACGGTTATGAGAACGAGCCATTCCTATTTTATTTTTCGCAGGGCAAACATACGATTAAGCTTGAATCCACAAGGGAACCGATGGTAGTTAAGCACTTGAAATTATTTCAACAGCCTTCGCCATTAACCTACGATCAAGTGCTTCAACAATATGAAGCGGATGGCATGAAGGCGACGGATGGCCAATTGATAACGATTGAAGGGGAAGCCTCGATTGCGAAATCGTCGCCAACCTTATATCCTCTCAGCGAACGTTCAAGTGCTGCTGTAACCCCGTATAGCGCTTCGAAAATAAAAATCAATACCATCGGCGGCCTAAATTGGCGTCTTCCGGGTCAATGGATGGAATGGGAAATCGACGTTCCTGAAACGGGGCTTTACAATATTGCTTTTAAGACACAACAGAATTACGTCAGAGGCATTTACTCGACTCGAAGATTGACCATCGACGGCGAAATTCCTTTTAAGGAAATGGAAAAGGTTGCCTTCCGCTATAGAAGCGCTTATCGGCTTGATGTGATGGGCGGCGATTCTCCCTATATGTATAGTTTGGAAAAAGGCAAGCATACGCTCAGGCTTGAGGTTAGCCTTGGCGAATTTGCGCCATTAATCCGAGAAGTCGAAGGCAGTCTTTATAATCTGAATGAAATGTATCGCAAAATATTGATGATTACAGGAACGAAACCAGATGAATACCGAGATTATCAGATAGACAAGAAAATTCCTGACTTGCTTAAGGTATTTGATGAAGAAAGTGTACGTCTTAAAGGCATTGCCAAACAGCTTGTCAAATTATCCGGACAATCCAGCGACCAAGAAGCCCTTCTCAAAACGATGGCCGTACAATTGGACGAAATGATTGAGAAGCCGGAGACGGTTCCGAGAAGGCTGACGGCTTACAAAACAAATACAGGCGGACTTGGCACATGGGTTCAGCAGGCAAGGCAGCAGCCGCTTGAGATCGATTCGATTTATGTAGCATCACCCGGCCAAAAATGGCCGAAGAAAGGGATGGGCTTCACTTCTAAACTGAAGCATCAGACATCGACTTTTATATCCTCGTTCTTCACCGATTACAACCAAATCGGAAATATTTCTGAAGATGACGAGCAAAAATCGATTACGGTTTGGATTGGAAGCGGACGAGATCAAGCCAACACCATGAAGGCCATGATTGATGAAAATTTCACTTCGGTGACGGGCATTAATGTCAATTTGAAGCTTGTTAATATGGGTACGCTTCTGCCTGCTACGTTGGCGAATCAAGGGCCTGATATCGCAATGCAAATCGAAAATGATTTGCCGGTCAATTTTGCGATGCGCAACGCTTCGGCCGATTTGACTCAGTTTGCCGATTTCGAAGAAGTAAAAGAACGGTTCCGTTCAAGCGCTATCGTTCCTTACAGCTATGATGGCGGAGTTTACGCATTGCCGGAAACACAAACGTTCAATATGCTCTTTTACCGCAAGGACGTGCTTGACGAGCTGGAATTAGACATCCCCCAAACCTGGGATGATGTGTCTAACCTGCTTGCCGTGCTTAGTAAAAACCATATGCAATTCGGTTTGCCTGTCGTCGCGCAGGCTGCTGTGCAGGGGCAAAATATTCCGCCTAACTCGATGTACGCAACGCTGTTGTTTCAAAACGGCGGGGAGCTTTACCGCAACGGCGGCAAAGAATCCGATCTCGATTCACGGATTGGAATCGAAACGTTCAAGCAATGGACCGAATTTTATACGGATTACAAATTAGAGCGTGAGTATGATTTCTCAAATCGCTTCCGTACAGGTCAGATGCCGATTGGGATCGCGGATTATACCACGTATAACCAGCTTTCCGTATTCGCTCCTGAGATTCGCGGCATGTGGGGCTTCGCGCCCGTACCGGGAACGATTCAAGAGGACGGCTCTATTAATCGCGATGTTCCAAGCGGGGGCAGCGCGGTTGTCATGATGAAAAAAGCCAAAGACAAGGATGCGTCATGGGAGTTCATGAAATGGTGGACAAGCAAAGCGACGCAAACGGTGTTTGGACGGGAAATGGAAGGTTTAATGGGCGCCGCTGCGCGTTATCCGACAGCGAACATTAAAGCTTTAGACAGCTTGCCATGGCCTGTGGACGACTATGAAAATTTGAAAGCGCAATTTGAATGGGTACAAGGCGTTCCGGAAGTGCCAGGCGGTTATTTTACGGGGCGGCATCTATTTAATGCCTTTTATAAAACGGTAGTCGGGCAAGTGGAAGCTCGCGAATCCATTATGGACTATGTCCAATATATGCAGGATGAGATCAGCACGAAACGGAAAGAGTTCGGGTTACCGCAATAATGAGGGGAGGGTCAAGCGTGCAAAATTGGTGGAACCTGAAGTTGCGGGAAGTGAAAGCAAGTAAGCATTCTTATTTTTTGCTGGCGCCGTACATGGTATTGTTCGCCGTGTTCACCGTGCTGCCGGTTTTGGTGTCGGTTGTACTTAGCTTTACGTACTTCAATATGCTCGAGTTTCCAAGATTTGTCGGATGGCAAAATTATACGCGATTATTTCTAGAGGATGACGTGTTTCTCATTGCAGTGAAGAACACGCTGCTGTTCGCCGTCATCACCGGGCCTATCAGTTATATCGCTTGTTTTGTTTTTGCATGGATTATTAATGAACTGTCACCGAAGCTCAGAGCGGTCATGACGCTCGTATTTTATGCGCCGTCCATTTCCGGAAACGTATATTTCATATGGCTCATGATCTTCTCTGGTGACCGCTATGGCATTGCAAACGGACTTTTGCTCAAGTTTGGCTTTATACTGGAGCCGCTGCAGTGGCTTAAAACCGAGGATTATATCTTGCCGATCATTATCCTCGTCCAACTGTGGCTCAGCTTAGGAACAGGCTTCCTTGCTTTTATTGCCGGACTGCAAACGGTCGATAGAACACTGTACGAGGCGGGGGCCGTGGACGGCGTTAGAAACCGTTGGCAAGAGCTTTGGTATATCACATTGCCTTCGATGCGTCCGCAGCTCATGTTCGGAGCCGTCATTCAGATTACGACCGCCTTTGCGGTTGCAGACGTTTCAATAGCTCTCGCAGGTTTTCCTAGTGTAAATTACGCGGCCGAAACGATTGTTACTCATTTGATCGATTTCGGAACTACCCGTTTTGAAATGGGTTACGCTTCTGCCATTGCTTCTGTCTTATTCATGATTATGGTGGGATCGAATCTCATCGTTCAAAAACTTCTTCGCAGGGTAGGTGAATGAGTACATGAACTTCTCTTTTCGAATCCCGAGAAAACGGGTCAATCGATCGTTTTGGGGCAGCTTCTCGTTATTCGTTTTACTGACCGCGTTTGGGGCATTCATGATCGTGCCGCTTATCTACGCCATCAACAATGCTTTCAAACCGTTGGATGAAATCTTTATGTTCCCTCCAACACTATTTGTCCGCAATCCGACCATGAATAATTTCATTGACTTATTCAGTTTGTTGGGTAACTCATGGGTTCCGTTCTCGCGATACATTTTCAATACCGTTTTCATTACGGGCATGGGAATAATAGGGCATGTCCTGCTCGCTTCGGCTGCCGCTTATCCGCTTGCCAAGCATAAGTTTCCAGGTAAAAACTTTATGTTCAGCATCGTAGTTCTATCACTGATGTTCACGCCAGCAGTTACCGCTATACCAAACTATATGATTATGTCGTGGTTAGGCCTGATTGACACCTATTGGGCAGTCATCATACCGGCATTCGCTTTTTCACTTGGTCTTTATTTAATGAAACAATTCATGGAACAAATTCCCGATGTGCTGCTTGAAGCGGCAAAAATCGACGGAGCGAGCGAATACCGCATTTTCTGGACCATTGTCATGCCAAATGTAAAACCGGCATGGTTGACTCTTATTATTTTGCTGTTTCAAATTCTTTGGGGCAGCGACGGTAATGGCTTCATTTACAGCGAGCAGCTTAAATCGCTTCACTTTGCCGCTAACCAGGTTGTAGCTGGAGGCATTGCCCGCGCGGGAGCCGCAGCAGCGGTAGCGCTTATTCTGATGAGCGTTCCCATTACGCTGTTTGTTTTCTCGCAAAGCCGAATCATCGAAACGATGGCTACTTCTGGAATGAAAGATTAAAGGGGGAAACGCACATGTCAGCGAAAAAATGGTTTCTCGTCATCGCGGCGGCTTCCCTATTGTTCATTCAAGCAGCGCCTGCACCGGCGTCTGCTGCGTCGACGCCATATGAGAGCTACAATTATAACTTTTGGGAAGAAGCGGTTCCGGCTCCTGCGGCATATGTACCTAAACTTTCGATTTCCGGAGCAGATATTGGCATAGGCGACTTTGTCGAGCCAAGCGATATGGTTGTCTCTTCAAGCGGCATGATCTATGTCGTTGACAGCGGTAACGCTCGCATCGTCAGCTTAAACGACCAGTGGAAGGTTCAACGCTTGATTAACGGGTACGAGAAAGACGGGGAAACGGTAGGTTTTAAAAATCCGTCGGGGCTGTTTGTTGACGACGATGAAAATCTTTATATTGCAGATACGGATAATGGCCGTATTGTCGTGCTTTCGAAGGACGGCGGATTGCTAAGAACCATTGAGCAGCCTACGTCCGATGTTTTACCCAAGGATTTTAAATTCATCCCGCTAAAGGTGACGGTCGACCGAGCCAAAAGGATCTATGTCGTAGCCCAAGGTATTTACGAAGGCATTATGCAGTTCGATGAAAAAGGTCAATTTATCGGCTATGTCGGGACAAACAAAGTTCAGCGCGACTATACGGAAGTGTTGTGGCGCTTGCTTTCGACCAAAGCCCAGAAGGCCCAAATGGTACTGTTCATCCCAACAGAATTTTCGAATATTGACATTGATGCAAAAGGGTTTGTGTATGCAACGAATATTGATCCGGATTCCAAGGAACCGGTAAAAAGGCTTAATCCTTCAGGTGAGGACGTGCTGAAGCGGTTTGGCTACTTCGATGTCGTAGGCGATATTCGTTACCGTATTTCCGTCGGACCGTCGAAGCTAATCGATGTAAAGGTGCTAGGGAACGGTATGTACAGTGTCCTTGACGCGAATCAAGGTAAGGTATTCACCTATAATGACGAGGGCGATTTGCTCTATGTATACGGAGGCAAAGGAAACCAGACTGGTACCTTTAAAATTCCGGTAGCTGTCGAGCATTTGGGAGAAAAACAGCTTGTGCTTGATCGCGGCAAAAGCAACATCGTCGTCTTCGAGCCGACGAAGTTTGGCTCCAGCGTAAATGAGGCCGTGAAGCTGCACTACAACGGCGAAGATAAGCAGGCGGTACCGTTATGGCAAGAAGTGCTGCGATTAAACAGTAACTATGATATCGCCTATATAGGCATAGGCAAATCTCTGCTAATGGATAAGAAGAATGGCGAAGCGCTGAAATACTTCAAGCTCGGCATGGACCGGGAGAGTTATTCTGTTGCGTACAAAAGATATCGCAGGGAAGTTATGAAGGAGCATTTTGGAACATTTCTGACGCTACTGATGGTCATAGCAGGAGCATGGCTGGCGTTCAAATTGGTTATCTCTCGCAGAAAAAAGAGGAAGCTTGCCATTTCGAACTTCGCTTCGCAAACCCTTAAGGAGGGCAAAACGCTATGAAGCAGGATTTCATTAAGTTTCCGCTGCACGTCATCGTGCATCCGTTCGACGGCTTCTGGGATATGAAGTATGACAGCAAAGGAAAAGTAAAGGTTGCCTTGACTTTTTTGCTGCTGGTCATCATTGCCGTTATTTTGAGAAATCAGTTTGCTGGGTTTCTCGTCAACTATAACGATCCGCGTTATTTGAATAGCTTGACGCAGCTGGTGACGATCGTATTTCCGTTCTTTCTGTGGTGCATATCCAATTGGGCGATTACCACATTGATGGATGGGGAAGGAAAGTTTAAGGAAATCGTGATGGCAACAGGCTATGCGCTAGTTCCGCTAGTGATCATATACGTACCTATGACGATTGCCAGCCGGTTTATGGTTAAGGAAGAAACGGCTTTTTATTATTTGATGATGACGATATCTACCATTTGGTTTTTAGCGCTGCTGTTTGTAGGGACGATGACCGTTCATCAGTATTCCGCGTTTAAAACGATTATAACGATGGCGCTGACGGTCATTGTCATGGGAATCATCGTATTCCTAGGAACGCTGGTGTTAAGTATGCTCCAGCAAATGGCGGATTTTTTCTTTAACATTTACCGAGAACTCATTTTCCGTACGTAAAGGAGGCCGCACCCGTGAAAAATCGTAAAATGCTGGTTGCGGTGCTGGCCTGTACCGCAGCAATTTGTATTGCCGTCTGCTCCGCAATATGGTTTACGAGTCGTGGAGTTAAAGCCGTTGAAGCAGCCGCTTATATGAAAATGACAACCGAATTAGAGACAGGAAGCGCGATAAAGGCATTGCCAGATTCATCAAAAGGCTTACCGGGAATGAAGCTTGTGGCAGACAACTCTGAATTATCGTTGTATTTTAACGCTGAAACAACGGAGGTGGCTGTAAGGGATAAGCAGCAAGGCCAGGTTTGGTATAGCAATCCGCCTAATCGGAGTGAGGATACTGTCGCTTCAGGCTTTGAGAAGGAGATATTATCATCACAATTAACTGTTTTATTCCGTGACGCGGTCGGCACATTGGATACCTTCACCAACTTCTCGCAAAGCATCGGCAATAAGCAGTTTACGGCCGAAAGCATCGAAAACGGGATTCGCATTACGTATACGATTGGCGATACTTCAATCGGCGTAGATGCTTTTCCGAAATATATAAGCAAAGCCAGAATGGAAGAAAAGGTGCTCTCCAAGCTTGATAAAACAACGGCGAAATATGTCGGGCTTCGCTATTATCCGAAAGAGGATAATCCGGAAATATTAGAGCGTTTGGACGCGCAGGTCTCCAAGCAACTCGTGCTGAACAAAATGACGGCTGCTTTTGCGAAGGCGGGCTATACCGAGGAAGATCTAGCTTTTGACAATGAGGAAAATGGCGGCGCAAGCGCAGGCGAATCGTCCAAGCCGAATTTCGTTATTCCTTTAGAATACCGAATTGACGGCGGCTCGCTGGTTGCATCTGTTCCGGTCAATCAAGTCAAAGAAAGCGGAGAATATCAAATTCGCAGCATAGAACTGCTTAACTTTTTTGGAGCTGCGGATAAAGAGAATGAAGGCTACATGTTCGTGCCGGACGGGACGGGCAGTCTGATCCATTTAAACAACGGCAAAGTGAAGGAAGAGCAATACGTGCAGAAGGTGTATGGCTTTGATCCGAACGATAACAGCTTCAGGCGGGGCCAAGTAAGCGAGAGCGCCCGAATGCCTGTATTCGGAATGAAGGCAGGCAGCGCAGCATGGTTTGCCGTTATTGAGGAAGGCGATGCGGTCGCCAGCATATCGGCTGATATTAGCGGCAAAAAAAATTCCTACAATTATATTCACAGCAGCTACGCGCTGCGCGGTGAAGACGAGCTGGAACTTTATACGGGTTCTACCATCCAAGAGATCCAGTTGCTGAATGAAGAAATTTATAAGGGCGATATTCAAATCCGCTATAGCTTTCTCTCGGGCGACAAGGCGAGCTATTCGGGAATGGCAGAGCTTTACCGTGACAGACTCGTAGAAGAGGATAAGCTTCAGCCAATAAATGAAGATCAAAAACTTCCTTTCTATTTGGATATTCTGGGAACCGTCGACAAAAGAAAATCCTTTCTTGGCGTGCCTTACAGCTCCGTCATTTCGATGACCTCCTTTGAACAAGCCTCTCAAATGGCTGAGCAATTGAAATCGGACGGAATCGAACGGGTGATGATGCGGTATACGGGCTGGTTCAGCAACGGCGTCAATCATCAAACGCCTGTTAAGCTGAAAGTAGACCGCGAACTTGGGAACAAATCGGATTTTATCGATTTATCCAACCAGCTGGAACAGTCGGGCGGGATGTTGTTCCCGGATGTCGCATTCCAACAAATTTATCATGACGACGGCGGGTTTGCGCCTTCCTCCGATGCTTCAAGGTTCGTTACGCGCGAAGAAGCGGAGCTATATCCATATAATAGGGCGCTGAGCCGAATGGACATGATGCTGGGCTCCTACTATTTGTTATCGCCGGCAAAGCTTCCTTATTACGTAGATACTTTTATGAATAAGTATGAATCGCTTGGCATGCAAGGATTAGCGCTTCGCGACCTCGGCAGCATGCTAAGCTCGGATTATCGCTCAAGCAGAGTGATTCAACGCGAAACGGCAAAAAAAATCGTTGAGGATCAGCTTAGAAACGTCGAAGAACGTATCGACCAGACGATGCTTTCCGGAGGCAATGCTTATGCTTGGCCATTTGCAGATCATTTGATTAATGTGCCGACGGCATCGAGCGGTTTCGTCATTACGGATGAGGAAGTTCCTTTTTACCAAATGGTCATTCACGGTTATTTGGATTATTCCGGAGGCGCGGTTAACCTGGATGACGAACAGGATCTGCAGCGTCAGCTGCTTCGGTCTATCGAGCTTGGCTCGGCACCGCATTTTGCATGGAGCTATGAATCGTCTTCGAAATTGAAATTCACTCATTTTGACATGATGTTCTCTACCTATTACAAAGACTGGTACGAGCAAGCAGTGTCGATGTACAAGGAAGTGAATGACGTCCTCTCAGGAGTAGAAGCCGAACAAATGGTGAACCATATCCGCCATCAAGAAGGCGTGGTTGAGGTGCAATACAGCAATGGGAAATCGATTATCATTAATTACACCGACAAAAAAGTCATCGTGATTGGCAATACGATCGAAGCTCAAAACTATTGGGTAGGGGGTGAGCGTTCATGAACGGATTTAAGCTAGCTTTACGGCACAAGCGCTCACTTCTAGGAGTGGCATTTATTTTCCCATGGCTGCTTGGATTCGTATTCATGTTCGCAACGCCGCTGATCCAATCCATCCGATTTAGCTTCAGCAAATTAACGGTAGATCCAAGCGGTTTTATGTTGGAGCCGGTGGGCTGGGCTAACTTTAAAGAAGCCTTGTTCGTGGATGCTACCTTTAATCGGATTTTGACGCAATCGGTTTCGGAAATGGTGCTAAACGTGCCGATGATCCTATTTTTCAGCCTATTCTCTGCTACGCTTCTAAATCAGAAGTTCCGGGGCAGAGTACTCGCCCGAGCCATATTTTTTCTGCCGGTCATACTCGCCTCCAATGCGATATCGGCAGCCGAGACGGCGGGATTAATCAATTTGGTTGGCGATTCAACCGTCGTCAACGAAATGGGCGAAACCTCTTCTACTTACAATATCATGTCAATGGTCATGATCCTCAGCGATATCGGTCTGCCGCTTTCTTTCGTAGACTATATCGTTCAAGCCATTACAAGAATATATGACATTATTACGAGCTCGGGCGTTCAGATTCTTATTTTCCTAGCTGCCCTGCAATCCGTTCCAGGAGCGATGTATGAGGTAGCCAAGATGGAAGGGGCAACAGCCTACGAATCGTTTTGGAAAATTACTTTCCCGTTAGTGAGCCCGCTCATCCTGACGAATGTCATCTATACAATTATTGATTCATTTACGGGCAGCGCAGTGACCGATATGATTTTCTCCACTGCATTCACGACGCAAAACTTCGGACTCAGCGCGGCAATGTCTTGGATTTACACGATAATCATAAGCGTCATTTTGGTCATAATCGGCGTGCTGCTATCGAGAAGAGTGCATTACAACTGAGTTAATTGCAAAGGAGGAAGATGCATATGGAATCTTCACAAGCTGTTCGCACCGAGGACAATAAATATCGGCTGATGAAAATAAAAAATAAGACGATCGATACCTTGTACGCCATTTTTCGTTATGCGCTTGTTATCGGAATATCGTTCA
Organism: Paenibacillus sp. 01T443; assembly: GCF_056398325.1. Taxonomy (NCBI): domain Bacteria; kingdom Bacillati; phylum Bacillota; class Bacilli; order Caryophanales; family Paenibacillaceae; genus Paenibacillus; species Paenibacillus sp. 01T443. Next base: position 257,136 of record NZ_JBFTPE010000009.1, read on the forward strand.
TCATTATTTACCCGCTGCTTATGAAGTTTTCTGTAGCTTTCAAAGACAAAATCGATATTTACAACCCAACGATTTACATGGTACCCGTCAGCTTTACACTCGACAACATAAAAATGGCCATGGAAATCCTGAACTATTTTCCACTGATTGGGAATACATTGGTATTCGTCATCGTGACCACGCTGCTAACTACTGCTTCCTGCGCATTGGCAGGTTACGGCTTTGCCCGGTTTTCCTTCCCGGGCAGCAACGTGTTGTTCGCTTTGGTCATCCTAACGATACTTGTTCCAACAAGCACTCTGATGGTACCAATGTATCTTCATTTTAGAAGTTTTGACATTCTTGGCTTGCTACATTTATTTACCGGCAAGGAAGGCGTTAATTTGCTGAATACGTATTGGCCTTCGATCATTACTTCGGCGACCGCGATCGGACTGAAAGCAGGATTGTTCATTTATATTTTCCGTCAGTTTTTTAAAGGGATGCCTAAGGAGATCGAGGAAGCCGCATTGATCGACGGTGCCGGCGGCGTGAAAACATTTTTAAAAATCATGCTGCCAAACGCAGTGCCGCCGATTATTACGGTCGTATTGTTTTGCTTCGTTTGGCAATATAACGATACCTTTTTCACTTCCTTATTTATGAGTGAATCTGCTCTCATGCCGATTAAAATATCGACGTTATCTGCCCAAGCAAATGCATTGATTCCAGGATTGATAGGTGTCGGAAGCGGCGCTAACGTTAAGGCCGATCCGAACCATGTGGCGATGATTATTGATACGGGCATTTTACTAGCCATTATTCCGCTCATCATCCTGTATTTGGTCGTTCAGCGTTATTTTGTTGAGAGTGTCGAGCGCAGCGGCATTATCGGTTAGCGCATCACTTGCTGTGCATAGAATGATAAACATGAATAGAAGACAACGAGAAAGGTGAGAAATCATAAATGCTGAATGCGGAGAGACAATCTCGTTTTAATGTAGAGCCAGAGCTTATAAATCCGAATGCTGATGAAAATGCCAAAAGGCTGATGACGTATTTGTGCGACATTTATGGAAGCCGCATACTGACCGGCCAGCAAATCGGGGTAGTGTCTACACTGGAGCTCGAAATCTTGCATGAAGTTACGGGGAAATATCCAGCCGTATACGGCTTCGATTTCATGAATTATTCACCCTCGCGCACAGAGCGCGGGGCAGAATGCTCAGATACCGATATCGCCATCGATTGGTGGCAAAGCGGAGGCATTGTCACCTTTTGCTGGCATTGGAATGCGCCTAAGGATTTAATTGATTTGCCGCCGGACAGAACATGGGGCAGCGGCTTTTATACGAAAGCAACGACGTTTGACGTTCAGAAGGCGATGGCTGATGAAGATTCCGAGGATTATAAGCTGCTCATAAGGGATATCGACGCGATTTCCACCCAGCTGAAAAGGCTGCAGGATGCAGGCGTGCCAGTGCTGTGGAGACCGCTGCATGAGGCATCGGGAGGATGGTTTTGGTGGGGGGCGAAGGGGGCGGACCCATGCGTTCGGCTGTGGAAGCTGATGTATGACCGAATGACGAACATGCATAAGCTGAATCATTTAATTTGGGTGTGGAACGGCCAACATGCGGATTGGTATCCGGGCGACGAATATGTCGACATTATTGGTGAAGATATTTATCCTCCTGATCGAAATTACGAGTCGCAGCTCGAGCGTTTTCAGACTGCTCTTTCTTACACGAAGATGAACAAAATAATTGCTTTGTCCGAAAACGGGCCGATTCCTGATCCAGATCTCATGATGCGGGATCAAGCCCTTTGGGCATGGAATTGCACGTGGTACGGCACTTTTGTCTACGATACGGTGGATGGCCGCAGAGTGTATGCCGAGAAGCATACGGAGCGAGATCAGCTTATTAAATTTTACCATCACCCGTTCTCCTTAACGAAGGACGAGCTGCCAGATCTTCAGAACTACCCGCTGCGGGATTAGCGTATGGCGGCAAGGCTCGGTAAGGCCTAATACTTCTTAAGGAGTTTGTCATTGATGACTTTGTCTATATGGAATCACAGGAGCAAACTGCGTCAAACGCGGCTCAAAATCCAGGCGGGATGCTTGTCAGTGGGTTTTATCGGCGGCTCGATCACCGATGCAAGGCCGCGCCACAACTGGCCGGAGCCGGTCATTGCCTGGCTCACGGAGGAATTTCCGGAAACGCGCATAACGGTCGAAAATGCGGCAATCGGAGCAACGGGCAGCGATTTAGCCGTCTTTCGCGCCAAGCGGGACTTAATCGATACCCGTTGCGATTTGGTTTTTATTGAATTTGCGGTCAATGATGAAGGCGAGCCTACCTTGAAACGCAACCGTTCAAGAGAAGGGCTGATCAGGCAGCTGCTTGCTGATGGTCATCGCGATGTTGTTATCGTATACACGTATTCACAGAACATGTACGACTCGATTCAGGATGGCTTGGTTCCGGATACGATTAGCGAATTTGAACGATTAGCCGACCATTATCACATCGGCTCGGTATGGATGGGACTATATGCTTTGAACGAAGTGAGGAAAGGCAAGCTCCGCTTCGAAGAATGGCTGCCTGACGGCCTTCACCCAACGAGCAGAGGCAGCTTGAGCTATGGTCAAAGCGTCATTTCCTTTCTCGCGAAGGAATTATCGGAAGGAGAACACGCCACGCAGGCTGACCAGGTTTCGCGCCTGCTACCGGCGCCGCTTGATGACCTGTGCTGGGATAAGGTTTCTGCACTGCCTTTCGAGCATATCCGAACGAATGGTCCTTGGACGATTCGGAGATGGCCGCATTTGGAATGGATCGATCAAGTGCTTGAGACATCGGCAGTCGGGGCAAAGCTCTCCTTCTCGTTTGAGGGCAGAGGCCTCGTGCTTGGGTTCGATTTTGGGAGAAGCTCCGCAGAATTTCGATATCGAATGAACGACGGGGAATGGCAATTGACGGAACGGGAAAGGCCGTCATGGGTTGGAGACGACGGCTGGTATCGACTTAGCTTTTTTGGAGATGAATGGCCTCTTAGCCTGCACCGCTTCGAGCTTGAGGTGATTCATGGCAACCGCCCCGATTGTACAGGTGCCAACTTTCGTCTTGCGAAGGTAGGGATTATAAAGTGACCGCTGTGAAGAACAAGCGAATCGTAATCGGCATCACGGTCGCTGCAGGTTTAGCGCTATTAGGTTCAGCTGCAGCGTTCGGGCTTCCTGCTCCGCAAAAGAAACAATAGCCCGTTGTGCTCTATGAGGCGGAGGCTGGGCAGCTTACGGGAACCGTGGTTTCTCAAGAAGCAGAGGGCTTCTCTGGCACTGGATTTGTCACCGATTTTACCGATGAGCAGGACCAGTTAACGATGCAGGTTGAAGTGCCCAGAACGGCATTATACAATATGTGGGTGAGCTACCGTGCTCCAAATGGAAATAAAGTGGCTGGTCTCACCTTAAATGACGAGCCGCATGGAGAATTGGTTTTACAGCCAATTGAAGGATTCACGGAGCTCAAAGCAGGGAAAATGCTTTTGAGAGAAGGCTCTAATACGATTAGCTTGACTCGCGGCTGGGGTTATTATGATATCGACTATATCAAGCTGCAGAAAACGAAGCCTGAAGTCAAACATCAGGTCACCGGTCAATTAGTTAATCCGAACGCTTCTGCAGAAGCGAAAAAACTAATGAAATATTTGGTGAAAAACTATGGCAAGTCGATGTTATCGGGTCAAACCGGGTTGGATAACGTTTTATGGATTGAGAAGGTTACCGGCAAGAAGCCTGCCATCGTTGGGTTTGATCTCATCGATTATTCCCCCACTAGAGCGGAGCATGGAGCAGTATCGTATGAAGTGGGAAAAGCAATTGGCTGGCATCAGCAGGGAGGCATAACTACCTTTTTATGGCATTGGAACGCGCCCTCCGGCCTGATTGACGAGACGGGAAAAGAATGGTGGCGGGGTTTCTACGCGGATTCTGTAACCTTTGATTTGGAAAAAGCATTGGATGATCCCGTATCGGAACAGTATAAGCTTCTGATCTCCGATATTGATGTGATCGCCGAGCAGCTCAAACGATTAAGGGATGCCCATATCCCGGTACTGTTCAGGCCGCTGCACGAAGCAGAGGGCGGATGGTTCTGGTGGGGAGCAAAGGGGCCGGAGCCTGCCAAGCAGCTGTACCGTATAGTATACGACCGTTTGGTTTACAAGCATAAAATGAACAATCTCATTTGGATATGGAATTCTGTGCTGCCCGAATGGTATCCGGGAGACGATGTTGTAGATATCGTGAGCGTAGACAGCTATCCAGCCCCGGGAGATCATTCGCCGGTCATCAATCATTATGATAACCTCGCGGCTCTAGTAAATGACAAAAAGCTGGTCGCTTTAACGGAAAACGGGTCTATTCCTGACCCGGACTTAATGAAGGCCTATGGAGCGAATTGGAGTTGGTTCGTGACCTGGCAGGATGAATATCTAACCGATGGAAAGCATAACAGCCAAGATCTATTAAATAAAATTTATAACCATCTAAAGGTGATTACGCTTGATGAGCTGCCAGACTTATTCGGAATGAAAAAAAAGTAGATAAAGAAGATTGATAACCGATGGGAAGACACATATTTTTAGGAGGACAAAATGAGAGAAACAAAACTAGTGCTGGATAATTGGAAGTTTAAGGCTTGTCAGGAAAAGGAATGGTTGGAGGCGGCCGTTCCGGGCTGCGTACATACGGATTTACTGCGGAATGGAATTATCGATGATCCTTTTTATGCAACAAATGAGCATGATTTGCAATGGATCGACAAAATAGATTGGGAATATGAATCACGGTTTGATGTCGCAGAGGAGCTGCTGCAAGCATCCGCTTTAGAGCTCGTATTTGACGGTTTAGATACGTACGCTGATGTCTATTTGAATGGTCAGCAAGTGCTTTCTGCCGATAATATGTTCAGAACGTGGAAAGCTGATGTTAAATCGATCGTGACGGCTGCAAATAATCATTTAAGGATAAAATTCCGTTCGCCCGTGCAGGAGGATCTGCCTAAAATCGATAAGCTGGGCTATAATTTACCGGCTTCAAACGACCAATCCGAGCTGGGCGGACTGGGCGCGCAGAAGATTAGTATTTTTGCTAGAAAAGCGCCTTATCATTACGGCTGGGATTGGGGTCCGCGATTTGTTACGAGCGGAATTTGGCGCGAAGCTAGACTGGTAGGCTGGTCTGAGAGCAGGATCGTTGACGTGCATGTCCAGCAGGACAGCGTAACGGCATCGCAAGCCAGCTTATCTGTCAGCGTGGAAATCGAGTCCGAGGAATCATGGAGCGGAACCGTAAGAATTAGCGCGGACGGACAAGTTTGGGAGCAAGAAGCTGTTTTGGAGCAAGGTAGCAGCATCGTAGAAGTCAAGGCGGTTATTGAGCAGCCCAAGCTTTGGTGGAGCAGAGGGCTCGGTGAGGCCCATATGTATACTTTTACGGCAGAGCTTATTAATGAAGATAAAGCTGTCGCGGCGAAATCCGTTCGCACCGGATTGCGGTCCGTCCGCTTAGTGCGCGACAAGGATGAGAAGGGCGCCAGCTTCTATTTCGAGCTGAACGGAGTGCCTGTCTTCGCTAAGGGTGCGAACCATATCCCAAATGACAGCTTTATAACGAATGTGACCGATGAACGCTACAGGCATGAAATCGCTGCGGCAGCAGAATCAAACATGAATATGCTGCGCGTTTGGGGTGGCGGGATCTACGAGCAATCGGTTTTCTACGAGCTGTGCGATGAGTACGGCATCATGGTATGGCAGGACTTCATGTTCGCTTGCAGTATGTATCCGGGCGACGAAGCATTTTTGGAAAATGTTCGGCTTGAAGCCATCGAGAACGTAAAGCGCCTCCGCAATCATCCCTCCATCGTGCTATGGTGCGGCAATAACGAGATCGATTCGGCATGGGCCGAATACGATGAAGACGGCGGTTGGGGCTGGAAGAAAGAATATACGAAGGAGCAGCGTAAAGTTATCTGGTCAGATTACGAAGCAGTGTTCCATGACATATTGCCTGAAGCGGTTGCGACATTTGCGCCCGGCACGCAATATTGGCCGTCATCTCCTCTTATTTCATTGACTGGCGACATTAATCAGCATGCCCACCCGCTCTCCGCAGAAGGTGATATTCATTATTGGGGAGTTTGGCACGCGGTTGAGCCATTTGAGAATTACAATATCAAAGTCGGACGTTTCATGAGTGAATACGGCTTTCAATCCTTCCCTGAATACGATACGGTAATGACCTTCGCAACCGAGCAGGATTTGGCGCTGGATTCGAAAGTGATGCGCGCTCATCAGAAGAACGGCGATGGAAACCGGCTTATTAAAGAATATATGGATATTTACATGAATCAACCGAAGGATTTCCCTGCATTTCTTTATATGAGCCAAGTCCTGCAAGCGGAAGCGATGAAAATGGCTATTGAAGCCCATCGCCGCAACATGCCATATTGCATGGGGACACTCTATTGGCAGATGAACGATTGCTGGCCGGTTGCTTCCTGGGCGGGCATGGATTATTACGGCAAGTGGAAAGCCATGCAATACTATGCGAAAAGAAGCTTCGCCGATACGATGCTTTCATTTGACCGCACGGATGACGGCGTGGTGAACGTACATTTGGTTACCGATTTACTTACGCCGATTAAAGGGGAGCTTAGCCTAAGGATGTATGATTTTTCTGGCGCACTGATTAAGCAGGCCTCAACCATTGTTGCCATGGATGGCAATCGCGCAGCTGTAGTCAGCTCGATCAACGAGCAGGAGTGGCTGGATGGATACGAAGCAGGCAGCGTTGTGTTGTATGCTGAGCTTGAGCAAGACGGCCAGCTCGTGGATAATAAGACTTATTATTTCGCTAAAGCGAAAGAGCAGAAGCTGACGAACAGCGTTATTCGCATAACGGAGGTTGAGGGCAGCAACGGCACTGCATTTACGCTTACTGCGGATGCCCTCGCAAAGCAGGTATGGGTTACAGCGGAACATGAGGGTATGTTCACTGACAATTTCTTTGATCTTATACCGGGTGTAACGAAAACCGTACAATTCATGTTCCGTATTGAAGGTGAGAAGGTAGGGAAACCTGCTGCTGCCGGCAAGGTACAAGTTCGTTCCATGGTTGATTTTTTGGCTTAACGCAAAGCAGAATAGAATGAGTGTTGCCTCAATCAGCGTAAATAACATATAAATTTTAAGTTTATAAAAAAATGTAAGTATTTCTGCAACCTTTTGTTCGAAAGCCCGTCTATGAGGAAGGAACTTTCCAAATACTAGATGAGGTGATAACGATGACTAACAAAATCAAACTGATGACATTAGCTGCTACAGCTGTACTTTCTCTTTCCATTGCTGGCCAAAGCTTTGCGGCGACGTCTTCGTTTACAGATCTGATGAATGTGACAGCGAAAGAAAAAATTACCGCCCTGCAGGAAAAAGGACTCGTTCACGGAGTTAGCAGCGACCGGTTCAACCCGAATGCAACGCTCACAGCAGCTCAAGGCATTCAGCTTATTGTGAACGCACTCGATTTGAATATTGATTTAATCCGTTTTATAAAAGAGCCTCAAGCGACGGATTATTTTGCAAAAGCGGATAATGCCGCTTGGTATGCGGATGCTTTAATCATCGCTGCCAACAATAACATTGGCTTGCCGAATGATCTGGATCCAAACAAGACATGGACGAGAGAAGAGTTTACGCATCAGCTTATTTTGGCAATCGAGCTACACAGTAATTTGCCGATGATCAAAATCATACCGGTTGAGATTGGCGATCAAGCTGAATTGACGGTCGATTTTGACGGATCGGTCCAACGTGCGCTTGTTCTCAAAATTGCCGAGCTGGATGCGGAAGGGAATTTTAACCCGAAGGATGAAATTACGCGTGCGGAAGCGGCGGTACTTATCTACAATGCACTTGAATACATCGAGGCGCATCCTGCGCCTGCAGCAGAATAGTCGAAATGTTTTAATAGGGTAAGCGGTTTGTGTTTTAAAGAAAGGGGCTCACTCTTAGGAGGGGCTCCTTTTCTGTTTATAAGTGTGTAAAAACACACATCAACTCTTTACCGCGACAAAGGATTAATGTATTATAGTGTTAAAGGTTTTTATTCTAATGATGAAGGTGATTTTATTTATGCAAGAGAATATCGAGGTTCGCGCACGTAAAGCAATTGAGCAGCTGAAGCCTTACTCACCCGGAAAGCCGATATGGGAGGTGCAGCGCGAGCTGGGCTTGGAGCGGGTAATCAAGCTTGCCTCCAATGAAAATCCGCTGGGACCGTCACCTAAGGCTGTAGAGGCTATGCAGGCGGCTCTATCAGAGCTTCACCGATATCCGGATGCTCAAACCTTGGATTTAAAGCAAACCCTTGCGACTCATTATGACCTAAGCCCGGAGCAAGTTTTGGTTACAAATGGCGGAGACGAACTCATCACCCTCGTGTCAGAAGCGTTCTTGGAAGCCGATGATGAAATTATTGAACCCAGCCCAACATTTAGCGAATATGCGTTTGGCGCTCAAATTATGGATGCTAAAATAGTCGTCGCACATCTAAAAGCGGATTTTCAATACGATTCGGAAGCGATCCTTGCAGCGGTGACAGATCGCACGAAAATTGTGTATCTGTGCTCGCCCAACAATCCGACGGGTACTTTTTTGCCGCGAACAGAGCTGAAGCATATTCTTGATTCGCTTCCTAAGCAGGTGCTGGTTGTGCTCGATGCCGCGTACAGCCACTATGCCACAGACGAGCAATATTCGGATGGTACCGAATTTGTGAGGGCAGGCTACCCTCTGCTTATTTTAAGAACATTTTCCAAAATATACGGGTTAGCTGGCATACGCATCGGCTTTGGCATTGCACATCCGTCCATAATCCAAAACATATTGAAGGTTAAAGAGCCGTTTAACGTAAACGCATTGGCCCAAACTGCGGCCGCAGCAGCTGTCGGTGACGTAGAGCATGTGCAGCGGTCACAGACGCTTGTTTTTGCGGAGCGGGAGCGGTTTTACAAAGCATTAGAAACGCTTGGCTGCAGCTTTACGGTGAGCATGAGCAACTTTGTGCTTGTGGAGATGGGAGAGAAGTCGGCAGTTATTTATGAGGAATTAATGGCTAGAGGCATTATCGTAAGGCACGGAAAAACATGGGGATTGCCGAATCATTTGCGGATTACAATCGGAACGCCGGATGAGAATGAATGCTTTCTAAAAGCGTTAAGCGATATTTTGGATACAAGTAATATGCAAGCTTAATAAATGAGCAGCCTGTTCGGGAATAGTCCGGAACAGGCTGCTTTTTGTTAGAAGAGATTAGCCAATAAACTCTTGTACCCATGAGCCGTTATAATGAGCAACACCGATTTTATTGAAGCTGCTTTTCAAAATGTTGGCTCTGTGCCCCGGGCTGTTCATCCAGTCGCTCATGACACGCTCGGGTGTCGGTTGACCTTTGGCGATGTTTTCGCCGGCTGAGCTATAGGTAATTCCAAATTGCTTCATCATATCGAAAGGAGAACCGTACGTCGGCGAATTATGATCAAAGTAGTTGTTGTTGGCCATATCCTTTGCTTTAACCATCGCCATATTAGCAAGCGGGCCATCCATGCTTAGAGCGCCTAACCCGGCTTTGGACCGCTCGGCGTTGACGAGCTGAAGCACTTGCTTCTCAAATTGGCCGACAGCTGCATTTTGTCCGTCCGGAGTTGGATTAGCCGGGGTTTTAGGAGCGGGCCTCTGAGTAGTAGGGTTTTGAACATTAGGATTCTGACCTGTTGGCTGCTGAACTACCGGATACCTCGTTGCTGGATTTTGGACTTGAATATCGCCAAAAATCCAATCTGGAAAATTGAAATTCGAACCCCTCATCGAAGATAACGGTTCTGCTGCATTCGGTGTAGTAATGGATGAGGCACGCGTAATAATTGGCGCAGCAGTAATGACAGGTGTTTTGATTTGGGCACGATTAAGAGCATTCTGTTTGTGCATGTCATTGGAATTCGTGTTGGTCGCACAACCTGTCACAACTAATAATGCTGCGATTGCAATGTACTTTTTCAATTAAGAACACCTCTGATTTTAGGATAAAGTGCTTGCCACGCCTTTTATAATCTCCCGTCAGCGCGGCTGTTATCCTGTATGAAAATAAATGTTTATGGATTTTGCTTGGGGACTTGCTTATTCCAAACGCCTATGGTATATTATCAATACAAATAACAAATTTAATCCTTGAATTCACATATTGAAAAGGGTTGTCATTTGTATAATGATACTTTTCTCAATATGTGATTTTTAGTTTTTCTGGAAAAAACATGTTAAAAAAATTATTGGAGGTTTTTATAATGGAACAAGGTACAGTGAAATGGTTTAACGCAGAGAAAGGTTTTGGCTTTATCGAAGTAGAAGGCGGCAATGACGTATTCGTTCATTTCTCCGCTATTCAAGGCGAAGGCTTCAAATCCCTTGACGAAGGTCAACGCGTTGAGTTCAACGTAACTCAAGGCAACCGTGGACCACAAGCAGAAAACGTTGTAAAACTGTAGTATTTACAACATCGAGAGCCCTTAACATTTGTTAAGGGTTCTTTTTTATTACAAAGGAGGATTAATCAATGTATTTTCGCAGAAAATCGTTAGAAGATCATCCTCAAGAAAACACAATTATTTGGACTTGCCAAGAAGAAAGCTGTACGGGCTGGATTCGCGATGACTTTGCATTCGATCACATACCGGCGTGCTTTCAGTGTCACTCTCCCATGGTAAGAAGTGAAAAGATGCTTATCTCGCTAAACAATTCGAATAAAGACATGAAGTCCCTAAAACCAGGCAAGTTAATTTCCTAAAAGCTTATAATGAAAACAGCAAAAAAGCCGTCGGTTCGGACATACGAACCAACGGCCTTTTTCTTTTTAACGAAGATTTGTAATATTTACTTCAGGATTTACGTCTGCTTCATAATTGATGCCGTCGGTTTCAAAGCCGAACAGCTGGAAAAATTCCCGACGATAACCTGCAAGATCGGAAAGGTCATAGACGTTTTCGGTGGACAGCTTGGCCCAAACCTCTGCTACCTCTGCTTGAATCTCAGGTCTCATTTCCCAATCATCGACACGGATAAGCCCTTTTTCATCGACGAGTGTTTCGTTGTTGCCATACAGACGCTCAGAGAATAAGCGATACATTTGCTCGATACAGCCCTCATGAATGCCTTTTTCCTTCATCACTTTGTAAAGCGCGGATATATAGAGCGGTACAACAGGGATAGCTGAGCTGGATTGCGTCACTAATGCTTTGTTAACAGAAACGAAGGCACGACCGCCATTTGTGCTTAGCTGCTCATTCAAGCGCTTAGCCGTTGCTTCCAAATCGTTTTTCGCAGCGCCAATTGTTCCTTCACGGTATACCGCATGTGTAATTTCAGGCCCGATATAAGAATAGGCTACGGTCGTTGCGCCTTCTGCAAGTACACCAGCCTGTTTCATATCATCGATCCACATTTGCCAATCTTCGCCGCCCATAACGGCAATCGTCTGACGGAGCTCGTCCTCGGTTGCAGGCTCGATTGTAGCTTGCGACACCTCGCCGCTATGGAAGTTCACGGTTTTGTTTGTGTACGTGCCTCCAAGCGGTTTTATGACGGAAGAAAAGGTTTCGCCTGTCTTTGGGTGCGTACGGCGTGGAGAAGCGACGCTGTAAACAACGAGATCGATTTGCCCAAGCTCCGTACGAATTAAGTCAATCGTTTTTGCTTTTATCTCATCGGAGAAAGCATCACCAACGATGCTGTAGGATTTGCGGCCAGCAGCTGCAGCTGCTTCCTCAAATGCCGCGGAATTGTACCAGCCGGCAGAAGCTGTACGAGCGCCCTCAGCGGCTTTGTCGAAGTAGACGCCAATCGTATTAGCGCCGGCTGCGAAAGAGGAAATGATGCGTGAAGCGAGCCCGTAGCCTGTTGAGGCGCCGATGACCAGCACATTGCGCGGTCCTGTAATGCTTGGCTGCGCGTTTACGTAATCAATTTGGCGCTTTACCTGTTCGGCGCAGCCCTCTGGATGAGCAGTGGTGCAGATAAAACCGCGTGTTTTCGGTTGAATAATCATATTAGAATATTCCTTTCTTTAATGGAATTTGCAAGTATGCGTTATGTACGGGACAACTCTATCTCATTTTACCGACTTTTAGAGCAGAAGGGAAGTTCTCGACTCGCGACAAGAGTATTTATTTACACAAATTCATATGTATTGTCATAAATAAATAAGCGCCAAGACAGCAGTTCTGCTCTCTTGGCGCTTATTTATGAAGAAAATTAACGTCGACCTGATAGCTGCTGTTCTGCCATCTGAATGAGCCGGCGAGTAATCGATCCGCCGATGGAGCCCATGTCGCGCGTAGTCATATTTCCATAGTAGCCGTCTTGCGGAAGTTGAATGCCAAGCTCTTGGGCAACTTCAAATTTGAGCTGCTCAAGCGCTGCGCGGGCTTGGGGTACAAGAAGTTGATTTGTTCGGTTTGCCATCTTTTCTCAGCCTCCTTCTTGGAATTATTATGCGGAAACAATCAGGAGATTATTCACCAAATTCACCTGAAATTACCGCCGATTTTTGGAGTAGGATCATGTTAAAATGGTTACACGGAAGGAGGCGCCGTTATGTTTGTGAAACCTATGCTTTTAACCGAGCACGAAAAGCCTTTTGATGATGATAATTATCTGTTTGAGCCCATTATTGACGGACATCGTCTGCAGCTTTCCTTTATTGGGGGCAAGCCGAAATTATATACCAGGCACTGTAATGAAGTTACAAGGCAATATCCTGAATTACATAATGTACCTTTGCGAGAGCCAGCCGATGTTTTGTTCGACGGCGAGGTGGCTTATGTAAATCCAATTTCGGGAGCATTTGAGTTCCATACTCTGCAAGAGCGCTACCGTTTGAAAAAAGAACCGAGCATCCGTGATGCGAAGCGTTCGAATCCTGTCTTATTTTTTGTATTTGATCTTTTGTATTATAACGGAGTGGATTTGAGACAGCATCCTCTGCTCGAGCGTAAGCGGCTGCTTAGTTATATTTTGGAGGACAATGCTTATTTCAAAAAGATGCTGTACGTCGAGAAGGAAGGCTCCGCCTTGTACGAGCTTGTGAAAAGCTCTGATTTAGAAGGCGTGGCTTGCAAGCGCAAAGACAGTGTTTATTCCGAAGGCCGCAGGGATAGTTGGCTTAAAGTGATGAATGGTGAATATAAAAATTTAGCAATGGATGTGGATCAAAAAAGCTTTTTCGTATCCTAATCGGAAATATGTTAATGAAATTATTAATTAATTTTCGCATCACTAAATATAGGGATTTGTCTTGAGAGGGATACTGCCGGTCAATGCCGTCGGTATCCTTTTTTCTATTTTCATGAAGTATGAATCTTTATTCGGTTGCTAATAAATCAACAGCATAATGCATCTCAGAAGAAATTTTTATATTGACGATATGCGGGCGATATCGTTACAATATAATCGTTAACATTATTAGTAATCAGTTAATAATTATATTCTCGATATTACTATTAATGTTTGTGCTGCTGGGAGGATGAGATCATCCTTTTTTTTTCAGATACAAATGTAAGCGCTTATTTATCGGATTGAGAAAGAACAGACAGAAAAGAGGTGGAATGAAAAGGTTAGTGTATTTAAGGTATGCAAAATTGCTTAGCCAATTACGAATTGGAGTCGGAAGGGGTTATACGAGGTGAACAAATCAATGAACAAATGGATTGCGATTGCCCTTACAGCCACATTGCTTGTCCCTGGCCAGCTTACTATGGCGGCGGGCGGAAACGCGAATGCTGAATCTGGCGTCAAAGATAGCTTGTTACAAAGTACCGTTAAGTCTGATGTACAAGGTCACTGGGCAGAACAGGACTTTAATTCCTGGTACGACAAGCAGTTGATTAAAGGATATGGAGACGGAAACTTTAAGCCGAACCAAGCGATTAGCCGCGTAGAATTTATGACGCTGATCAATCGGGTTTTTAATTTTGTTGAGGAAGCAGATGTATCCTTTCTTGATATTACTGCCGCGAACTCTTTTTATAACGAAGTAAAGAAAGCGGTTGCAGCTGGATATTTATCCGGATATAGTGACGGAACCATTCGTCCAAACGCTCCGATTACTCGCCAAGAGGCTGCCGTTATTTTATTTAGAGCGTTCCAGTTGAAAGCATCGGAAAGCAGCGAAAGCATTCTAACTGATACTGCTGGTTTACCTGCATGGAGCAAAGATGCTGTAGAAACCTTTGTGAGCGAAGGTTATATTACCGGCTATAACGATCAAACCTTCAGACCTGCTAACAAAATCACAAGAGCGGAGGCGCTCCGTCTAGTCAATAACATCTCAGGAGAGGTTTTGACCCAAGAAGGTACGTTTACAGGCCTGAAAAGTAAAAATGTAATCATCAATAAAGCGAATATTACGTTGAAGGATACGGAAATAGAAGGCAATCTGTACTTAACCGAAGGTATTGGCGAAGGGGATGTCACTCTTGAAAATGTAACCGTAAAGGGCATCATTCGGGTGCAAGGGGGCGGACAGAACAGCATTAAAGTGAATGATTCAGAAATTGCGCAGATTTTTGTTGATAAGAAAAACGGGAAACTGCGGATTTTGACGCAGGGCACAACAACAGTCGGCCAAGTATTCGTTCTATCCGGTGTAAAGCTGGAGGAAGAAGCTGCGTCAACCGGTACTGGCTTCAGCAAGGTCATCGTCGACGAAGCTGCGGATACGGATGCATCGATTGCTTTTTCTGGAGATTTTGAACAGGTTGAAGTTGCCGCGTTATCTTCCCCGACTATCCAAGTGCTAAAAGGCATCATTAGCAAAATGGTTCTGAAGCAGAAGGCCTCCTTGCATGTGGATGAAGCCGCTGAGATCAAAGATATCGTCATTCAGGTGGACGGTAAAATCAAGGTTACAGGCAAAGGGAAAGTGACAAGCGATTCACAAAACGGAACAAAGCTTGACCGTGAGACGACAACGCCAGCTGTTCCAAGCCAAACGCCGGCGCCAACACCGGTGCCCACGGCGACGCCGCTTCCAACGGCAACTCCGGTACCAACCGCAACGCCGGCTCCTGTATTCCATAATGTATCCGTGCATGATCCGTCGGTCGTTAAGGTTGACGGTACCTATTATGTGTTCGGCTCGCATCTGGCGGCTGCCAAATCGACGGATCTTATGAGCTGGTCATTAATTGATTCTGGCGTTACCGAAACAAATAAATTGTTTAAAAGCGCAGAGAGCGATGTCAAAAAAGAGCTGGCAGAAGCGCTCGGATGGGCAGAAACCGATACGCTGTGGGCAGCTGACGTCATTCAGCTGGCAGACGGCAAGTTTTATATGTACTATAACGCATGTAAAGGAGATCAGCCGCTTTCCGCCTTGGGCGTAGCAGTAGCGGATAACATTGAAGGACCTTATGTCAATAAAGGCATCTTCTTGAAATCAGGCAAGGGCATCAGTGCCGACGGTACGGCTTATAACGGCACTCAGCATCCGAATACGGTTGACCCGGACACTTTCTTTGATAAGGACGGCAAGCTGTGGATGGTGTATGGCTCGTACTCGGGAGGTATATTCATCCTTCAGATGGATCCGGAAACGGGCTTTCCGTTAGTGAATCAAGGCCATGGTAAACGTCTGATGGGACAGAATCACAGCCGGATTGAAGCGCCGTACATTCAATACAATCCGTCTAACGGCTACTATTATTTGTTCGTTACGTTTGGCGGTCTGGATGCGATCGGCGGCTACAACATGCGGATATCCCGTTCCTTGAATCCTGACGGTCCTTATGTCGATTATGAAGGCCAGGATATGATCGATGCTCATGGAGCAGCAGGGACATTCTTTGAGGATGAGGCCATTGAACCTTACGGCGTGAAGGCTTTCGGCAACTTTATGTTCAGCAACCTGAACGGAGAAACGAACTTTCCAACCTATGGTTATGTATCTGCAGGGCATAACTCGACCTACTATGATGAAGCAACGGGCAAGTGGTTTAACATTTTCCACAGCCGTTTCCCGTTCCGCGGGGAAGGCCATGAGGTTCGCGTGCATCAGATGTTCTTGAATCAGGACGGTTGGCCGGTAGTCGCTCCGCATCGATACAGCGGGGAGACGATCGCAAAAATTTCTGAAAGCGATGTCGTTGGCGCTTACCACTATATTAATCATGGAAAAGAGATAACAAAGGATATCAAGCCTTCTGTTTATGTGAAGCTGCTGGGAGACGGAACGATTGTCGGAGCCGTAAGCGGCACATGGGAAATCGACGGCGACTATTATGCCGAACTAACCATTAATGAGACGGTCGATAACCAGGCAGTGCAAACGACGTATAAAGGTGTATTCATCCGTCAATGGGATCCTACAACCGAAACCTACGTGATGGCTTTCAGCGCATTGTCTGGAGAAGGCGTTGCTGTATGGGGCAGTCAACTGGAAGAGCTGTCTGATCAAGAGATTGTGACTAACGCTGTCCAAATGTTAACGATTGGCGATACAAGCCGAGTTTATAAGGATATCGTGCTGCCTGCTAAAGCAGCAAGCAATTGGCCGATCACTTGGGAATCCTCAAACTCTGCTGTAGTAAGCGCAAGCGGAGCAGTAACACGACCAAATGCGGGTGCCGGAAATGCAGAGATACAATTAACAGCAACCATTACTTTAGGAAACGCGACAGCGTCCAAGACGTTTACAGTCAACGTACAGCAGCAAAGCGATAATGCTTTAGCTGACGGAATAGTTGCGCAATACGATTTTGAAAATAATTTATATGAAGCTGCTGACAGGTCCGATGCTGGTGAGGTAACCGGCAATCGAATAAATAATACGGGCGGAGAAATTGCTTACGTTGAAGGACTTAGCGGGAAAGGCAAGGCAGTAAGCTTGAGCGGTTCTTCAGGCGTGCGTTTGCCAGACGGTTTAATTTCTACAAATGAGTATACGGTTTCAATGTGGCTGAACCCAACTGAGGCAGCTAACCTTGCCCCGGCCTTCTTCGGCGCTCAATCTGAGGAAAGCTGGATCAGCTTCTTGCCGAGAGGCCATGATTTCGCAACAAATAACACGATGCTTTGGTCAGGTACGGCTTGGTTTGATGCCTCGACAGGCATGAAAATAAAATTGGGTGAATGGACGCATGTCGCCTTTACGGTTCAAAACGGCGAAACCAAGGTTTATATCAACGGCGTCCAAAAATATAGCGGAACAGGCATGACAAACGTATTTAATAACAAACTAAGTGTCTTTGCGCTTGGCGTCAATTATTGGGATACGCCTTATAAAGGGCTGATTGATGAAGTTCGTATTTATGAAATGGCGTTAAATGCGGAAAAAATCGGTTGGCTTGCATTCGGTGAGCCGGATGCTTCCATAGTCGTCAACGACATTCAATTTGGGGCTTCTCAAAAAACGATAGCTGTGGGTACGGCTTATACGCCTGAAACAACTGTACTGCCAGTGAATGCTGCGAATAAAACGATTGTTTGGTCAACTGGAGATCCCGACATTGCAGCTGTAAATGAATCAACAGGACAAGTGACGGGCGTAGCAATCGGAACGACAACGATTACTGCGGCAGCAGCGGATGATGGACATCATACAGCTGCTTATACGGTACATGTGACCGATGGCGATTTGGCGCATTACGCGTTCGAGAGCAATCTCGCAGATTCGTTGGATCGCTCGGCAGCGGGTTTGATAACTGGGAACCGCATTAATAACACAGGTGGGAACATCACCTACAACACAGGTATTGCGGGAGCGGCGGCTGTACTAGACGGTACATCGGGCATACGGCTGCCAGACGGAATCATCAACGGTAATGTTTACTCCGTATCCATGTGGCTGAATCCGGCTGAAGCAACTAATTTTGCTGCTGCTTTCTTTGGATCTCGGACGAATGAAAGCTGGATTAGCCTTGTTCCGAGAGGTCCAGGCAATAATGATACAATGCTCTGGTCAGGCACGGCTTGGTATGATGCCAGTACCGGCCTCAAGATCAATCTTGGTCAATGGACGCATGTAGCGTTCACCGTTAATAACGGAACGGCAAAGGTTTACATTAACGGTGTCCAAAAGTTTTCTGGAACTGGCTTTCCGAACGTGTTTACGAATGAGAACGGCGTGTTCGGAATAGGCGTCAACTACTGGGATACTCCTTACAAAGGTTTAGTGGACGAATTGAAACTCTATAACAAGGCGCTTACTGCTCAGCAGGTAGCGGCGGATTTTGCAATTGGAAACATGGTTACTCTTGATCTAGCGGCAAAATCGCTTAAAATAGGCGAGAATGTAACGCTAACCGCCAATCGGTCCGTTACATGGAGCTCGAGTAATGATGCTGTGGCTGCTGTTGATACAAACGGACTGGTGACCGCAGTATCTGCAGGGACCGCTGTGATTACTGCCGCTTCAATAGCGGACACGACACAGAAAGCGACTGCAACGATATCGGTAACCGAAGCTTCAGCAGTCTTTGACGAAGCGGATGGTCTGCTCGTTAAACTGGATTTTAACGGCAACGTAAGCGACAGCAGCGGAAACAATAAAAACGCTGAAATCAAAAATAATCGGGTTGAATATGTAGCAGGGCGATCGGCGGATAATCAAGCTGCTCAATTTTTGAAGGCGGAAAGCGGCGCTGCGTTTGACAACATCCCTGTTAAGCTGCCAGACAATCTCATTGCAGGGGATCAAGCATACACCGTAGCGGCATGGGTCAAATGGAACGGTTCGTCAGAAAGCTGGACGCAAGCATGGTCGAGTATTTATTTTAGCGATACATTCGTAGCTGCGGACAGCCCATTAAATTATTATTTAAATGTAGGGCTAAGCGGTACAAATCAGTTGTTTATCGGGAGACCAGCTGCTGCATCGAGCAACCAGCTGCCTGCTCACGAGTGGGCACATCTCGCGATGACGGTAGTTCCTAACGGGAAAACGACGCTTTATCTAAATGGTATTCAGATTGCGCAAGCCGATTCCGATATCAGAACAACGCAGGGTTTCAATGAACATTTTATCGGAGGAAACTTCTGGGATCAGAACTTTAACGGAGCTATGGATGAATTCCGGATGTACGGAAAAGCATTGACCTCTGATGAGGTTTTGATTTTGGCTGAAGCAGCAAATTAACAACAAAAATGACATGCAGATCATCAAATGATCCAGCATGTCATTTTTTTAATCCATTTTAACTGTTCAAAAGCTCAGAAACTTGCAATACTAGATAATAAAATGTTGAGATCTTGTCCTAATAGGAGGCCATATGAACTTTTTGTTCGATCCGGTTAAGTTTGATGGACAGACGATGCTGTGGTCGCATGTCGCCAAATCAGATACCGCTTACCCCGGTTTTTATCACTGGCATCAATGCATGGAGCTGCTTTATGTTCATGAAGGGGAGGGAAGCATTATCGTGAACCAGCATACGTATGAAATGCGTTCAGGGATGCTGTTCCTGTTCCAACCCTTCCAATTGCATAAGGTATTTGCCAATGTGAGCAAAGAGAAACCTTATAAACGCACGATTGCGTTTTTTGATCCGTCCGTATTCTCAGATAACCTAGCACCTTTCCCGCTGCGTCACAGCCTGTTTATGAAGATATGGCAGGGGAGATCGACAGGGCCTGCATTCGATTTATTTCAGGAAATCAAGCAAATAGAAGACTGTTTTGTTCATTTCGATGAGATGAGCAAGCAGGGCAGAGGCCAAGAGCAGGAGGAGGTTACGATGCTGCTTCTACAGCTGATGGGGATCATTCATAAAGCAAAGGGCGATCTGCAGGACCGGGAAGCAATCGAAACGGATGGAAGAGCATTGCGTTATGCGGAAAAAATTATGCAATGGATCGAAACGCATTATGCCGAAGAGGTTAGTCTGGACCATTTAGCAGAATGGCTGCATTTATCCAAATTTTATGTATCGCGAGTATTTCATGAGGAGACAGGAAGCCATATTACGGATTATTTGACCGCAAGAAGAATTAAACAAGCGAGCAGGCTGCTTCAATCTACTACGCACTCTATCGAGCAGGTCGGTATTCTAGTCGGTTATCCTAATGTTTCATATTTTATTCATATGTTTAAGAAGGTAGTAGGTGTTACGCCGTTAAAGTATCGGCAGCGGCATGTAGGGAACTGAAGTGAGAAATGAATAGCACAATAAAATACAAAAAGCTGCTGTCGCAAAGAGCGACAGCAGCTTTTGATCAGCGGGCTTAATGAAGCCTAAACTAGCTTAAAACACGTCTTGCCGTGACATACTTCTTTGCCCAATAGCCTGTATCGAGGCTCGTAACCGTAACGCCTTTGCTTGTGGAGCTGTGAATAATTTTGTGGTTGCCTGCATAAATGGCTACATGGCTAATCGACTTGCCGTTTGTATTGAAGAAAACAAGATCGCCCATGCTTAAAGAGCCCTTAGGAACCTTCTCGCCGATTGTAGCTTGAGCTCCAGAGGTGCGGGGAAGGGAAACGTCGAGTCCCTTAAACAGAAATTGGGTAAAAGATGAGCAGTCAAAAGCGTATGTAACGCCAGCAGGTGCACCGAATTTATAAGGTGTCCCAAGGTATTGTTTGCCTGTAGAAATAAGATTTAACGTTTGTGGTGTTGCCGCATGCGCTTCAGGCGCAAAAGATCCGAATGTGATAGCCGACATGACGACCGCGCTGCAAATGCCTGCTTTCGCAATCGATTTCATAAAGTTTGATATTCTCATGCTGTCAGGATGTCCCTCCGCGTTTCGTATTATGTGTATGACTATAACACATCTGAAACATGGGAAATTTCCACATGAGAGCGAAGGGTTAGCTGTTTCAAGGATTCTGAGCGATTATGAGAAATAAATGAAAAAATATTAATAAATTAAGGGTTGCAACTTGCATTAAGGCATGTTTACGCCTCTAGCGCTTACGAGCAGCGAGTACCATTGCTCTCTCGTCATGATTTCGGATTGCCGAACCGCGTCCTTACAAGCAATAATTCGCTCAGGATTAACCGTGCCAATAACAGGCTGAATCCGTGCAGGGTGCTTCATGAGCCATGCGAGCACGACCGATTCAGGAGTTGTCTCGTTCTCGTCAGCAATTTGCTTAACCATAGCGGCTGTTTGAATCTCCGCTTCGGATGCATTCTCCGAAACCCTTCCAGAAAATCTTCCTTGCGCAAGCGGGCCCCAAGCTTGAATTTGAATGTCTTCCATCTGCATGAATTCCATTAGTCCCTCAGCAAAATTATCTTTTAAGCCAGCCTTTTGGTTAACATGAATGCCTTGATCGACCCAGTCATGGCGAAGCAAGCTAAGCTCAAGCTGGTTTACGACGATCGGATCTGGCAGCGCGCGCTGCAGGAAACGGATTTGTCCGGGGCTCATATTCGACACGCCAAAGTTCCGTACCTTTCCAGAAAGTTTCAGCTTCGTAAAGGCTTCAGCGATTTCATCCGGCTCCATAAGCGGATCTGGACGGTGAAGCAGCAATACATCTAGATATTCCGTTCCGAGACGCTCTAAAATACCGTCCACGGAAGGCAAAATATGCTCTTTCGAAAAATTGAATCTACCAGGCAATACACCGTCAGAGAGCTGGATGCCCACCTTGGATTGAATGACGATTTGTTCACGAAGCTTAGGCTGCTGCTTCAGGACTTGTCCAAACACAGACTCTGCTTTGCCTCTCGTATAAATGTCAGCATGATCATACATGGTAATGCCAATGGATAGGGCAGCTTCAATGGCTGCTTCAGCCTGACGAATATGATTTGTCGTGATGGGGTCTGCAAGATCCCAGCTTCCGCCAAGGCCCATGCAGCCTAGCGCCAATCGGCTATCAGATATCCCGCGACGCTCTAATGGCATCAATTTCATTTTTCATCAACCTCCGCATATTTATATTCAAGCTCAGACGGTTACTATTATACCTTGCTATCAATTTTCATATAAGGACTGAAAAAAAGTTCACTAAGTAACTTTGTTACGCGCGAGGGAAATGGCGGTATCTTAGATTGCAAGCGCTCCATATTGATGCTACATTACTAGTGATGAGTACAGTTTGTTACTATTATATTTTGGGAGGTATATCGATTGGCGTTTATTACTTGTAACTTTTTCTCTGAAGCATTAGGTCTAAGTACGTCGATGACCGTTATTTTACCTCAACAAACCGCCACGCAAATTGGTATGAACAGTCGAAGCAGCCAGAAGCTGCACAAAACATTATATTTATTACACGGTTTCTCCGATGACGATACGATATGGACGAGAAGAACGTCTATCGAACGATATGTAGCCGAGCTTGGGCTCGCTGTTGTCATGCCTAATGTCCATCAAAGCTTTTATACGGATATGGAATACGGCAATAAGTATTGGACCTTCTTGACTGAAGAGCTTCCAGCAATAGCCCGTTCCTTCTTCCCTCTATCAGACGAGCGTGAGGATAATTATGTTGCAGGTTTGTCGATGGGAGGATATGGCGCATTCAAATGGGCGCTAAGGCATCCTGACCGGTTTGCTGCCGCGGGCAGCTTGTCAGGCGCTCTTGATATGGCTAACCATATCAAAGACCCGGCTGCGCCCCATATGAAGCCTTATTTCCATCTGATTTATGGAGAGAAAGATATTAAGGGGACCGATGAGGACTTGCTGCATCTCGTAGCGGAGCGTAAGGATACGTCTTTGGCAAAGCCATTGCTCTATCAGTGCTGCGGGACGGAAGACTTTCTCTACCAAGATAATGTCGCGTTCCGTGAAGCCTGTGAGGCAGTTGATTATCCGCTGACTTATATAGAAGGGCCGGGAAGCCATGAGTGGGGGTATTGGGACACACATATTCAATCTTTCTTGCAATGGCTCTCGATAGAAAAATAAGGAAATGATTCACAATAAAAAATCACGCGCGATTGTCTATCATCGCGCGTGATTTTTTTTTACCAGCAGAAGCATTTTTCGATAAATATTTTATGGTTTATTGCAGATAAGGGTTGCAAAATGAATCCGCTCCCATTATGATTTGAGTAGGATTAACATTTACATTTTTGGATAAATAAATATATTAATCCAATGAAATGATGAAGTCATTTTAACCCAACATACGAAGCGAGGATGATTCATTTGGCAAACCGTATAACGATTAATGCCGATTTGGCAGCCGGCACGATTAACCGCAACATTTATGGACATTTTTCTGAGCATCTTGGACGCTGTATTTATGAAGGAATTTGGGTAGGCGAGGATTCTCCGATTCCGAATACGAACGGGATCCGCAACGATGTAGTCGCTGCGCTTAAGCAGTTGAAAATTCCGGTTCTTCGCTGGCCGGGCGGTTGTTTCGCTGATGAATATCATTGGAAGGACGGCATCGGTCCGCGCGAGACGCGCAAACGTATGATCAACACGCACTGGGGCGGTGTGCTTGAGAACAATCATTTTGGAACGCATGAGTTTTTGATGCTATGCGAGATGCTGGAATGCGAGCCGTATATTTCGGGTAACGTGGGAAGCGGGACGGTTCAGGAAATGTCCGAATGGGTTGAGTACATGACCTTTGACGGCGTATCGCCTATGGCGGAGCTGCGCCAAGAGAACGGCAGGGAAAAGCCTTGGAACGTCAAATATTTTGGCGTAGGCAACGAGAACTGGGGCTGCGGCGGCAATATGCGTCCAGAATATTACGCTGACCTCTATAGAAGATATCAAACGTATGTCCGCAACTACGGCGAGAACAAGATTCACAAAATCGCATGCGGTCCAAACGTGGATGATTACCGCTGGATGGACGTCGTGATGCGTGAAGCGCACTGGATGATGGATTCAATCTCCTTGCATTATTACACGATTCCAGGCGAGTTCTGGACAGGAAAAGGCGCGGCGACTGGTTTCTCCGAGGATGAATGGTATATCACCATGAAAAAAGCGCTTTGGATGGACGAGCTGATCAAGCGTCATTCTACAATTATGGACCGTTATGATCCGAGCAAACGCGTTGGCCTTATCGTAGACGAGTGGGGCACTTGGTTCGACGTTGAGCCAGGCACTAACCCAGGCTTCCTTTACCAGCAGAACACGATTCGCGATGCGCTCGTTGCGGGCTTGACGCTAAATATTTTCCACGATCACTGTGATCGGGTTCAGATGGCGAATATCGCTCAAGTGATTAACGTGCTGCAATCGGTTATTTTGACCGAGGGCGAGAAAATGGTTCTAACGCCGACTTATCATGTTTTTGACATGTATAAAGTGCATCAAGACGCGACCCTGCTTACTACATCGATTGACAGCCAGGATTACGCACATAATGATCAGAAGATTCCTCAGGTATCGGTATCGGCGTCCAAAGATGCAGAAGGCCGTATCCATGTTAGCTTGTGCAATCTGGATAACTATTCCGGCGCTGATGTTGAAATTGATGTACGCGGCCTCATCGGAGCGGGACTTCAAGTTACAGGCACGGAGCTTACAGCGTCAATTAAGGATGCACACAATACCTTTGAGCAGCCGGAAGCGGTAGTTCCGACAGCGTATCAGGCTTTTACAGTCGACGGCTCAAAAATCAGCGCGAAGCTCTCGCCAATGTCTGTTACGGTGCTTGAGCTGATCTCAGAGTAAGGCAAGCCTCAAGATGAGCAGCAAAAATCAATGCAAGGGATGCCGGGATGATTACCGTGTAACCGATGAGCAGATTGACCGTATTTTGGCAGCGCCGATGTTTCAGTCCGACATTAGCGTACCGGATGACGTATACGAGCAGCGTTTGCTGGCTTGCAGAGCCTGCCCAAAGTTTCAGTATGGCACCACTTGTACTGTTTGCGGCTGCTTCGTGCGTATCGCTGCCAAATATAAAGACCGTGCTTGTCCGAATCCCGGAGACAGCCGTTGGAAGAAGTTTGCGTAAACATAATCAGGATCGTTTAAAAGGCCGCTTTCCGTTATTACGGGGAGCGGCCTTCGTTATATTTAAGGAGAACAATGGAAAGGAACGGCGGAAATTCATAAATTTTAACCTGATATTGCAAATACATTCCGAAATCATCTTTGTAAAATAAAACTTATGAAGGGATGGCGCACTTATCAGAACTTAGGCTAAGGGAGCTCTTACCTATAGGGGCGCCTTTCATCATAGTTCTGATGATACATTATGTATCATTATGCTGCATGTATGCTTCTTCTAGCGATCATGCTTATCTCTCAATATCACATTTTGTACTTGGAAGGGACGATTTCAATGATGAATTGTAAGCGTTTTATGTCGGTTGGTTTAATCGTTTTATTGCTGGCCATGGCCGTACCTAGCTTTGCTTTTGCTGCGGAATCTCCTGTATTTACGCTCACGCAGGAGAAGTCGGACAACAATATCAAAATCGTCGTTAATGCGGATAAATTAAAGGATATGTACGCATTTGAAGTAAAGCTTTCCTTTGATACAAAGAAGCTTCGTTTTAAGAGCGCAAGCAGCGGTATCACGGGTTATTCGATATCACCGATCGTGGAAGGGAACCAAATCGTTTACGCAACGACAAAAATCGGGAAAAAACAAGGCGACAACGGAAAGAGCATGTTATCCAGCTTCTTATTCGAAGTCTTAGGCAAAGGGGAAGCAGAGGTTAAGCTCACTGATGTAAAGCTTGTAAACAGCGAACTCCAATCGGTTACGCTTAAACCAAACGTGAAGATCTCGGCCGCTTTGGTAGATTTCGCTGCTTTATTCAAAGATATTACAGGACACTGGGCAAAAGCGGCAATAGAACAAGCGGTCAAACTGAGCTTCATTAATGGTTATACCGACGGCACCTTCCGTCCGAATGCTCAGGTAACCCGTGCTGAGTTTGCGGCAATGCTCGTCCGGGCACTGGATTTGCAAGCAAAAACGGGAGATAAAGCATCGTTTACGGACGCAAGCAGCATACCAGGCTGGGCCTCCGGATTTGTAGCCACGGCGGTAGAGGCGGGTATTCTAAAGGGTTATGAGGATCATACTTTCCGACCTGGCAAGCCGATTAA
Source organism: Paenibacillus sp. 01T443 (assembly GCF_056398325.1). NCBI lineage: Bacteria > Bacillati > Bacillota > Bacilli > Caryophanales > Paenibacillaceae > Paenibacillus > Paenibacillus sp. 01T443. The sequence goes on from NZ_JBFTPE010000009.1 coordinate 283,230, forward strand.
CCGCAGCGAAATTGCCGTGATGATTACGAGAGCTCTTGCTTGGCAGGCAGATCCAGCCAAAAAATCATCTTTTGCTGACCGTGATTTGATTCCGGCTTGGGCGCATCCTTCCGTTGCGATGGCTGCTGAAGCAGGCATCATCAAGGGCAGAGGCGCGAACCAATTTGCACCAAGCGCAAATGCGACCCGAGCGGAAGCGGTAACTCTTTTGCTTGCCGTCATTGATTTAAAGGAGTAAGCAGCCCTGCTGCCGAGCAGCAGGAAACAGATGCATGAGGAGTAGATCAAATGAAAAGCTCGATTTTGATTATTGGCGTTTTTCTTCTAGCTACGGCCTTCGGTTTACTCCTAATGCTGAAATCGGATAAAACGAGCGGAACAGAAGGCGGCAAATTGAACGCTTCCGCGCTTGAGAATATATTAAGCGTGGATCAGGAAGCCGCCTTGCATCGTACAGCTACCTCCGGTGTCAAAGCGCCTGCCTTTACTTTGAAAGCTGTAAATGGAAAAACGTATACCGTTGCTGAAACAAATGACAAACCGATTGTTTTGCAATTTTGGGCCAGCTGGTGCGAGGCTTGCAGCGTAGAGGCCCCTACCTTGAAGAAGCTGCATGAGACGTTTCGGGATAAAGTCGATTTTTATGGCGTGAATTTATCTTCAGAGGAGAAGCAAGCCGATCAAATAAACGCATTCATTCAGAAAAACGAATGGGGCTTCACCAATCTGCTTGATGCTAACAAACGTGCCTCCTATTTATACGAGCTGCATGCCTTGCCTACCACATTCATCATCGATAAGGACGGTACTGTGCTGGATACATTTCATCTGATTGATCCGATGGAATTCGAGAGCAAGCTGGAAATGTTAACGGAGGGGAGGTGAGCACGGGCGACAAGGACGAAGGAGGAACGTTAAACAAAGAGTCCAATTTAACCGCTATTCATCGTGACCAAAGTTTGAGGGAGTGAAGCAAGATGAGGTTCAGCGCAAAGCTGAAAACAATGATCGTTTTACCGCTTGTTTTCACCATGTACGTAAGCTCCTTTTTGCCTGCTGTGCATGTAGAAGCATCGGCGGAGGCAGAGCCTGGATTTTTCGAGGATCATTTCAATCGGTCAATTATAAATGACAATTGGAATGTCATCGATGGAGCATGGTCAATTTCAAACGGCAAATTGACAGCAGAAAGCAGCACGGCCTCTAAAGCGCTCGTAAAACAAACGGAAATTCAGGACGGCAGCGTCGAAGCCGACATCAACTTTCCTAATCGGAACGGGGATGCAGGCTTTCTGATTCGTACGGTCAGCGCAGCGCCGGGCGCAGACAATGTGAAAGGTTATTACGCGGGCATATCCGCCCAAGGATCGGGCAGTGTATTCCTGGGACGCATGGATAACAAATGGACAGAGCTGAAGCGTGCTTCAATTGCCGTCAATCCAAATGCGGCTTATCACTTTAAAGTCAGCGCTGTAGGCTCGCAAATCAAGTTTTATGTAAACGGTGCGCTTGTTTTAGAGCAAACGGATACAACCTACGCGAAAGGTCAAGTAGGCGTTAGGCTCTATCAGTCCCAGCCGGCCTATGATAATTTACAAGTTTCCGATGATAAAGGCGAGACTTTATTCACGGATGCATTCGACACTTCCGTACCAGGATTGACTTTGCCAAATTGGCAATCCTTGCAGGGTGAATGGAAATTGCAATCGGGCGGGATCACTGTAGATGCCGGTCAGCATCAATCACTGCTCGTGAAAGAAACGGTTTTCAATGATTTTACGGTGGAGACGGATGTTAAGCTCCAGGCAGCAGCCGGTATGGCGGGACTATTATTTCGCAGTCAATCCGGCAGTCCAGGACACGAGACTGAAGGCTATTACGCCGGTCTGCGCGGAGACGGAAATCTCGTGCTTCGCCGGTTAAATGACGAATGGACCGACCTCAAGGTCGTTAAAGCCTTGGATACGGTAACGGCGAACAAATTCTATCAGTTGAAGGTCGTAACCTATGGAAACGGAATTAAAATCTATTTGGATGATATGCATAACCCGGTTCTAGAATACAGCGACGAAAGTGCGGATAAATTCACTTCCGGAGGAGTAGGCGTATGGGCGGATGAGGTTCAGCCTGTATTTGACAACTTTATCGCAAGCGACTATGCCGTCCCCGCAGAGACGTTCAAAGAGCCGGTGAAAAATAAGGACCCATTGGTGCAAACACCGTTTGTACCGCTTCCGCTTGGCTCCGTAAAGGCAGATGGCTGGCTGCTAAAGCAGCTGGAGCTTATGAAGGACGGAGCGACCGGCTATGCGGAGGATCTATACGGCGAGCTGAACACAAATTCGGAATGGCTGGGGGGAACAGCGCCAGAGTCGAACTGGGAACGCCCTATCTATTATGTGAAGGGTTTAGTCTCGCTTGCATATACGCTGGACGATCCGGAATTGATTGCGAAATCGCAAAAATGGATCAATTGGATGCTGGAGAGCCAGAAAGATGACGGTTCATTCGGTCCTGCCAGCGACAATGATTGGTGGCCGCGCATGGTCGCGATCTATGTGTTAAAGGATTATTACGAAGCGACAGACGACGAGAGGGTTCTTACCTTCCTAACTAGCTATTTCCATTATCAGCAAAACAACCTGGATCAGCGACCTTTAAGGGATTGGGGTCAAATTCGCAGCGGCGACAACTTGAATGTCGTGTTATGGCTTTATAACCGAACAGGCGATCCATTCCTGCTTCAGTTAGCCGAGAAGCTGCATAGTCAAGGCACTGATGCGACCGATGTTTTTGCTAATAATAACTTCCTAACAGCCGCTAAGAGCAACCCCGATAACTTCTACACGCAGCATACGGTCAACGTAAATCAAGCGATTAAGACACCTGCCATATATTATCAATTATCGAACAATGTAGCGGACAAAGAGGCTTTCCATGCCGGCGTCCAGCATTTGAACCAATCGCATAATCAAATTACCGGCATTAATTCCGGTACAGAAATGCTTGCCGGGCTGGCATCCACGCAAGGCGTTGAGCTTTGCGCGATCGTGGAGCGGGTACATAGCAACGCGGTTGCTGCCATGATTACCGGCGATCCGACGATCGGAGACGCGCTTGAGAAGATTACCTTCAACTCGCTGCCAGGCGCGATGAGCAAGGATATCAAGACGCATCAATATTACTCGCTTCCGAACCAAGTGCAAAGCGGGGTAACGGATCACGGTTTTAAGCAAAATTACGGTAATGGCACCGTGCAGTCCCCTTATTCGGGCTTCCCGTGCTGCCGATTCAACATGCATATGGGCTGGCCTTATTTTGTAAAGGACATGTGGGCGGGTACATCTGATGGAGGGCTTGGGGTCATCGCATACGGGCCCAGCCGCGTTTCATCCAAAATCAAAGGCGCGAATGTCACGGTGAAGGAAACGACGAATTATCCATTTGAGGATCAAATTCGCTTCACGATCGAAGAGGCGTCCGAGAGCGTGAAGTTTCCGCTTAAGCTGCGTATTCCGGATTGGACGGAAAATGCTGTTATCACGGTAAACGGACAGCCGCAAGCTGCGGTTAAATCGGGAGAGTATTTCACGATTGACCGGCAATGGGAACAAGGAGATACGGTTGTATTGACGCTGCCGATGGAATTGAAAACTTCAACTTGGGTTAACAATTCAATTGGCATCGAACGCGGACCGCTTGTTTTCTCGCTAAAAATTGAGGAGGACTGGAAAGAGAAATCTAATCCAGCACCTCAGATTAAGGAGCCCGGCTTCAAGGAATACACCATTGATGCGGAATCACCTTGGAACTATGGTTTGCTCCTTGACCGGGATAATCCAGCGGCATCGATTGAGGTTGTAACCTCTGAAATGCCAGAAAATCCATTCTTGCAGGAGACGACCCCGATTAAGCTGATCGCGAAGGGCAAACGTATTCCGGCATGGGGCAAAGCGCCGAACGGTGTCTCGGCCGCAGAGCCTCCTGTCGGCCCGGTATATTCAGCTGAGCCTACGGAGAATATCACGCTGGTGCCTTTCGGAGCTGAAAACCTGAGGGTAACGTATTTCCCTGAGGTTACGGAAGACTTAAGCGTTAAGCCGGCAAAATATGAAGCGGAGAATGCTCAGCTGTTTAAGGCGACCGCTCGCAGCAATAATGTTCATGCGTCCGGATTGAGCTACGTAGGCGGCATGGATTATGCGGACAGCTACGTTGACTTTAATCAAGTGGCGGCTCCAGCAGCAGGGACGTATAAAATGTTCATTTGGTACGGCCAAAACACCGGAAACTACCAGCCTGCAACCGCCAAAATTATTGTAAACGACGGCGAAGAACAGACGACTGAGCTCGCAGGCACGATTAATTGGGGCAGGTTCATGGCAACAAGCATAAACGTTGAGCTTAAGGAGGGGCTCAACTCGATTAAATTTATGCGGGGCACGGGACCGAATCCGGGTTTCTATGAGCTGGACTATATCGCCTTGTCCAAAGCAAGCGATACAGCCGTTGAACCATCGGATGAACCGACAGCTGCATGGACGGGGGCAACGAGCATCCCGAGCGGTGAGCAAGCCGAGCTTGTCTTAGGGGTTCGCAATGTGACGGACAGCGTATATCAGAGCGTGTACGCACAGGATGTAACGGTTACCTTTGATCCAAGCAAGTTAAGTTTCTCAGGTGCCGTCTCCTTACGGGAAGGTCTGAGCCTACTGGAGCCAAAGGTGCTGGAACCGGGCAAAATCCGGATTCTAGCATTCGGTGAAGGAGCAGGCTTGTCGCCGAACGAGGAATGGCTGAAGCTTACCTTCCAGGCCGGAATGCTGGAGGAAGCGGCAAGCACGACCGTTGCCGTAACCGACATACTGCTCGCTAACGCCGAGGGGCAGGAGCTTCGCCTTAATGCAGCGGAGCATCTCCTGCAAATTCAAGCTGCTCCTGCGGATAAATCAGTATTGAACGCGGATATTACGGCAGCGCAAGGTTTGCATGATGAAGCTGTGACAGGCACACAGCCAGGTCAATATCCAGCGGCGGTTAAGCAGCTGCTGCAAGCAGCAATAACCAAAGCGAAGCAAACAGCTGACGATGATCAGGCAACCAAAGAAGAAATCACTGCCGCTATAGCTAAGCTGAGTGAAGCAGTCAATATCTTCCGTGCAAGCGTAATCGGGCAAAATACGGGCGACGTGAACCAAGATAATAAAATTACGATTGGCGATCTGGCCATTGTGGCCTCCGCTTATGGAAAAACGAGCAGCGATCCGAATTGGGCGCTGTACCAGAAGGCTGATTTAAACCGTGATGGGAAAGTAGACATAGAGGATCTTGCTATGGTTGCAGGCCGGATTATCGACTAAACGGACCATGGAGGAAGGCACATCACTTCCTCCGCCAAATTTAAGTTTCTTATTATGAAATTTTGGAGGTTCCATTCATGTTGAAACGAAGCAAGGCAATAAGCACGCTAGTGGCATTTTCCATGTTATTTACCATGCTGGCTTCCGCTGTCTCTTTTACGCCGCGCGCTGCGGCCGCGGATGGTGCGGAAGAGCCTCAGTACCACGGCTTAAAAGCCGAATATTATACAGCAGGCGGTCCGCCTAATTTCACTTTTGGTACCTTTAAAGGCACCGGTTATGATCCGAGTCTGGATATATCTAATCTTGAGCCGTCTATCAAAATGTATACAGGTCAAGAGAACCGTGTCGGCATCAGATGGACCGGATTTATTCAACCTGAATTCACCGAAAATTATACCTTTTATATTTCCGGCGACAATGGCTTCCGCCTCTGGATCGACGATAAGCTTACGATTGATCACTGGATAGCTGACTGGGACAAAGAACAAACTTCGCTTCCGGTTGCTTTGACCGCTGGCCAGAAACACAAAATTAAGCTGGAGCTATTTGAGGATAACGGCGGCTCGAATGTGCATTTGCGCTGGTCCAGCCCAAGCGTCACGAAGGAAGCCGTACCGACGGAAGCCTTTTATTTGCCGGACGGCTTTGCGCCAGGCGGTACTATTCTCGAGGACGGCCTCAGCGCAGAGCTTCCATTTGAGGAATCGCTTAAGCCCGTTACTTCCGAATTCATTAAGCATTTGCAGGTGAATATCTCGACGGGCAGTCTGGCTATCGACTCGGCGGCTTTGAAGGCAGGCGATGATAAGGTTGTCGTTGTAAACTTCAAGGAAGCGGTCTATTCCAAGGACGTTGGCAATGTAAAAGCGGTTTACGACGGTCAAGGCGGCCTGGAAACGCTGGCAGGTGCAGTCGTGGCTAGCTTCGATAAACCGTTGCTAAACGGTTCGAAATATCAAATCATGTCGCCGTGGGCGGATGACGTGGATAAAGAAAATGTACTTCCTGAATATCCTAGGCCTCAATTAGTGCGCGAGGATTGGGTGAATTTGAATGGGGAGTGGGAGTTCCAAGCAGCGAAAAAAGGAGAAGCGATTCCGTCGGGCAAATCGCTGGAAGAGAAGATTCTCGTACCGTTTGCTGCCGAAGCGAAGCTCTCGGGCATCAATCGCGTAGAGGACTTGATGTGGTATAAACGCAGCTTTTCGGTTCCGGAGAACTGGGACGGCCAGCGCGTGAAGCTTAATTTTGGGGCGGTCGACTATTTGGCAACGGTGTACGTGAATGGTCAATTGGCAGGAAACCACAAGGGCGGCTACACCTCGTTCAGCTTCGATATTACGGATTATCTTGTGCCAGGCGATAATGAACTGATCGTCCATGTGCTTGATGAGACAGATATGGGCGCGGATCAAGCGGTCGGCAAGCAAACGGTGAAAAAGCTTGGCGGTATTTGGTACACCTCCGTTTCGGGCATCTGGCAGACGGTATGGCTGGAGCCGGTTGCCGAAGCGCATATCGATAAGCTGGATATGTCGACGGACATTCAAAACGGTGTTTTGAAATTAAACGCAGCCGGCAGCGGCATCCAAGGTCAAACGATTGAAGCTGTCGCGATGGCGAATGGGGAAGTCGTCGGAACCGCAGCCGGTGCGGTTGGCACAGAAATAGCGGTACCCGTACCGAACGCTAGATTATGGTCTCCTGATGATCCATTCCTCTATGATTTAAAGGTTTACTTGAAGGATGGCGAGCAAACCGTAGACGAGGTAACGAGCTACTTTGGTATGAGAGAAATTAAGCTGGGCAATGTAGACGGCATTACCCGTCCGCTGTTGAATGGGAAGTTCGTGTTTCAAATGGGGCCGCTTGACCAAGGCTTCTGGCCGGATGGCATCTATACGGCTCCAACGGATGAAGCTCTAAAATTTGATATCGAAACGGTTAAACGCGTAGGCATGAATACGATTCGTAAGCATATTAAAGTGGAGCCTGCCCGCTGGTATTATTGGGCGGATAAGCTTGGCGTGCTCGTATGGCAGGATATGCCGAGTTTAGAAGACCGCCAGGGCAACAGGGGCTCGGATATTACGGCAGATACGAAGACGCAGTGGTTTAAGGAGTACAAAGAGATGGTTGACCAGCTTCGCAGCGTGACATCGATTATTGTTTGGACGGTGTTTAATGAAGGCTGGGGGCAATTCGACCAAGGCGGACAGCAGACAAGGGATGCTACCAGCTATGTGAAAAGTCTTGACTCGACTCGTCTTGTGAACAGCACGAGCGGCTGGTGGGATGCAGGCGCGGGCGATTTGCTAGATATGCATCGTTATCCTGATCCAGGCGCACCAAGCCCAAGCGATACAAGAGCGGCTGTTCTGGGCGAATACGGCGGTTTAGGCCTGCATGTACCTGGGCATGAGTGGAGTCCGCTCGTCTTTTCATACCAACTGATGAACAGCAAAGAACAGCTGACTTCGACTTACATCACGTATATCAATAAGGTGAAGCAGCTGAAGGAAACAGGATTAAGCGCTGCGATTTATACGCAAATCACGGATGTGGAATATGAAATTAACGGCTTGATGTCATACGACCGCAAAGTTGAGAAGATGGACTTTGACCGCATAGCGGCAGCCCATCGCGATCTTATCGGCACAGCTACAAAAGCGGATCTGCTCGCAGAAATCGCTGCTTCTGAAGCATTATCAAGCAAAGCGAAAGTTGGCGAAGGAGCGGGAGAGTATAAGCAGGACGTTGTGGATGCCTTCCAAGTGCTGATTGATTATGCCAAAGCGACAGTTCAGAACGAGAACGCTGTACCCGCCGATATCCAAAATGACTTAAAGGCGCTTCAAGCCGGACGCGTCCAATTTTTCACCAACGTAAACGATCCGATTCCGGCAGGCTCATCGGTTGATTCGTTTGATGCAGCGGTGTTAGATTCCGCGTGGTCGGTCTTTAAAGCGGATAATTCCAAATGGTCACTGACGCGTAAACCAGGATTTCTAAGCTTGGATACGTCAGCAGGAGATACCTATCAAACGTCAAATAATCTGCCGAACATATTCCTTAAAGACGCACCGGCAGGGGATTTCGTTATTACGGCCAAAGTCGATGCTCCCGTACGGAAAAACTTCCAGCAGGCAGGACTTTTCATTTGGCAAAATGAAGACAATTACTTCAAGTTTGGCCATGTCTGGGATACAGAGGGTGCTACCGGTAAAAGTCTCGAAACCGCTTATGAGAAAAATGCGGTCTATGTCAAAGCGACAAATATGGTGAAGCATCCCGGCTACGATACCTCGTATTTACAAATCAGAAAGATCGGAAATGTTGTAACTACTTTCTATTGGGATGGGACGGCTTGGAAGCAGGCAGCTGACCCAATGACCGTAAGACTAAGCAATCTGAAGATTGGGTTTTACGGTCTGTCCGCAGGAGATCAAGGCTCCATTCAGGCTAATTTTGATTACTTCTCAGTTGGACCTGTCGCAGTGGCGGATAAGGCAGCACTCCAAGCTGCCGTTGCGGCCGCTGAAGGGCAGCTAGCCGCTGCCGTAATTGGCCCCGAGCCCGGCCAATATCCGCAAGAGGCAAAGGATGCATTTGCAGCCGCAATTGCTGAAGCTAAAACGGTGGCAGCCGATGCGGGAGCGGTTCAAGCGACCGTTGATGCCGCTGTGACAGCTTTGAATCAAGCTTCAGAAGCGTTCGCCGCATCAGCCCAGCCAGCTGCAGACGAACCGACTGTAACGATTGCCGGCGCAGCACAGGTTAAAGCAGGTCAAACCTTCGATGTGACCATAGGTTTGTCCAATATTGAAGCCGAGAAATTCCAGACGCTGTATGCTCAAATGCTGATCGTAAGCTTCGATCCTACGAAATTGGCATTTGCGGAGGCGACATCCTTAAAGCAAGGGTTTGGCATTCTTGAACAGAAAATGCTTGAGCCAGGAAAGGTTCGCATCATTGCAGCAGGCCAAGGAAATGGCGTGGATGCGAACTCTGAATGGCTGAAGCTGCGCTTCTTGGCTAATGTAACGGGAACGCCAAGTACTGCAGCAATCACCCTAAGCGGTGTTGAAGCGGCGAACGGTGAAGGCGAAGAGCTAAAAGTAGAAGGTGCTTCACACAGCGTACAAATCAGTGCCCAAGTCGATATGACGGGTCTGAATCATTCGATTACAGCAGCAGAAGCGATCTACAATAGTGCTGTAGTTGGCAATCAGCCTGGACAATATCCAGCAGCTGCGAAAGCGGCCTTTGCTGCGGCGATTGCGAAAGCGAAAGAGGTTGCAGTCAACCCGAACGCGAGCGACATTCAGGTAAATGAAGCGATTGCTGCGTTAAGTGCTGCCGTAACTGTATTCCAAGCTTCCGTGTTATCTGGCGATATTAACAATGATCAGAAGATAACGATCGGCGATCTTGGTATCTTAGCGGCTGCCTACGGTAAAACAAGCGCAGATCCAAACTGGTCGCAGTATAAGAAATCTGATCTCAATGCAGACGGCAAAATCGATATCGAGGATATCGCGATGCTTGCAAGATGGATTCTTGGGTAATTCTTAATCATTGCAGTTTTAACAGTGCGACAATAAAACAGGTGACCGGCAGCGATAGGGCTGCTGATCACCTGTTTTTGTAGAACCGCGTTTTCAGTATTGCTGTATGCGATGATGATGGCCATATTTCTGGTTCGCTGCCTGATGCTCGACAGGGGCTTGATTAACCGATTGCTTTTGGGCCGTTTGAACATGAACGGGATTGTAGCTGCAGCCGTTCGGCGGTCCCAAAACGACGGTGTCTGTTAACGGAGCAAGCGTATTTTTTAATTTAGCTTCATCCAGGCAATAGGTATAGGCCAGCACATTGGTAGGGGTTAAACGCAAAATGTCAGATCCGTAAATAACATCAGGAACCGGGGCATCGAAGATCGCCAGAAGATGCGTGTTGTCGAGCGTAGCGATTTCGTAATGCCACCATCCCTGCGGTATGTTGACGACTTGACCGGGTACTACATTGAAATGGAGGAGCTGATTGGTAAATGGATTGATGAGAGAGATCTCTGATGCGCCAGAAATACAGTATACAAGCTCCGCGGCATTTTGATGGTAATGCGGCTCTATGACGTTTCCTTTGCTGAGGAAAATATCGAGCAGCGATAAATTGGTCAAAGTGTTTAGCTGTTTAACGGATAATAAATTTAAGTAGTTGTAAGCATCTTTTTTGAAAATCGGATTGCTGTTTACATCGAATGCAAATTGCGTCCCCGGGGACGTGTAGTCCATATATGAATTCATGCGAATGGTATGCTCCTTTTAGATAAGGTGATTGAATTCTCATGAAAATAGAGTATGTGTTTGCCTAGTTCGGTGTGAGTATATTTACAAATTAAAAACAGCCGTTCCAAGCAAATGATTGCTTGGGAACGGCTGTTTATTTTAAAGAATAAAGATAATATAAATTTTAACCTTATAAGACACTAATTTTTCACTGCGAAATATCCTTGACGGCGAAGCAGTCTACGCTTATTTATAGCTAGGCAGCCAGCTGCCATGCGCTTCGATGAGATCATCGCAAAGGGAGACGATATCATCCATAGACAGTTCGGCTGAGGTATGAGGATCCAGCAGCGCTGCGTGATAAATATGATCGCGTTTGCCTGTAATGGCAGCTTCGATCGTGAGCAGCTGTGTATTAATGTTTGTGCGGTTTAATGCAGCCAGCTGCGGCGGCAGGTCGCCGACATAAGTAGGCGTGACGCCGTTAGCATCCACGAGGCACGGCACCTCAACGCAGGCTTCCTTCGGCAGGTTAGTAATCAAGCCCGTATTCATCACATTGCCGCCGATTTTGAACGGATTGTTCGTTTCAATGGCTTCCAGAATATAGGAAGCATATTCATGGCTGCGGCAGTGCTCGAGATTGCTGTCGGTTACGAGCGAGTCGCGCATTGATTTCCAGCCTTCGATTTGATTCACGCAGCGGCGCGGATATTCATCAAGCGGGATATTGAAGCGTTCAATAAGGTCCGGATAATTGCGTTTAATGAAATACGGATGATATTCCGCGTTATGCTCGGAGGACTCGGTAATATAGTAGCCGAATTTGAGCATGAGCTCATAGCGGACCATATCATGATGTTTTTCCTTCTGCTTCTCGGCAGCGCGCCTTTTAATTTCCGGATAAAGATCGACGCCGTCTTTGCTCGCTTCAAGCAGCCACGCCATATGGTTGATGCCTGCGATTTTGTATTTAACGCCAGTTGGATCAAGATCCAAATGTTCGAATAAATGCGGAACGCAAACCTGCACGCTATGGCATAACCCTACTGTTTTTACGCCGCCGTAGGTGTTCATCACATTGGTTAGAACAGCCATCGGATTGGTGTAATTCAGGAATAAGGCATCCGGGCAAACCTCGTTAATATCGCGGGCGAAATCGAGCATAACGGGAATGGTGCGAAGGTTGCGGAAAATACCGCCGATGCCTACGGTATCCGCTATCGTTTGGCGCAAGCCGTATTTTTTGGGGATTTCAAAATCGGTAATCGTACAAGGATCGTAGCCGCCTACTTGAATGGCATTTACAATGTATTTGGCTCCGCGAAGCGCTTCTTTCCGATCGGAGTAAGCTTTAATCTGACAAGTGCTTCCGCTTGTTTTTTGGATATTGAGCAGCATCTGCTCGGAATCATGGAGACGCTCCCCATCAATATCAAATAAAGCGATTTCAAAGCCTTGAAGGGCAGGCGTCTGCATGACATCACCAAGGATATTTTTGGCGAAAACGGTGCTTCCTGCTCCGATAAAAGTAATTTTGGACATTTGACAATGGCCTCCTATTAAGTGAATGCTGGACTCCTTTAGTATAAAGAGGCTATCCATAAATGGGTATGGAAGGAAGGGAGGTTTATATGGAGAAATGTAGCATCATTTAGTAAAATGAGTAGAGCTGGTTTAATGGAGGTGCAGCCATGGAAACACATCAGAGTTTCTCGCTCAGTCTAAATAGAGCTCCGCTAAAGGGAGAAATGTCTGTCTTATTCAGCGGAAAAGGAAGACCGGTTGGCGGCCATTTTATTGGCCCTGCCGTTCATGATTATTTTTTAATTCATATCGTTTTGGACGGGGAGGGGACTTTCGAGACGTTGGGAAAAGCATATCCATGCAAGGCTGGCGATGCTTTCGTCATTTTCCCGGATATATTGGTTAAATATGAAGCAAGCGTAAGCCGCCCTTGGTCGTATATGTGGGTGGCCTTCTCGGGCGAGATCGTAGAGTCGGCGCTCAGCTCGATCGGCATTACGCCTGATTTTTCAGTCATTAAGGGCTGTTCATTGCCTGTCATGCAAAAGCTGTTCAGAAGCATTAGAAAAAGCATGGAGAAAACGAATGTGCCTGCGCTTGGAAATATGGAGGCATCGGGCTGGCTCAGGCTACTGCTGCATGAGCTTGGAAGCATGTATCCTACTGGAAACAGCGCAGGGAGCGCTCCGGAGTCTCATTCGTACCGTCAAATTGACCAAGCCGTCCGTCTCATGTCTCTCCAATACGGACAGCAGCTGTCCATAGAAGGAATCGCTCGAACGCTCGGCTATCACCGCGCTCATCTGACTAGACTTTTCAAAGAAGCGACCGGCCTCCCGCCGATGCAGTTTTTATATAAAGTACGGATGAAGAAAGCGGAGGAGCTGCTGGAGGGGGAGCTAACGATCGCCCAAATTGCGGCTTCCGTAGGCTACAATGACCCATTGTTTTTTACGAAACAATTCCACAAATGGAGCGGCCAATCGCCTACGGATTTTCGAAGAGCGCTTCGTAGAAAAGAGTAAGTGCGGCGCTGCATCTGCAACAGCATCGTTGAAGCTGCATCACAGTGGCTCGGCCGTTGAGTGAGCTACAATGCACTTTATACAATGTATCTTCACCCAAACGTGCTTTTGTTCGGCTACAGTGTACTTTGTACAGCAGAAATGATCATTTCTAGCTCGGAAGGGTTGTTAGAGGCAGATACTGCTGTATTTTCTGCAATGTAGCTCCGCGGTTGAGTAACATTGATAGGTTTCTGTTGTATTTTCTGCAACGCAGGCAAGATGCTGCTCGATACTTGAAGAGTAGGTGAGGCGCTGCAGCGAAATCACAGTGGCTCTGTCGTTGAGTGAGCTACAATGCACTTTACGGTTAGACCCCTTAATTCCGGAGTGCTGCCAACCAAATAAACAAATTACGTAGCCAAGCTTGTTATTTGGCCTATTTACATGGCTTTATGGAACATACTTTGGTCCTCCAGCGTCATGACCCAATCAGAGAACTTCGCTGGAGGCATC
>NZ_JBFTPE010000010.1:0-345416 GCF_056398325.1 Paenibacillus sp. 01T443
TTTACACGCTTGAAGGCTGCCTTGAGCGCTGCTGGAAATTGATCGCCTTCCTCATAACGAAACGCCAAGCTGGCCGTCTTTGATTCCAGCGCCGTCTGAATAACTTGGTTTAGCTGCTCCGCGCTCGACACGGTGTATTCCGGATCAAGCCAGTGCAAGCCCAGGGCAAGCTTAAGCTTGCTGAAGCGATTGCGCTCAGACGTTGAGCCCTGCTGCTCAAGTTCGCGTATCGTATCCGCATAAGAAACCTTCGCCGCGGGATACGACTTGGTCCATTGATGATCCGCCCTTAGCTCTTCGTCCGTCCGCAGGTAGTAATTGTATCTTATCGTACTCTCGTCAGTCGCAGCAGCTTTCTCCTGCGCTTCCTTGCCTGCTGTCTTAGCGCTAACCGGATCGTCCCAAGTGAAATCCAAATGGTACCATGCGCCGTCCAGCTGTACCATATTCCACGCATGCTCCCCCGTATTCACCGTACCCTCCGCAATAAATACCGTCAGACCCGCGTCCTTCAGCATCTTATAGCCGAGCAGCGAATAGCCCTGACACACGGCCTCGCCCAAGGTTACCGCGTTATAAGCCGTATAATGAGTCAGCGACTGATCATATTCCACATGGCTTACAATCCAATCATGGATCGCTTTAATTTTCTCATGGTCGTTCATTCCCGGCTCGATAATCTCCTGCAGTGCTTTGGCAACCACCTGGTCTACCGCAGCAGTCTGCTCTAGCGTCTCGCGGTATCTGGCTTCTAGAGCAATGGTCGATTTATTTCCCCAGCTTCGAATCGTATAGATGTAGGATTCAAGGATGTAGGCTGTGTAGTCGTCATGCCCGAGGGCTAAACGAATGATTTCCGTCATCTTGCTCGAAAGCTCCTGCTTGTCCCCTGTGTACGTTACCGAGAAACGCTCGGACCGCGCTTGGAACTGCTTAGCGATTTCTTGCTCCAGCCGCTCCAGCTTATTCGTCTCATCCATAGCGGTCACCTCTTCCGACTCTGTCGCAGCAGGAAAAAAATCCAGCTTTAAGTCCAGGAAGTACGCTGCAGCTATTATGACTACTACCACCAACAGTTTGGATCCTACTCTATGCATTCGAACCTCCTACGTTTTACAGCTATGTAATCAAACTGTAATATTTCTCTCATCTTGGTTTCATCTTATGCTTATATAATGAATTCATGACCCCCCTTTATTATATATATTCTCTCTTGAAGCCTGCAGCCTCGTGCCGCGGGCTTCCTTTTTGATAGAAGCTAGATATATGATCAATTTATAATGCAATAAATTATAAAGTCTTATTTATTAAGAAAGGCAGGACGCTCTCCCAAAATACAGGGTCTTGCTCCGACCCGCTGTGGCCGTTCGTCGATACAAAGAGCGTATTTATGAGCCCCTCAGGCAGCTCGCCCTTCAGTTTCCTAAGATCCTCCGCACTTATAAAATCATCCCCATTGGAATGAATCATCAAGACTGGCGTGCGTCCTACTTCCGCGCTCCCCGCTCGCTTCTTCAGCACAAGCGGTATGCTTGCTGCTTTGAATTGCGCTCGCGAAATGCGTGCACGGATAAGCCAAATCTGCGGAATCAGATAGGCTAACGGGAAGATCGGTATTTTTTTGCGCCGCAGCTCCGACTTCATCATCGTCTCAAACCGAACAGGCATGGAATCCGTTACGACCGCGCTGACCCGCATCCCTTGGTCAAGCGCGAGGAGCGCGCCGAAGCCACCCAGCGAGTGCCCGAGCACCGCGATCCGATCTGGATCAATACCATGCAGCTTCCTGGCCGCTTCTACCGCAGACAACATGTCATCACGAAACATCAGCGCGGAAGGCGCCGATATGGGGTCGCTGTCGCCATGGCTTCGCGCGTCATACATCCATATGGCAAAGCCCGCTTCGTAGATCGGTCTGGCATATCGGAGCACTCTCGACCGATTAGAGCCCCAGCCGTGTGCAATGACGATAAGAGGAGCAAGCCCCTCCCGGGTTAAAACACCTGCAGAAGGCTGCAGCAGCCAGCCCTCCAGCTTGGAGCCGTGACTTGTAAAGGATAAGGACTGCCACTGCGTCCCGATATCAGGAGCATTGCCGTTCGCAAGCTTCCGCGGTGTCTGGCTGCGGACGCCCATTCGCCAAACCAGCGCGGACATCAGCACGATGATGAGCAAGAAGATGGATAATAACCATGAGACCAAGTTCATCCAAGAAACCTTCCTTTCTCTACAAAGCTCGCACGGCTTCCACGAATTGCCGCGCCCTTTCCGTTACTTGATCGAATTTGCCTTCACGAACCCACTCAAGATTGACAAGCTTGCTGCCCATTCCAACAGCATTCGCACCTGCTTTAAAATAGTCGGCAATATTATGCAAATCAACGCCGCCGGTGGCGATCATCGGTATTTCATTCAGCGGACCGCGAATTTCCTGCAGGTAGCCAATGCCCAGCGTTCCCATTGGGAATATTTTCACGGCATCTGCTCCAGCCTTCCATGCCTTCACGATTTCGGTCGGCGTCATGACACCGGGCCAGACGGAGAGGCCCTGCTCGCGGCCGTAAGCCATGACTTCCTCATCAAAATTTGGCGAAATGAGAAACTGAGCTCCAGCGGCAACAGCTTGCTCGGCAAGGGCTACATCCGTTACCGTGCCCGCGCCGACTGCCGCTTTGCCGTCAAACTTCGTGCGCCAACGATTGATCATTGCCGCCGCGCCTTCCGTATTCATCGTAATTTCCATCATATAAATACCGCCGTCAATTAAAGCCTGTGCGGTATCATCCGCATGCCGGTCTTCAATTCCCCTTAGAATCGCTACGATTTTGTGCTGCAGCAGCAGCTCAAGCATTTGACCCATTCTCTTCTCCTCCAGCCTGTACATTCATTTATTCCCAAAAATGCTTTAACATGCGCAAAAATAAATTCGGAAACGGCAAAGTTTCCATATCATCCTTGCTGATCCATCGATAAACGCTCAGCTCGTCAGCTTGCAAACCTTGAGCAGCCGCCGCCTCATAACCGGCGTTTGCTTCAGCCGCTATGAGCTTACGCCCAAGCTCAGACACGGCTGCCGCATCCTCAAGCGTACTCGTCTCTTCGCCTAAATCAGCCAAATAAAACCGCATTTTCCAATAAATATGGCTGAAAATATGATCGGCGTCCATAAACCAGCCGCGCGGCCGTATGAGCAGCCCCGTATCTTCCTCAAGCATGCGGCTGATCATCTCGGCCAGCTCGCCCTGCTCCTTCGGCGCCGATTCCGCCAGCCACTCCGTCTTATCCGGCGGCAGCAGCAAATGCGGCAGCTCCCACATCTGAGCAAGCAGCCCCGTATCCGGACGCTGCCTTATAAGCACCTTGCCTGCATTCACGCCGCTGCCTACGACAATAGCTGCCGCCCTAAATTCCGGACGCGGCGGCTTCGCCTTTGTCTTTATCGGCAATTCCGTCTCTCGGCCCGCAAGCCGCGCCGCGCAATGCTCCATCACGGGGCATGGCAGGCAGCTCGGCGACTTCGGCGTGCATACTAGCGCTCCAAGCTCCATTAGAGCTTGATTAAAATCGCCAGCAGCGCCTTCCGGAATAAGCGAGGCTGCAAGCTTCTCAATGCCCACTCGCGTAGACGCCTTCGCAATGTCATCCTCAAGGCAAAAATATCGGGAGAGTACGCGCATCACGTTGCCATCGACTGCAGGCTCCGGACGGTTAAACGCAATACTCATAATCGCTCCGCTCGTGTATGGACCTACGCCCTTCAATCCCGCGACCGAAGCTTTATCGTCCGGCACGATCCCGCCGTAACGCGCCACTACCTCTTTAGCTCCTGCCTGCAAATTGCGCGCGCGCGAATAATAGCCAAGTCCCTCCCAGCTCTTGAGCACCTCTGTCTCGGGCGCTTCCGCAAGCGCGCTTACGGTCGGAAATTTACTCATGAACTGGTTGTAGTACGGAATAACCGTATCAACCCTCGTCTGCTGAAGCATTATTTCGGATACCCATACGCGGTAGGGATCACGATTGAGCCGCCATGGCAGATCACGCTTGATCAGCCGATACCAGTTAAGCAGCTCTGTACTAAAAAATATTTTGACATCCTCTTGTCCCACTAGCTGTTTTCCTCCTCACATGTTGATGATGCGTCCGGCTCCAATAGATTGCTGCCGTTAAGTCTGCCGATGCGGCGGTATTGAACAGGCGTGACACCTGTGTATCTCTTGAACAGCCTGGATAGATAGTGGTTTTTCATGCCTACCTGCTTTGCCACAGCTACCACCGGAAGTTCCGTTTCCATAAGAAGATCCTTGGCGATCGCAATCCGGCGATTCGTTACATATTGGATCGGCGAGCAGCCCATGATGCTTTTGAAGGAGGTAATAAAATAATTCGGATGCAAAAAGGCGAATTTGGCCAGCTCTTCGATTTGTATGTTCTCATGCAAATTCGCTTCAATGTAGGCAAGCACCTCATTCCATTTCTCCTCGCAGCCCGGATCATACAAATGTTCTCTCTGAACATGGCTTTCATCCAAATAAATGGCAAGCAGCTCCAGTAAAACAGCCTTCAGCCGCAGCTCTCTCGTAATGGTATTAGAGTGCTGGTACGCATCCATTTTGTCAAAAAGCTCCTTGATCGCCTGCCCGTCCTGCACGATGACGAATGGCGGGAGCTGCAAGGAATTCATGACTTGGATATCGCCTAGCTCTAAACGAAAGTGACACCAATAACGGCCAAACGTTTCGTCGCCCTCCGTACCAAACGATTGCATCGTACCCGCCGGAATCAAATGAAGGGTTCCCGGCTGTAAATCATACTTTTCTTCATCGATCATAGCCCAGCCTTTTCCCTTCGCCGTGTAACAGAAACGGAAAAAGTCCGGCTCGGATTTTTGCTCTAACCAGCCTGGGACACTTTCGGAATAAGCGCTCATAATAACGTCGGCTTGGAGTTTATTCAATTGATTCTGTAAAATGCCATCTATTGTCGGTTTCATGAATTCTCCTGTAAGTAAAACTGCGATATAATAAATAAATAATTTTCGTGTAAGGTTTCAACCTTCTCTATTATACGAATTAACGATTCAAATTCATATGGACGTCTTGTGAATTGCCTTTATAAGTCCATTATTTCCATAATTATACAACTAAAGAAAGGGTCGATTTAATTGTTTGCCAATCGAAAACTCATTTTTTTCCTAACCCTACTTGTATCCATGATACTGGTGCTTGCCTTAACAGCCTGCGGTGGCAGCGGGAATGGAGCTGCCGGCAATAACAGCGCACTTGATGGGCCTGCTGCGGTTGTCTCGGTCTATAAGGCAAATTGCGTTAGCTGCCATGGTACCGGGCTTCAGGGCAGAGTAGGCCCCGCTACCAACCTTCAAAAGGTTGGCGAGCGTATGAGCGCTTCGGATATTACGCAGCAGATTGAACAAGGCGAGGGCTCGATGCCAGCCTTTAAAGACCGTTTGACCGCTGAGCAAATAGCTGGCCTCTCTAATTGGCTCGCAGCCAAAAAGTAACGATGAGGTTATTCATAACGAAGAACAGTTAAACGCTTATCCAGAAACAAAAAGGATGCCCCGGCAGACTAAGCTGCCGCTGGCATCCTTTTTGTTCATTATAATCTAATAACCAATATGGTGACCATTTATTTTGGGAGATTTCATGAAGTGATGTGCGGACTGACCGGCGTACGTCCAATTCGTTTCGCCCATTTGCGGGTGTACTGGGAACAAATCTCCCTGCACCAGAACCAGATCTCCGCCCCAATCGTCCGAATACAAGCCGTCATATTCGACCCATTGCCCCGACTTAAAACGACGCTTCGTCTTCTGCTGCTCCTTCATTGCCGACATCCCCTCTCGACTGCTAACTTGGTATATTACATTCCAAGTATAGGCAAAAGGTTACTCCGTTATCCGTTCTGCAACAGCAAATGCTGAAGCAAGCATACGCTCATGCGTAATCGTGACATGGATTCGTACGGCCTCCGGCCGAAGACCCAGACGCTCCCAAGCACCGGCGGATAAATAGCATTCCGGCTTGCCGCAGCTCCCCCGCAAAATCTCAATATCCGTAAATCCAATGACGTTGCCGATTCCGCAGCCAAATGCCTTGACGACTGCTTCTTTTGCCGCAAAACGCCCCGCTGTAAATTGATGGAGCCGCTCTCCCGTATAACCCAAAGCAAGCTCCCGTTCGCCCCCGGAAAGCACGCGCTCCAGAAATCTTCTGCCCGTGCGCCCGTCTAACACTTTGGCTATTCTCGTAATATCCGACAAGTCATGTCCGATGCCGATGATCATACTAACACCCGCCTTTTCCCTGAAGGTGAGATTAGCAGAAGGCATGAACGAAGTCAAGGATCGCTTCTTATTCCAAGCTTTCGGATCCTATTATTCCTTTGCCCCTTCCCCTATCACGCGTTCGTAATGAAAGCTGTTGCCCTCTTCATCCAGCACGTCTATCGAAATTAGGCTTATATGTCTATCATCGATAAACTCACCGGATGCCAGGTACGTATATTTTGTAAAACCGGGATATTCGTATAATTCAGCTGCGGAAGGTTGAAGCTCCAGCGGGATCGTCACTTCCCCCTCGTTCTTATTTTCCTTAGGAACGACAACAGCTACAACCGATGCTGCCGCTCCTTGCCCCTCTGGCAGCCAGACATCGAGTCTTGCGGATTGTTCCTTCGACTGTTCATTCTCTGAGATGCGCATGCTCATATGCGCCTTGTCGCCCATCACATGCCAATAAATCGGTTCGGCAAGCTTTTGAGCAGCATCAGCTGGAGGAGAGGTTGAAGATAACCAGCCAGCCAGCACAAACAAGGCGACCGCAAGCAGCACCTCGGCCCGAATGCCGAGCAGCAAGCCCCTTCCAGCGCTGCCCTGCGCGATGCGCGGCATGAAAACAAGCCTGTGAAAAGCGGCGATGACGAGCACAAGCAGCATGAAACAGATTTTGGCGGCGATGAGCCTGCCATAAGGCTCCGCCAGCAGCTGCTCCCATGCCGAAAGCCTAGCTGCTGCCAGCCATATCCCGCTTGCCATAATGAAAACCATGCTCGGCAGCGCCCACACCGAGAAGCGCACTGCCGCTTGATTCAATCGCTCAGCGGCATCCTTCTCAAAGGTTAACGACAGCAGGCCCGCAAGACCGCCGAACCATAATGCTGCAGCAGCCATATGAACCGTATGGGCTAAAATAGCTGCTGCTGCTCCCTCTATTGCCGCATAGGCATGCCCCGTCAGAGGGAAAGTCACGATTATGGCTGACGCCGCAGCAAACTTAATCGGGTTAGCCCATAGACGCTCTCGGCTTGGCGCGAATGCGAGCAAAAGCGCGAGTATGGCGAGCGCTGTTCTAAGCGTTGCCATTTTGCCAATCATCGTTCCGGAAGCCAGCTCATATAGGGAGACGCCGCCAAATTGATCCGACAGCATAGACAATCGCGTTAAACCCGAAATCAGCCACACGAATACGGCCGCGCCCATAACCATCCGTTCGGCACGCAGTGAAAAGCCGAAGGGAGCCTTATTCTCGCCATCTCTCCAAATAACATAACGAAAGAACAAAATGCCCATAAGAAGCACGCTTGTCAAAATATCAAGGACGCGCAGAGTGACCATACTGCCGTGGCCGCCCGCATGCTCATGCTCCCCCTCCTCGGCATGACTGCTTCCGCTGTGGTCGCCATGGCTGCTAGGCTGGCTGCCTCCTGCTGCATCAGTCTGCGGCGGCGTAGAATCAGAGGGCTCGGCGCCCGCAGCTAACGGACTGGCATCGCCGCCATTTCCGCTACCGCTGTTACCGGCTGCCGCAGCATCCGGCATCGATGTCGGTTCAGCGGTGCTGTCCGTATCAGCAGGCGAGGAGCTCGGCATAACAGTTGCGTCGCTAGCCGCTGTCGGTGCAGCGGAAGGCTTTGTCACAGCTGTCGGCCTCGGCGTACTGCTCGGCTTCTTCGTAGGCTTGGGCTTCACTGTAGATGACGGCTTATCCGTCGCTGCCGCTCCACTGCCTGTGCCGTTTTCAGCGCCGCTGTTCCCGTTTCCGTCCAAAGATACCGTATCATCCGGCTTCGTGTGCTCCAGCTTCACCCCGACAGCGAATTGGAAGGAGCCGTCCGTCATATGCGAATCAAGCGAAAGCACCTGCCAGCTCGCCTCATAGACGCCATTATCCAGCTTTGGAATCGTATAAATAAGCGTCAAGTCGCCTTCACCGCTTAATTCACCTTCAATAGCTGCTCCGTTATCGATCCTTTTAAGCGAAATGCTGCTCAGCTTCGTATCGATTTTTTCCGTAAACTTTATTCGTATGGCCGTTGGCGATTCTGTCAGCTCTGCATCCTGATAGGGGGCCGATTGCGCAATATAGGCATGCGCCGAGACTAAGCCCGGCATGCATGCCCACATCATAATAAACACGGTTATCCAATTTATTAGTTTTTTCATAAGCAAGCCTTATTTCGTATAGACCGCAACCGCTGCTTGATTTCCGCCTACTGCAGGGAAATATTCAACGAATGCGCCTGCCGCTTCTGCTGCGGAACGAAGCGATACAAGACCGGTTCCTTTATATGCCGCATCCACATGCTGTTTTATAAAGGAAGCATCTACCTTCGTCGTGCCCTGCGCAATGGTTAAGCTGCTTGCAGCCGCAGCATTTCCATTTACATAAATAAGCGGTTTAACCGAGGCCGCCGAGCCAGGAAGCTTTACCGATTTATTTTGAACCGTAAAGGTCATGGTCGCTTCGTAATTTGTTGTGCTGTATTCGCCTTCTTTGGCTTCCGCCGTGCTCGGTTTTGCGCGTACCAAATAATAATCGGCTGCCCCTGTTTTAAAGGTAATCACGCCTTTGGCATCCGTTCTCAGCTCTGCAGCCTCCGAATTGCTGCGTCGGATAATATCCACTGCTGTGTCTGCAAGCGGCTTTCCCTTAAGGAGAAGCTGCACCGATACCGTCTCGTCCGGTGTAACCGCAGCCGGATTAAACGCGGGAACAAGCTCAGCTCGGTCCGGACTAACTTGCTTGGAGAAGCCTTTCAAAGCTTTCACCCGGTCAAGAACGGGAATATCTCCAACGGCTACAAATGATTTTGCGCTGCGCAGCGTACGGCTTGCAGCCGTTGCCCCTTTAAATACGCTGTCTGCTTCGGTAGAAATAATATACGCTCCAGGTATATTCGATTTAAAGGAGGCGACAAAGTAATTATTTAGTGCAGGCGTTTCCTCCGTAGCCGGCTCACCCGTGTAGAAGCGCGTGCCCGTAATATCTGACTTCACGCCAGCCGGTGTAGTTACGTATACCTTCGAGTTGCTGCCCCACTGCCCCTCTAATCGGTAGCTTTTGTGCTCATTGGAGTGGTTTCCGTACATAAGCTCCACGTATGAGATTTGGTTTTGCGCGACGATCGGAGCGCTTGTCTGTGACCAGCCGTCATGCGCGAATACAGGAACTGCCGCGCCTAACGTCAATGCTGCCGCAAGAGCAGCGCCTGCGATTTTTTTCTTTAATGACATTCAAAAAACCTCCATTGATTTGGATTAACTGTCCAAATTGTATCAATGGAGGTCTTGCAGCACATGACTCTTTAGAGCTATTGAGCTGTGAACGATGTGTGAAGGCCTTCCGGCTGCGCAAATGTAAACATTAGAAGCTCAGACTCAATGCGTAAATTCAGAAAAATCAACCGTGTTTCCGTTTATTCTTTTATCGCTGCCGCCCTGACTGCTCACACTAAGCTCAAGCTTCGTCTCATCACGGCTTACGTAATGAACGCTCAGCTTTTCCTCCGTTGACCATGCCGGCGAATTTCGTCTTGCCTCAGAGGCAAAAGCCTCAAAGCTGACTATGCCCCTTTGCTTCGCCTCGTTATAGCTGGTCACTTCGATTATAACGCCGTTATACGCCCCTTCGCTTGTCACAACGCAGCGGTCGGACAGACGTTCAAGCTCATAGGGCTGCATCAGGTAGACTGACCAATAGAGATGATTCGTCTTTCCGAGCAGTATGCCGGGCTCTTGCGTCCATTCCATATTTGGCAAAATTCCGATCACACGATTCTCGATGCCTTCCGGAATAGAATAGAGCGCGACAATCGTATTTTTATAAAATAAAACTTCCGTGTATTCAGTTTGATGTCTCGGATCTTCGCCCGCATTTCGCTCGGAGGGGTGGAAGAAATACGCTTGATTCACACCGGCTTGCTGTCCCAGCGGCAAAGAAATATCCCAGCGATGCTGTTCGTTATCGAACTCCGCGTATCGTTCCCACATCCCGCCGGCCGCAAATTTCTCGGTAATATACGCATAGCTGTGCAGCACTTGCGTTCCCGCATCCGAATGCTTCGTAATGCTCTTCTTCACCTCGGCAGGCTCGCTTCGGTTGATCGCTTGATCACGTACGTATTCTGGCGCTTCGTAGAACAGGAAGCCGGCATACTCCGTCCGAGGCAGCTGCGCCGGGAGCTCGAAATCGCCAAATTGCACATAATCATGCAGGACGTTACCATCAAGCGGGATATCATGCTTTTGCGCACGGCAATGAGCACCGACAAAAGCCCCTTTCAAATAAAACGCCGCTCGCTCCTTCCATAGAAAATCCAGCATGTCGGCAAGCTCTTGCTTGATCGGTTGATTCTTGATTAGATGCCACGCGCATGTGAATGCCTGCACCCAATGCCAAAACCAAGGTAAGCTGTTGTATTCGGACATGCCATGCTTGCGGACATGAGCTAAGGTGAGCTGGAGATTGCTTCTTCCGTCTTCTAATAAAGCAGCATCCTCGAACCACTCGCCGTAAATCAGCTTAGCTGCTGTGTATTTGGCATCGTGATGACTGAATACATTATTTTGACGATAAAAACCGCTCTGATAAACATGCTTCAGCGCGGAATCAAAAGCCTGTAGAAGCTTTGAGTCAAAATGAGACCTGTAGCGGCTCGCGAAAAAAGCCATCAAGCTGCCCATCAGCTCCACGGGCAAAACATTCTTCGCGGCAGCTCGCGGTGACGCACCTAAGTTTAGCGGCCAATGTCCATAGGTGACGCTGCTTGGATTTTGGTCCTGAAGAGCAAGCACCTCCAGTAATATGGCTTCGGCCGTTTCTTTGGCGCTCCTCGCCTCGAAGGTCAGCTGCTCCGGCTGCTCCACTGCGGCTGCGAACAAATAGGACGCATAATAAAAGTTATCGCGAATATCGTGATGAAACCATAGCCCGCTGCTTAGAACAGGCTGCTGCAGCGCTGCAGTGGCTATTTTTAGCACAATCTCGTTTTGCCTGGCTGTAAAGCCCATAGTCCCGGTCTCCTTAAATGTTATATTTTTCTTCTAAATCATATATAATTTCAACTGCTAGCGAAACCTCAGCATTGTTTTCTATTAAAAATAATGATAGTTTTGAAAGAAATACAGTCTCTCCCGCGGGAGACGAAATGATCGTTTAAGGAGCTGAAAATTTTGCATACAAGCTACACCTCGCTTACCTCTTTGTCCAGTGCATCAAATTTTATGTGGAGGCCGGAGAAAGCAACGACCCTGACCTTCCGTACCTATATTCGGCCGCGGGAATATGGCGGGCTATCGTTCAAGCTTTGGCATAGCAATACCGTAGATTCGACATGGGCGGACGGCTCGGAATCAAAGGCCAATGATCAAGGCGGACAGTGGCGGATCGAATCCTGCTTCGTGGCTGACGGCGGCATGCAGCCGGATGGCAGCGTCGCTCAGGGCAGCGAGCGATGTGTCACGTTTGGCGGAGAGACCTCAAAGAATGTGGAGAAGGGCGAGCAGTTTTGGAGCGACGAGGTGTCAGTGAATATACCCGAACATCATTTTCTGGCATTCAGCTGGTCCATTACGGTAGACGGCTTTGAGAATGGACTCCCGTTCAATACGGAGACCTTGCTTGCAAGCGCATATGAAGCAGAGGGAGACCTTGCTGGGCAAGCGTCAGAAAACCTCTTTGTGCCTGCTGGCAATCGTCAGGTCCTACCTTCTCTGCTTGCGTACGAGAAGGCTGTATCGAAGCAAATCGTGTTTCTCGGGGATTCCATAACGCAGGGTGTACGGACGGAGCAGGATGGTTATGCCTTCTGGGCCGCAAAAATTGCAGCTGGTTTGGGAGCTGATATCGGGGTATGGAATATTGGCAGCGGCTGGGCCCGCGCTTATGATTTAGTCAACGATAGCATGTGGTTATCCAAAGCAAAACAAGGCGACGAGGTGGTTATCTGTCTTGGCGTTAACGATATCGGCACCGCCAATCGCAGCGCTGAGCAATTGATAGCTGATTTAACGGCGATCATCCAGCAGCTGCTTAGCAACAAACCGAATCTTGCCATCTGGCTATGCACGCTGCCTGCTTTCAACTTCGAAGGCGAACACGAGCTTGTGTGGCGCACCGTAAACGATTGGATCCGCGGAGGCTCGGCAGTCGGAGCAGCCGGTATCTTCGACATCGCTAAGGTGCTAGGGCAAGCAGCACCGAACGACCAACTGCTGCAGAGCGCCTATATGAGTCCGCATAACGATCCCCATCCGAACGGCCTTGCGGGCACTGCGGTTGCAGAAGCTTTCTTGGCCTGGTATTTGAAGCATACGAAATAGCCAAGGCCACTGTGTTTCAGCTTCCGGGCGCCAATGCCTAAAAGCAAGGAGGCTGTCTCCGAAAGGCATAACGCCTTCAGGGACAGCCTCCTTTTGATTTGACCTATGCCTTTGCCTGCGCAAAGTACAAGTAGGTGCAATTATGCTTACGCCTTAGCATGCGCCAGCTTCACGAGCAGATGGGACAGCTTATGCTGCTCTTCTTCGTTTCCGACCTTCCACAGCTCCTGCAGCAGCTTTTCCTCGCGGTTGCGCGGCTCCTCATGCTTCGCTAAGTATCCCGCTACCTTCTGCGCTACTAATGCTAGCTGCTCCTCATTTAAACCAATATTTTCAGCCAGCTCGATTCGTTTGGCAAGATAACCTTTGAATTGGTCGAAATTTTGTAAAATATCATCTTTTGTCTCCGCGTTCATACGATCCAAGGTTTGATCGATATTCCCAAGCTCCAGCTCTCCATCTTTATCCACAACATGTTTAATTTCTGACATATATATTCCTCCCGGTAAGATAAATTTGGTATCGGTCTATTTATACCCCTTCATGACCTGAACCAAACATCTGCTTCAAATCGCGCCACTCCTGGGAGTCCCCTGTTTGGCCCCCCACCGATATGGGTAAATACATGGTAATCAAACGAAAAGAGGTGGACAAGCATGAAAGAATTTGAGAAGGATGCAGACGGCGCGGTAAAGAAGGGCATACGCGATCACCCTGAGCAGTACCCGACGGAGAATGAGAACTTGTTCGATAAATTCAAAAGCCAGCAAACGGTCGACCCGATTCCCCTTGAAGACCTCAAACTTCAGGTAGAAGACGAGAAGCGCAAAGAAGAGACGAAGCATAAGTCATCCAGCGAGAATAAATATAAGTAAAAGCGTGAACAAACAGCAAAGAGGACGCCGAATGAATCCGGCGTCCTCTTTATCGTATAAACAAAATCTATTTCGCTTCAACCGCCTGTTCTCTCGGACGAAAACCGAAACCAAGCAGCGCAAAAACGAGAAATGCGGCACCCATAAACAAAAAGATGCTGTACAAGGACACATAGCGAATGCCGTAGCCTCCGAGAGTGGGTCCCATGATACTGCCAATGCTGAAATGGATAGATGCAATGACATTTGCCGCAGGCAAAATGGCGCGAGGTAAAATATCCGCCGCATACGCAAGTCCCAAAGAATAAAACGAACCTACCGCCCCGCCGGCGACAGCGAATAAAACAAACAAAAGTGCCGTATTGCTTCCGGCAGCCGGAATGGCGAAGAACGCAAGGGAGCCCACTATGCCGCATGCTATCAGCACAGGCTTCCGCCCAACACGGTCACTCCAAATGCCAAGCGGAAGCTGAAGGATTAGGCCTCCAACGCCGAATGACAAAAGTAGAAGCGAAATCCAATGCTGGCCCAGCTCAATTCGTAAGCCGTAAAGCGGAAAGCTGCTGTTCATTGAAGCTTCCATCAAGCCGTATAGAAAGCCCGGAATGAGCACGAACCAAGCGATTCGATAGGTTTTTACGAATCGGTTTTCGGTCGCCGCATCTCTTACTGGCCGTTCGGGCAGCTCATTATTCATCCGCAGCACCAGCAAAAGCACTGTTATGAAGAAGATACAGGAGACAATAAACGGGACAGCCCTTCCAAGCGGAAGCAAGTTAATACCAAGCGGTCCTAGGCTGAAGCCAAGTCCATACGCCATGCCGTATAACGATATATATCTGCCTCTCCGATCCGCAGGACTGGAGCTTACAATCCATAGCTGAGTCGCAAAATGAAGCGAGCTGTCGCCGACGCCAACCAGTAGACGCAAGACGAACCAAACCGACAATGAATGAGTAAACGGGAACATGAGGCTGGCAACCGTAACTAACGCGATGCCTGCTACGATTACTTTTTTGTAACCAAAGCGCAAAACTGGTTTCTCTACAAAAAACATCGTACAGAAGATACCAATATACATAGCAGCTGAGTTTATGCCATTCATATCTGACGAAACGCCAGCGTCCTCCAGCATAATCGACAGAAGAGGCAGCAGAAGCCCTTGGCTCATTCCCGCAACAACGACGACGAGCAGCAGGGTTATTAATCGAAAACGAAATAATGAAAGTGAAGCTGAAGCAATAGCACCTGATGACAAACCTGTTGCACTCCCTTACCTAAACAAATGATCTTTTTTTCTCCTTACACATTGTATACGTGAAGTCCGAGCCTGACAACCGCCCATTCATTGGGAGCTGATTCGCCAGCCCGCACCCCTACCTCGGATTATTGGCCGATAATATAACGGAAATTTTCGACAGAGGAAGCTTTAACGCTCCCAGCTCGCCTTAAAT
The DNA here is from genome assembly GCF_056398325.1 of Paenibacillus sp. 01T443. Taxonomy (NCBI): domain Bacteria; kingdom Bacillati; phylum Bacillota; class Bacilli; order Caryophanales; family Paenibacillaceae; genus Paenibacillus; species Paenibacillus sp. 01T443. The sequence continues at coordinate 14,952 of NZ_JBFTPE010000010.1, forward strand.
GATCGTAAAAGCTGAAAGGAAATTTAAAGACATGTCCAAAATCCCATTGCTTTGCGTCGTTATCCTCAGCCCAGTAGCCGAGCTCGGTGGGTAAAAATGAGGATCGAACCGCTTGCTGCAGCGGCAGGCGATCTACTGGAGAATGCAGCTCCACCTTATCTCCCGGCTTCATCCGACAGCTGCTTTGGAGCACTTTAATCAGCTTGAACAGCGGCACTAGACCTCTATGGAAAAACGAGCGGCAGCCCATGTCATACAATAGATTCAACGCATGGGAAAAAGTCAGCATATGGCCGATCAAATCATGATGCGATTCTGCCCGGTAGATGACAGGGAAATTCGTTAGTTGCTCAAGCACGAAATGAGAAAGTTCATTCGGGCTTCCTATACGCGGGAATCGATCTTCCTCTGTCAGCGTAATTTTTTTCACCTCGGAGGTCGTATAGCCAATCCATGACCGCCCCGGAATGGTTTTTTGAAAGGAGCTGATGAGCTCCGATAGGCCCATGAGCTCCTGCTCGCTTCCCCAGCCTTTTAGCTCACGGATCGCCAGCATGCTGACCGCGCTGTAAATGACATTGTGACCAACCCAGTGGAGGCCGTCGATCGTTTTATCAAGCGCTCCAACAATAATCGTCTCCGCCTGCTCAAACCCGCAGTTGGAACGCGAGGGTTTAAACTCGTTTAAGCGCTGATTTTCGAGCATCGCTTTTGCTTGCATTTCTATTATTGTGGATAGCTCGCCAGGCAGCTTATTGTCTTTCACGAAAAAATAACCGGCGATTGCCGCAGCTCCGAAATGGGCATGCCAAATATCGCCGGTTTCTTTTTTGCATTGCGACAGGATGGCAAGCCCCTCCTCCAACAATTTTTGATCCGACATGCTCATCCACTCTCCCTATGTTAAATCGTTCGTTTGCGAACAAACCATCTGTCTGCCGCAATCGCCAGCGCGATTCCCGCTGTATACCTTACTAAATCCACTGTCAAAAAACCGCTGCCGAGCACTAAAGCCCCCAAAAACGTGCTTCGGACCCCATTGATCCATTCCGCCTGATACAGCTGGCTTAGCTCGATGCCAAAACAAAAGATAAAACTTATCAGTGCAGGCCTAATGATTTCCTTCGTTGGCCAAACCGTTCGAATACCAAAATAAACCATACTTGCCCAAAGCGCGTCGCCAAAATGCGCGGCAACGAATTCCGGCAGCGTCTCGGCAAAGCTTCTAGAGCTGTACCCGAGTATCAACGCGGTAATCATCGCAATGAAATAAGGAGCCCTTGCTTTCAATCCTTACACATCCTCTTAATCAGATTGCAAAAACAAGCTGATTTGTTTATGTATTGCATCCCAGTCCAAGCTGGTTTTATTAAGCAAAATTCGATCCATCGGAAGCGTTTCTAAAATCGCTAATTCAGCTTTCTTGCGTTGTTCAAGCACCTCAAGCAGTCCGTCTGCTCCGCTAAGGTTATTCGCTTTCCCGTAGCCCTGCTCAGTATAATACCAAGTGATAAAGGTTAACCACTCCTCTGGACGTTCCGCGATTACGCTGGAGAAAGACTGTTTAAAGTTCTCATCCTGTAAATAAATCAACTTAGGGTTCAACGCTTGTATGCGGCCATATAAGGAATGGATATAATCGGTTAGATCCGGTTCGGTCCGATTATCACGCACCAGCATGACCGTTAACGGATTTTGCAAAAAGCAGCATTCCAATATATACACTTCATCTCCGCTCATGACCCGCTCTGAAAATGTGCTCCACCTTTTTTCGATGATTTGCTGATGCTTCTCAAGAGGCAGGCTGTATACGTCATAAGCGCCGAAGTCCTCACCTTCGAAAGCATCCGTCACCTTCATCAGCTTGCCGTAATACAACAGAACACCGCCCGTTTCCGCTTCGGAATACTGACTGAGCAGGTATTCATTATTCGCATATCTTTGCTGAAGAGCCTTGAACTGCGCCTCCGTAAAATAAGCCACTGACTCGTAATCGGCAGGATGCTCCAAATCTCCTTCTAAAAATAATCGATTCGGTATTTGCTGCTCATCCATTAATTTCTGTACGAAGCGCGCGGTACTCGTTTTGCCAGAGCCGGGCAAGCCTTCCACTAAAATCAGCTTGGTATTTGCCATAATCATGACTCCTTTCACTGCTTAGTTAATTCTCTATACTGCTATATACTCCTTCTTACGCCGTAATCACTGCAAGAAAAAAGACTGCCTGCTCCGATTGCTCGGTCTTAGGACAGTCTTCGTATCGTAAGTAAACCCGTGCTGACGTTAAATACCCGGAATCGGGGAACGTTTGTGCTCGGTTTTCAAATATTGTTTTTCAAGCTTTTCTCGCGCTTCCGCATTAACTTCCTTGCCTTCGAGATAATCGCTGTTGTCACCGTAGGTGATGCCCAGCTCATCCTCATCGGTTTGTCCGTCCCACAGGCCTGCAGTAGGCGCCTTATCAAGCACGCTTTGCGGTACACCAATATGTGAGGCTAACAGGCGTACCTGGCGCTTGTTAAGCGTACTGAGCGGAGTAACATCCACCGCGCCATCGCCCCATTTGGTGTAAAAACCCGTAATCGCTTCAGACGCATGGTCTGTACCGACAACTAACAGGTTTAAATCAAACGCAAGCGCGTACTGCATGACCATACGCGTTCTTGCCTTCACGTTCCCTTTGCCTCCACGGCTCAAATGACGCGGAATGCCTAATGATTTGAAGCTGTGCTCCACTTCAATCGCGATCTCGTCCACTGCTTCCGCAATATTCGTCTCCGCACGATGCTTCAGCTGGAAAGCTTCAGCAACCGCATAGCTGTCAGCAATGTCGGATTGCGTGCCATAAGGCTGGAACACGCCAAGTGTCATATACTCCCGGCCTGTCTCCGCGCTAAGCTCATCCGTAGCTTTCTTGCAAAGTCCGGCTGCAACCGCGCTGTCGATCCCGCCGCTGATCGCAATCAGCAATCCCGTCGTGCCCGATTGCGTTACGTATTGCTTCAAGAAATCAACCCGTTTGCGAATCTCGACCTCTGGATCAATTTCCGGCTTCACGCCGAGTCTTTCAATAATTTCTTGTTGTAAGCTCATAGACACCGTCCTAAGTTATCGGCAGAACCGATCGAAAGCGTCAGACAGGTCGGCTGCAATATCCGCTGCGGAACGATTTTCGATCTGGTGCCGCTCGATAAAGTGTACCAGTTCTCCATCCTTCATCAAAGCGATCGAAGGGGAGGATGGCGGGTATGGAGCAAAATATTCACGAGCTTTCGCTGTTGCTTCTTTATCCTGTCCTGCAAATACAGTATACAAATGGTCTGGCGTGATATCATGCTGCAGCGCATCTGCTACGCCTGGACGGCATTGGCCTGCCGCGCAACCGCAAACCGAGTTCACGACAACAAGCGCCGTGCCTTTTGCGTTTGGCAATTTTTCTTCTACCTCTTCAGGCGTGCGAAGCTCCTGAATCCCAATACGGGTAAGATCGTCCCGCATAGGCTGTACCATATCTAACATGTATCTCTCGAATGACATCGACATCGAAACACACTCCTCTAATTACTTTATTTTAGCTACTATTATACCGTCCGTAGTCAAAATAAAGCAACCGGAGCGCGCTCACTCCGGTTGTTCTTTTTCATCTAATATTGGAGAATCCTCCGGTGTTTCCAACCCGTATGCCGCATTTTTATCGGGATGCGTGAATATGCCACCCTGCGGCGGCAGGCCCTTCTCGAAAATATCCCGGTTCTCGGCCGTCATAAAGCCGATGTCCTTATAGGGATGAACCCACTCATCGCCTGCCATTATGGCTGGATCCGTATCCTCGCTCCACTGCGACAACGGCGAATCAGGTGACTCATAGTTATGATCGCCGATCACGATGCCATATTGATTTACAAACGGAGCTCGGCTTCCGCGTCCTTCACGAAACTGCGGCAAAAATTCAATTTCATACGGATCGAGCGCCGGATCGTCGACATGCTGCTTCGCCTCATGCTTATGATCAGTCACAAGACCACCTCCGTCCTAGACGGATGGACGATTAGGTCCATCGAGCTTTTTGTCAAAACCGGCGGACTCCGGCGACTTGCTGTTATCTGCTGCGTTTTTTGCGTCCTGCTGAGCTTGCTCAGCCGAACGGATTTTTTCTTCATTATGTTGTGTCAACACTAACGCCTCCTCCCATTTTTAAAAATCTAACCGATAAACAGGTTAGCTTCCAAAGGTAGTATGCGCAGGAGAGCTCTTCCTTATAAATCCTGAGAAAGACGGACCATATCAACGACCTGAATCCCGTTCTCAAATATCGCTTCCGTATAATGTCTAATGAAAAAGTCCCGGTCAATGCCTATCATGCGAAAACCGCATTTTTGATATAAGGCAAGCTGACTTACCCCCGAATTCCCCGTTCCGATTTCAATTGTTTTATAACCGAGCTGCTTCGCATGCGTAATCGCATGAAGCACCATTTTTTTGCCAAGCCCTTGCCCTTGGTGAGTATCGTCTACGGCCACATTCACAATTTCCACGGTCTCCGGCCTTGTCGGCAGCAGGACATATTCAGCTATGATTTCTTTATCAATAATACCTACCCAGCATTCCCCGCGCTTCAAATATTCCTCAACCAGCAAAGCGGAAGGATCCGCTGACAGCAGCAGCTCCATCGGTGGCTGCTCTGTTGCAAGCAGCTTTCGTATTTCCACATTAATCTCCTCTGCTTCCTTTAATTTTACCCAGCACCTGCATCAACGACCTTCGGTTACAAAAAAAACCGTAAATGAACAAAGGTTCATTTACAGTCCGCATTTCGTGCGATTACTCCATTAGCAAGCGCAAACCTCCGGCAGGAAGAAGGTGACGATAAAAGCCGTTCCTTCCCCCTCTTGCGATTCCACGTCAATCCGTCCATTATGCCTTTCTGCAATACTTAAGCATAACGGAAGCCCGAGCCCTGTTCCCTGCGTCTTTGTTGTGAAAAACGGCTCGAACAAATGCTTCATCTGCTCCGGCGGTATGCCAACTCCTTGGTCCGCTATACGCAGCTCGACTTTGCTCCCTATGCAGCGGGTGCTAATATTTAAGGATCCTTTATTACCCATTGCCTCCATACCGTTGCGAGCAATATTGAGAAGCAGCTGCTTGATCTCCCTATCGTTCATCATTATCAACGGCAGATGCTCGCAAAGGCTAACGTCGATTGATTGTCCGCGCAAATTCGCATCTGCATGAAGCAGCGGCACGAGCTCGTTAATGACTTCGTGCAAGGATGACGGCTCCATGATAAGCGCTCTATTTTGAGCAAGAGACAAAAAGTCGCTGATAATCATATTGGCGCGATCAAGCTCCTCAATAATAATGCGGAAGTACTCCTTTTGGCTCTTAGGACTTCGTTCTTGGATGAGCTGGACAAAGCCGCGGATAACAGCCATTGGGTTACGGATTTCATGCGTGATGCTGGCAGCCATTTGACCGACTAAGCTTAGTCTCTCCATTCGGCCAACCTCGTCTTGAAGATGGCGCAGCTCCGTCACGTCCTGAGCAAGAAGCGCCGCCCCTGCATGCTCATTTACCGATGTCCTGAGCGGAATTGTCGTTAAAAGCAAAATCTTATCGTTATTGACGAATGGAACTAGCGAAGACTTCTTACCGTTAAGCGCTTGAACTAACATTTTCACGCAAGTATCGCAATGTCCGTTCTGGAATATAAGAGGAAAATCGACGCCAAGCAGCCCCTTATCGCCTATGTAATTCGTATGCAGATTAAACACGGTCTTCGCCAAAGCGTTAGAATGTGTGATTCGCCCTGCGCAATCTACGACGATTACCCCGAACGAGGTCTCGTCAATGAACAGCTGCAGCTTCTCTACTTCATTTCGATAATTAACTGAAATTCGCTTTACTTCTTCATGGAGCAGCTGTTTCTCCTTTACGCTTTCAATCATAAAAATAAACAGCCAGGTTGCGGTCAATGTCGCCGTTGTAGAAATCAAGAGCGCCAAAAACATTTCAAACGTCCATGTCTCTTTACTAAATGAAATGAATCCCGTAATCGTAACGATGTAATAGAGCATCATCCCCGACATGAGCAGCAGGCCTTTTCTTTGCTTGAGCAGAGCTGACGCCTGTTGAAAATGGCGAGTCGACAATACGATTAGCGTTGCGAAAACAATAATAAACGTTATGAAGCTTACCATTTCCCATACACTGTCCAGCATTGGAATCCGAATACCAACATAGATTGCCGATAATACAGCCAACGTTGGCAATCCTCCATAAAGCGAGCCAATCAAATACGGAATAAGACGAAAATCAGCTTCATAGCCAAATACACTTGTTGCCGTCAGCATGCACAATATCATCGATGCACCGCAAAAAATACCCATGAAAATCGGCATTCCCTTCCAGCCCTGCTCTTTGTTATACCAGAGCTGGAAAGCGAAAACGGGTAATAAAGCTACAATGAATTGTAACAGCAATTCCTTTAACAAAACGATCGGTTCCCCCTGCCGCGCTTCGAATGCATGCCACATATTTAGTTATGTTGAAGTAATAAAGCGTTACCAAATATTTAGAATCTATTAGTCCGATTAAAACACAAAGTACATGTATTTACAATTGTTCTTCCAACCATTTTATTATCTCTTGAATCGCCTTTTCGCCTTCAATATCATTGTGAAGCTCGTGATATCCACCGTCCCAGCGCCTAAAATGGCATTTTCCGCCTAGCTTCTCCGCAAGCAGCTGGCTGGCCTCCAAGGAAGTCACACGGTCGGAGGTTCCATGCATAAGCATCAGCGGGATTTGCAGGTTTCCTGCGTTAGCAAGCGCCCACTCTCCGCCTGAAGTAATTTCCTTAAAGGCTTGAAGCGTAATTTTTGTATGGCATAACGGATCCTCTGCAATAGGAGCCGCCATTTCATAGCCGGGACGGAACAAATCAGCGGGATCTAAGCCTGTCGATTGCTGCAGCGCCGGCATAATAGAAGCAAGCCTGCGCCCAAACCATTCCACTGCCGGATTCGGCTTGAAGGCAAGCCGCAGCCAAGGGCTAGTCAGAATCAGCCCCTGCACTTCAGGATGAAGGCGCAGCGCGCAGTTCAGCGCGACGTTGCCCCCCATGCTGTGACCGTACAAGAAAATAGGTGCGCCAGGGTGCCTCGATGCAGCTGCCTCGATCATTAAAGCGGCATCGCTTACTGCTGCGCCGAGAGAGTACAAATGTCCCCGCTTCCCTGATGAGCGGCCGTGCCCTTGCTGGTCAAGCGCAATAACGGCAATGCCCGCCTCCGTGAAGCGAGCGGCGACATGCGTATATCGGTCGCCATGCTCTCCCATGCCGTGAACGAGACAAATGGCTGCCTTGACCGCCGCTGTCTCCGGCTTCCACTCCCTGAGAAACAATACGGTTCCTTTTGCACCTGTTATTTGCCATTCCTCACGAAGCATCCTAACGCCGCCTTTCTTTTGTGGTATTATAGATCTACTAATAAATATAGCAGGTGGAACGCGATGCAGTATGATGCAATAGTAATAGGCGGCGGCTCAGCCGGATTAATGGCCAGCATTGCCGCAAGCAAGGACGGCGCTAAGGTGCTTCTCCTTGACAAAGGAGAAAAATTAGGCCGCAAGCTTGGCATCTCCGGCGGCGGCAGATGCAATGTGACGAACAATAAAGATTTGGACGAGCTTATCAAGCATATTCCGGGAAACGGGCGTTTTCTTCACAGCACCTTTTCTAATTTCAACAACAAGGATATCATTGCCTTTTTTGAAAATCTCGGGATTGCTCTCAAGGAAGAAGATAACGGGAGAATGTTTCCCGTGTCGGACAAGGCAAAAACGGTCGTAGACACGCTTGTTAATCAAGTTCGCAAGCAAGGCGTCAAAATTATTTTGAATGCTCCTGTCGATCATATCATGTTCGGAGACGGAAGAGTCACAGGCGTGCGCGTAAAATCAGGCGAAACTTTCCACAGCAGGAGCGTCATTGTTGCCTCAGGCGGAAAATCAGTGCCTCAAACCGGTTCTACCGGCGATGGCTACGCATGGGCAGAGAAAGCCGGGCATTCCATAACGGAGCTATTTCCAACCGAGGTTCCGCTCACATCAAATGAACCCTTTATTGTGAGCAAAGAGCTCCAAGGACTCTCTCTAAGGGATGTCGGATTATCCGTTTGGAATCCGAAGGGCAAGCAAATTATAGAGCATCATGGCGACATGCTGTTTACCCACTTCGGCATCTCAGGCCCTATCGTGCTGCGCTGCAGTCAGTTTGTGGTAAAGGCGCTTAAGCAATATAACACCGGAAATATCGAAGTAGCGATCGATCTCGTACCGAGCAAGAGCAAAGATGAGGTCTACAAAGAGACGCTGAAGCTCGCCGAGCTCGAATCCAAAAAAACGATTAAAAACGTGTTAAAGAGCTATTTACCCGAAAAAATGATTCCGATTTTGCTTCAAAAGGCTGGTTTGCCTGAGGGTCTTACTTATGACAACATTCCCAAGCAGGACTGGATCTCCTTGTCGCAGCTCATTAAGCATTTTCCAATACGCGTATACGGCTCGCTTTCAATAGAAGACGCATTCGTTACAGGCGGGGGAATTACCCTGAAGGAAGTCGATCCAAAAACGATGCAGTCTAAGCTCATGGACGGGCTCTATTTTTGCGGAGAGATTCTAGATATTCACGGGTATACCGGTGGCTATAACATTACCGCGGCTTTTTCCACTGGCTATACGGCGGGGCTAAACGCAGTGCTCCAATAATCCATACGCCAAAAAGGCTGTCCACGCTTGTCATTAGACAACGGACAGCCTTTTTTGTGTTTTATGCAAACGGCAGTTTATATCCGCACATCACCCGAAAAGTGATCATACGTGCCGGGGTCCGGCAGAAACTCTTCATTGTAATCCGCATCTTCATCACGATTGCGCAGTCCCTCTGGATCTGACTCCCCATCGGACAAAACCCAATCCTCATTCACGAGATGCGCAGGTATCGCAATGGCGTCAAGCGAATAGGCGCTATCCGTCACTGCATTGGCATCAATTTGGGCATGCTGGGCAAGCTGCCCCCCATGCGATTGCGCGATTTCTAGCGCAGAAGTCAAATCGCTTCCTTCAATATGTACATGCATGCGGCTGCCATCATGGAGAACCGTTTCATAGCCGAGCTCCCGAAGCGTCTCGCAAGCGAGCGCTGCGCTTTGCGCATCGTTAAAATCAAATAGTAGGGCAGAGTTCGCAGACATTTACAATCATCCTTTCTCATGTTTGGTATAGCTTGTCCAATTTATGAAAATACATGTAACAAGGAATAAAAAATAACATGACATGATTTATTCACAAATAACTATGTCAATATGTTAGGTTTTATGACATAATCATTACATGTGCATCATCACTACGCAAATGGATGGGAGGGTGTCATCGATGAATCATTTATTTTATTTGCTTTCTGAACCTATGCTCATCGTCGAATCCGACGAATCCCGTTGGTCAATTCGCGATGTCAATCAAGCCTTTGCGGTCTTTTCCGGCTTTAAAAAATCAGATCTTATGCTTCTTGATCCATCTACGATCATTTCCGTGCAGGACACAGGTCTAACCTTCGAACAAGCTATTCATCAGCTTGCCGATGAGTTAGCCGTCTCCCCCTTGCTCGAATGCAAGCTGGTAACGAAAGCCTCTACTCCGGCGGACGTACGTATGTCCTGCCGAAAGCTTCAGCTTGGAGAGCGTCCTGTATACGTTCTCATTTGCAAGGATTTGCGTGAGGCCAAATGGATAGATGACTATATTTTACATAATAAAATCATGGTAACTTCAATCGTCAATGAGCGTTTTAACATAATGAGCTTAAAACATTATTACGCCCCTGTGCAGCAGCCTTCTTCTTCATATGTAAACAAATCGATATTTGATCTCGTTGCCGAGCAAGAGCGGAATAAGCTAAAACGGGTACTCGATTATGCCAAAACCAATCGTACGACCGAAACCGTCGACTTCCAGCTAAAGCTTGGCGATCGCTGTTACAGCACTGAAGCCGTTATTCAGCCTTTTTACAACGGCAACCGGAGCTTTAAAAACTTTGTTGTCGTACTAACCAGCCTTTACGCGAACAGCAAGGAGGAAGATCCCTCCTATAAGCTCCGCATGCTTATGCTTAGCAAAAATATATCCRTAACCTCGCTCGCCCAGTCTACGCTTATCTCACTTACGACCATTTCCAAAATTCGCAACGGAAAAATAAAAAAACCCCAGCGCCTTACGGCTGAATTGATTGCTGGTGAGCTTGGGGTCAGGCCGGAAATGATATGGAGCAGCTTCAAGCGTTGATCGCTATTCTGATGAGCAGCATCCCGAAGCAATAGCAAACGTCAAAAAGGGACTGTTCGCCTCCTAAGAGGTTAACAGTCCCTTCTTGTTTATATAGTTAGCCGCGATATGGCGCTAGCGCTTCATTCAAAGCGCTAGTTTGCGCATATACCTGCTGGTAAACTTTAAAGATTCCGGCATAAGCAACAACCGCATCAGGCTGCGGAGAATAAGAATCCGCATGCTTCACGAATTTATCTGCGCAGGACTCCAGGCTCTCGAACCAGCCGGCGCCGTATGCAGCAAGCATAGCCGCGCCTAGTCCTGGTCCCTGTTCATTCTCAAGCGCAACGACCTTCGCATCAAAGATATCGGCTTGCATTTGCAGCCATACCGGATTTTGAGCGCCGCCGCCGATGGAGATAATCGTATCAACCGTTTTTCCCGCTTGTCTGAACATGTCGACCGACTCGTTAAGCGAGAAGGTAATTCCCTCCATTACCGCACGGGCAAAGTGAATCCGCCCATGGGAACCATCTACGCCAATGAAGCTCGCACGAATAACGGAATCCGCATGTGGCGTACGTTCGCCAACGAGATACGGGGTAAACAGCAGCCCGCCCGCTCCCGGTTTCACATCGCCCACGCCATCAAGCAATTGGTCGAAGCTCTCATTCGGAGCAAATGTTTTCTTGAACCAGCTGAGGCTGTAGCCTGCCGCCAGCGTAACGCCCATCACATAGAAGGAATCTTCTTTGCCGTGATTAAAGAAATGTACCTTGCCCGCAAAATCCTTCGTTTTATCATTCTCATAGGAGAGAATAACTCCCGACGTACCGATGCTGCAAAGCGTCAAGCCTTCGGATAAAATTCCTGAGCCGATCGCGCCGCACGCATTGTCAGCGCCGCCCGCGAACACTTTAGTGTTTGCCGGAAGACCTGTGCTTTCCGTAAATTGCGGCAGCAAGGTTCCGACAAAGCCATGCGATTCAACCAGCGGCGGGCAGAAGCTCGCAGGAAGCTCAAATGCGTCTAACACGTCTTTGCTCCATGCTTTGCCAGCCACGTCAAGAAGAAGCGTGCCCGCAGCGTCGGAGTAATCGATATGCAGCTCGCCGGTTAAGCGGTAGCGAAGATAATCCTTCGGCAGAAGGAACAGCTTCGCTTTCGCAAAGGCTTCAGGCTCATGCTCGCGTACCCAAAGAATTTTGGGAAGCGTAAAGCCCTCCAAGGCTGGATTGCGCGTTACGCTAAGCAGCTTGTCGCCAAGCTTGCTTTCGATTTCGCGGCATTGCTCCGTTGTGCGGGTATCATTCCACAGGATCGCATTGCGAATCGGATTTCCTTCACCATCCAGCAGCACAAGACCGTGCATTTGGCCTGAGAAGCTGATTCCCTCTATCGTGCTGGCATCGATGCCGGCAGCAGACGTCAGCTCACGCAGCGCTTCTACGGTTCCGTCTACCCAATCATCCGCCCGCTGCTCGCTCCATCCGGAATGCTCGTGAAACAGCGGGTAGCTGCGGGATGCTTCCCCAGCTACCGTGCCATTGCGGTCGACGAGCAGCACTTTAACGGCGCTCGTACCTAAATCTATACCGATTACATAGCTCATTTGCCCATGATCCTCCCGACTTAAACGCTGAAAATAACTTCGCTCAGTACAAGGCGGATACGTTCTTGACGACCGGACTCGTTCTTGATCGGATTGTTTTGCAATGCATATTGCTCAAGCGATGCAAGCGTCGCTTTGCCGGACACGATTTCCGCGCCAATGCCTTCTTTGAAGCTGCGGTAACGGTTGTCTACGATATTGTCGAGAATTTTCTCTTCCGTCAATTTCGCAGCCGCTTTAAGACCCCAAGCGAAGCTGTCCATACCAGCAATATGCGCCAAGAACAGATCTTCTGCTTCGAACGAACCACGACGAACCTTCGCATCGAAGTTAACGCCACCGCGGCCAATGCCGCCAGCTTTCAATACTTCGAACATCGTTAATGTCGTAGAGTAAAGGTCAGTTGGGAACTCGTCTGTATCCCAGCCAAGCAGCAAGTCACCTTGGTTCGCATCAAGCGATCCAAGCATGCCGTTGATTGCAGCAGTACGGATTTCGTGCTCGAAGGTGTGGCCTGCAAGCGTTGCATGGTTTGCTTCAAGGTTAAGTTTGAAGTGATCTTTCAAGCCGTATTTTTGCAAGAAGGAGATCGTTGTTGCTGCATCGTAGTCATATTGGTGTTTCGTTGGCTCTTTCGGTTTCGGCTCAATCAAGAATTGCGCATCGAAACCAATTTCGTTAGCATATGCGATTGCCATATGGTACAAGCGTGCAAGGTTATCAAGTTCAAAGCCCATGTCTGTGTTAAGAAGCGTTTCGTAGCCTTCACGGCCGCCCCAGAATACATAGTTTTCTGCGCCAAGCTCTTTACCGACCTCAAGACCTTTTTTCAACTGCGCGCCAGCATATGCATAAACGTCAGCGTTGCAAGTTGTTCCTGCGCCGTGTACAAAACGCGGATTTGAGAACATGTTAACCGTGTTCCAAAGCAGCTTTTTGCCGGAAGATTTCATGTTGTCCTTCAATAGAGCAACGATTACATCCAGGTTTTTGTTCGTTTCTTGCAAAGTTTCACCTTCTGGCGCAATGTCCACATCGTGGAATGCGTAGAAAGGAATGTTCAATTTATTCATGAATTCGAAGTTAGCTTCAACGCGCGCTTTCGCACGGTCAAGGCCGTTATATTGATCCCAGCCGCGAACCATAGTAGCTGAGCCGAAAGGGTCTGTACCATTAGCGTTAAAAGTATGCCAGTATGCAACCGCGAAGCGAAGGTGCTCTTCCATTGTTTTGCCCATAATGACTTGGTTAGGATCATAATGTTTGAATGCCAGCGGATTATCGGAGCCCTTACCTTCAAACTGGATTGTATTAATGTTTTTGAAATAGCTCATAGAAAACAAAATCCTCCTTCACGGAATTCGATATTTTTGTTAGTGCTTACATTTAGAATAACACGCCTTAACTTAGTTTGTCTATTAAACAAACTAAGTTTTTGTGTTAAACTAGCCTTATCCTAATTTTTGCTTGCAACGCCGTATTCAGTATGTGGAGCATGCAGGCTGTATATTCGATATTTCGTGATACAATAATAGATATTGTGACTTGGACGGAGGCTTTCTTTTTTGAAAATCAAACCAACAGGAGACTTAGCGCTCATCAAGAAAATAAATACGGCCATCGTACTCGAAGCCGTACTGGTACATGCCCCCCTCTCGCGGGCACAAATATCCGAGCTCACCGGGCTTAATAAAGCAACGGTATCCAGCCTCGTTCAAGATCTGATCGACAGCCATCTTGTTCTTGAAAACGGGCCTGGACAATCCAGCGGCGGACGAAAGCCTGTCATGCTTTTATTTAACGGTACGGCTGGGTATGCTGTCGGAATCGATCTTGGCGTCAATTATATCCGCGGACTGCTCGTCGATATGGAGGGCAATGTCATTGCCGAGCATCAGCGCGGTCTTAAGCAGCAGGATGCGAAGCAGGCAATCGCGCAGCTAACAGACTGTATTGAGTTGCTTATGAACGAAGCGCCTGGGAGTCCTTACGGGATTGTAGGAATTGGCGTCGGCGTTCCGGGTATTGTGGACGACAATGGCATCATTCTGTTTGCTCCGAATTTGAAGTGGCATCAGGTCGAGCTGCAGCAGCAGCTCGAAGAACGTTTCGGCCTGCCAGTTACCATTGATAATGAAGCGAACGCCGGCGCGCAGGGAGAACAGAAATACGGAGCCGGCCGCGGGATTCCCAACCAGATTTATGTCAGTGTCGGGATCGGGATCGGGACCGGAATTATTTTGAATAAGGAGCTATACAAAGGGGCTTCCGGTTTCTCCGGCGAGCTTGGCCATCTCTCGATTGAGTATGGCGGCAAGCCTTGCAGCTGCGGTAACCGTGGCTGCTGGGAGCTGTATGCCTCCGAGAACGCGCTTCTGGAGCGAGCGGCGCTGCTCGGCTTCGAGAACCTGGAGGAGCTGCTGCTGGCCGCAACTGCCGGCGATGAGCGCGTCATCGAGCTCATCCGCTCCATTGGTGATTATTTGGGCGCAGGCATTGCCAATATCGTCAACGTCTTTAACCCAAACGTGGTTATCATCGGCAATCGGATGAGCCGGGCGGCGGAATGGCTGGAGCCCGCTGTTCAAGCAGCCGTCGATCAACGCACGCTCCCTTACCACCGGGAACGCATGCGTATTCTGTTCGCCGAGCTGCAGGATCAATCCGCTGTTCGCGGTGCAACTTATTACGCGATCAGTACGTTTTTTGAAAAGATCAAAAGCGGACAATGATTGACATGACGACTGGTTTATTCAAAAGCTTCTTATGAAGAAGCGCGATTCAAAGCAGATTACAACATGAACCCTATGAAAGAAATCGAGGCGGCAACCGCCCAATACTAATAGCAAAAGACCGGAGCCTCTTGCGTGCCCCGGTCTTTTTTGCGTGCATAATAACCACTTTGATCATTTTATTTATTGGACGCGATGTACGCTTACGATTTGTAACGTTTGACCATCGATCCATACGTCAACCTGAGTCGTAATCACGGTTCCATTATTATAATAAGCAGTAAAAATGAATGAAATCGTACCCTTTAGCAGCTTTGCGAATTCTTCCTCCCAAAGCTCACCTTTCCACTTATTTTGTGCGAGACCTATCGGTTTTAAAGAAGCTTCATAACTGCCCATCCGCACCTCTACCCGGTCTGCTTTCGTCGCGGTTCCCGTCATGGTCGTATCCGCCTCGAGCACAAACTTTTCGCCTGCCCAAAATACAGCAAAGCCCCGCGGTGCATCTTCCTTCCCGGATGCTTTTACGTTGAAGGCCTTGCGATGCTGCTCCCAAAGCTCCGTATGTTTCACAAAACCGAAGAGCTGAAGCGGAAGCACCTGCAGTGATTTCGTAACACTCACCGGATCAGCCATGCCATCGCTTACCGTCATTTTCATCGTCCAAGCGCCGGCTGCAGTCAGTTTAAGAGAAGGCCCTCGTGCTGGATAAGCAGGACCATTCACGGTGTAGCTGTAGCTGCTTTTTGCTCCAAGCGGGCTGGTAAGCTCGTACAGAATCGAAAGTGTATTGCCGTCTGGGTCATTTACTTCTGACATAAATGAAGCCATATCTCCCACATATACTGGCTTTGGAGACCAGTCAAAATCACCTACCGGCGAACGATTGGTCACGAAATGAATGTAGGCGAAGATCCCTTCATTACCTGCAAGATCAGCATCGATAACCGTAAGGCGATATTCCTGTCCGGCATCAAGTCCGGTGACCCGAATGGACTGACGTTCAAACGCTAACGGCATGCTGTATTCCGTTTGGCCGTCACCATTCAAATCGATGTTCGTTACGCTCCCGTTCGCGTTCACTTTTTGCAAATAAAAGACTCGGGAAGCGTGCCCGGAAGACGGCTCCGCATCGCTAAAAGCATTAAAGCTTACCGATACCGCCGTCGGCTCCACTTCTAATTGCTCATTTACGTCGGCCGGCTTGACCGTGTCTACAAAGAAAAAGCCGTTGCTTGAATAAGGCCCCCATATGTAGCTGTCGTTTGCTCTCGCTTTCCAATAGTGCAGCCCCTCCGAAAGAGATGCCGGTGTATAGCTTGCTGCCATTATGGACGATTCAGTATCAACGACCTTGGTTCCATTTGCTGCACGGTAAACTTCGAAATCAATGGACGTAATCTGGTGTATTTCAGGATCGACGGTAAAGGTTCGCAGATGCGGACGGTTTGAATTCGTATAGATGGGATGGTTTGCATCCGAGCCGTTAAAAGAAAGCAAAAACGTTTGCGGCGGGAGATCCAGCACAAAGTATTTGCTATTGCTTAGATTCGACCAAACACCCGATGAGTACACCTGACCTTGGACCCGCACAACGCGGCCTGGTTCAATTGTGCCCTCTTGCAGATGGTAAGAAAGAGCGGCGCCTTCATGCTCAATAAATAACGCCGTTTCATTATGATCAGCATACGTTAAGGCTAAGCGATATTGCTCCTGCCGATCGTTTTCGGCATCAGCGTATGTCCATTTGATAATCGGCTCTTTCACCAAAACAGTTGGTGCTGCTGCCGTTGAGCCAGAAGGATAAGTGATCGTCATTACTGGCTTGGTTTGGTTTACAGTCGATAAAGCATCCTTATAAACGATGTATTGCCCCCAATATGACCATGCGCCGTGTAAATCTCGGACTTGCTCCTGCACGATAAGTTCCACGCCAGGACGATTGTAATACTCACGCTTGCCTGTTTTCCAGCTTGACTCGTCAGCCCAGCGAGTTCTAAACAGCTTGTCCGATAGAATGTGAGCAATGTCGGGATCATATGAGGCATCAAGCGTTTCGTAATCTAGAGACTCCCCCTCCGCATACACTTTTCCAGTAAACCTGACTTCAGGTTTGGCAACTGGCCTTCGATGGACAAAGAGCAGCTTTTTGACGGGCTCCGACCATTTGCCATAAGCTGCTAACCCGGGATTATCTTGTGCTCGAAAGCTAATCTCATACACCCCTGCCTTTGCTAAGGCGTTGATCGTCGTTCCGTAGGTTTGGCCGCTATGAACACTTAACCCTTCCGGATTTTCGAAAAAATTAGGATTATGGCTGTAGCTCCATTCTTCAACCGTCATGGGGTCTTTTTCAATATCGTTAAACAGCTTCTCGTAGGATATTGGGTCGTTGACCAGCACAGTATCATAGGTTTCTTGTGTGTACGTATCGCCGAAGTTGGTTTTCTTCACATTCGAGAACGAAGCTGAAGATTGACCAAGTGACATTAAGCCTGCAGCGCCCTTTGTAAACGTACCATCAGTTATCTCGATAACCTTGGCATAGTTAACGAAAACACGCAGCGTACCATTTACAGCTTCAACCTTGAACGGATACGCAGTAAACGGTGAACGAGCTAAAGATATGGATTGCAAGGTAGTTTTCAAACCATTTACAGCTTTGTAGAGTGTAAGCGTGTCCTTGCTCCATTCTACTGCATACATATTTTTTTCATTTTGAATGTGGAAGCCTGCGCCGATGGGTTTATCGTTCTTAATGTCGTTCACGCTGACGCTGAATTCTAACGTATAATTTTTCATCACGCTTCCAGAATCATATAGCAATCCGCCCCAATTATCGTCGAAGATGCCTACGGTGTTTGCATCTATATCTTGAAGATCAGCATTTCCTGATGCTGATACAAACGGTAGAACAGAAATGGGAGAAGTCGTCTCGATAAAGAATACAGATCCGTTCGGCAATACGGGAGTGCCTATTGCACCGCTAATTCCGAAAGCCTGATTCCCATTCGTCCCCTCTTGAATCATAGATGATCTAGACGTGATATTGTACATGCCATATCGGTAAGTCATTCTATCAAAATAGGGGCTGAATAGATCGCCGTTAGGCATTAGTCCCGCTTGATAAAATTCCAAGAACGGTGAATTCGGTATATCCGAACTAAATAAAAATGCGCCCGTTTGGGAGAAAAAATACACTTTATTATAATCGGATATGACCACCGTACCGTCTTCCCGCACGATGGGGTTATAGGAATAAGGAGCAACACTCGTATAGATCGATCTCATTAGGAAGTTTTTATAAGTACTTACGATGCTTAAGTCTACGGCGTTGTAAGTCGTCAAATACATATCGTGGCTGTCGCCGCTTTGCGAACCAAAGTTTAAACGGTATAAGTATTTTCCATCGTCGCTAACCGAAACCGTCGAACCGTCTCCCGTGCCCGATACGACTTGCGAATCCACTCGCGATCCGTTCGGTGTGATTTTAGTTATAACTTTTCCGGAAATATAAATTGTGCCATTCGGATCAACGGACATTTTATTAAAAAAAGTATAGCTCCCATTCGCTTCATATCTGGACACGGAGGATCCAGCTGCTGCCCATTCCAAACGGCGATTCTCGAGTGAATATTTATAGTAATAGGTATCGTCATTAAATGCTCCGAAATGAGTCATGCCTAAAACGAGATACTTTAAATCCGGCGTCATCTCAAAAAGTGAATATGTAAAGTTCCGGGAATCGACGCCGACTAGCCCAAATGAAAACACATCTACTTTCTTTCCTTGATTGTCGTGAACGGTAATTCTGATGCTGTTCCCGTTGATGACTTCTTTTGAATAGAACTTCTCATCCGGCATCAGCTCTCCGCTGAGCGAATCTTCTAAATTAAAGGAAGGTCTTCGTACCGCTCCTGTTACAGCATCTCTTTCGGTGTAAGAAAACACATTTTCATAGGCTGTTCCTTCTGCATTCATTCTTTTTGTTTTATGGTACGTGTACAGCCGATTAGGATTAAAAATTGAATTTGAAGCTAATCCGTAGTCCTGGTCATAGTATCCGTTAGAGCCTACAGGCTGGACTTGCCATCTCGTTTTCAATTCAAGATCACCAGCTAAAGCATACTTATTACGGGAGTTAAGCCCGCTTCCCGCGTTTGGATATCTCAGATTGAAGTTGACCATTTGTCCATTTTTCGTGCTAATTGCCGCTGCGTCTGCTTTCCAAGCAAGCTTATCTGCACCTCCGCCCACATACGGCTTTTTAGATGACCATGAGCGAAAAATGGATTGTGCTGTATAGTTTATAACAGGTGGGCCGCTCTCTTCTCCTTGTTCAGGCTGCTGCGTTACGCCAAAAACGTTGAAATTAACCGAAGGCGCATAGTTGCGAACATCCGTCATTGCAAGTGAAGAGGTCGCTGATTTACCGTAATCCTCTGTAACGGCAGCACGGTATTGCCTTTTGCCAACGGTTGTATAGTTGAGATAATGCGTTGTTTTGAAGGCGCCGTCATAAAGCGTTGTCCAAGCTTCCTCCTCAAAATTACCGTCATCATCCTGGTCATATCTCTCTTCAAGAAATAAATGTTCCAGAATATCCGCATCCGGGCTTTCGGCTTCTATGTAAAGCATGAAACCGCTGCTGCGATACGTTTCTTCAGGCGCGGTCACTTCGATTTCCGGAGGCAGGTCAGGAACAACTTCCACGGCTAAATCTGCCCATTCACTCACTCTTCCCGTCGTGTCATATACTTTTCCTTCGAAGGTATACTGCCCTACTGCCAAATTATTCTCTGTTGGAAAATCACTTGTATAAACAACATCCCCTGCTCTTTTATACCTTTTTTCTGATTTGCTGTGATCAATAGTCACTCCCCGCTCCGCTAGTGGGGTATAAGAGTTATTTAAGTGATAAGGAAAAGGAAATGCTCTTCCTTCTATGATTTTTGTAGCGCCAGCAACAACGGCAATGGGCTTCGGATCGATTACCGTTAATGCAGCTTCTGCCGAAGAGGATCCGCTGCTGTCACTCACCTTAATCGTCGCTCGATAAGTGCCTGCCTGCGTAAAGGTTTGATTGATATACTCGTATTTACTCTTATCCGGAAATAAAAGATCTAAATTGGTTGAAAATATCCATTCGTAGCTGTCGAATCCGTCCGAGCTATTCAGCAGTGATGACGTTTCCCCCGCTAAAATAATGTCTGGAACGAATCGAAGGCCTGCTTTTAATTCCGGTCGCGGCGGTAAAGTAGGACTTGGCGGTGTTGGCTCACCTACACGAATGGTCAGTTGTGCCCACTCAGATACCTTTTTAGCGCTATTCGTTACGCTAAGCTCTACGAGGTATGTTCCTTCATTCGTAAAATCCTTTGCGGACGGCTTTGTAAAAATCGTTGTTCCCTTTGGGGTCTTATATTTCCATTCTCGGATGGTGATGGTTTCCTTGCCTGGTGAATAGGAGAGTTTGTCATCAAGCTTCGGCTCAGCCGCCGACTTAATGGTCATTTCGGGGGTTGTTCGATGGTCGCCTTCATTATGGGAGATGACGGCTATTGGAATGGTGGGTTCATTCTTTTTGTTAAAAGCGATTTTAAATTCTTTCGTGTTGTTATTTTCATTTGACTCGGTTACGGCTTCCCCGAAGTCTGTTTTTGCTGTGAAGCTTTTTATGCCGCTTGTGTTAGAGGATACATTCACGGTGACGGTTTTGATTTGCCCGGGATGTACGTTTGAGATGACATCAGATTTTGTTGTTGTTCCGACGATGCCCACTGTGAAGGGGCCGCTGTCTGTTTTCCCTTGGTTCTTTGTTGTAATTTTAATGGGGACAGATTCGCCGAGCCAGGCGTCGGATGGATATATGAGTTCGCTGATGATGAGGTCTGGTTTCGCAGGCGGTGGTAGAAGCGGCTCTGGTGGTATTGTAAATACTTCGTACCACCATGATCCATCAGGCTCCCATATGTTCCACATTTGAACCACACCAGGACTAAACTTAGTTGGTTTTTGCTGAATAATTGAATAATCCAACAATGTGCTACCAGTCCAATTTGTGCTTTTGCGTATATTATAACTTTGTAAGAAAGTCGGCGACTCCTTATAGGGGTCTACAATTCGTTCAAGCCAAGAAGAAGCATTGGGGTCGCGCGATAGGTTTGTTCGTCTTATTTCTTTTAACAAGCCTTTAGGAGTTCCCCAAGGATTAATAACCCAGTTTTTTGCAACATTCAATGTTGCTCGAGAATCACTTCTAAATTTCCAGTTTCGATAAAGGTTCCCTTCTGCATCCCAACCAAGATAGCGGTATTGGCCAAGATCAAAATCGTTGTCGGATACATCGGAAGGACATCCATACACTATAACTCTTTCGCCGATACCGGCCTGATTCAGTAGAAATTTTCCACTTAATGGTTTACCGTCTCCACTTTTTAATGGGATGTTGTAGTAATCAATATATTCTTTAGCAACATCGCTATATGTTGTTGGCGCAGGACAATTTGTTGAAGCAGCGACTTGTCCATACATCGGTATAAAATTGAATAGTAGTAGTAATGTAATGGTAATTAGAAAGGTACATTTAAATGAATGCTTCAATTCTTAACCCCCTATCCAAATAGACACTCCTGCTATGTTTTTTGCTTTATATACGGTGAAACTTCTACCATCATAAGTTGTTTCAAAACTTCTTCCAGTGTCATTATCTTTTTTACCATCTACTGTAACGTAATTTTTATAGGCTTTTTCGTAAGAATTGGGATAATAAAGCTTTAATAAATCCTTGATTAATGCTTTCAATTCAGTTGTAGAAGAATAGGTGTCTATTGACGTTCTCTTTAATGATGCACTGTAACCAATCCAGAGTACATAATCATCGAATACCTCAGATCCTTTTAAATTAACTCCTACTTCTTCACGGCTGTACATAGTTTTTCCGCTAAAACTCGGCAGGGATTGAATCGTTGTGTTTAACTGCTCCTTCGTCTTCGGATAATCCACCGGCTTACCATTCTTCGCCGTCAACGTATTCATAACCATCACCACAGCCTCCGCACGAGTAGCATTTTTGTCTCCGCCCATCGTACCATCGGGATACCCCTGCATGATCTCAAGCTTCTTCGCCACAGCTAAATAGCCGGACTTCACGCCCTCCGCATCCTTACCTAGCGCTCGAATAGTCATGCGCGCGATCTCCTCACGCGTAATCACGCGATTCGGTTCAAAACTGTTTTCTTTATAATCCCCAACCTTAATGATCGATTGCTTCAATCCTGTCGCGATATAAGACCGAAACCAACCGGTATCATCAACAAACGGCGTATCGGAATCGACTGCCTTAATTTTCAATGCTGCCACCAACGATTTTAGAAATTCAGCCCGCGTCATGTTGGCATTCGGTTTAAAGGTTTTTGCATCGTAGCCATTAATCCAGCCTTGATTCACAGCTGCCGATATTTCATCCTTTGCCCAATGCGTCTTCGTATCGGTAAACGCAGCCGCAGCGGAGGCTGCTTGTGCACCCATCAGCATCGTCACCAGTAATGTCAGCGTTAGAAATATTCGTCCTATTTTTTGCATCATACCAACCACTCCCATTATTTATTAATCTGCATATGATCAAACGTCTTTTTTCGTCAAAAATACACATATTTTTACAGCCTTCATATCATTTCTTGCTGCGTTTAGCTTTTTCCTTCTTTTCCCTTCCACCCCATCCTCTCTGACCCCAACATTCCTCAAAATCAGCATCTCGCTTCATCCCTTTTCGGCATGCCACTCTCCCAAGGACAGCACCGAAACAACAAAAAAAGCACGCCCCTCCCTCTTACGAGGGTGTAAGCGTGCTTCGCCATACCTTGTATCAACTAAAATAGATGTTACTTCACACGGCAGTTTCTGTCAATATCCCCCAGACTGCTATGCGTTCGTTTGGGCGATTAGCGGTTTTTCCTTAAACAATGGAACAAGAAGCAGCATTCCTAAGAACATAATGGACCCTGCTACGGTATAAATGCCGACAAGCGGGAATACCAGCTTGAGCTGACCGGCTACCAGCGTCATGATAACCATCATGCCCATAAACATTGGGGTAAGTACGCCGTTCACGCGGCCCGTATAGGATTCCTCTGACCACTGCAGAATCATGGTGCTAATACCGATTTGAATCATAGGGAAGCCAAGTCCGCCTATAAACTGCAGCACGAGCGTTAGAGGGATGCTTGTTGATAATCCTGTACCGATCATCGTCAGCGAGCTGATTAGCAAACCAATCGCCAGCAGCTTTTGCGGAGCAATCTTCTTGGCTACGACCATGACTGCACCGCCGCCAACGAGCATTGCAATTCCGTTAACCATCAGCATGTATTGCAAAAACTCCTTCGGCTGCCCCAGGCGCTCCAGCACGATGAACAAGCCGAGTGTCTGCGCGATACCGACAGCCGTCCCTGCTAACGCAAACGTTCCACCCAGAGCTTTCAGTACCGGACTGCGCCATACGTAAGCGAAGCCGGCTTTTAGTTCCTGCCAGAATTGGCGTTCAACAACGGCATCCGTTTTCTCCACCTCACGGTCGCGAGGGATTCGGAACAAGACGACAGCCGATAATAAGAACGCTACGCCCATAACGCCAATTGAAATTTCAATGCCGAATTTTTGATACGAGATAACGCCAAGGGATGGCCCTAGTACCATAAAGATCGCCATAAGCGATTGGAACATCGCCATTGCCGATTGCAGCTGCTCTGCAGGAATATGCTGCTTAAACAGCTTCATGGCCGACGGCTGTGAAAATTGCGATAATATCGCGGACACAAACGTGGCAAAATAAACCATATGCCAGGATCCATATAGAAGCGTAATCAGCACGACAAATACGGATAGCGCTGATAAGAAATCACACCAAATCATCGTAAGACGCGGCTTCCAGCGATCCGCAAATGTCCCGCCGATGAACGAGAATACGAAAATCGGCAAAAATTCCACAAAGCCCATTAAGCTGATTGCGAACGGATCTTCGTTCGTCTTATCTGTTACATACATTAGGATGGCAAAATTCCGTACCCATATTCCGATTTGCAGCAGTACGTTTGACAGCAAAATCGTTTGGAAAAACGTATTGCGGAGCAAGCTTCCTCCAGCTCCGGCTCCCTTTACTCCTTTAGCAGACATTTTAATGTACACGCTCCCTCATTAAACAGTAATCTTTAATCCTTCGCGTTCTCTCCTGCGCCGTGGTAACCCTTCTCGCCATAAGGCCGTAGCTTCTCTACCCACTGCTCCTTTAATTCAGCGACCTCCCGGTTATATTGGCGCACCATATCAACGGGTTGCCGGCCCTCAGGATCCGTAACGTCTTTATAATCATAACGAATCTTTTGATCCAATTTAACGGTCTCGAGAACGAGAAACGAAAAATTTTCGCTGCCATATTGCTTCCATTCCTTTTGCAGTTCTTTGTTCGCATGCCCGTCAATATTAAGAACAAACTGCTCTTTTCCCCACAGCGCATCTAGATTGGTCGAGCCTCCAATATAAACTTTACCATTGGCATTATTTTTAATTTGAAAAACACCCATCAGCCGTTCGCGTTCCTGATATTCTGCCGTCAATTGCTTACGCTTTTCCTTATCCATATTCGACTCCTCCTTTCGTTCATCCGTTTGCTCCACTAAAATCCCCTTCGGCTTCGCCTTTCCGGACTTTCCTTTTTTCCCTTTGCTGCCCGCCTTCGAAGATTCACTATGCTCCTTTGAAGCTTCTACCGTATACTGCTCAAGCTGCTTTTCCCCGATGTTCGTACCCTTTACCCAATACGAGCGGCCATCGTCCGTACGATCCAAATACCCGTATTCGATCAAATAACGGCGCAAAGTCACGTAATCCTCTTCCCAGAAGCGTCTTAACCGCTCATTCACGTCCTTCTCCGTATAGCGCGTTCCGCTTTTAAAATTAGAAGAAATATGCCGCAGTATCGCTATTTTACGCTTTTCTTTACGAGGAAATGAGGCTAGCGGGCCTTCAGGCCCCTTCGGAAAATATTGCTTTAGCAGCGCCGCGTATTCGTCCTCCGTAATCACATATCGCTCATCCACCTGTGTGGCGGTAAGGTGCACAGGCACGAAGCGCGGTGCCGCAGCAGAACCCAGCTCCATCATCTCCATTATCGCGAGCTGCAGCTTCGCCTGCTTCGCCTTTTCCTTCAGCACGAAACGGTGGTTTCGTATGGTTGAAGCGCTGCCAACGCCCGTGCGGGCCATCATTTCTTGATCGGACAGTTGATCGGCAAATCCGCGTATAAGCTCTTTTTGCAAATCGGTCAGTCCCGTCTGCCTCTTATCGAGCTCCAGCAAATAATCGAGCATCGATCCATGCTCCTGCTGGACATGATGGGCAGCGTATTTACGGGCCTCGTACCACCGTCCGGATTGCTCATGGCGAAAAATCTCCCCATCCTCAAAGCGCTCTCCGCAAATCAGACAGTAATAATTGCCTTCCGCTTCTTCATACAAATAACCTAGCTTCAGCTCTTCTATCGACGATGCCCAAAACCGTTCTTCACTCTCCATAATACAAACACCCCTTTATTTCGTTTGCTTATTTAATAAACATTATATAATTATGTTTGCTTTTTATCAATCGTTACTTATATATAAAAAAAGCCGCCCTAAGGATTGCTCCTTAAAACGGCTGTTCTTTCATAAAATTCTTACGCTGCTTCTTTTCTATCCTTAGGAAGCAAAAACGCCAGTAATCCGATCAGCGGCAGAACGCTGCAAGCGATCATCACAAAGCTAAGTGAGCGGCTGTCCGCCAAATAGCCAAGCACGACTGCGCCGAGGCCGCCCATTCCAAACGCAAGACCGGTAATAAGCCCCGATGCGGTTCCTACCTTGCCAGGCATAAGCTCCTGCGCGTATACGACGCTGACGGAAAAGCCGGATTGCAGGATGAAGCCGAGCAATACGATTAACGGATAAACCCAAGGAAGCGGCAAATGCGGAAGTGCCAGCGCAAAAGGCGCGGCCCCGAGAATGGATAAAAGCATCATTTTTTTTCGTCCGATCCGATCCGCCAGAATTCCTCCAAGAAACGTACCGGCTACGCCCGCTGCCATAAACAAGAACAACGGGATTTGCGCATGCTTGATGGACAAGCCGTACGTTTCCACCACATAAAACTGATAGAAATTGCCGATGGCGGCAGCATACCATGAACGGGCGAAAACGATGGCGAACAGTATCGCAAGCGCGAATCCGATCACCTTTGGCGAAAGGGCAGCCTTCATGCTGCCTGCGGCTTTTCGCTGCTGTCTTTTGCCATCCTGCACCGCTAGCTGCGTCTTATACCAAGGCACGACTTTTAACAGTATGATGATTGCTGTAGCAGCGAGCAAGGTACCCCATATTGCGCCCTTTTGGCCAAATGGCAAAAAGATCAGCATCGTCATAAGAGGCCCAAGCATTTGACCAAAATTGCCGCCGACCTGATAAATCGATTG
Organism: Paenibacillus sp. 01T443; assembly: GCF_056398325.1. Classification (NCBI taxonomy): domain Bacteria; kingdom Bacillati; phylum Bacillota; class Bacilli; order Caryophanales; family Paenibacillaceae; genus Paenibacillus; species Paenibacillus sp. 01T443. The sequence goes on from NZ_JBFTPE010000010.1 coordinate 41,125, forward strand.
GGAGAACGCTCGGCGGGGACCGGCGGCCAAATGCACGACGCGCGAGCCCTCCGGATGGAATACCGCCGAACCAAGACCCACAAACACAACCGCAAGCAGCACTAAGTAAAAATTCGGGGCAAAGGCTAGGCCAGCCATCCCAATCATGCTTGAGAACATGCCGACCGGGAGCATCCATGGCGCGGGTCTTTTATCCGAAATCAAGCCAACCACAGGCTGCATGACCGACGAGGTCATATTGAGCGTAAAAGCAATCCAGCCGATTTGCGCTAAGCTTAGCCGCAGCGATTGCTCTAACACAGGAAATAAAGCCGATACGACCGACTGCATCATATCATTCATGAGATGGACGGAGCTGATGCATATTAATATGGAATATACGGTAGCTGATTTTATCGCTTCTTTGTTGATGCGACTTGTTGTAAGCGGTGCTGACATAATAAACAGGACCTGCCTTTCTTAACGAAAAGCCTTCATCTCCTATTTCGGATCATGCTGGCCATTATTATTTTGCAAATTTAATACAAACCGGACTTGGCAATTGAAGCGACGAAGCGCTCTGCTTTAACAGCCCGCTCTCTCCATCTACCGTGAAGACTACAATGTTCCCTGTTTTCTGATGCGCCACCAGTAAATGACCGCCATCAGGCGTAATGGCAAAATTTCGCGGCGACTCGCCGCCGCAATCAATATGTTGAATTAGCGTAAGCTCCGCTGTTACTTGATTAACGGCAAACACAGCGATGCTGTTATGACCGCGGTTAGAGCTGTATAAATAACGACCTGACGCACCCAGATGAATATCAGCAGCGTCGTTATAGCCGCTGTAATCTGCCGGCAGCGCCGAAATCGCTTGCCCTGCCGTCAATACACCCTGCTCAGCATCCACCTTCAGCACTGTGATTGTGGAATCCAGTTCGTTCATCACGTAACCGGCAGGCATTGCCGGATGGAAAATTAAATGTCGAGGCCCGGCCCCGCGGTGTACCTTGCTGATCCCATGCGAAGTAAGTGAAAGCTTCTCTTCGTCGAAGCGATAGATGACAACAGCATCAATTCCCAAATCGACGGCGCATACATAGGGAGAATCTCCGAGCGGCACGATGCAGTGCGCATGCGGGGCATCCTGCCTTGCCGCATTCGGGCCCAGCTCGCCGGAATGCTGCTCTACAGCTGCTGCCTCGGCTAGCTGGCCTTCTGCTGTTATTGGAAGCAATGCAACGTTGCCGCCCGTATAATTAGCTGCGAACAGCATCTGCCCCGTCTTATCCGTGCTGATATAGCAGGGATGTGCGCCGTGTGTAAGTACGCGGTTGCTTGTGGCCGACAGCGTTCCCGATTGTCCATCAATCTCAAATAGAGCTACCGAGCCTCCGCTTGCGTCTCCTGTCGCCGCCGTCTCGCTGGCTGCATACAAATGTTTTCCATTTGGATGAAGTGCTAAATACGAAGCATTTTCCAGACCAGTTAACCGCTGAATGACAGTGAGCTCGCCAGTATTTTCATCAAACGCGCAAACATGTACGGTCGCATCTTCCGTCGCTCCATATGACCCGATGTAGAGGATCTTACTCGATGTCGGTTGTCCATTTTGATTGCTCATATATACCCAACCTTTCTGACTTTTTGGCATTACAGTGACCATAGCACATGCCGCTCTAGCAAACAATGTCTTTTTTTTATAAAAGACTTCACAAATACTATTGTAACATGTTACAATGTAAGCGCTAACAATTCAGTGGTTCACATTTCTAAAGGGGGAAATTGAGATGATGAATGTTGTACTGAGCGAACGGAACGTGTATGAGGATTTTGAGCTGGAGTCGGATGTACTTTACTTTAAACTCGGTATGCAGGGACTCGTAAGCTTCCATGGCAGAAACTATAATATAAAGAAGAGAATGACTGCCGAACAGATTGCTCAGCTAACGAATGAAAGCAGCTTCTATCCGATCAGCTCTAATTGCTACATTAATATCGGAAAAATCAAGACGATCGAGGGCGGCACCATTTTCTTCGGCTCTGATATTTCCGAATCCAAACAGGTTTCAGTCAATCGCCGCAAGCAATACGTCATTCAACAGCTGTTCTCGCAGCGTGCATCAAGCAAAGACTTACGCATAACGCCATAAACGCATAAACAACCGCCCTCATTCAGCAATATGCGGAATAGGGCGGTTGTTTGTTTTGCTCTGTCCTGCTATTCTAAGGTTGAATACGATTTTTCCAGCTCATGCTTTGACGTGTTAAGCTTTTTTCAAATACTTTTTAGGAGGATTTTCATGTCTACGCAAGGACAAGCATTCGAACAATTATTCAATGACGAACAAGCTGTGTGGCTGCAATGGGGAGCTTATGAAGCAGCAGTATTGCCGGCAGTTGGTGCCAACCTCATCGCTTTCCGCGATAAAGTAAACAATTATACATTCCTGCGCGAGCCATCGCTTGAGGAAATGGACGGCTTTAGAGCTAATCCGGGCATTCACGGCATTCCTGTGCTGTTCCCGCCCAACCGTTATGAAGATGGCACCTTCACTTGGAACGGCAGAACTTATAACTTTCCTGTTAACGAAGCCAAAACCGGCAATCATTTGCACGGATTTTTCCATACAGCTGCATGGAGCGTAGAGGATTTTGGCACAAACAAAACCGAAAGCTACGTTTCGCTCAAAATTTCAATCGATGAGACTCACCCGATATATGCTTACTTGCCTCACCGCTTCACTTTGAATCTTCGTTACGCTTTGAATGATACAGGATTGCTTCAGCATGTATCGGTACATAATGAAGGAACGGAAGCGATGCCTTGCTTGATTGCTTTCCATACGACGGTCAATGCGCCGTTCGCTCCGAACAGCACAGCTGACGATTACCGCTTCACCCTTACAACCGGCAAACGCTGGGAGCTGAACGAGCGCATGCTGCCGACAGGTAACTACCAGCCGCTTGTTCCGGACGAGGAAGCCATGAAAACAACCGGAATCTCGCCTTTCTGGGAGTCGATGGACAACCATTACACAACCGAGCCGCAAAACGGCCGCAATGCGATGGAGCTTACCGATACTCGAAATGGCGTAACGCTTGTTTACGATATTGGAACAGCCTACAAGCAGTGGATGATCTGGAACAACAATGCAACGCCAGGTTTCTTCTGTCCAGAGCCGCAGCTTAATCTCGTCAACGCGCCGAATGTTAAACTGCCGGCTGAGCAAATCGGGCTTGTCTCGCTTGAGCCAGGCGGAATTTGGGAAGAAACGAGCCGCTTGTACGTCAGAAAATAGGACATACCCAAAGGATAGCAGCGAATCAGGCTGCTATCCTTTTTTTGATATAAGGACAAGAGTGACTAATGTCGAGAAAGGCTGTAAAATAAAAGCATCAGCTCCGATTATGTCGAAAATTGAAGGGAGACTATGATGCGACAGCCCGTTTGGAAAGTTCTCGCCATTGTATGTTTCTTATCCTTTATTCTTATAGCCATTCCGCAGCCTGCCGCACATGCGGGCTTCTTTGATCGAATCAAAGACATATACAATACCCCGGAAAAGATTAGCGAGCTGGAGCAGCAGTATATCGAAGCGAAGGAAGCTCTTGCCGTGCAGCAGCAGAAGCTTGAGGAGTCGGCCAAAGCAGCAGAGGAGTATGCGCTCAGGCAGCAAGAGCTTCTTGCACAAAACGAACAGCTTATTACGCAGAACGCTGATTTGCAAGCCGAAATGGACCGGATGAAGCATGACCGCCAGTCCTTGATCAGCAAGCTCATCAACACGGTTATTGTTATCGCTGTCGTTCTTATTGCTTATATCGTATCTATACGCGTATGGCGATATATGGTATGGCGTAAGCAGCGAAGCACCGGCGGAAAAGGAATTGGCGGATGAACATCACCGTTCCAGCCCAGACTGGGCATGTGCATATCTGCCTTGAAGCTGAGGACAAGCTTCATGTGCTGCATCCCAAATCCATTATCGCCTATCAAGGCGATCCCCAAAATCGCGAGGATCGCTTCATGGACCTTGCCGGCATGTACCGCAAAAAACGATGGATTCGCTCCATGCTCTCGGGTCCGTCCGAGTTCATTATCGGTTTGCCGGCAGGCTGCACGCTAGAAACGGTTCAGATCGAAGAGAAGAGCGATTTGCTGTTCGACTTCCGTCACGTCATCTTTTTCTCGGAAGGCATGAAGCTCAAATCCGTTGTACAGAAGCTGAAAAACGCATGGATAACGAAAGAATTTGTCCGTATGCGCTTCTCTGGTCCAGGTAGGCTGGGCATTATTACGGCCGGTGACGTAAAATCGATTCAGCTTCAGCCGGATCGCCCGCTATACGTAGAGACAGGCGCGCTGGTCGCTTACCCGGAGCATGCCTCTATCCAGCTTTCGGTCTATGGCAATAAGCTTGCCAGCCAGCATATGAATGTCCAATGGGAAATTCGCGGAACGGGTCCTGTGCTTATCCAAACCGGATCACGGGATGCCGAGCTTGAGGAGCAGCTCCAGAACGGAGGTTTTCTCAAGCGTATTCTTCGCGAGGTTCTGCCCTTTGGCGGAATCTACATTAAATAAAAGAGAGGCCGGACCTCCGTCAACAGACGGCAGACCAGCCTCTTCTTTATTTAAATGCCCTGAATCGAAAACCGATGCGTATAAACTTGGTTCGCATATAAGATATATTCCTTCTCCGGGCGCTGTCCCCAGCTGTCATGTCCACCAACACCTGTTTGCTTATGATTGACACGGACGACGGTTTTATCGCTTTCCGGCAGCAAATAGATATGGTCATGCGCTTCCAGCTCGGACGGCGTATAAGGCAGTACGTTCAGCTCAAAATGCGGCGCACCTCTAAGCACTAGCCCTTCGCCCTTCGCGTTCGTTACGGCAGCATGGCGGACGTCCATTTTGTTCCCGCATTCCTGCGGCCTAATATAAGGCACAAGCTGATCTCGAACCTTGCCGCTGTAAAGCCCTAGCTTACCGCCGGTCTGACGGTCCCAGTAGGTCTCGTCCGGCCCTTTGCCGTACCAACTTACTTGATCAAAGGCAGCAGGCATATGGAACAGCATGCCGACCTCAGGAATTTCAGGCAAACCTGCACCCGGCTGCAGCTCTTCATACACGCTAATCTCTCCGTCGCCGTTAACCGTATAAATCAACGACAACAGGGAAACAGAAGTCGTTGGCAAGCTGAATTGCACGCGAATGGTCAGGCTGCTTTCCTGTGCTTCCCATGTGATGGCGCGCAATATTCGCTCAGCACCCGCTTCGCGCCAGGTGGCACAGCGTTCATGCTGCTTATTGCCGCGGTCGTTATCCGTATAAGCGCGCCAGAAGTTTGGCGTTAAACCTTTGGACAGCCGCTCAGTGCCCTTCCATTTGTAGGATACAAGGCTTCCGCTGGACAAGTCGAACTTCGCGGTAAAGCTCTCGCCGTGTGCGAGCAGCGCTTCAGCCGTTTGCTCCACTTGGATCGCCGGCTTAGCTGCTCCGGAACCGATGAATAGCTTAACAGGGGCCGGCAACACGAATTGCTCAAATGCAATCTCATGCCCTGCCTCCGCCCAAAGCGTTTGCTCCTTCAATAGAAGCTGAACCGTAAGCACCGCCTCATCTTCAGCTCTCGTCAGCATTGGGAGCGAATAAGGAATCGCCAGCGTTTCCTCTGCTTCCGGCTGTGTTGCAGCTTCTAACTTGCCCGTTTCCACAACTTTTCCATTCACCGCTACCTGCCATGCAAATGTAAATTGATCGAGCGTACTGAATAAATGGCGGTTTGTCACTTTCACTTCGCCGCGCTTCAAATCAACCGCTTCGAACTTCGCGTTCTGATATACTTTCTTCACTTCTTGGAGCTTTGGCGATACGGTGCGGTCTGCGAAAATAAGGCCGTTCCCGCAGAAATTTCCGTCATGCGGCGACTCGCCAAAGTCACCGCCGTACAGCATTTTCGAAGTGCCGTTTTCATCAGTCACGCGAATCGCTTGGTCAATCCAATCCCAGATGAAGCCGCCCTGCAGAACGGGATACTTCTCGAAGATCTCCCAATACACATGCAAGCCCCCGCAGGAGTTGCCCATGGCATGGCTGTATTCGCACAAAATAAACGGCTTCTTCGGATTGCTGCGCGCGTATTGTTCAACGCCCTGCGGGTTCGTATACATATGGCTTTCGATATCCGACGCGGCTTCCGAGGCGCGCCAATGGAAGATGCCCTCATAGTGAACGACGCGGGAAGGATCCGCTTCACGTAGGAAATCATGCATTTTAACAAAATTGTCGCCGCCAAACGCTTCGTTGCCGAGCGACCAAATGACGATCGACGCATGGTTCTTGTCACGCTGGAACATCGAATTGCAGCGGTCCAGCACCGCACCCGTCCATTCAGGCAAGCTTCCCGGAACCGTCGCGCCCARCTCCTTCTGGCCATAAGACCATGCGCCATGCGTCTCCAGATTCGTCTCATCGATAACATATAAGCCGTATTCGTCACACAGCTTATACCAGAGCGAATTATTCGGATAATGCGAGGTCCGAACGGCATTAATGTTATACTGCTTCATCAGCAATACATCTTTGCGCATATCCGCTTCATTAATCGCCCTGCCTGTATCGCAGGAGAACTCATGACGATTTACCCCTTTGAACATGATGCGCCGCCCATTGATTTGCATGAGCCCATCCTTGATTTCGAACTTGCGGAAGCCCACCTTGCAGCTGATCGCCTCCAGCAGCGTGCCGTCCTCCGACTTCAAGCTGAGAATCAGCGTATACAAATTCGGCTGCTCCGCACTCCATTTCAGCGGATTTATTACTGCTGCGCGCAGCTGTACGGCGGCAAGCCCTTCTCCCGCAACCTCCGTCTGGATCGATAACGGCTCTTCAAATACGGGTACGCGCTTCGCATCGTAAAGCGCAGCCTCGACTGTAATGGTCCCTAGCGGCTTAACAAAATAATTGAGAAGCTTAGCATCAACGATGAACTCCGCATCTTTGAACTGCTCATCAAGCTCTGTTTTCACAAAATAATCGTAAATATGCGCCTCAGGCGTCGTATACAAATACACATCGCGGAAAATTCCGCTCATCCGCCAGAAATCCTGATCCTCCAGCCAGCTTGCATCGCTCCAGCGATAGACCTCTACGGCAAGCTTATTCTCGCCCTGAACGAGATAAGGGGTTAAATCGAATTCAGATGGCGTAAACGTATCTTGGCTAAATCCGACAAGCTCGCCGTTCAGCCACACATAAAATGCCGACTCGACGCCTTGGAAGCTGATAAACACGGGCTTGCCGCCCCAACCCTCCGGCACCGAAAATGTCCGCGCATACGAGCCAACAGGATTGTACGCAGTCGGGGCAAACGGCGCTTTAATATCCTCGTTGCCATCCCATGGGTATTTGACATTCGTGTACTGCGGATAATCATAGCCCTGCAGCTGCCAATGGGCAGGTACCGTAATGCTGTCCCACTCGCTGTGATCGAAACCTTCTTCATAGAAGTTGGCGATTCGGGCTTCCGCATTAGCCGCAAACGCAAATTTCCACTCGCCGTTCAGCGTTAAATAGTTAGAGGATTTGTTATGGCTTCCTTCCCAGGCTTCTTCAAGCGTGTCAAAGGGCATTAACGAAGCATGCGCGTCCATGCGGTTGATTCGATAGATTTCAGGATTGTTGTTCCACTCCGGATAACCGTTAGCCGGCGGCGTATAAATGAGCTTTTTCCGCATAAATGTATGCACCTCGTTATTGTTTTATTAAATGATATTCACATTATAATGCATTCCGATTACACGTTTAATAAAAGAATTTTAATATGACCTATCAAAATATGAATATATTTTAGAGGAGCGAAGTCATACTCGCAGCCGTAGGCACCCAGTATTTACCGCTAAATATAAAGCGCTTTCTCTATTAAAATGGAAAAGCAGGCCATTCTTCTACATAGAGAGGATCAATCAACATGAAAAAGAGAATGAAACAGCTCATTTGCAGCACCGCCATGTTAGCTCTCATAACCGCTCTGCCTTTCACGGCATCTGCCGCATCCTACACGGTTCAGAAAAACGATACCCTATGGATAATCGGCACCAAGTACAGCACGACCGCCGCGCAATTGAAAAAACTAAACGGACTTACCTCGGATTCGCTCATTATAGGACAGAGACTGCTTGTACCTGATCCGCCAGAATTTACTTCTGCAATCGTTCTCACAGATGATACGATGTGGAAAATCGCGCAGCGCTACAATGTTCCGCTTCCTAAGCTGATCGCGGCTAATCCCCAACTGCCCAACCCAAACAACATTTGGACAGGTCTGAGCATTCGAATYCCCAAATCGCCTAAGCAATATTTGAATGGCGTGTTTCCGATCGCAAAAGGTAAATATACGCCATTCTCGAACAGCTATGCGGAAGCCCGTTCCTGGTCGGCAGACGGTGCTGCGGTACGCGCTCATGAAGGTGTGGATATTTTAGCGCCCAAAGGAACAGCAGTATACAGTGCGATGGGCGGTACGATAGTCAAAGCAGGCTGGAATGAATACGGCGGCTGGCGGATAACGATTCGCGTCGACGACAACACCGAGTTTTATTACGCGCATTTATCCAAATACGCGACCGGCATAAAAGAAGGCGTCAAAGTTGCTGCCGGTCAATTGATCGGCTATGTGGGCAGCACCGGCTACGGCCCGGAAGGAACGGAAGGGAAATTCGTCACTCACCTCCATTTCGGCATATACAAACAATCGCCGAGCTATCATGCGATTGATCCTTATCTGTATCTCAAATGGTGGTCGTTGTAACCGAATAAGGATAAAATTATTATGTCTTATCATGCAAAAAAGGTTGATCGGGCTCGATGTCCTGATCAACCTTTCTTAATCCTCCGATATGCCCTCTTACAGCTGCAGCTGCTTCAGGTTATAAAACTCACCCTTGCTCGCCATCAGCTCGTCGAAGGTGCCGACCTCGGCAATACGTCCATGCTTCATGACGACGATACGGTCAGCATCGCGAATCGTCGACAATCGGTGAGCAACGATAAAGGTCGTGCGGCCCTTAATAAGCTCCTGCATCGCCTTCTGGACATGAAATTCCGACTCATTATCAAGTGCTGAGGTCGCCTCATCCAAAATAATGATGCTCGGTTCGCGCACAAGCGCTCTCGCGATAGCGATACGCTGGCGCTGTCCGCCAGACAGCTTGCCGCCATGCTCCCCAACCATCGTATCCAATCCGTCAGGCAGCTGCCCGATAAACTCCGATAGGTTAGCCATCTCAACGACACGTTTGACCTGCGCATCTGTGATATCGCGAAGTCCGTACGTAATATTGTCGCGAATCGTCCCCGAAAACAAAATATTCGTCTGCGGCACAACAGCCAAATGTTTGCGATAGCTGCGAAGATCGATATCGGCCAAGTCGATGCCGTCCATCAGCACCTTCCCGCCTGTCGGCTGAAGAAAGCCGATTACGAGATTGAGCACCGTAGATTTGCCCGCGCCGGATGCGCCAACAAAGGCGATGCATTCGCCTGCCTCCACATTTAGCGTAACGTCCTCCAGCACATGATGCTCGCTCCCCGGGTACGAAAGCTCGACTCCTTGGAACGAAAATTCGCCGCGCACGCCATCCAGCTTTCTTTTGCCGCTGTTGTTTTCAATATCCGTCGATACCAATATTTCTTTAATCGAATGAATGGACTCCAAGCCCTTTGCGATTTGCGGATAAATGTTAATGAGACCGGTAACCGAAGCCAAAATCATAGAAAAGAAGCCTTGGTACATAACCACATCGCCTACTTGTATCTCGCCTTGGTAAGCAAGATAAGCCGTAAAGATCAGACAAAGCACTTGAAAAATCTGAAAGGTAACCCAGTTCGTTGAGCCAAAATAGGCTTCAACCAGATCAAGGCGGTAGCCCTTGCCTTGAATGCTGCGCAGCGTCGAATCTATCCGTGCAATTTCTACCTTCTCCAGACCGTGCGCACGCGTGATCGGAATCATCTCCACCATTTCCGAGACGCGCGAGGACATCTGTTCGATCTCCTTGCGGAATTCCTTGTTCGACTTTCTAATTTTGCGGCGGAAAATAGTTACGATCGTAATGGACATCGGAATCGTCAGTACAAAAAACAATGACACGATCCAGCTGCTGTTCAGCGTAATGACAAACGATACAATGATGTTAACGACGGCAGGAGCCAGCGCGATCATAAACTGCTTAGACATCATCTCAACTGCTTCTACATCACGAAGCACCTTCGACTGCAGCTTGCCCGCCGGCAGCTCGCGGTGCTGATTGATAGACAGCTGCTGCAGCTTCCGCACCAATGCGCTTCGCAGCCCCGCTTCAACGTATCTTACCGCGCGGCTTAGAAAGGATATGTAAGCGGCATGCGTCGGTATATTTTGCAAGATAACAATCAATATAATGAAAAAATTAACCCAGATGCCGCTAATCGGATACTTTCCCGGATTCGTAGCGATGTTTATAATATTTGCGGTTACGATCGGCAGCACGTAGACTGGCGCGCTCTTAATCAATAAAAATAATAAGGAAACCAGCAGGTTGGCGAAATTTCCTTTGTAGAGTGATAACAAAAATCTTAACGGACTCGCGTCCTCCTCTAAGGATGCATTTTCGAATGTGCTGGCCAGGCCTCTTGCAGCCACCCCAAGCCTTGCTTTCTCTACTCTCTCTGACATTTCTCTCTCCATCTCTCTGCAGCTCATCTCGCTCGTAAACACGTGTTTATTCAAAGCGCTACGGCACAATATTACGCTCATATCGTGCTGCTGTAAATATTGTATCTTGCGCTTATTATATTCATTTTGGCTAAACGGCTACCGATGCTTGCCTTTATAATCCTTTGGTGTTTCTCCCGTCATCTTCTTGAACAGCTTATTGAAATAGACCGGATCGCTATAGCCCACCAGCTGCGATATTTCATAGTTTTTCAAATTCGGGTGATCCGTCAGAAACTGCTTTGCCTTCTCGATCCGGATATCGATTAAATAATCCGTCAGCGTCATGCCCGTTTCCTGCTTGAATAAACGGCTCAAATAATTGGCGCTCATGCCGACCGTCTCGGCCATTCGTTCCATTTCGAAGTTTTTATCGTATTCCTGCTCTAGAATGGATTTCATCTGCTCGATGACATGATGTTCTTTTTCCTTTGAAATCGACTCCAACGGCAGGTTAGGCTCATTCGGTTCTCCAGCAAGCATGCTTTCATCGCGCTCTTGCTTAATCCTAATCAGGAGATCATATAGATTCGCTTTATCGACCGGCTTGAGCAAATAATCCCGCACGCCGTGACGCAGCGCCTTTCGGGCATATTCAAATTCGCTAAAGCCGCTGAGCACGATCGTCGCAATCGTCTTGTCGCGCAAATGCTCGATGAGCCTCAAGCCGTCCATCATCGGCATTTTTATATCGGTAATAAGCACATCCAACTCACCTTCGCCAAGCTTCGAAATATGCGCCCAAGCATCCATTCCGTTGCTGTACGAGCCGATGACCGTAATGTCCAGGTCCATTTTCGTTAGTATTTTTTCAAGGCCTAATCGTATAAATTCCTCATCATCCGCGATGATAATGTTCATGCCAGTTCGCTCCTTTCGCGTGCGCCTCTTCTAGTTTGCGCTAAAATAGGTACCGCTGCAACGCAAGCGTAAACTGCTGACGCCATCTTTAGCGGCAGAAGCTCGTTTCGCGATGAAATATAAGCATTGTATAAGGTTAAAATTTATACTTTCTTATATTTGAAAAAAAAGCGGACGGTTATTTAACCGCACCGCTTGTAACACCCGCGAATATATATTTTTGCAAGAAAATATACATGATTGCCGTTGGTATCATAATAATGAGAATGGCAGATGAAATCATTTGCCAATCACCGCTGTTAACCCCAAAGAAACGCATGAGTGATGTGGAGACAACGACATGCTCGGCCCTAGGCAAGTAAAGCAGCGGAATAAACATATCATTATAGATGCTGATTGTTTTCAAAATAATGATAGTCGCCGTTGCCGGAGCAAGCAATGGGAAGATGATCGAGCGGAAAATCCGGATTAATGAAGCCCCCTCCAGCATTGCGCTTTCATCCAGCTCGTTTGGAATGTTCCGAATGAATTGCAGGTAAATGTAGATTTGCAAGATATCCGCACCGACATAGATTAGTACAGGACCCATCAGATTATTCGTCAAGCCAAGCGCTTGAATCGTTTTGTAGTTGACGACCTGCGTTGTAATAGCCGGAATAATCGTAGCAAATAAGAACAGTCCAACAATCGGCCCCTTAAACTTAAAATTGAAGCGCCCAACTGCATAACAAAACGCTGATCCAATCAAAATATTTAAGATTAGCGTAATTGCGATGATGAATAACGTGTTTCCGAATGCATGCAGCATATCGGCTTGCTTGAAGGCTTGAGCAAAGTTTTTCAAATAAAGAAAGCTGTCCGGCATCGCAATGGTCGATTTGTCATGGAATTCATCCTTCGTCTTAAACGCGTTGACGACGATGATATACGGCGGGAATAAAATCGCAAATGCCGCCAATACGAGGCTGATATATTTGATTGTGTCCCATAGCTTATTGGATTTATTCACCGATTACTCCCCCTTTCCTTTCAATAAAAAGCGTTGAATCGACAATACGATAATAACAAAGAGCAGCAAGACAACGCTCATCGCGGATGCTAAGCCATAATTGTTAAATTGGAAGGCCGTCTCGACGATTTTCATAACGAAGGTTTCACTCGATCCCGCCGGTCCGCCCTTGGTCAAGATATAAGGCAGATCGAATACCTCGAGCGCCCCGGTAACGGTAAGAAACAAATTAAGCTCTATAATTTTATAGATGTTAGGAAGCGTAATGCTGATAAACTTTTGCCACCCGTTTGCGCCGTCTATTGAAGCTGCTTCATAGATATCGTTCGGTATGGATTGAAGCGCGGCCAAATAAATAACCATGTTAAAGCCCATGAAACGCCAGAAGCCAATGGAAGCAAGCGTGTAGTTTACGAACGATCCGTTACCGAGCCAGCTCGTTTTCGACAAAGCATCAAAACCAAGCTGTCCAAGTAGATAGTTCAATGATCCGTTTGTTGTATCAAATACGTAACCGAATAAGTATGCAACAGCAACGCCGTTTAGGATGTACGGTAAAAATAGCAGCAGCCTGAAAAAGTTTTTTCCTTTAAGCTTGCTATTTAGCACCACCGCAAAATAAATCGCGGCAATATTTTGTACGACTCCTATAGCGAAATAGGCAAAGTTATGTTTGAAAACTCCGAAGATTTCAGGATTAGCAAATACTTCTTTATAATTTGACCAACCAATCCAAGCCTTATCAGGACTTAATCCGTCCCAGCTTGTAAAGCTTAAACGAATGAGTTCAAGCGCCGGATAATAGGCGAATGTCAGCAGCAGCAGCAGCGGCAATGCGACAAATCCAATGATTACAACGTTCTTTTGTGTTTTGAAAGGCAATCTGCTAAACATGGAACAACCCCATCCTCCCTGCGTCTTTCTAATCAGAATGCGCAGGATGGATAACCGCGAAGCGGATCATCCATCCTGCATGCCATCCTTATTCTTACAAACCTAGATCTTTTTTCGCTTTCGCCCAAGCCGTGTTCACTTTGTCGAGAACCTTTTGCGGATCTTTAGACAATACGAACTCTTGAACAACTGCGGCTTGATCAAGCTGCGCTTTGTTTTGAATTTGCGTAGCTGCATCTACCGGTGCTGCCGGCTCGAAGAATTTAGGAGTGAAGCTGTTAAACTCAGTAAGCTGCGGAAGCTTAGATTCTTTATCTTTCAAAGTTGGAATGAAGCCTGCGAAATCATCATAACCCGATTCTTCAATCATCCAATGCACGAACGCTTTACCTGCTTCTACATTGCCGCCTTTGTTAACCGCGTAGAAGAAGTCAGGGTTAAGAGGTGCTTTGGCTTCGCCGGAGTTGTCGGATGGGAATGGGAAGAACCCAATATCCTCTGCTGCAGCGCCATTTTCAATAACTTGGTTGATTACCCAGTTGCCGAGCAGGTACATACCGAATTTACCGGATGCTACGTCTTTTTTCGATTGCTCCCAGTTCGTCGAGTTTACGTCTGTTTCCAGGAACCCTTTTGTATACAAGTCACGCAGGATACTCCATGATTTGCCGTATGCGTTGTCAAGCGTGTAAGGCGTGTCGCTTTCAGCACGTTTGTTTTGGTGATCGGAAGCAGAGCCGATAAGCGTTGGTACATCATATACCCAAGCATCAAGCGGCCATTTGTCTTTAAAGTTCGAAGCAAGCGGAACGATGCCTGCGTCTTTCAGCTTTTGCGATGCTGCAAGGAATTCATCGTATGTTTTTGGAAGAGCCGTGATACCTGCTTTTTCGAAAGCCTTTTTGTTATACACGATGCCTACTGTCGATGCGCCTGAAGAAATACCGTACATTTTGCCTTCGTTTGCTTTCAAATCTTTGAAGTGAATGTCGCCGGAAAACGCGATATCGTCAAGCGGAGCAAAATAATTAGCCAGCTCTACGTTTGGAATCGTCGGCACAAACACAACATCAGGGAAATCGCCGGAAGCGATACGGATTTTCAATGTTTTATCATAATCAGTGATCGCTTCGAATTTAAGATCTACGCCAGGATATTTTTCTTCAAAACGTTTCTCATAATCAACGTACTGCTTATCGATCATGTCTGTACGGTTTGTTAAGAAAACAACATCGCCCGTAATTTTTGAAGCTTCTTCGGTACCGCCGTTTTCCGGCTTATTTGTAGCTGTGTCGTTCGTGCTCGGCTTGTTAGTAGCCGTATTTCCGTTCGAATTTGTGTTATTCCCACCACACGCAGCTAACGATGTTAGCATAACTACAGAAACAAGTGCTAACGAAATGACTTTTTTCATTTATTAAATCCCCCTCAGCTCTTTTTGATTCCGCTTACATTACGATAATACCTCATAAAAAACAGTTCTAAAATGGTTTAAAATATTATTTATAGTCTTAAACTGACATCGGTTGAAAACGCTATCCTTGGCTATTTTACTCGTTTTTCTGTTTTCATCCGCACATTTCGCCGTTATTAAATGAAGCTAAATTATATAATAAACCCCATACGAAGAAAGGTATTGCAAACATTCCTCGAATCATGTTTACTTGTTATATAACAAACTTATGAATTAGTAATAACAAAAATACCAATTTGAAGTGAGGCGACTCAAATGACTAGTAACACAGCCTATATTGGCGGTATGACATGGGGCTGGACCGGCATCCGCGGCACATGGTCTGGAGAACAAGCAGATCGTTCCATGGAGCTCATGGCCGAACGCTTAAGCATAAACTGGACAGCTATCGCGTTGGGCGCTCTTCAGGATCATGCGCACGCGACTGAAATTAAGTTTCGGGAAGAGCCTACGGTTACCGATGAAGAGGTTCGTTATGCGATTCGCAAAGCAAAAGAGCTTAATCTTAACGTTTGCTTGAAACCAGTCGTCAATTGTGCAGACGGGACATGGCGCGCTCATATCAATTTCTTCGATCTCGATGTTCCCTGTGAGCCCAAGTGGTCTGATTGGTTCGCTTCCTATACAGAATTTATATTGCACTATGCGCGAATTGCCGAAGAAACCGGGTGTGAAATGTACTGCATCGGCTGCGAGATGGTGCAAACCGATCGCCGTGAATCCGAATGGCGTCAGTTAATTGCCGAAGTTCGCAAGGTTTACTCCGGGATTGTTACTTACAACTGCGATAAATACCAAGAAGGCCAAATCAAATGGTGGGATGCCGTTGACGTCATTTCCTCAAGCGGCTACTACCCTATCGATTCTTGGGAAGAACAGCTTGACCGTATTGAAAAAGTTGTAACTGAATACGACAAGCCCTTTTTCTTCATGGAAGCAGGCTGCCCTAGCCGTGAAGGCTCGCAGCATATCCCTAATGACTGGGGGCTTCCAGGAGCGCCGAGCGAAGAGGTCCAGCGCCTTTTCTACGAAACGATGTTTGCTCATTCCGATAAGCGTGACTGGGTCGGCGGCTTTATGCTATGGGATTGGCCGGCACGGTTATATGAAGAAAGCGAAGCAGCCGCAAACGATGATTATTGCATGTACGGCAAACAAGCTGAGCAAACCGTCCGCAGCTATTACGGGTCGAAAATTTCAAAGAAAGCCGTAGGAGGTTCTGTTAAATGAGCGAAAATAACCAGCAGTGGTTAGCCAGCATCAAGCAGGAGCTGGAATCGAACATTCTCGGTTTCTGGATGAAGCATACCGTCGATGAGAAGAACGGCGGCTTTTACGGCTACATAAGCCGGGATCTTACGATTAATCCTGAAGCAGGCAAAAGCCTAGTGCTTAACACGCGCATTTTGTGGACCTTCGCCTCCGCCTATCGGATTACGGGAAATGAGCACTATTTAAACATCGCTGATCGCGCTTATGAATATGTAAGTGAGCATTTCGTAGATCCGGAATACGGCGGATTGTACTGGATGGTTGATGCGGCAGGCCAGCCTGCCGAAACGAAAAAACAAGTATACGGTCAAGCCTTCGCTATCTACGCTTACTCCGAATATTACCGGGCAACCGGCAATGAGTCTGCGCTTCAGCAAGCGATCGATTTGTTTCACACGCTTGAGCGCTACAGCTATGATGATCAATTTATGGGCTATTTCGAAGCGCTGACGCGCGAATGGCAGGAAACCGACGATAACAGCCTAAGCGAGAAGGATTTAAACGAAAAGAAGTCCATGAATACACATCTTCATGTCATGGAGGGTTATACGAATCTTTACCGGGTATGGAAATCAGACGAGCTTCGCTCCAAGCTGAAGGAGCTTATTGAAATAACGATCAAGCACATCATTAATCCGGTTAACGCGCACTTCATTCTATTTTTCAATGAGCAATGGAACTACAAATCCGAGCATATCTCATACGGCCATGACATCGAGGGCAGCTGGCTGTTAGTTGAAGCTGCCGAGGTGCTAGGTGACGAAGCTCTGCTTTCCGCAGCGAAAGAATCAGCAATCCGAATGGCTGATGCTACGCTTAACGAAGGCGTGGACGCCGATGGCGGTCTGTTAAACGAAGCAGGCCCGGAGGGCTTGCTTGATACGCATAAAGATTGGTGGCCGCAAGCAGAAGCGGTCGTTGGCTTCTATAATGCTTACCAAATGACAGGCGAAGAGAAATATCGCGAGGCTGCCGTTCGGTCATGGGCTTTCATCGAGCGCTTTATCGTTGACAAGGAACATGGGGAATGGCACTGGAGCGTAAATCGAGATGGTTCGCCAAGCGATAACGTTCAAAAGGTCAGCCCTTGGAAATGTCCTTATCACAATGGACGCGCCTGCTTTGAAATGATCGAACGTCTGAACGGGCTATCCACAACACACTAATGGAGGTTATTCTTATGAGCAAATTTAAGGAACGCAAGCAATTGCTGACTGAGCGCTATGAGGCGCTTATTCAACGCAAAAACGAGCCTGAAACGCTTGGAAACGGCGTTTTCGACCGTTATGTGCATCCTGTTCTCACGGCAGCGCATGCTCCGCTTATTTGGAAATATGATTTTAATCCCGAAACAAATCCGTTTTTCATGGAGCGCCTTGGCATCCACTGCGTTTTCAATCCCGGTGCGATTTTCTTAAACGGTAAATTCCACCTTGTCGCACGCGTCGAAGGCAATGACCGCAAGTCCTTTTTCGCGATTGCTGAAAGCGACAGCCCCGTTGACGGCTTCCGCTTCTGGGATCATCCGATCCTGCTTCCGGAGACAAGCGATCCTGATGTAAACGTCTATGATATGCGTCTCGTTCAGCATGAAGACGGCTGGATTTACGGATTGTTCTGCACGGAAAGAAAAGATCCATCCGCGCCGAAGGGAGATCTCTCGAGCGCTATCGCGCAATGCGGTATCGTAAGAACGAAGGATTTGAAGCAATGGGAACGCCTTGCCGATCTGAAAACCGCATCGAACCAACAGCGAAACGTCGTGCTTCATCCTGAATTTGTGGAAGGCAAATATGCATTCTACACTCGTCCGCAGGATGGGTTCATCGACACAGGCTCAGGCGGCGGCATCGGTTGGGGACTATCCGATACGATTGAAAATGCGGTTGTGGAACGCGAGATTATTATCGACGAGCGTCACTATCACACCATAAAAGAAGTAAAGAACGGCCAAGGCCCTGCTCCAATCAAGACGGATAAAGGCTGGATTCATATCGCTCACGGCGTTCGCAACACTGCGGCAGGCCTCCGTTATGTGTTATACGCCTTCCTTTCCGACTTATATGAGCCAAACAAGGTTACGCACCGTCCAGGCGGGCATTTGCTTGCTCCAGAAGGCATCGAACGCGTAGGCGACGTATCGAATGTTGCCTTCTGTAACGGCGTCATCGCACAGGATAATGGTGATGTATTTATTTATTACGCCTCCTCCGATACGCGCTGCCATGTAGCCGCAACGACAGTAGATCAGCTGCTTGACTATTGCATGAATACACCGGAGGATCCGCTTCGTTCGCACGCTTGCGTAGAACAGCGCATTGCTTTGATTGATCGCAACCTGCAGCCGCAATCTTAATTTTCCAACCAAGCGTAAACGGCTGTCGCCGTCCTCTGTGGCAAAAGCAGTCGTTTCGCGGAGATATATAAGCACATTTATATGTGAAAACATATAAATTCTTATATATCAAAAGAGGGAGTGCTTCCTATCGTCCTTACAGACGCTTAGGAAGCACTCCCTTCTTATTGTTTAGCGCTTTTTCCGATTATTTCTCACAAGTAAGACCATGATGACAATTAAAAATAATCCGATAACGTAGAACGAAGCTTTCTTCCAGTCAAAGATACTGCCGGCATACTCACCGTCATAATTTGCTTTGATAAAAGAGTCATCCGCCACCTTAACGGCTATGGCTACATTGCCTGCTACCCCTTTGATCGCATAGTATTCAGTACCCTTCGGATAAACATTCGAGAAATTACCTGAATAAGTGCCTTCTTCATCCGAATAGGAAGTCACCTTCCCGATCCTTGAGCCAATATGCTCTATATCTACTGTGTTATCCGACACCGTATAGGACTTCCCATCGTTAACAACAAAACGGCTTGCCCAGTCGGCATGAGCTGCAGCCCCTACAAAAAACGCACTCAGCAGCAAAAACACATTCGTAAGTAACCATGATTTTTTGTACAGCTTCATTGTCATAAGCCTCCGCACTCATTTATTTACCTTTGAGTTTTCAGACGCTGCATCGCAGAGAAAAGTTTCTTTTTTTTACATAAGGTTCGATCGGACAGCTCCTATCTCATCTATTTGTCTGCCCAAGCGTGTAGGAATAGAAGCTCGTAACTGGCAGCAATGCCTCCATTCAAGCTGAACTGCTCCTCGTACACCTTATACATGTCAGCGAACAGGCGTCGCGAGCTGAGGCCGCGCATGGCAACGGCTTCCGAAGTGCTTGCACCCATCGCTTTTACCGAAATCAGAAAATCTCTTACAGAAGCATACGTTTCCGTCTGGATGGAATGCTCATATTGGATGCTTGAAAAACCTGATTCCTTGAGCAGGCTTTTCCACTGGTCTGCCGATTGGAACGACAGTCCGTGCCGCTGCGGCTCTATTCCATTGGCTCGGTAAACTTCATGAAAAGACTTATGCAGCTCATGGAACGTACCGGGCCCGAAGGTGGTGAACAACAGCAAGCCCCCGGCACGAAGCATTCGGCGAAGATGGTCCAGTGTTTGCTTCGGATTGCTCAGCCATTGAAAACAAGCACTCGAGACGATGAGATCAAACGAGGCTGACGGAGCATTAGGAGCCCATGTTTCAACGTCTGCTTGAAGAAAGCTTACACGTGTCGTCTTTTCTTTGCTGCTGCCGGATTGGTTTGCTGTATTCCATAGAAGTCGTTGTTCTGCTGCTTTGATCATATCGGGCGCAATGTCGAGAGCAGTAATCGACGCATTGGACCAATCCTTCACCAGCATTTCAGTCAGAGCGCCCGTGCCGCAGCCGATTTCAAGAATATTAGACCAGTCTCTATCACTCTCATGCTCCCTATCCTTAAGAGATTTGGCGAGCCGGTTTGCCATGCTGCGCTGCACATGGGCGTGAACGTCATACGAACCCGCCGAGCTGCGGTTAAATTGACGCTTAATAGCCGCTGTTCTGCTGCTCATCCCACCATCTCCTCAGTTTCTCAGCCATGTCTGTTTCTCTCCCCAAGAACGGAACATGCCCTCCGCCGGGTATAGCAAGCAGCTCCGCTTGAGGTACTCTCTCAGCAAGCTCTGACGCAGCTCCGAAAGGGCAGATCTGATCCGCCGTGCCGTGGACAAGAAGAACCGGGCATTTAATTTCCGGTAATTGAGACAAACATTCCTCGCTTCGCAGAAGCTGGAGTCCGGCAATTAATGCCGAGGCTGTCCAACTGCCGTTACCAGGAAGGCTATTACCCAAACCGGACTCCCATTCGGCCTCGGTAAACATATTCCTGCGAAATTTCATTTCAACGCCCTGCCGGTCGTTCATTAGCCCTTTAATCATCTGTCTAACAAATACATCCGGCCAGCCGAGGTCCGTCTCTTCCTTTGAACGGGTAAAACGAGCGTTCGTCGCAAACAACACAAGGCCATCTACGCAGCCTTTGGCCGCTAATTTCAGTGCCAGTAATCCGCCGAGCGACCAGCCTCCGATCAAAAGTGGACCACACCCCCTTGTATTGCAGTTGAATGCACGCGAAGATCGGAAATTTTCCACCGCCGATTCAGTAAGCATCAGCATTTTCTCTGGAGAATCGGCCTCCTTGTAATCAGCGAAAATATGATGAAAATCAGGCAGTTGCTCTCGAAGCCGATCGAAAACCGTTTCCGGCATGCTCCAGCCTATCAGCCACAAGATCGTGCCGACTGCCTCCTGCTGCTGATTCTTTAATTGGGCAGCTGCTGCCATCATGGTCTCAACACTCCTAATTGCTGTCCGATGATGCGAATTTGCGATGCTGCATCGGTTAGTTCCTTATCCGTATGGATGGCTGATAACGAGAAGCGGATTCGCGCCGTACCCGCAGGGACGGTAGGCGGCCGAATGGCCGCTGCAGCAATGCCAGCAGATTCGAGAGCGCCGCTGAAGCGCAGAGCCGCATCGTTATCACCGACGATCACAGGCACAATCGGAGAGTCTCCTGCGATGATTTTAAAACCAGAAGAGCCAAGCAAGGACCGAAAGGACCTACTGGCCACGAAAAGCCTTTCGCGGCGCCAAAGTTCATCTTGTACCAAAGCTAATGCCTCGGATACACCTGCTGTGATAGAGGGAGGAAGAGCAGTCGAATAGATGAGAGGCCTAGCCTTGTTGACCAGCCATCGAATGAGCATGCGGTTTCCGCAAATATAAGCGCCGTAGACACCGAATGATTTGCTGAAAGTTCCCATATGAATATCCACTTCTTCCTGCAGTCCAAGCTCATGGCATAAACCCTCGCCTCGTTTCCCGTAAATCCCACCGCTGTGCGCCTCATCTACCATCAGCATCGCTCCGTACTCACGTTTGAGCGCAGCGAGCTCGCGCAATGGCGCCTGGTCGCCGTCCATGGAGAAAACCGCATCGGTTACGATCAGCTTTCTCCGTCTATCCCGGTGCTTATCTAATAACGCGCGCAAATGCTCCATATCATTATGACGGTACCGGGCATGCTCCGCACGGCTGAGTATAACGCCGTCCGCAATGCTTGCATGATTCAATTGATCGCTGAACACAACGTCACCTCTGCTTACTAATGAGCCAATAACACCGGAATTAGCCATATAGCCATTTGCAAAAACTAGCGCCGCCTCGCGGTTTTGCCATTCGGCCAGAGCTTCTTCAAGACGGCTGCATGACACCCGATTGCCTGTCACAAGGCGGGAAGCACCTGATCCGGCGCCTTCGGCGAGAAGAGCTTCGCGCATCGCTTCAATTATTGCAGGATGCTGCGAGAGACCAAGGTAATCATTGGAGGACAAGTTGAGCAGCTTCCGATCTCCGCGCATCATATAACCGGGAGATTCGGGGACCGGACTGCACTCACGCAAGGAACGCTCCAATGAGGCGTCAGCCAATAATTCAAGTTCTTTTTCCATCCAGTTCATGGTCGGCACCACCTTAAAGGGCGTTTAATTCAATCTCAAAGCCCAAATCCTCTATGATTTGATGATCGGCCGAAACGTCTTGCCCTGCCGTTGTCAAATAGTCACCTACAAACAGTGAATTTGCAGCGTACAGAGACAATGGCTGCAGTGTACGAAGATTGACCTCGCGACCGCCCGCCACGCGGATTTCTTTGGAAGGGCAGATAAAACGGAACAAAGCCAGTACCTTCAATGCTTTCATCGACGGCGTACGCCCTGCATTTTCCAGAGGAGTTCCCGGAATCGCGTTCAGAAAATTGATCGGAATCGAATCTGCATCCAGCTCGCGAAGCGCATAAGCCATTTCAACGATTTCTTGGTTTGTCTCGCCCATGCCGATAATGACTCCGGAGCACGGGGACATCCCGTATGCCTTTACTTGTTCTACGGTTTCGACACGCTGGTCATAGGTGTGGGTCGTCGTGATGGATGGGTAGTTGGCTTTGCTGGTGTTCAGGTTGTGGTTGTAGCGATGTACGCCAGCTTCAGCAAGACGTTCTGCTTGCCCGTCTTTCAGAATGCCCAGGCATGCGCAAATTTTTAGCGGCATCGTCTCACGTATTTCTCTAACCGCGTCCACCACTTGTTCCAGTTCCTTGTCTGTCGGGCCTTTACCTGCCGCTACGATACAGTAGGTTCCGGCTTGGCGTGCCATCGCTTCACGGGCGCCATCCAGCAGCGTTTCTTTATTAAGCAGGGTATACTTGTTTACCGCTGCCGTTGAAACAATAGATTGTGAGCAGTATCCGCAGTCCTCGGGACAAAGCCCGCTCTTCGCATTGATGATCATGTTCAGCTTCACTTTTTTTCCGTAAAAATGTTTTCTCACCCTAAACGCAGCATACATCAGCGGCAATACCTCATCGTTATCGGAGTCGAGCACAGCGAGCCCTTCCTCTATCGTGATACATTCTCCATTCAATGCTTTTTGGGCAAGCGACTGCCATTCCATATCCGCTGCAATTGTTTTCATCTTTATTATCCTCCCATAGTTTGGACTTCTAATGCCTGTCTAATAGGCGCAAAATGCACTGATTCTCTCACACTATGTATCCACGTATTTGAAGACTCTTCCCGGTGCAGGCGTGGAATTCGGCCGAGCACCCTCAGGCCGCTGTAACGCTCGATTAGTTCCGCATTCGTGGCCACGCTCGGATCGTCATGCGGCTCCGTTATTTCGCCATCGTTCAGGATGACGCCTATAATCGGTACTCCGCGATGCTGCAGGAATGACGCCGTCAGCAGCGTATGGTTAATCGTACCGAGGCCGGAACGGGCTACGATGAGCGCAGGGAGCTGAAGCTCCGAGATCAAGTCCGCCACCAAGGCGTCATCGGTTAGCGGAACAGCGACACCGCCCGCTCCCTCAATAATTAGCGTCTCATAACGGCTGGCGAGCGGGATGCCGGCGGTGATCAGCTCCTTTAGCGTGAGAGTCACACCAGCATGCTTGGCTGCGAGCAGCGGCGTAAGCGGAGCTTCAAATGAAAATGGAGCCACCGCCTCCGGCCGGTCATCGATTCCCGTGCTTTGCAGCAGCCGTTCAGCATCGGTCACTCCGCTGCCAATCGATGCTCCCGACTGGACCGGCTTCCAGACACCGGTATTCATCCCTTCAACTCGAAGCACTGCGGCTATGGCTGACGACACAACCGTTTTTCCCACGCCGGTATCCGTACCTGTCACAAATATTCCGCGTATTGTTGTTTCAGCGTTTATACGGCTCATTTAACTGAACCGCCTTCGGTAACGCTAACAATCGATTCCGCCAAAATATCCGTCATGGCATCGAGTTCGGCCTCGGTACTGACCAGCGGTGGAATGAAGACCATCACATTGCCAAGCGGTCTTGTTAACATTCCGAGCTCTCTGGCCCGCAAACTTGCCCGAACGCCGACCCGCTCTGCCCAATCGTACGGCTCGCGTGATGCTTTATCGCGGACGAGCTCAATTCCGATCATCAGTCCCTTTTGCCGGATTTCGCCGACATGCGGGCGATCCTTCAGGTCTGCGAGCTTATGCTCGACGAATGCCGCCTTTGCTCTCACTCCTTCTATGATGCTCCGCTCTTCAAACAGCTTCAGACTGGCCAAAGCAACGGCGCAACCGAGCGGATTCCCTGTAAAGCTATGACCGTGAAAAAATGTTTTCTGCTCTTGGTAATCTGCATAAAACGCGTTATATACCTCATCGGTCGCAAGCGTCGCTGCCACAGGCAAATAGCCGCCGGTAAGCCCTTTTCCGATCACCATCAAATCAGGCGATACGTCTTCGAGATCACAAGCGAACATTTCGCCCGTTCGGCCGAATCCGGTCGCTACCTCATCGGCGATAAGCAGCACATCATGCTTACGGCAAAGCGCAGCCATCTCTCGTAAACAGTAAGGCGGCATGACAACGATGCCTCCTGCTCCTTGTACAATCGGCTCTACAATAAGAGCCGCAATCTCATCTGCCCGGGTCTCTAGCAATTGACGCAGCGCGGTTAGCGTAGCCTCCAATGCCTGAGCCTCACCTCCCTCATGGCGATAGGCGTAGGGATAAGGAATCACATGCGAGGGAAACAGCATAGGGCGGAACACGTCATGGTATAGGGGAATCGCACCGACACTTACCGCACCGATCGTATCTCCGTGATACGCTTGATTCATGGTAATAAATGTCTTCTTGCTCCTTACCCCTTTGTTATGCCAGTATTGAAACGCCATTTTGATCGCTATCTCGACGCCCGTTGCTCCGGAATCGGAATAAAACACTTTGTTCAAACCTTTTGGTGTGATCTCCGCCAGCTTCTCTGCAAGCTCAATTGCCGGTACATTGGCCATCCCGAGAAGGGTGGAATGAGCGACTCTCCCGAGCTGCTCCGTAATCGCTTGATTCAGCTCCGGGACGTTATGTCCATGCACGTTGAGCCAAACGGATGAGAACCCGTCATAATACGCCCTTCCATGGACGTCATACAGCATAATGCCTTCACCACGTTCAATAACAAGCGGATCAGAGTTGTTGTAGTCTTTCATTTGAGTAAAAGGATGCCATAAGTGGTTCTTGTTTAGCGATGCAAGCCGTTCGTAATCCGTTGCCACAATGATCACCATCCATCTATCATTTAATTGTTAACCTAAATTTTATTTTTAAGGTTAACAATTAGGTGAGATTATTCTATCAATCAAGAACGCCCCTGTAAAGAGAATTCAAAATGAAAGATTGAATTTGCTCCGCACTTCTCCAATACATCAAAGAACCCTTCTGCAATAGTTGCAGAAGGGTTCTTTGGAAATATTTAAAGGATGATCACAGAATCTGTATTTACCGATCCTGCTTTGGATTTATTTTGTGCAGCTGAAAACAAGAAAAAGCGGGATTCTCATCCTTCTCTGATACTCTTCCTCACTGTTAAACATCTGGTAATTCGGCGTGCATTCCCTAACATCCTCAACTTGAAACCCTGCGCGCTTCAACGACTGAAAATATTCCTCGAAGGTTCTGTGGTATTTGATTACACTTTCACCAATCCAAGGTTCAGTACGCTTACCCATTTCAAAATAATCGTCGACTATCCAGTCCGACTTCTTTCCAGATGCTGCAGCACTTTTCATCGATGAAGTTAAGACGGGGTGTTGTACGCTAAAAATAAATTTGCCCTTGGAATTTAATGCACGGCGGATTTGATCAAACGTTGGTTTGAGGTCTTGCAAATAATGTAATGCCAGCCGTGAAATCACCAAATCGTATTGCTGAGCGGGGTAATTCCAGCTCTCCATTGCAGCATGATGAATCTTGCTATTGGCTGAATCTACTTTGTTCCTCGCCTCATTTACCATATTAACCGAGCCTTCCACACCCTCATAGAAGCCGCATCCCAGCTTGAGCAGCTCGTATCCGAAGCCAGCATCCCCACAACCCAAATCAAGCACCTGTTTACCGACGACATCGCCAATAAGCTCAAGCAGTACAGGCTTTTCAATGATGTTGTTTGGACTGTCTGCGCGGTTTCTTCTCGATAAGTAGTTAACAAAAAAATCAGTGTTGTCATAAGCGGATGACCCTTTGTATTCCAAACGAATACCTCCTGACCTACTTTGTATATAGCCTAAGATATTCGGGGTATGCACGAAGATGTATTTCTTTAGCCCACTTTTGGTCTTATCTTTCACTTCTTGAATATTCTCTGATTCAACGTAATAACCTGCAGGCCTTCCTCGAAACGGGTTATGTACTCCTCTTTCATTCCTTTTCTTAATAGATCTTATTAACGCCGTTAGGAGGAACAAAGGTTGCCGATCATATCAGCAGCCTTGTAGATGTTTATTGAGTCTAGTAAAGTTAATATGAAAAAACATGGGAATTAGGTGTATGATGTTGAAACCCTATCTTATTTTTGACTTTGACGGAACGCTTGTTCAGTCGAAAAAGTTGGCTATCCAACTTTTTAATGAGCTTTCAGAAAGCTATGGTGGCCGAAAAATTAACAACCATGATATTGCATATCTTTCGGGCTTATCTATTCCAGATCGTTTACGAGCTCTAAATGTTCCTCTACGGAAGCTCCCAGCGTTGGTTTTCGAAGGGAAACGCGAATATAAGAAGGCAGCTGTTCACTTGCAGCCAGTTGAGGGTATAAGAGATGTTCTTTTGTCACTTAAAGAAAATGGCTATTCGTTTGGGATTCTTTCGTCCAACACATCGGAAAATATCCAGCAGTTTCTTGACTTTAATGAGTTTCCCTCCTTTGATTTCATTCATTCAGCCACGAATCTTTTCGGTAAGCATAAGGCAATTACAAGCATGGCTCGAAAATTACAGATTCACCGCAGCCATATGCTTTACGTAGGCGATGAACAACGTGATGTACTAGCTTGCAAGAAGATTGGGGTGAAGATCGCTGCAGTGACGTGGGGATTTGATTCCGCCCCCTTGCTGGCTGCAGCAAAACCGGACTTTTTATGTGATACCCCTGAAGCATTTGCTGGTCTTTTTCAGACGATAAGTTTATAAAGCGCCTGTCTTCACCGCGCAGCACTGGCATTCCGCCACCTATAAAACGAAAAGACCATCCAAAAAAGGCAATCAGCCTTTCTAGACAGTCTTCTTTTCTCTCCATCTGCTACCTCACAAAACTTGGATTTACCTGCCCCGTAGACTCCCGATAAAGCAGTTCTCCCGCAACCAGAAGTTTCTCCATCGGTTCCTGCTTGCTCTCGATTCGGCTGATAAGCCGATCAACCGCACGTTTCCCAAGCGCTTCCTTAGGTACATGCACGGTTGTCAAAGCGGGTGTCATCCGGAAAGAGTCATCAATATTGTCGTAACCTGTGACCGATACCTCCTCGGGCACCGATACGCCGAGCTCCTGCAGTGCTTTTACCGCGCCAATTCCAATCATATCGTTGGCACAAAGCAAAGCAGTAGGCAGGGCCTTCGCCTTTATCCGTTTCATGGCCCACTGTTTAATCGGCTCTAGAAATTGTTCATGCTCGAATCCCTCAACCGGCAAATAACATTCACTGCTGATGGCAAAACGGGACACTTCCTCTGTCTGCTCCTCCAGCGCGCTGCGGAAGCCCAAGAAGCGGTCCTTAAAGCTTCGTGAATAGTTCACATCACCGATAAAGCATAGCTGCGTATGCCCCTTGCCCATTAAATGCTTTGTAAGGCGGTACATTGATTCATAATTGTTTGTGAATACCGTATCGCTAGGAATAAGCATGTCCTCATGATCGACGAGAACCATTGGCAGGCCGATACGATGTACCTCCAGCAGCAGCGGTGTCGAGATTTCACCCACGCCGACCAGCCCCAATATACCGTTAGGGTTTAAGAAATGCAGGAAATGATCGACGCTCTGCTCCGAGACAATAACCATGCCGTAGCCGCCCTCTTCCAATCTGGAAGCTATGCCGTCTAGAATGCGTCCCCAATAGAGCGACTCCTTCGTTTGAAAGCGAATGTTCGGCATCAGCACGAGCACCGACTGTTTACCCGCAGCAGGGATTTTGGGCAGCTGCTCCAGCTTCATCGTCTTAACATAAGCGTTCTTTTGGGAAAAATAGCCTAACTGTGATGCTGCTTGAATAACCCGCTCCTGCGTAGCCTCGCTGACTCCGCCTTTACCGGAGAGCGCCTTGGAAACGACAAACTTGGATACTCCCAAATAATCGGCAATTTGCTGCATCGTGACCTTCTTTGACATTACAAAACTCCACCTTAACTTTCGGTAATGGTTCGTGCTGCTTTCCATAGCTCGTTATATTTATCGAATGCCTTCTGCAAATCAGGAGCGGCAATCCATTCCTGGATAAAATCGCCTGACCAAAAAGAAATTTGCGCCGAATTAGCAATCTCGAGCAATAAATCATTCGGAACCCGGCGCTCCAGCAGCTCGATATTATAGGATAAAAACTGCTGGAACTGCGGCAAGGAAGGCTGCTTCTCCTCGTTGACAGGCAAAAATCCGGAGTCATCGACATAGCCGGACTCATTTATGAAAAACTTCACCCACGCCTCAGCCAGCTGCTTATTGTCGCTAAATTTGCTCACGCCGACAAACCAATCCGGGCTTAATGGCGCATAACGCTTATCGCTATTGTCATACGGAAACGGAAAAAAACCGATATCTTCCGATTTTGCTCCAGCAGCGATAACTTGATTAATGACCCAGTTGCCCATTAAATACATAGCCGCTCTGCCGTCCGCAATCTCTGTTTTGGAGGTTTCCCACTGATTAGACATCATCTGCTTCTCTACATAACCGCGATTGATTAACGTTTTTACGATTGTAATCGCTTGACCCCAAGGGTTATCAATCTGCCAAGGCGCATCTTCGTTTACCATATTGTTTAAATAATCGGCATCGCCGGTCATATAGCTGACCAAATCCTCGCCCCATGTCATAAGCGGCCATTGGGCTCCATAGTTCAAATATACAGGCAGGATACCCGCATTCTTCAACTGCTCGCAAGCAGCATAAAACGCATCCAGCGTTACGGGAATCTCCGTGATTCCGGCCTTTCTAAAGGCATCCTTGTTATAGACGATCCCCGTCGTCGAAGCACCCGTAGCAATGCCGTAACGGGCTCCGGCATAAGCTTTAAAATCAGCGAAGCGGATATTTTCAAACAGGCTGTCATTTAGCGGTTCGAAATAATCGGGCAAATTCTCATTTTTAATATTGTTTGGCAGCAGCAGCACATCACCCAGATTACGAGTGGACAACCGGACCATAATATCGCTCGCATAGTTCGGCACGCCTTCGAAGGTCACGGTTACGCCGGGATGAAGCTCGGAGAATCGATCCGCATATTTTTTGAATACGCCGTTCTCCACAAGATCAACGCGATTGGTCAGCACTCTAAGCGTCACGTTCCGGTTTTCCTGCTCGGTCTGTTTCTCAGGTTTGGATCCCGCTCCGTTTCCGGGTGAATTATTCTCGCAGCCTGCGATACACAGGCCGCATAACAGAACCACAAGCATTATAATGGACCTGTATTTGTTCATTCTGCTTCTCTCCCTAATTCAATTGGAAGCTGTAAAATCACCTCGGTGCCTATGCCCCATTCACTCGTTACCTTCAGTCCGTAGGTATTTCCATAGTGGAGCTTGATGCGTTCGTTTACATTTTTCAAGCCAATACCGCCTGATTTCCGTTTCACAACCGCTTCCTCTGCCCCAGCCAAAGAACGATTTAGGCGCTCTAGAGTCTCCTCGTCCATGCCGAGCCCATCATCCTTGATCCGGAGCCAAATGATTTGGGAGGTCTGCTCGCTGCTGATTTCGATCCGCATACACGGCTTGTTGTCATCCATGCCATGATAAATCGCATTTTCGACAATCGGCTGCAGCACAAGTTTAATAATGGGATAGCTTAACAAGTTTTCCGGCACGCGGGTAACCAAGCGAAAACGATTCGGATACCGATAATTGAGCATTTCCACATAATTCCGCATATGCAGCAGCTCGTTATCCAAGGTAACTTCCTCATGCAGGTCGCTGATGCTGTAACGCAGCAGCTTTCCAAGTATAGCAATCATATCGGCGGCGATCTGATCGTCGTTCAGCTCGGCTGCCATTCGAATCGACTCCAGCGTGTTATACATAAAATGCGGATTGATTTGGCTCTGCAGCGCATGCAGCTCTGCTTCCTTCTTCTTCTTCTCGATTACATAAATATCTTGAATGAGATGATCGATCCGAACAATCATCCGATTGAACTGCGTACCCAGCTGTCCAACCTCGTCACGGTATTTAACCTGGAACTGTACGTTAAAATCGCCTTCCTGCACATTTCTCATCAAGCGCATCATCTTGCGCAGCGGATTCGTTAGCGCGAACGAAAAGACAAATGAAATGAAGAGCGCGACGATTATTGTAACAATCGTTGCAATCCAAATCACTCTGCGTATTACAATCGTATCCTTAGTGAGCTCGCTGTCAGGAATTGCGGTCATAACCTTCCAATTCGTGTTGGGCGATGTCGTATAAATATATAGTTGGTTTACACCGTCGCGTTCAAAATAAAAGCTGCCTTTGGCGCCCTTTGCCAGTCCAACCGCGCTATCATCCGCAATATTCGTTGCCATGCGAGATTTGTCGCTGTCGTATACGACATTCCCAAGCTCATCGATAATAACCGATTTCCCGTTCGTTACCTTATCGAGCTCGCTCATTTGGTCTTCAATGACGCTAATATTCGCATCAACGGCAATTAAGCCAATCGGCTTAAGCGACTTGTCAATGACCTTGCGGACGACGGTAAACGCATATCTGACGCTCTGCAAATTGCTTGTATACTTCTGGGTGCTGAACAGCAATGCTTCGCCGCCTGAGGTTTTTACGCGCTCGCGCCAGTAGTCATAGCTCTCCTTTACATTAAGCCGAATTCCGCCGCCTGCCGTTGAATAGTAGCCGTTCCCGTACGTATCAAAAATATAAACGGAGTTTGCACCGCGTTTTATCGTATTGATGAACGAGATATTTCCTTCTATCCCCCGCTGAATGAGAAGCAGCTGGTCAAAATCATCCGGCAGCTGGCTGCTGTTATTTCCAGCCGTTTGCTGCCGCTGATCATAATAAGCATTCGAGCGGATTAAATTTTGCTTTATGTCGTCTTGATAAGCCGGAATCGAAGAAATACGAACCATGTCCTCGATGTAATCATCCACTCGAACCATCATATTTTCAAGCATTTTGGTTGAATAGACTATCGTCTTTTCCTCGATCGAGCGTGAATAATTGCTATAGGAAATGTAGCCGATAAACGCCAGCGGCAGCGTAATTAGAAGCAGGAAGACGATAAACAGCTTCCTCTCCATCCTCATTCCGCCAAAAGCCGCCCATATGCGCCACAATCGTTTTTTCACACTCATCCTCTTACTCCCTCATTCTCTAGATGGCAGGCATGACGTTTCCGCCGTTTACAGGAATATAGGCGCCTGTAATAAAGCTTGCCAAATCGGAAGCCAGAAATGCTACCGTATTGGCAATTTCTTGATCGGTGCCTCTGCGCTTCAGCGGCACGCTTTGCGCATAGGGATTGTTTTCATCAATGCCGCTTGCACGGTCGCGATCGCTGATGGTCCACCCTGGCGCCACCTGGTTAACCGTAATCTGATGCTCCCCTGCCTCCTTGGCTAGTACGCGATAAACGCCGTCCATCCCGCGTTTCCCGGCTGTGTAAGCCGATTGGTTCACAAAATTTTGCATCGCGCATTCCGTATTTATGCCGATCACTCTGCCTGCTTTCCGTTCAATCATCGCAGGCACGAATGCTTTGGCCAAATAGACGCTTTGCAGCACACATGATTCGAACTGGCTCACATAATCGGCAATAGGCTGCTCCAGTATGCTTGTCCATTGATATTGGATAACCGCGTTCGCGACAACGATATCTACATGTCCAAGCTCCGCGGTTACCTTTGCTTTCATTTCATTAATATGCTGCTCGTTCGTTACATCTGCCTGCACGATCATCGCTTGTCTTCCGAGATCGGTAATTTCCTGCAAAAGCTCTCTCGCCTTAGCTTCGTTATTATTATAATGAAGCACGATGTTAGCGCCGCAGCTAGCAAGCGTACGTGCCATTACCCGACCCAAATCGCCGGTCGCTCCTGTAATTAATGCTGTTTTATTCGATAGATTAATTTGCATGTAATTGTTCACCCTTCTTATGAAAAGAGATTTGTTATATCATTTATCATAAATTATGCTACCAAAAAATCAATGTTTTATAAAGCGTATTCAAAAAAAAGGCGGATTTGCCTACAAGTAAACGACATAACGAATTAATTTATAATATGGTTATCTTTTTACGCTATGAAATCCGGGTGTTTCTAGCAATATTCCTTGTGATTTAGACTGTTTTCATGTATATTACAGTCTATACACACCAACTAATCATTCACATATGTATTAATAATATCGCTCATTCGGAGGTTATCCATTGAAAATCGAGCTATCAGAGCAAAGCCTGCCCATATTTGAGGCGATTTCAAGTAATGTTCGTATCCAAATTATTCATCTGCTATCCAAAAAATCAATGAACATTCGTGAGCTTGCCGAAGCGTTAGGGCTAAGCAGCGCGATTATGACTATGCATGTCAAGAAGCTGGAAAAGGCGGGCATTATCCGTTCCGAAATGACGCCAGGCAAAGGCGGCGCCGCACAGAAGGTGTGCTCCCTTAGCATGGACGGACTTGAAATCGCTTTTCCGCGCAAGGATGTCGTTCATCGCGAATCCAGAAGAACGGAAGTATCCATTGGCCACTATACCGATCTAAGCATTGTTCCTACCTGCGGCATTTGCACGACCGAGAAAGTTATCGGCATCTTCGACGATCCGCGTTACTTTCTTGATCCGGACCGCGTCAACGCCAAAATTTTATGGTTCTCACAAGGCTACATTGAATATAAAATTCCGAACTTCCTTCTCAGCAGCGAAAATCCGGAAGAGCTCGAAATTTCAATGGAAATCTCGTCGGAAGCACCGCTTACCAATATGAATTGGCCTTCGGATCTTACGTTCTTCTTTAATGGCGTCAAAGTCGGCATGTGGACGAGTCCTGCCGATTACGGCGGAAAGGGCAAGCTTAATCCCCCATGGTGGTTTGACGATGTCAACCAATTCGGATTATTGAAGCGGCTTATTATTAAGAAAGACGGGACTTATATGGACGGTCTCAAACTATCCGATGTTAGTCTCGACGAGATTGACATCAGCAACAGCCACTGGACCTTCCGTATTGCCATTCTTGAGGATGCCGAGCACATCGGAGGTTTCACCTTATTCGGGTCTGGCTTTGGCAACTATAATCAGGATCTCATCTTTAAGCTCTATTATACGAAGGTGGCTCAAGAGGATCGGACGACGCTTGCCTAAAGAAGCTTATAATAGAGCGTCAAGTGTAAACGGCTGACGCCGTCTTTAGCGGCAGAAGCTCGTTTCGCGATGAAATATAAGCATTGTATAAGGTTAAAATTTATACTTTCTTATATTTTAAAAGAAGAGCTGTGCGCCTCGAGGCGCACAGCTCTTTTTTTCAGCGTAATAGAGAAAACCGTTGGATTTCCGTCCGCAATATTAGCTTAAAGATCTTAACGCATTCGTATCGAAGTCCTGCAGCTCATCCGTACGACCGTCGCGTATTTTTGCCGCCCACTCCGGATCGGCCAGCAGAGCTCTGCCGACTGCCACGAGATCAAACTCCTCGTTTTCCAGCCTTTCCAGTAATCCGGCTAAAGAAGATGGCTTTGCCGTATTTCCTGTGCTGCTTCCAAACTCATTGTCGAGACCGACTGAGCCGACGGTTATCGTCGGTTTTCCAGTCAGCTTCTTTGTCCACCCTGCCAAATTCAATTCGGAACCCTCAAACTCAGGCTCCCAGTAACGGCGCGTAGAGCTATGAAATACATCGACTCCCGCATCAACGAGCGGTGTCAAAAATTGCGAAAGCTGCTGGGACGACTCGGCTAATTTTGCCGTATAATGTCCGCCCTTCCACTGGGAAAAACGCAGCACAATCGGAAAATCGGCTCCGACAGCACGGCGGCACGCCTCCACAACCTCAACTGCAAAACGTGTACGGGCTGCCAAATCACCGCCGTAACGATCTGTACGCTTATTTGTTCTATCCCAGAAGAACTGATCGATTAAATAACCGTGCGCGCCATGCAGCTCAATGCCGTCAAAGCCGATTCTAGCGGCATCGGCCGCGGCCTGCGCAAATGCTGCAATCACGTCGGCGATCTCATTTTCCGTTAACGGCTCCGTTACTTTTTCTCCGGAAAGATTTAGTCCCGATGGTCCGATCGGCAATGCCTCCGGATTAGGAAGATCTCCAATTTTACGCGTCAATCCTACATGCCATAGCTGCGGAATAATCTTTCCTCCAGCCTCATGCACAGCGTTCACTACGTTTGACCAATGACTTAAAGCAGTCTCTCCGTGAAAGCTAGGCCAATTCGGGCTCGCTCCTGCGGCGGGATGATTTATAAGCGTTCCTTCCGTAATGATCAGGCCGACTCCGTTTTCCGCCCTCCGACGGTAATAAGCAGCGACATCCTCACTGGGCACTCCGTTCGGTGAATACCCCCTGGTCATCGGCGCCATAACAATTCGATTGGCAACCTCTAGATTTTTGGATGAGAAAGGCTTAAACAACGCTTCAACCGACGTTTCGCTTTTGGCATTAGACATATGGACTCCTCCTCTATATTCGGTATATAATTTAGTTACAGTTTACCCTTCTTTATAATAGCATTTATTCCCTTGTATTCCCAGTCCTATAATTAAAATTAATTTTTATCATCTAGCAGCTTATAAACATAAAAAAAAGACTGAGCAAAGGTCGATTTCCGCCTCGCACAGCCTTTAATGGAAGAACAGCATTTTCCTTGCCTTATGCTGATCTCCCTCTGTTTTCTTACTCAGCTTTCYCCTCCGGAGGCAGCAGCACGATTCTGCCTTCTCCCAGCTCTACGCGCAGCTTGTTGGAGTTTTTCACGCCGATGGATTCGAGATAGTTGGCCGGAACCTGTAAGCGGCCTGCTTTATCAAGCACGGCATACTCCACATGGGTGCCCTCTTCCTCATCTGCTTCCTCCAGCTCCGCCAGCTCTTCAAGATACGAGCGTTTACGCAGCATCTCTGAAGAAATTTTGCCATCGCGGATAGCGGCTACGCGATCCACCTTCTTCGCCAGCTCAGGATCATGCGTAACGATGACAACGGTAATGCCAATCGTTCGATTCAGCTCGCGGAACAAGTCGAGAATTTGATTGGCCATACGCGAATCCACCGATCCGGTCGGCTCGTCAGCAAGCAGCAGCTTGGGATGATTCGCCAGCGCAATAGCGATCGCGACCCGCTGCTGCTCTCCCCCCGATAATTCATACAGCTTGTTCGAAGCCCGGTGGCTAAGACCCACCGCATCAAGCAGCTCTTTGGCCCGCCAACGCTTGCGGCTCCCCGTAAGGAGGATCGGCAGCTCCACGTTCTCAAGCGCCGTCAAATAAGGGATTAGATTTCTTGCATTATTTTGCCAGACGAATCCGACGCTTTCCCGCTTATAACGCACGAAATCGCGCTCTTTAAACTTCAGCATATCTCTTCCGTCAACAGTCAGCTTGCCGGCCGTTGGGCGATCCAATCCGCCCAGCATATTTAGAAGCGTCGATTTGCCGCTGCCGCTATTGCCGATAATGGCCATCAGCTCGCCGTTTTCAATATGAAGATCGAGGCCTTGCAGGGCGAATACCTCTAGGTCGGCTGTTTTGTATATTTTGACAAGCCCTTCGCAATGTATCATCCGTCAATCCTCCCCTAGCTTTATCGCTTGATGGATACGCAGGCGCGACAGCATGTACGCCAGTATGCCAAGCCCAATGACCAGCATGAAGCCGACAAGCAAATAGATGCGCATTAAATCCGAAGCGTCGAACATGACCTTGAACGGCGGTACAAGGCTGCTCGGATTAAAGGCAATTTGAAAATTAGGCACGTACAATCGGCTCGCCACGTTTCCGACTGCGATTCCAATGAGAACGGCAACGCCCGAGGTTAGCAGCTGTTCAACCGCAAGCATTCCGATAAGCTGTTTAAGCGATAAGCCAATCGCCCGCAGTATACCGTTTTGCAGCGTTCTGCCCCGCAGCGACAATACCCAGTACAATAAAAACCCGATAAAGCTCACGAGAATGGACAGTACGAAGCCTAAGGTCAAAATTCCGTTCAACGCCATCAGAAACGGATCATTTTTGGCATTCACGAGTGCTTCTCTCGTATTCACGATGTTCGTGATCGGAAGCTTTGATTCCTTGAGTCCTTCATAAAAGTCAGCCGTGCTTACCTCGGGCTTCAGCTTGATCCAGACATCGTATGGCTCGAGGGCAAGCTGTACCTGTATGCGCGGCAAATGTCCTACGATCAGCATAGGCGCGTTACCAGCTGGCGACTCATCGCTCGCATCCACGCTGCCTACGGCTGGGTTTGGATTAAACGTAGGGAAATAATCGATAATGCCGTACACCTTAAACGGCTGCTGCGGCACATCGCTCCAGCCCACCCAGATCGTATCGCCAGGCTTCACCTTGTTTTGCTCGGCAAGCGTCTTTGAGATGAGCACGGCTTGCGAGTCGCCTGCGAGCAAATTCAAATAGTCATTGATCGGATAATCAAGCAAGCTGTCGCGAAACCAAGTCGTTGCTCCAAACTCATCGGTATCAATGCCGATAAGCGTTGCAGCCCCCGAGCTGTCATTCACGCTGAAGGCAGCTTCCTTTTTGAACACTTTTGCCGCATGCTCCACGCCCTTAATCGTCTTAAAAGGCTCAAACGCGGGCTCCAAATAATGTACAGGCGCTTGCGTGACCGGTGTTTCCGGCTGCGGCGCCCCTGGAGCTGGAGGAGGCGGGGCGTCATTAGTCCATTGCGACGTCAAAACGATCTCTGCGCCGTTGCCATACCTGATTCGGTCCTCTGTATTATTGTTGATCGTCCGTGCCGCAGAAGCGCTGAATACGCCTGTCGCAATCGTCATGATGAGAAAGATCATCAGGAATTGATATTGCGTGCTGGAGCGTCCGACTTGGATCAAGGTCGCGTATACGGATGGCGGCCACCACTTCTTACCGATCCAGTACACGAGCCTAAGCACCCATGGATACAAGCGGAGCAAGAGTAAGCCCGCTCCCATAATAAACAACGCGGGAACGACAAACTGCAGCGGATCAATGTTCAAATCATCGGCATTCAATCCTAAGCTTTGCAGATCGGCCAGCCTTTTTTTGAATGTGTATAATCCATAAATAGCCAGGGCCAGCGCAATGACATCAAGAAACATTTTATGCCATAGCGGAGATTTCAAAAGTCTGGCTAATTGCTGCTTATGTCCGACAATGGAGACGCGGGTCGCCATAATAATCGGGATAAGCATAATGACAAAGCAGGCAGCGGATGCGATTGCTCCATAGCGGTAAGCCTCCTCCGTCAGTCTGACAGGCAGACGGACACGCTGCACAAATTCGAGGAATCCATTCGATGCGCCGAGCAATTCGGTCAATGCTACGCCGAGCAATGGGCCTATGCCAAATGCGACGCCGCATAAAATAATTCCTTCCACTGCATAGGAGGTGATGACCTGCCAGCGCGCCGCTCCTCTGCTGCGCAGGACGGCAATTTCGTTCTTTTGCCGGTCGGCGATAAGATTCGATACCATAAACATATAGAAGCCAAGCATAATTAATACGGGAACATTCAGCGACCACATTAACGTTCTCAGCTGCTCCGCCCGCTCCAAATATTTGGAGATAGTGTCGAGCGCTGGCGTTTCCGAAACGGTCTGATAAAGCGTTACGTTGTTTAGCATCACGTTGCGGATTTTGTTGGTCGTCTGAATGAAGTCATCTACGAATCTTAGCTCAAGCTTGGAATAATCCAGCACGAAGAACCAGCCTACCGAAGCTACCGGAAAACGGGCTTCCTGCATGAGATGCTGCTGCGCAATCTTGTCGCTGATAACAAAACTTCCGCTCAGCTCGCTCAGGTCCGTATCTCTGAAATACGGATCATCATCCAGCTTCTTCTGAAAAACACCTACCGGCTTAAACTTTATTTCCCCGGCAATTTTATCGTCATCGACAAAAAATTCTGAATCCAGAACCGTTTTGAATTGTATGAGGCCCCGTTCCGTCACAAGCACTTCATAAACGCCATCGACTGGCTGCTGCTCTGCCGGCATTCTTCCGTCAGTCAGCTTGATATGCTCCTCTAGATCAGAGAATGAGCGCAGCGTCATGGTCTTAACCGACTTCTTCGAACTCGGATCAGGATCATTTTGCGGCCTGATCTTCATTGATTTCGATTGCATATCCACGACAAGCTGCTGCACCGGAATTTGAAAGCTGGCCTCAGCCTGCTCCTGAATGTAGCGGTCCACTTGCGTATAGATCTTATTCATTTTCTCTGGTGTTTCTTTCGTGTAAAACAATTTATTGTATTGGTTTCCGGGATAAACGCCTTTCTGGGTCTGCATCGTCTCTAAGTCCTTGACCAGCATCCGCGACAAAATAGCCTCTGAGTAAATCGGCATGCTGCTGACGAGTGCGACTGACATCACCAGGCCGATAAACAAACTAGCAACCAACCACTTATTTTGCACCATTTTTCGTATAATCATGACAAACAAAGCCACTTCAAAACCTCCCAAGCGTCAACGGCTGTAGATAAGCAATCGGCAAAAGCTCGTTCTATTACTGCAGCACGACGACCGCGCCTTCCTCGAGACCCTTCGTAATTTCCATTTCGGTTGACCCTTTAATTCCCGTTTCCACGTCGATTTCGCGAATTTTATTGCCGTCCTCCAGCGTTCTGACGAATGTTCTGCCAAGGAAGCTGCGCACACCGCTGCGAGGGATCTTCAAAACATCATCGCGCTGCTGCAAAATAATTTTCACATCGGTAAACGCCCCGATCTTCGCATCGCTCGGCACTTTCGGCACTTCGATGAACAGCGTCTTGGAATAACGATCCTGCAGCTGCTCGTTCAAGGTCGTTGGAGCCGATGACGGCGTTTGTACCACTTTTCCCTGAAGCTCTTGTGTGCCAAAGGTAACGAAAGCAGGGAAACCCACATCTACGCTGCTAATTTCTGCACCTGCCTCAACCCTGAGCGCGACACGGAGCTTCGAAGGATCGGAAATAATGACAAGCGTCTGATACGCCTCGACAAAATCGCCCTCCTCCAGTTCCTCAACAAACGTAACTTGTCCGTCCATACCGGCAACAAGCTGCTTGCTATTGAAGGTGGCCATTAGCCTCTCCAGTTTTAACTCCTCGATCTCCATTTGCAGCTTAGCGATATTGATCGCATCGCTGTCTGCGCCTGCTTTGGCTTGCTTAAACGACAGCTTCGCCCTTGCAACCGCGAGCTGCTGCTCCTTTAATTGAATATCTAATCCGTCAACGTTAAGCTGAACAAGGACATCGCCCTTCTTCACCTGCGCGCCGGCGGTCACCATCATCTTCGCGATGCGGCCGCCTTGGCCCGTAAACTGGGCAATCTCGGACTTCGTCGATTCAAGGCTGCCGCTTCCTTTAATTTCTTGCGTAATCGTCCCTTTCTCAACCGTGACCGTGCGATAATTTTCTTGCGCAGGTTTAACGAGAGGCGGCTTTAATGCCTCCTCCTCAGCAGGAAGCAAGGAACACCCCGTAAGTGAAGCGCTAAGAAGCAGCGCGAATGACCAGCCTAGCAGCGGCTTAAGCTTTTGCGACAATTTGTCCATCCTCCAATTCATAAACATGGTCAACAATTTCCATAATGGCAGGATCATGCGTCGTCATGATAATCGTCATGCCTGCCGTCTCTACCAAATCGCGAAATACCTTCATAATTTGCAGGCCCGTGCGGCTGTCCAGCTCGGCAGTAGGCTCATCGGCCAGCAAAAGCTTCGGCTTATGGGCAATAGCCCTTGCGATTGCCGTTCTCTGCTGCTCCCCGCCCGAGAGCTCGAAAGGACGATGATGCATGCGTCCCGTCAAGCCGACCTGCTCCAAGGCTTCAACGGCTGCTTCCTTCCGGCCGTTCGCCGCCATACCGGAAACTCTTAATATGAATTCCACGTTTTCATAGGCAGACATAAGAGGAATGAGAGCGAAGGATTGAAAAATAAGTCCCATTTCATTGCGTCTAACCTTATCCCTCTCTTGATTCGACATCGCTGTCAAATCGCGGCCTGCAAACGTGATTTGACCTTCTGTGGGACGGTCCAAGGCGCTTAGTAAATTAATAAGCGTCGTTTTCCCGGAGCCTGATCTTCCTTTAAACGCGATCAGCTTGCCGGCGGGTATGGATAAATCCACCCCTTTTAATACGGTGACTGCTCCCATTCCACGTCCGAACGTTCTTTTTAAAGCGCTTGCATGAATGATATCATGCGTCGTTGGCAGCATTTTAAGGTAATCCTCCGTTTCCAATAAAACGTTTACATTTATATCTTTTTCCATTTTAACCTCACCCATCTTGATGTACAAGCAAAAAAATAAGCCTATCAGACTAGCGCAGCTAGACTAATAGACTTTACCGGCATTATACATCCAACTTTAAAAAGAATATGACCGCCGTGACCGTAATAATGCTCAAAATCGTGGAAACAAATACCGATTGCGAAGCAAATTCCGCTTCATTATCAAACTCTACCGCCAGCAAAACGCTGCTTAGCGATGTCGGCACGGCAGAGGAAACGATAAGCGCAGCAGCGGTCAGCTTATCGAGACCCATTAGCCACACAATTAACCATGCAAGCAATGGGCCCGCAACGAGTCGCAGCATACCCGATAAGCTGACGTCGATGAGAAGGGATCGATTGATTTTCCATTCCATATTGCCAAGCTGAACGCCTAATGTAATTAGCGCCGTGCCAATAAAGGCAGAAGATAAATATTCGATCGGCGTAGCCAGCGGCTGCGGGATCGCCACCTCGAAGCCCCGCAATAAGAAAGCCAGCGGAATGACGTAAATGATCGGCATGGACAATATGGTCCGCCAAATGGCGCGCATGTCGGCTTTATGCGCGTTGACATTATAAATGCCATACGTGTTCGGCACCAGTGATTGCACCATCATAATTAATACCTGGATGGCGAGCGTCTTTTCATTTCCCGCAAAAGCCAGCTGATTAAGCGGTATGCCGTAATTCGCGCTGTTATAGAACAGAACGCTGTTGCGCATCGCGCTTTTCATGCTGGGCTGATAGCCTCTAATTCGAATGACAGCCTCAACGATGAAATATTGTGCAAGCATGAAAATCAGGAAGAAAAACAAGATTTTTCCGATAACCTGCGCGGAAATATCGGTTTTATAAAGCAAATCGAACATGATTGCCGGCGAAAACAAATAAAAGTTCAGCTTGGATAAGGTTTTGATATCCAGCTTGAACGCTCTTTGAATAATGATGCCGAGACCGATCATAAAGGCCATCGGAAGTACGTTGGTCATGAGGATATGAAGGAAAATACTCATTGCTGCATCTGCTTCTTTCTATTCTAGAGTTTGAGAAAGCGGCCAGTGCGGCCCTATGTTCGCTTCACTCATTTTAATAGGATACGGATCGATTAGGCAAGCTTTCTAGTAGGCGCGGACTTTCTGATGCTGTTGCCCCGTATCAGATTCCTGATTTCCCCACTCTATTAATTAACTGGAATTTCTCAGGCTAAGTTAGCTTTATTCAACCGATATTTTGAAATAACTGGAATTTTTCATGTTAATCCATCGGTTTCGCATCAGATTCTCCTAATTGCACAGAATTAGATGGAACTTTTCCATCTAAATTCCTTTAAAAGCAGAAATCTATCATTTTAAAGGGAGAAATTCCATCTATCAAATCTAACAACTAACGACTAACTACTAACGATTAGCGACTGATGGCTGCAGATTTAAACAAAAAAAACGAACAGCCTTCCGGCGTATGAAGCCGTTAGCTGTCCGTGATTCTCGTCTTTGAATACGCTTAGAGCTGCTGCTCCTGCTGATACAGCACCGTCGATAAATAACGCTCGCCGTTGCTCGGAATGACC
The DNA here is from genome assembly GCF_056398325.1 of Paenibacillus sp. 01T443. NCBI lineage: Bacteria > Bacillati > Bacillota > Bacilli > Caryophanales > Paenibacillaceae > Paenibacillus > Paenibacillus sp. 01T443. Next base: position 83,391 of record NZ_JBFTPE010000010.1, read on the forward strand.
GCGACAACCCGTTTGCCCGTGCCCAGCTTCTGCGCCAATTGAATGGCTGCGAACACGGCCGCCCCTGAAGAGATGCCGCCTAAGATGCCTTCCTCTTTCGCTACTCTTCTCGCCGTTTCGAAGGCATCCTCATTGGTTACCTGTATGATTTCATCATACACCTTTGTATCCAAAATCGATGGAACGAAGCCCGCTCCAATACCTTGGATCTTGTGCAGCCCTGGCGATCCTCCCGATAAAACGGGGGAGGAGGCCGGTTCAACAGCCGCAATCTGAATGGATGGGAACCGCTCGCGCAATATTTCGCCCGCGCCCGTGATCGTGCCGCCGGTACCTACCCCCGCTACAAAGCCGTCCAGCTTGCCGTCAAGCGACTCGATCGCCCTTACGATTTCGGGACCGGTCGTTTCACGATGAATTTTCACGTTGGCCGGGTTATCGAATTGCAGCGCCGGAAAATATTCAGGATGCTTCGCTTGAAGCTCCTGCGCCGTTCGAATCGCTCCCTTCATCCCTTCTGATCCCGGGGTAAGCACCAGCTCAGCCCCGTAAGCCCGCAGCAGATTGCGGCGCTCCAAGCTCATCGTCTCAGGCATAACCAGAATCGCTTTATAGCCTCTGGCCGCTGCGACCAAAGCGATGCCAATGCCCGTATTGCCGCTTGTTGCTTCAATAATCGTATCCCCTGGCTTCAGCTTTCCTTCACGTTCAGCTTCTTCAATAATGCTAATCGCGATTCGGTCCTTAACGCTGCTGCCGGGATTAAAAAACTCCAGCTTCAAATAAATTTCCGCGCTGCCTTCCGGCACCACTTTGTTTAATCGAACGAGCGGCGTACTCCCTATTAAATCGGTAATATTGCTTACGACGAGACTCATGACATCTACCTCCTGCTATAGTAATGGCCCTGCGGCACGTGCCGATACTTTGTGGAGCAATGCAGCTTACTGCCGGCTACACCGCAACATTGCCTTGCGAATGCTCATAAAGCTCTTTGTAGTGACCGTCATGCTCAAGCAGCTCTTGATGATTGCCCTGCTCCACGATTTCACCATGGCTCATGACAATGATACGGTCGGCCTGCATGATGGTAGATAATCGATGCGCGATGACAATTGTCGTCCGATCCTGGGACACGACTTGCAGAGCATTCTGAATCAGCTGCTCCGTATGGGAATCCAAATTCGCGCTCGCCTCATCCAATATAAGTACCTTTGGCTTAAAAACGATAATTCTAGCGAAGGAGATCAGCTGGCGCTCGCCTGCCGACAAGCCGCTGCCGCGCTCCGACAGCTTCGTCTCGTAGCCGTCCTTCAGCTTCTTGATGATCGTATCCGCCCCAACAAATTCGCAGGCGCGAATAACCTCCTCGCGGGAGATCGACTCATCGAACATCCTTATATTTTCGATAATGCTGCCCGAATAAAGGTACGGCTCCTGTTGCACGAGCCCGACCAGACGGTGCAGCGTGGCTTGCGGAATGTCTCGTACATCCGTCTCATCGATAAGTATGCTGCCTTCCTTCACATCATAAAAGCGGCATAACAAGCTGATCAGCGAGCTTTTGCCTGCGCCGGTCGTCCCCACCACGCCAATGAGCTCGCCGGAATTAATGTGCAGGTCCAGATCGCGGATAATCGGTATCCCTTCCTCGTAGGAAAAGGAGATCCGGTTAAAATCGATCCGGCCTTTTACCTGCTCCAGGCAGAGGTTCGACATAGAAGCCTGATGTTCATCAGCGTCTTCGCCCAGCTCTTCCTTCCGCAGATCCACATGGTCCAGCTCGCGATCCGTCACATCCGGCTTATTCTCAAACACGCTCCAAATTCGGGTAACGGCCACCGTAGCCGACTGGAGCGTATTCCACTGCTGCGTGATCGTATTAATTGGCTGAAAAAACTGGCGAATATACGTAATGAATGCATACAGCACCCCAAATTCAAGCTGCTGCCCGAGCACGGCATTGCCGCCGATCCACGTTACGAACGCAATCGATAAATTGCTCAAAATATCAAAGGTCCGGCCAAACACGACATTCGTACGGATTTCCCGAAGATTCGCCTTGAAATACAAGCCGTTTCGCTCATTGAACTGCTTCTCCTGCTCCTTTTGCTGGTGGAACACCTGCACCAAATTCATGCCTGACAAATTCTCCGCTACAAAAGCCACCAAACGGGACAATCTCGTTCTTGCAAGCTGATAGGTCGTACGCATGAAGGAACGGAAGGCGATGGCGATTGCCCATATGATCGGAAGCAGGATTAAGCAATACAGCGCCAGCTTCGTGTCCAGCTGAAACATCATCACGATAATGAAGACAAGGGTCAACCCGTCACGGAACAGGCTCAGCAGCACTTGATTAAAAAATTGGTTCAGCGCCTCGGTATCGCTCGAGACATGCGTAATGAGACTGCCGCTCGACATGCGGTCGAAATAGCGCATCGACTGCTTCAAAATATGTCCGAACAACTGCTTGCGAATACGCGACACGATGCTTTGGCCGATATTTTGGAGCAAATTGTTTTGAAAATAGGTAAAAAGCAAACTCGACAAAGATAAACCAAAATAAATAAAACAAATCGTAAGGAGGCCTTTGAAATCGTTTTTGCCGGATAATAAATTATCATCAATCGCAATTTTCATCAAAAAAGGCTGCAGCAAATCCGATAAAATGGCTATCAATGTACAGCAAAATACGCCGATGAATGCCCACAAATGCGGTTTTGCATAGCCGAACAGCGTGCGGAAGGCAGATACATATTCCGGCTTCTGTTCCGGCTGATTAGGATCACCCTTCTGATCCGCCTGCCAATTATGAATGGCTTGTGCCGGTCGCATGTTGACTTCCCTCCTCCTGTATAGCATGAAGCGTAGCATAGAGTCCTTGCTGCATGAGCAGCTCCGCATGTGTTCCCCGCTGCACGATCATACCGTCATCCAGTACGATAATTTCATCCGCATGTTTAATTGCACTGATGCGGTGCGCAATAATGATCGTCGTTTTGCCGTTTCGATCGGTTTGGAGCGCTTCAATAATGTCCTTCTCCGTCACCGCATCAACCGCACTGACGCTATCGTCCAAAATCATAATAGGAGCATTTTTGACGATTCCCCGCGCAAGGCTCGTTCGCTGGCGCTGGCCGCCCGATAAAGTTAAGCCTCGCTCGCCAAGCCTGGTTTCGAACTGATTCGGCAGCTCAATGATATTATCGTAGATTTGGGCATGCTTCGCAGCAGCCTCAACGGCTTCAAGGTCAAGCTCTCTGTTAGAGAATGCGATATTTTCTTTAATCGTCGTACTGAATAAGAAGCCATCCTGAGGTACATAGGCAATTTGATTGCGCAAGCTCGCAAGCGTCATCTCCCTCACATCCGTCTGCCCGTAAACAATGGTGCCAGGAGGCGGATCAAAGGTGCGGAGCAGCAGCTTCATCAAGGTTGTCTTACCGCTGCCTGTTCGGCCGATGATGCCTAGGGTCGTACCGGCTTTCACGTTCATGCTTATATTTCGCAGGACGGGATTCGAACCTGGATCGTAAGCGAACGTCAAATTCCGAACAGTGATCCCTGCATCCTCCAAATTTACAGCCTTAGCATGATCCAGCTCGACAATATCCGATTGCTGCGCGAGCAAGCCGTTCAACCTCTCCAGAGAAGCGCGCGAGCGTTGAATGGAATTGATTACGTTACCAATTTGCTGAAGCGGATTCATCAGCATTCGGATATAGAGCGTTAAGGCAACAAAATTACCGAGTGTGATCTGCTTCGTAATCGTCAAATAGCCGCCAAAAGCAAGCCCGATAATTAAAGCGATTGCCCCCAGAAATGGAATCAACGCCTGAAAGAATGATGAAACCCGCACCAGACGCAATTGCTTATGCCTGATTTGCTCTACGGTTTTGCCAAAACGCTCATTCATAATGTCTTCGACCGCAAATTTCTTGGTCACCCTTATCCCGCCGAATTGCTCTTCCGCGGTTTCCGTCATCGTGCCCAGCGCTTCCTGCACCTCAAGTGACCTCTTTCTAATAATAGGACCGAGATAAACAACGATGACCGGGATCAGCAGCAGCGGGAAGACAGAAGCCAATATTAAATAATAGGGTATATGGCTCAGCAGCATCATGGTTATCGCCGCGATCAGCAGCATCGTCGCGTTTGCGGTCGAATTGACGCCCATAGAGATGGACTCGCGAACCGCGGTGACATCATTCATAAAGTAGCTGAGCAGCTTGCCGACGCCATTCTTCGAATAGAACTTTTCGCTCATGTCGGTAAAATGCTTAAACAATCCCCTTCGTACAAGAAACTCGAATTTTCTTCCCACATACATAACCAAATACATCGCTAAGCCGTTAAACAGTACATGGCCGACACCTATCAGCAGCAGCAGCAAGCTGTAGTCCACAATCAGCTTGCTCGTTAATCCGCCCAATTGCAGCTTATCCGTGAACTGACCCAGCACCTTTGGAAAAAAAACATTGATCAAGTTAGAAATCAAATGGAAAAAAATTGAGATCAGGTAGATATACCACGTTTTCCGAAAAAAATCTGCCAATATTCTTTTTGATTTCAAAAAACGATCACTTCCTAAAATGGAGTATTTTTGTTACGCTTCATCGGTTTGCGGGAATTGCAATTCATACAGCTGGTTGTAACGGCCTTGGAGGTTCAGCAGCTCGTCATGCGTTCCATGTTCAACGATCTGCCCCTGCTCCAGCACGTAAATCCGATTTGCCTTCTGAATGGTAGATAAACGATGCGCAATAACGAGACAGGTCCGGCCTTGGAGCAATTGCGCCAGCGCATCCTGGATGTGCTGCTCCGATTCTGTATCCAGCGAAGCGGTAGCTTCATCCAGTATGATGATCCGGGGATTTTTCAGAATAGCTCTAGCAATAGAAAGCCGCTGCTTTTGCCCTCCTGACAGCTTTACTCCCCGTTCGCCAATTTGCGTCTCATAGCCCTGCGGGAAGGAATCGATAAAGCCGGCAGCATTCGCCGCTTCAGCCGCCGCGATAACCTCGGCATCCGTCGAATGATGATTGCCGTAACGAATATTTTCCGCAATCGAACCGTTAAACAAGACGATATCCTGCGACACAATACCGATCTGCTCTCTAAGTGAGGCTATCGTGACATCCTTTAATGAATAACCGTCAATCGTTATTTCTCCAGACTGCGGATCATAAAATCTAGCGATGAGATGCGCAATCGTTGTTTTGCCCGAACCCGATGATCCGACAAGTGCGGTCACCTTGCCAGCCTCCAGCTCCAATTGAAAGTCTTTGAGAACGGTTGAATCGCTCGAATAAGCAAAATCGATATGATTAAAAACGATATGCCCGCTCACAACAGGAAGACTGCTTGCATTTTCCCGCTCAACGATCTCGGCTTTCGTGTTCATAACTTCCATAATGCGCTCGTAAGCGGCAGCCGATTGCTGAATCGTGTTCATGATGCGGCTAAAATGCCGAACCGGATTTTGCAATAAACGCAAATAAGCAATAAACGCAACAATGGTGCCCACTGTCATCTGATCCTTCATAGCCAGCCATGCGCCGAAGACCAGTACGATAGCGAGACCAAGAAAATTAAGAAAATCGATAATAGGTTCATAAGCGGCCCGCAAGCGGGTCACCTGAATATTCGCATCCATGTTCCGCTGGGTTCGTTCGGAGAACCGCTCCGACTCGTATTCCTCAGCGGTAAACGCTTTGATTAGCCTTATGCCCGTCAGCGTATTTTGCAAATGGTCGCTGACGTCAGCCACGGACTCCTGCACCGTTCGGAACGACGATCGCATTCTCTTGCCAAAGACTTTCGTCGTCAAAATCATAAATGGGAAGGTCGCAAGCAGCAGCAGCGTAAGCTTCCAGTCTATCCAAAGCATATAAACCGCAATGGCTGTAAAGGTAAAGAAATCGGTAAATAATTGCATCATGCTGGAGGAAATCATCTGCTGAAGGATGCTTACGTCGTTCGTGACGCGTGACATCAAATCGCCGGTACGATTGCGGTCAAAGAAGGAAACATCCAAGCTTTGCATATGGCGGTAAAGCTCATTACGAAGATTGTAAAGCACTTTTTGCCCGACGGAGGCCATGAGCGAGGTACTGATATACCGCAGGGCGCCTAACGCGACAGCCGAGCCTAATACTCCTCCGCCAATCAGAACAAGCTTGCTGAACAGCTGGTGCGGGATAATATGGTCGATCGTATAACGAGTCAATTGAGGCACGATGAATTCCAGCAGCGAAATAGCGATAACACAGGCTATTGCAGCAATCAATAGAGGCAGCTGCGTCTGGGCATGCTTATAGATCCGTATGAACATGCTGTATATGCTTGCCGGTTTTGCCTTCTCGCCCGTTCCAAATTTTCTCATGCCGCCGCCCTGCCTGAACGTGGGAGCAGAGTTAAGGTTGTTGCTCATAGGCATCCCCCTCGCCATTGCTTTCTGCTTCAACAGCGATTTGGCGAAGCGCGAGACGCAGTTGATCGAGCACGATGCGGAGCTGCACTGCTTTGCCGGCATCGCTCACGGCCGTCCGCTCAGCTGCCTTCAGTAAATGAAGCAGTTCCTTGCCCGCAGGCGTTAACCGCCGATTGGGCTTGTTCCGATCACATGGCACTCCCTCTTCATCCGGGCTGCTAAACTCCCGGCGGTCCGAAGCATCAACGGCGCTTTCCTTCTCTTCAAGCAAATAAATCCTGCCTTCTTCCGTGATCTCAAATATCTTCTTGCCGTCCTGCTTCGAGGATTCCACGAATCCCTGATCCCTCAGCATTTGCAGGGTTGGATATATCGAGCCTGCACTTGGCTTATAAGTGCCTCCCGATTGCTCTTCGAGCGCCTTCATCATTTGATAGCCATGCATACTCTCCTTCCCCAGCAGCTCCAGCAGCGCATATTTTACTCCGCCGCGGCTGAAATAGCGCCTGCCTGAACCATTGTTGTCTCTTTCATTTGCATGATGCAAAAATAATCTTTCCTCTGGCTGCCATCCTTCTTTCATTCCGTAATCTCCTCCGTTAACGATATATCGTATTAATTAGAATAATATACGATATATCGTTAATTGGCAATCATTAGTTGCGCAACCAAAGGTAACCTTGCATACCGAATTTGCATCCCTTTTTCTCAGCGGATTTTTTTCCATGAAAAAATCCAGTAAAAACGTACTTTACTGGATTCGGTCTCATTCCATGCAATCGGTTTTAGAATTTACCTTTGGAAGCTGCCGGATCATTGTCAATAATGGAGGAGATACGCTCTAATGTATTTCCGTCAAGCACGATACCTGAAGCCTTCGCGTTTTCTTCTACCTGTTCGGGACGGCTCGCTCCTACCAATGCACTGGATACATTCGGCTGACGCAAAATCCAAGCAAGAGATAGCTGACCGACCGTAATATCAAGTTCAGCCGCGATACCCTTCAGCTGCTCTACCTTTACAAGCTTCTCCTCTGTAATTTTATTTTTAAAGTTTTCATGCTTCGCCGCGCGAGACTCGTCAGGCACTTGATTGTCTGCTGTATATTTACCAGTTAACAGTCCTTGCGCAAGCGGTGAGAAAACAACCTGGCCGAAGCCTTTTTTGAGCCCGAGGGGAATAATCTCCTTCTCAATGTAACGCTCAAATAAGTTGTAGATCGGTTGGTTAACCACAATGCGGTCGAGCAAATATTTGTCCGCAATCGCAAAGGCTTCCGTAATTTGCGCCGCCGTCCATTCGCTGACGCCGACATAATGGACCTTGCCTTGGCGGACCAAGTCCTCGAATGCGCGAAGCGTTTCTTCCAGCGGCGTCTCCGTATCAAAGCGGTGGCTGTAGAAAACATCCACATACTCGAGACCAAGGCGCTTTAAGCTTGCGTTTGCCGATTCGATCACATGCTTTCGGGATAAGCCGCGATCATTCGGCCCGTCGCCGATTTTTCCGTATACCTTCGTTGCAAGCACATACGATTCGCGGGGATAAGCCCGGAGCGTTTCCCCCACAACCTTCTCTGCCTCGCCCTTCGCGTATACGTTGGCGGTGTCAAAGAAATTAATGCCGAGGTCGTAAGCCGTTTGAATCGACTTTACCGCGTTCTCGCGCTCTACGTAGCCACCATACGTAAGCCAGCTTCCGAGACTGATTTCACTTACCTTCAACCCGCTTGCGCCCAATTGGCGATATTGTACAAACATGTTATGATTCCTCCCAATAATTAGTTAGCCGCTATGAGCCTGCTTCTTCTCGTTCTCCTTGCGCAGCGCCCAAATCGCTTTGTTCGCATTTTCCGGCCGGGCGAGCCCGAGATTTTCACGCAGCGTCCTGCCTTCATACTCCGTCCGAAACAGGCCGCGGTTTTGCAGCTCTGGAACGACCTTATCAACGAACGTTTCCAACCCTTTGAAATAAATGTGCGGTAAAATATTAAAGCCGTCGGCTCCGTTCTCGCGAATCCACTTCTCGATAAAATCGGCGGTCTGCAGCACCGAGCCTGTAAAGGAAACATGGCCGTGTCCCGCTGCGCTTCGGGCAATAAACTGACGAATCGTCATCTGGTCCCGTCTGGCGGCGTCCACGACGACCTCTTGACGGCTTGTAATGCCGGTCGTGATCGTTCCGTAAGGCTTTGCTTTATCCACCGGCACGAGATCATCCAGCGAGTATTCCGACAAGTCCACCGTAAAATAGTTCGACAGCCTGCGCAGCGCCTGCTTCGTATTGAGCAAGCTGTTGAATTCCTCCTCAATGTCTCTTGCTTCTGCTTCTGTATCTCCGACGATCGGGCTTAGTCCCGGCATAATCAGCAGCTGCTCCGGCTTGCGTCCGTATTTCTTCAGCCTCAATTTTACGTCCGTATAAAACTCCTGAGCAGCGCCCAGCGTCTGCTGCGCCGTGAAGATAACCTCCGCCGACTTCGCGGCAAGCTCCCTACCGGCATCCGACGAGCCTGCCTGCACAAGTACCGGATAGCCTTGCGGCGGTCTAGGGATGTTCAGCGGCCCTTTGACTGAATGGTATTTGCCTTGAAAATCGATTTCGTACACCTTGCTGGAATCGATCGTCACCTCATTCGCCCTGTCGTAAACAAGAGCGTCCTCTTCCCAGCTGTCCCACAGCTGCTTGGTAATTTCGACGAACTCGTCGCCGATCTCGTAGCGCTTCGATACCTCGGGATGCTCCGTCCTGTTGAAGTTGCCGGCATCCGCCTGCGAATGGCCCGTCACGATGTTCCAGGCCGCCCTTCCTTTACTGATATGATCCAGCGAAGCAAACTTTCTGGCCACATGATACGGGTCATTGTAGGTCGTGCTTACGGTAGCGATAAGCCCGACATGCTTCGTCAGCGCGGCAAGGCCGGACAGCAGCGTGAATGGCTCCAGTCTTCTGCCGAGGCCCGAATAGTTGTCCGCGGTAAACAAGGAATCGAACAGCCCTCTTTCCGCGATCTTTGCAATGTTCGCGTAATAGTCGAGGTCCAAATCCTCCTTCGGACTCGAATCCGGATGCTTCCAGGCGGCGGAATGATGTCCGGCTCCCCGTAAGAACACATTAAAATGAGCTTTTTTGTCTGATTGCAAGCCGCTCATGTTCATCACCTCATCAAGTTTGTTGTGAAGCGGCAGCGAGCCTTCGCTCCTGCCATTTTCTTCGGAACACCGGGAGCAGCGCTTTGCCGGAGGCCGACGCTTCCTCCAGGTTCGGATATCCGGACAATATAAAGGAAGTGACGCCGATGTTTGTATATTCGAGCAGCCGGTCCGCCACCTGCTCCGGCGTTCCGACAAAAGCCATCGCGCCTCCGCCCCTTACCTGGGCCAGCCCCGCCCAGAAGTTGGGACCGATCACATAATCATTGGCTTCCGCCAGCTTGCGCAGCTCGTTCTGCCTCTGCTGGCCCGCAGACAGATTGTAAAACAGCTGCCCTTTGAGGCCCTGCTTCAAAGCCGGATCGATGCGGCTGACGATTGTTCTGGCCGCGGCCCAAGCTTCCTCCTCGGTATCGCGGATAACCACCTGGGCCCGCAAGCCGTACCTTATCGTCCGGTCGATTCCTTGCGTCTGCAGCAGCTCCTTGCGGTGCTGCTCGACCTCATCGATCTGCTCCTTGATCCAATCAAGCGGCTCCGCCCACATGAGGTAGACGTCGGCAATTTCCGCCGCGGTCCGCTTGGCAGCCGGCGAGCTGCCTCCGAAATAGAATGGCGGATGCGGTCTTTGAACAGTCGGCGGATAGCTGATGCCGCCTTCCAGCTGAAAGTATTTCCCTTGATGGTCATAACGCTCGATATGCCCCAAAGCATCATGCGCCGCAACCAGCCCGTCTCTCGGCACCGCTCCCGAATTGATCCATAATTGCTTTACGATCTTGATATATTCAAGCGTTCGCTCATAGCGGGCTTCCTTGTCAAACGCCAGCGGATCGCCCATCGCCTTCATATCCGCCGCTGAGCTGCCGGTTACAATGTTGATCAGTGCCCTGCCGCCGGTCACCTCATCCAGCGTTGCTCCCATCCTTGCCGCAAGCGCCGGTGCAATGAGTCCTGGCCTCATCGCCACGAGCGGCTTGAATGTCTTCGTATGGGCTGCAAGCGTCGCGCCGACCAGCCAGGCATCCGAGCAATTCCCGCCCGTTGGGATAAGCGCAAACGTATAACCMGCTTCCTCCACTGCCTGAGCGACTTTGATATTGTAGGCGATGTCGACCGTACGCTCGGATTTCACGCCTACATACGGCCCGTCCCCCCTTGTCGGCATGTACCAGCCGAATTCCGGTTCGATCTCATAAATGCGACTCATGCTGAACACCCCGTTTTCCGATTTTATAAAAGCTTTCGTTCCCGTTCTCCCCTACTTTAGTTCAAACCCCCGTTTCAACAGGAATTCGTGCATATGTCCGCGGAGCCTCTCCTTGTTAAACCGTTTGAGCATTTCCTTGGACCATTTCGTTTCCTGCTCGCCTCCTTTGCCTCCGCCTTTGCGGGTCGCATAATAATGGCGGGTGATCTCGTCATAAGCCTTGATTTCCTCCTCCAGTCCTTCCTGCCGGTACACCTCTTTGTGATAGACAGCCGCCAGCGGCAATCTCGGCCGAATGTCCGGCTCCTGATCGGGAACGCCCACACATAAGCCGAACACTGGATAGACGAGCTGCGGAAGCTCGAGCAGATTGGTTACCGCCTGCGGATTGTTGCGGATGCCGCCGATATACACCGTTCCGTACCCGAGCGATTCAGCCGCAATCGTTGCATTCTGGGCAGCCAGCGCGGCGTCGATTGTGCCTAGCAGGAACAGCTCCACATTTTGCTGCAGCTCAATATCCTCATGCAGTCGCACCGCCGTTCTAATTTTGTTCAGATCCGCTAACCATACGAGGAACACGGAACTCTCCGCAATTTGCTGCTGGTTGCCGGCAAGCTCCGCGAATTTCCGTTTGCGCTCCGAATCTCTCACCGCGACCACGCTGTAGGCCTGTATGTTGGAGGAGGTAGGGGCAGCCTGCGCAGCCAGCAAAATATCCGTCAAATGCTCCTCGGGTACCGCCGCGTCTTTATATTTCCGCACGGAGCGGTGCTTTCTCAATAGTTCAATCGTTTCGCTCATCGTTATCCCCCTGTCCCTTGGCATAAAAAAAACCGGAGACACATGATGCAGGTGTCTCCGGTTGACCGGTAGCCGTATAATTCCGATTATTCCAAGGAATTTAATATGAAAAATGTCATACAAAACTTATCACGGAAAAGAAGAGTTGTCAACACGCAAATTAGACAGATTTTCGTTGCAATTCATAGTTTACCGAGTATAATTCTCGGTATATTTATTTTACCCGTTTGACTGGAGGTAATGACATGGTTGATCTCATCATAATCGGTGCCGGTCCTTACGGCATTTCACTTGCCGCGCATGCCAAAGCTTGCGGGCTTTCCTATGTTCTTCTGGGGAGGCCGATGCATTTTTGGAAGGAGCAAATGCCGCAAACTATGTTTATCCGGACGAATCCGCGCTACATCAGCTTCTCCGACCGCGATGACGCGCTGACGATCGAACGGTTTAGCCAAGAGACGAAGGTTCCGCTCGAATCCCCCTTTCCCCGGCCGGCCTTCGTAGACTACGCCTTCTGGTTCGCCCACCATGCCCGTGTCTCTTTTACTCCCGAGCTGGTCGTTTCGTTGGACCGCCTGTATGACGGCTTCTCGATCATTACAGAGACGGGCAAGCGATTAAACGGTAGAAACGTAGTCGTCGCCACTGGACTTCAGCATTTCAGCTACATTCCGGATGAATTAAACGGACTTCCTGCGGCGCTGCTGTCGCATACCTTCGGACAGACCGAGTTCGGCCGTTTCAAAGGACAGAAGGTCGCCGTCATCGGCAGCGGCCAAAGCGCGTGGGAAGCCGCCGCTTTGCTTCAGCTTGCCGGAAGCGAAGCGGAGCTGCTGTACAGGAGGGAAGTGGTTCAATACGCAAGCGAAGACAACACAGCTTCAGGGATGAAGCTGATTGAATCGGCCGAGCAGTTCTACAGGCTTCCGCTTGAGCAAAAGCAGGAACGCTGGCATACGCCCCGCCAAGGAAGCGTCGCTTCATTCCTTAAGCCTTATGTCGAAGGAAAAGTGAAGACAACCGGCGGAGCTGCCATCAAAAGAGCAGGTATGACGCAGGACGGCAAAGCGATTCTCGAACTATCAGGCGGTGAGCATCGAATCGCAGACCATGTCATCGCGGCAACGGGCTATCGCATCGACTTGAACCGGGTGCCCTTTCTGCCCGATTATTTGCTTGAAGCGATTCAGAGGGAGAGCTGCTTTGAACGGTTCCCCTTATTAAACGGGGATTTTGAAAGCAGTGTTCCCGGTCTTTTTTTTGCCGGACCGCTCGCCAGCCATACCCACGGTCCCGCCTTCGGCTTTGTCGCCGGTCTCCGGCAAGCCTGCCGGTCCATTATTCCATACATACAACAAAGCAAAGGGCGAGGTCATTAACCTCTCCCTTTGCTTTTTGTTTGCTTATTAAGGCGTGCCAAGCGTCGTCCGAAGCGTCTCAACGTCCTTGTTGATCGTATCGGTCGCCTTGCGGATTACTGAATTGACGTCCAGCCCGTTGACGGCCAGATCCTCCGCTGCCTCCGTCATCCGCGCAGAAATTTCTAGCTCGAACGGATGAATATAGTGTTCCTGCAGCGGCTCGCCGATAAATACGTTTTGCACCGACTTGCCCTGCAGCACCGGAATGTCAAGGCCGTATTCCTTCTCCAGCTCAGGATTGATAATCGCCGGAACGCGTCCGTTTCTAGCTAAAATACGCTGCCCTTCATCGGACAGGATTTCTGCGATAACCTGGAACGCCTCGTCCTTGTGCTTGCTTTGGCTGTTCACGGACAACGAGTGAATTTGCGCTTCTCTCGACTTGCCCAGCTGGTCTTCAAAGTTAGGCGCAGGCGCGATATCCCAGTTAAATTCCACGCCCTGCTGGCGCAGCTCCTCAAGCGGTCCGACCATGTTGGCAAGCCAGGTTACGCGCATTGCAATCGTCTGATCCTTCATGAACTGATCGCGGCCCCAGTTCCACGTTCCGTCAGGCGTCACGTAGCCCGGAATTTCAAAGATCCGTTTGTTGAGCTCGAACACGCGCAGCCACTCCGGTGAATCCAGCGCCGCATTGCCAGTATCGCGATCAACATAAGAAAGACCGAGTCCCTTAGCAAGGCCTGTCAGGTTATCGACGGACAACCCTACATAGTGGACGCCGTTTTCCGTTCGGGTCAACTTTGCCGCAATGTCGAGCACTTCATCCCATGTCAATTGCTTTTCGGTCGGATACTCGACACCGAATTTATCAAAAATATCCTTATTGTAGTAGAGGACGTGCTGATTGGCATTGAACGGTATCGCATAAATCTGGTCGCCCTTGCCCTTCGTCATATCCTTGATATAGTCATACAAAATAGGCTTGATCCGGCTTTCATCGAAATTGTGGCGCTTGATCAGCTCCCGCAAGTCTTCATACGCTCCGGTACGGATTATTTTCTGATGCGACGAGGATGAGGAATAAATAATGTCCGGGACATGCGTCGAGAGCACCTCTTCATTGGTCGTCGTAGCTGCCGGCGTAATCCGCTCAATCGTTACGTTCGGGAATTTTTTCTTAATTGGATCGGCAATCAGTGTCTGGAATTCAACATCCGGAAACGTGCCGCTTGTATTGAAAAAAGTCAGCGTAATCGGTTCGTCGCCAAGCTTCTTGAAATCAGCAGGCTCAGCGGATGGAGCTTCGGTATTATTCGGATCGGCTGCGCTGCCTGCCGTGCCTCCGTTCCCGTTCCCCCCGTTATTGCCTCCGCTTGCGCATGCCGTTATCAGTGCCAGCAGCAATAATATTGTAATGCCTAATGTGAGCTTCTTCATGATCGTAATCTCTCCCCTGAATAGTTGTGCATGTATGTGGATTTACAATACAGCCTTCTGTTTGTGCCGCGCATTGAGCGGCCGTTCGAGTCCAAGACGGTCCCTGAGCGTCGTTCCTTCATATTCGGTGCGGAACAATCCCCTGTTCTGCAGCTCGGGAATAACCTTCTCGACGAATGTATCCAGCCCGCCAGGATAAATTTGCGGCATGACGTTGAATCCGTCCGCAGCGCCATTTAAAAACCATGTCTCAATGACATCAGCAAGCTGAAGCGGCGTGCCCGTAAACGTAAAATGCCCCCTTGCCCCGGCAAGCCGGTTCACCAGCTGCCTCAGCGTCAGATTCTCTTCGCGGATAAGGTCGAGAATAAGCTGATGACGGCTCTTGTGGCCATTGACCTCATCCGTTTCGCGCAAGCCCTCGAGCGACAATGGCTCGTCAAGCGGATGCTGCGACAAATCGATGCCGAGACGTTCGGACAACCGCCTTACAGCCCCATCCTTATTCACGAATTCAAACAGCCTGTTCTCGATTTCTTGCGCCTCCTCCACCGTATCGGCAAGAATGGGACTGATGCCAGGCAATATTTTGAGCTGATCGGCGGTTCTGCCGTATTTCGGAAGTCTGGACTTCACATCCTTATAGAACACCTGGGCGCTCGCTATGCTCTGGTGGGCCGTAAATATCACCTCCGCCGACCTGGCTGCAAATTCCCTGCCGCTCTCCGACGATCCGGCCTGCACCAGAACAGGATAACCTTGCGGCGGCCGTGCGATGTTCAAAGGTCCCTTGACGCGATAATACTTCCCTTTGTAATCAATCGTGTGAACCTTGTCCGAAGCGATACGGATGCCGGAAGCTTTGTCATTCAACACCGCGTCATCCTCCCAGCTGTCCCACAGCTGCTTGACGACGTCTGTAAACTCCTCCGCCTCCTCATACCGGAGAGCATGCTCCGGATGCTCCTGCAGGCCGAAGTTATGAGAGGCGTTGCCCGCTCCGGTCACAATGTTCCAGCCCGCTCTTCCTTTGCTGATATGGTCCAGCGAAGCGAATTTGCGCGCGACGTGAAACGGCTCATTGTAGGTGGTGCCGACTGTCGCAATTAATCCGATATGCTTCGTGCTGCTCGCCAGCGCGGACAGCTCCGTGAACGGCTCCAGCTTATTAGAGCGGCCGGAATAGCCGTCAGCCAGAAACACGGAATCCATCAGACCGCGCTCCGCCGTCTGCACGATTTGCAGCACATGGTTAAAATCCAGGTTGCGCTCAGGCTCTGCTTCCGGAAGCCGCCATGACGCCTCATGGTGGCCGGTTCCGTACAAGAATGCGTTCAAGTGAAGCTGACGTTGTTTGTTACTCATCGATTTCCCTCCCGTTTGGCTGGTTAATGATTCGAAAGCCTGTTTTCACCATTCTGTGCGGTTGCAACAAGCGTAAACGGCTGTCGCCGTCCACATTGGCAAAAGCTATCGTTTCGCGGAGATATATAAGCACATTTATAAGAGAAAACTTATAAATTCTTATATATAAAAAAAAGCCCGAGATGCCCATAGGCAATCTCCGGCTTTCCGGTCGATAATAACAAAGTAATTATATAGGATTAAACAGAATTAACTTGAAATGAATATACCTCTTCGTTACAGTGTTGTCAAGCGGCTTTTTTCATCCTTAAATGTTTGCATGAGATCCAAATAACGTCATCTGACTCCGTCGAGCTTGGGAGCTGATATCACCGCCCCCTCTCCTAATGCCCAAACGGCATAGACCCTCTAAGCGACTGCTTTACCGCTCAGAGGGTTATGTCTGACTATATGTTACGTATTACTCTATCTTGCGTAATGTCTCGATTTCCTTTTTAATGGCTTCATCAGCCTGGCGGAGTGCTGTATTGACGTCTGTGCCGTTTAAGGCCACCTTTTCCGCAGCTTCCGTTACAAACTTCGTCACTTGATCCTCGTAACGGTGGATTTTATGATTTTTTTGTTGCTCCCCAATAAACACATTCTCAATATGTTTGCCTGCAAGAACTGGCACATCCGCTCCGAACTCCTTCTCCAGCTCAGAATTAATGACAGCAGGGACACGAGCGTTCCTCGCCAAAATCCGCTGCACCTCATCCGAAAGAATATGGGTAATGGCCAAGAAAGCTTCTTCCTTATGCTTGCTCGTATTGGAAATAACGAAGGAATGCACCTGCGCTTCTCTTGCCTTGCCCAGATGGTCGGAGAAATTCGGAGTTGGAGCAATATTCCAGTTCATTTCCTCCCCCTGCTGCCGCAGCTCTTCAAGCGGACCGACCATATTGGCCAGATTCGCTACCCGAAGCGCCAAATTTTTATCCTTGATAAAAGCATCGCGTCCGTAAACATGTTCGTTATTCGGGCCGATATAACCCGGCACTTCGTAAGATTGCTGCTGGAATTCAAAGATCTTTTTCCATTCTGGAAGCTTAGTCAAAAGCGGCTCGCCCGTTTCGGAATCCAGAATCGGCAATGCCAAATCTCGCATTAACGCTGTAAGCCCTCCCGTATCGTAACCGATATAGCGGATGGCATCATCGGTTTGCGTCAGCTTTTTCCCAATCTCCTGAACCTCTTCCAGCGACAGCTGTTCGCCATTCGGCGGATACTCTACTCCGAATTTATTAAATATATCCTTATTGTAATAAAGGATTGCCTGATTCGAGTTGAACGGCAGCGATACGATTTCGCCATTCTCGCCAAATTCTTTGATGTGGTCATAAAGAACAGGTTTCAATCGGCTTTCGTCAAAGTTGAATTTTTTGATCCACGGCCGAAGATCCTCTACGACATTTAATCGAATAAGCTGCTGCGGATTAATAATCAACGTTAAATCAGGCGCAGGCTTTGTCGTAAACACCTCTTGCACAGTAACCCCTTCCAGCGCTTCAATTCTCTCAATCGTAATATGTGGATATTTTTTGTTCACCGGTCCGGCAATTAACGTTTGGAACTCCGTTTTCGTCAAAGTAGGGCCTGTAACGTACAAGTACAGCTTTACCTGTTCCGGCAATGCCGCCGTATCAGGTTCGCTATTATTTTTGCCGCCCGTTTGCGCGCAGGAAACGAGGAGCGTGACCGCGACGATCGTAATGAAGAACCGTATCTTCCATCGGCCATTTTTTTTCATCTTAGTGCCCCGATTTTACAGACTGATGGCGAGTATTGGCCGGACGGGCCAGGCCGAGATTCTCGCGCAGCGTTTTTCCTTCGTAGGCAGTGCGGAACAGTCCCCGGTTCTGCAGCTCCGGTACCACCTTGTCCACGAACGCCTCCAAGCCGCTCGGATAAAGCTGCGGCATAATATTGAAGCCGTCGGCTCCGCCGTTTTTGAACCAGCGCTCAATGACGTCCGCCAGTTGAATCGGAGTCCCAGTAAAGGTAATGTGTCCACGTGCTCCGGCCAACCGGCGCGTCAGCTCCCGGATGGTCAAATTCTCGCGTACGGCAAGGTCGACGACGAGCTGATAGCGGCCCTTGCGCCCGTTAATGGCATCGATGCCCGGCAAATCGTCGATCGGCAGCGGACCGTCCAGCGGATAAGTGGACAAGTCGATGCCAACGCGCCCGGACAGCCGTTTGACAGCAGATTCCAGATTGATAAAGCCGTTCAATTCCTGTTCAATTTCCCTCGCTTCCGCTTCAGTGTCCGCAATGATCGGGCTTAAGCCGGGAAGAATGTGCAGCTGATCCGGTGTGCGACCGTATTTCGCCAGCCTCGACTTGACGTCGCTGTAGAAAGCTTGCGCCTCTTCCAGCGTTTGCTGCGCCGTGAACACAACCTCGGCCGTCTTGGCGGCCAGCTCCTTGCCCGTCTCCGAAGAGCCTGCCTGCACAAGCACCGGATAGCCTTGCGGGGGGCGGGGAATGTTCAAAGGCCCTTTGACCGAATAATACTCCCCTTTGAAGTTAATTTCATGAACCTTACTTTCATCCACTTGGATGCCGCCGGCCTTGTCATATTTGATAGCTTCATCCTCCCAGCTGTCCCACAGCTGCTTGGTCAGCTCGACAAATTCCTCCGCGTACTCGTAGCGGAGCGCATGCTCCGGATGCGCATCGAGACCGAAGTTGAAGGCAGTCGATTCCGTGCCCGTCGTCACGATATTCCAGCCCGCACGACCCTCGCTGATGTGATCGAGCGAAGCGAACTTCCGCGCGACATGAAACGGCTCGTAATAGGTCGTTCCGACGGTAGCGATGAGGCCGATATGCTCCGTTACGGTTGCCAGCGCGGCCAGTTGGGTGAACGGCTCCAGCTTGCCGGACGAACGGCCCGAATAGCCGTCGGCAACGAACAGCGAATCCAGCAACCCCCGCTCCGCAATTTGGGCGATCCTCTGATAATGCCGTATATTCAGCCCAAGCTCCGGCGTGCTGTCCGGATAACGCCAGGCGGCCTCATGATGCCCCGTTCCCGATATAAAAGCGTTCAAATGCAGCTTACGTTCTTGATTGCCCATTTTCTATATTCCTCCCATTCATGAATTCGATGAATCATTCAAAGGGGCAGCCCGCTGCTCCCGGCCCGGTCCAGCTGTCAGAAATGCCCCTCCAATCAGAAAAACCCCGCTTACATAAAAGATGGCGATAATGCCCGTCCAGGCCCCCACCAAGCCGAAAAATAAAGGCGCAATCATTTGCGACAGCCTGTTGGAGGCCATTCGCAGCCCAAGCACCTCTCCCGTTCTGTGCTTGGGAGACGCATTATAGGTCGTCGTCATGGACAGCGGCTGGCCGCAGCCGAGGCCTGCTCCCATCAGTGCGCTTAACAAACCGCTTAGCAGCGTATCCGTCGTCAACGGCACCAGCATAAAGGACACGCCTGCAACCAGGATGGAAGCCCACAGAACCGGCTCTCTGCCGAAACGCGCGGTCAACCTGGCAAGAAACAGCCTGACCAGAACCATCGTTAAGCCCTGAACGCCGATGATCCAGCCGATCGTCGATGCCGACATGCCCCAGGCGCTGGCAAACAGCGGAAAATAAGCCACGAATACATCGCGCGAATAAAGCACCAGAGCGCTGGAAGCCAGCGCTTTGCGCAGCAGCGGAATGCGCAGCAGCTCAAGCGCGGAGCCCTTCTCCGTCTCCAGCCCGGCCTGCCCGGCAGACCTCGGGGAATTGGGCAGGAGCATCGCGAAAGCCATCGGCACCAACCCTGCCACCGAAGCCATTCCGAATGCAAAGCCGTAAGAGCTGTAATCCGCAAGCATACCGCCGGCGACGGGGCCGACGATTCCCGAAAGCGCCACGGCCATGCTGAACAAACCGAAGTGATGGTCGCGATTTTGTGAATTGGACATGTTTCCGATTAGATTTTGCAACGAAATGCTTATAAAGATGTGCGATACGCCTACTAATGCTTGAGAGACGTACAAGGCCCATATTTCCGGAAAAAAGAAAGGCAGCGCCGTGCCCGCCATCATGCCCGCTACCCCGATCCGCACCGGGGATCGGTCACCGATAATGTCGGCCACCTTCCCGATGGGGATGGCGAGCAGCAGCGGAAACAACGCATAAGCGGCTGTAATCATGCCAATCCCAATGGCATCGGCGCCAAGGCTGATCCCGTACAACGTAACCAGCGGCCTCGTCAGGTTCATCATGAGCTGAAAGCTGAATGCGATCGCGATAATAGTGCGTAATCTCAAAGCCTGTCACCTGCCTCGCCGGAAGCTACTGTGCCGAGGCCAGATCCTTCGCAATTGAATTGGCCGGATAAGCGAGGCCAAGGTTTTCCCTCAGCGTGGATCCTTCGTATGACGTACGGAAGATGCCGCGATTTTGCAGCTCGGGCACTACCTTGTCGACAAAGTCGTCCAGTCCGTGCGGATAAATCGGAGGCATCAGATTAAAGCCGTCTGCGGCATTTGTATTGATCCATTCTTCAATAACATCCGCCACTTGAATCGGCGTTCCAGTAAACGTCAGATGTCCCCGCGCGCTGGCCAGCCGATTCACGACTTGGCGGAGGGTCAGGTCCGGGTCGCTGCGCAGCATGTCGATAATAAGCTGATGACGGCTCTTGCTTCCGTTGACGGTATCGATGCCTTTCGGGTCGACAATCGGCGGAATCGGACCGTCAAGCGGATAGCCCGTAAGGTCGATGCCGATGCGTTCCGACAGCTTCGCGACGGCATCGCTGGCATTATGGAAGGCGTTCAGCTCATCCTCCAGCTCCTGCGCCTCTGCTGCCGTATCCCCTATAATCGGACTAAAGCCGGGCAGGATCAGCAGGTGGTGAGGCAAACGACCGTATTTGGTGAGCCTTGCTTTCACATCCGCATAAAAGGCTTGCCCTTCGCCCAGCGTCGGCTGCGCCGTAAATATAACCTCGGCCGTTTTCGCCGCCAGCTCCCTGCCGCTTTCCGAGGAACCTGCCTGCACGAGCACCGGATAGCCCTGCGGTGGCCGCGGAATGTTCAACGGGCCTTTTACCGCATACACACTGCCCCGATAATTGATCTCATGAAGACGCTGCTCATCGAATTGGATGCCTGTCTGCTTATCAAATACAAGCGCTTCTTCCTCCCAGCTATCCCACAGCTGCTTGGTCACTTCGACGAATTCCTCCGCCCACCTGTACCGCTCCGAATGCTCCAAATGGGACTCCTTGCCGAAATTGAACGCGGTAGCGTCCGTATGTCCGGTCACGATGTTCCAGCCCGAGCGTCCCCCGCTGATTCGATCCAGGGAAGCAAATTTACGGGCAACGTGGAAAGGCTCGTTATAGGTCGTCCCGACCGTGCCGATCAATCCGATGTTCGTCGTTACCGACGACAAAGCGGACAGCAGCGTGAACGGCTCAAGTCTGCGTCCCGTGCCGACATACCCGTCAGCCATGAATAGGGAATCGAGCAGTCCCCGCTCCGCCGTCAAAGCCAGCTGTTTGTAATATTGAAAATCAAAGGTTTGCTCCGGCGTCGTTTTTGGATGCCTCCAAGCTGCTGCATGATGTCCCGCAGCTCTCAGAAAGACGTTTAAATGCACCTGCTTTTTGGTTACGCTCATTCTTCTGCCTCATTTCCTTTTGTAAGATGACAAAAAGCCGGAGACAAGCATACTGATCTTGTCTCCGGCAATCCGGTAGATAACTTGTTATTACTAGTTGTTTAGCATTATTACTGCCCCAATGTCGTTTTCAGCGTTTCGACATCCTTATTGATTGCTTCTGTCGCTTTGCGAATCGCCGAGTTGACATCGAGCCCGTGAATGGCAAGATCCTCAGCCGCTTCCGTGAGCCGTATGCTTATGCTTGACTCGTAAGGATGAATGTAGTGTTCTTGACGCGGCTCGCCGATAAAGACGTTTTGTACCGTTTTACCTTGCAAAACAGGAATTTCCGTGCCGTAATCCTTCTCCAGTTCCGGGTTAATAATAGATGGAACACGGCCGTTTTTCGCTATAATACGTTGTCCCTCACCCGATAAAATTTCCGCAATAACCTGGAACGCCTCATCCTGATGAGGGCTTTGGCTATTGATCGCAATGGAGTGGATCTGAGCTTCCCTTGTTGTTCCAAGCTGGTCGCTGAAGTTCGGTGCCGGCGCGATATCCCAATTGAACTCAACGCCCTGCTGACGCAGCTCCTCAAGCGGGCCGACCATGTTCGCGAGCCAGGATACGCGGATAGCGACATTCTGGTCCTTCATAAAGTGATCGCGCGTCCAGTTCCAGGTGCCGTCAGGCGTAATATAGCCCGGAATTTCAAGGATCCGCTTGTAGAGCTCGAATACCCGCAGCCACTCCGGCGTATCCAGCGCGGCTTGACCGGTCTCGCGGTCCAAATAAGGAAGCCCCAGTGATTTGGACAGGCCTGTTAAATTATCCACGACCAGACCAACGTAATTGACGCCGTTTTCGGTTCTGGTCAGCTTCGTGCCAAGCTCAACCGCTTCATCCCATGTTAATTGTTTTTCTGTCGGGTACGGCACGCCGAATTTATCGAATATATCTTTGTTGTAGTACATCACATGCTGATTAATATTGAATGGAAGCGCGAGTACGGCATCTCCCTTTCCCTTCGTTATGTCCTTGATATAGTCGTAGCCGATGGGCTTTAGCCGGCTTTCATCAAAATTGTGTTTTTTGATCAGCTCCCGCAAATCTTGATAAACGCCTGTACGGATAACACGCTGCTGCACGCTGCCAAATATAATGTCCGGCACATGCGTCGACAAAACCTCCTCCGGTGTCGTCGTTGCAGCCGGCGTAATGCGCTCGATCGTCACGTTCGGGTATTTCGCATGAATCGGCCCTGCGATCATGGCCTCAAATTCCACATCCGTAAACGTAGCGCCCGTTGAATAAAAGGTTAATTTTAGCGGCTCGTCGCCCAGCTTCTTAAAATCCGCCTGCTCTGCTGAGCCTTTATCCGCACTTGGCGTATTGGACGCCGCATTCCCGCTTGCCGGAGCGTTATTGTTGCCTCCGCATGCCGAGACGAGCGCAAAAATTAAGATTAAAATAAGAAAAGACCCTAGCTTCTTCATCATATATCCTCTCATTTCTATTATTTATTAGCGGTTCATCTTAAACGCTCTGAAACTTACGGGTATTTGCGGGACGGCTCAAACCAAGGCTATCGCGCAAGGTCGTGCCTTCATACTCCGTGCGGAATATGCCGCGGTTTTGCAGCTCTGGTATAACCTTGTCAACAAAGATTTCCAGACCTGTCGGAAAAAGCTGAGGCAATACGTTAAAGCCGTCGGCCGCATGGTTTCTAAACCATTTCTCGATCAGATCGGCTGTCTGTAGAACAGACCCGGTGAACGTAATATGACCATGCCCCCCATTGCTGCGATAGAGCAGCTGGCGAATGGTGAAATTTTCTCTGCGCGCCGCATCAAGGATAACCTCTTGCCGGCTGCGGATGCCGTTAAACTCTGCGGCCGGCTTTGCTTTATCGAGCGGCACCAGAGCGTCAAAGTCGTAATCATTTAAATTAACCGTAAACCGCTCGGATAAGCTGTCCAGCGCACGCTTCGTATCTACAAAGGAATGCAGCTCCTCCTCCAGCTCGCGAGCCTCGGCTTCCGTATCGGCTACGATGGGTGCAAGACCTGGCAAAATAACAAGCTCATGGGCGGCTCTTCCATACTTCGCCAGACGGGATTTCACATCGTTGTAAAACTCACGGCCTGCATCAAAGGTCTGCTGCGCGGTGAAGATCACCTCTGCCGTTTTGGCAGCCAGCTCCTTGCCCTGCTCGGAGGAACCGGCTTGCACGAGCACCGGGTAACCCTGCGGCGGACGCGGAATGTTAAGCGGTCCTTTCACCGCGTACGTATGTCCTTTAAAATTGATCTCATGGACCTTTTTGGGATCGACTAACTTGCCGCCCTCTTTGTCGAAGATAAGAGCGTCATCCTCCCAGCTGTCCCACAGCTGCTTAACAACTTCAACAAACTCCTCACCCGTCTCATAACGCTGCGCATGCTCCGGATGTTCGTCTCTGCTGAAATTATGAGCGGCGGAGCCTGCACCTGTTACGATGTTCCATCCTGCTCTTCCACCGCTGATATAATCCAGTGAAGCGAATTGCCTTGCAACGTGAAACGGCTCGTTATACACGGTCCCTACCGTTGCGATCAAGCCAATATGCTCGGTGACGGCAGCTAATGCCGACAGCAGCGTAAACGGCTCCAGCTTGCTTCCGCCTCCTGCGTAACCATCCGCGAGAAAAACCGAATCCAGCTTGCCACGCTCGGCAATTCTTGCAAGCTGCCCTAAATAATCAATGTCTAATTCCAGCTCGGGATGGGAGTCGTTGTGGCGCCAAGCGCCTGCATGATGTCCCGTTGCTCTTAAAAATACATTCAAGTGAACCTTGCGATTTGTTTCACTCATGATATATGCACCTCTTTTTCAGATTGTAGTAACTGGCTCGTATTTGCCGGACGCGCAAGCCCCAAATGGCCGCGTAAGGTTTTCTCCTCGTACGAGGTGCGGAACAGACCGCGATTTTGCAGCTCTGGAATCACCTTATCTACAAACTGCTCCAGGCCGCTCGGGTAAATCTGAGGCATAAGGTTAAAGCCGTCCGCCGCGCCGTTTCGAAACCATTTTTCAATTTCATCGGCAAGCTGCAGCGGTGTACCCGTAAAGGTGAAATGTCCTCTTGCTCCCGCCAACCGGTTAATTAATTGCCTAAGCGTTGGCTGCTCCCGTTCGATCAAATCCAAGATGAGCTGATGGCGGCTCTTCATGCCGTTCACTTGATCCGTGGAATGCGCACCGTCAAGACTAACGAGATCATCCAGGGAATGCTGCGATAAATCGATGCCCAGCCGATCGGACAACCGCTTAGTCGCTCCCTTATGGTCGATAAGGTCGAACAATTGATCCTCGATGTCCTTTGCCTCTGCCTCCGTATCCGCCAAGATCGGACTTAAGCCCGGCAAGATTTTCAGCTTGTCTGCCGTTCGTCCGAATGCGGCCAACCGGGATTTCACATCTTTGTAAAAGGCCTGTGCCTCGCCGAAGGTTAGCTGCGCCGTGAAGATCACCTCCGCTACCTTTGCCGCAAACGCCTTGCCGGTTTCCGAGGAGCCTGCCTGTACAAGCACCGGATAGCCTTGAGGCGGGCGGGCAATATTGAGCGGGCCCTTTACGCGGTAATGCTTTCCTGCATAATCGAGCGTCCGGACCTTTGCGGGATCAATAAGGATGCCGTTTATTTTGTCATTGCGTACCGCGTCATCCTCCCAGCTATCCCATAATCCTTTCACGATTTCCACAAATTCCTCTGCCGATTCATACCGCTCATGATGCTCGGGATGCTGTCCTTTGCTAAACTGTTCCGCTGCCGGGCCCGCACCGGTCACGATATTCCAGCCCGCCCGGCCTTTGCTGATATGGTCCAGCGACGCGAACTTACGAGCAACATGGAACGGCTGGTTATACGTTGTTTCGACCGTTGCTATCAGGCCGATATGCTTCGTTGCCGCAGCTAAAGCCGATAACAGCGTGAACGGCTCCAGCGAGCCCGAATGCGCCCAGTAGCCGTCTGCCAGAAAAACGGAATCCAGCAAGCCCCTCTCAGCGATCTGAGCCAGCTTCAAATAGTGCTTAATATCTACCCCTTTTTCCGGATGCGCTTCTGCATGCCGCCACGAGGCTTCATGATGGCCCGAGGTTGCCAGAAACGCGTTTAGGTTAAGCTTTCGTTCCGATTGGCCCATGCTTTCCATACCCCCAATAAAGTTTTTCACCAGCGTAAACGGCTGACGCCGTCATTGCGGCAAAAGCTCGTTTCGCGTTGAAATATAAGCAAAGTATAAGGATGAAATTTATACTTTCTTATATTTAAAAAAATAGCCAGAGCTGCCCTTAGGCAATCTCCGGCTATCCGGTTGATAATCCAATTAAAAACATAGGTTTTATTGGTATTATAGTAAGTGCTAAGAATTTATCATCTTAAAATCATTCTGTCAACGATTGTTTTTATGCCCTACTCCACTAAGCCCGTTCGTTCAACCCCTTCAATAAACCAGCGCTGGGCAAACAGGTAAACGACGAGCAGCGGCATAATGATGAGGAACGACGCGGCCATTTTGACGGCTTCGGCATATACGGTAATCTCCCCCGCCCCTTCGGCCAGCTTCATTTCGCCTGCCATTCTCGCCAGCGTGATCGATAACGGAACGTTTTCGGCCGTAAACATAAACAACGAAGGGAAATAAAAATCATTCCAGTTCCATACGAACGAGAACAACACCACGACAACGGTTGCTGAGCGAGATATCGGAAACATGACGCGAAAGAACATGCGGAAGGGTCCCGCTCCGTCCATCCGCGCCGCCTCGTCCAGCTCCTTGGGCAGTGTGGAATAAAAAGAGCGGTAGATGATGACAAACATCGCTCCCTTCAGACCGTGACCGAATATGGCCGGAACAACCATCGGCAAAAATGTGTTCAGCCAGCCGAACTCCTTAAAGAGCATGATCGATGGCAGAATCGTAATCTGCGGCGGCATAATAAACGTAAATAAGAGCAAGGCTCCCCATACTTTTTTGAATGGAAAATCCAGCCTCGCAAACGCATAACCAGCAATCGCGCAGGAAAATACCTGCAGCAGTGCCACGGAAGAAGCGAGCGACACGCTGATAAGAAAGCTTTTGCCATAGTTCAGCATTTCGCCCGCCTGCTGCAGATGCCCCAGAAAAATCGTCCTCGGCACCCAAATGACAGTCGGATCGAGGATGTTTTTGGCATCCTTCACCATCGTCGTAACCATGTACAGAATCGGCTTAATATAAATAAAAGCGACATTAATCAGAATGATATACACAAACAGCTTGAACAGCAGCCCTTTGTCGATCTCCGCTCCAAGCAGTCTATATCTAATCGTGTTTAAGCCTTGACGGAGCTTGTCGTCTGAATAAACCCTCACGGCCACCTCGCTGCCTCTTTTGACAATCTTCATTTACACTCACCTCTCCTTCCTTTTTATCTTTTTCCTGATAGCGATTTGTCGACTCTGCTGTAAATGAATAAGGTCAGGAGAACAAAGCTCAGGATAATCGAGAAATAAATCCATGCCAGCGCGCTGGAGCTGCCGTAGTTGCTCGTATTCACCCGGCTGACAATCGGATTGGACGGGAAGGTGAACAAGTCGACAACGGTGTACATTAAATTCAAGAAAATGTAAGGTACGAGTCCCGGAAGCGTAATTTTCCAAAAGGTATTCCACGGACCTGATCCGTCGATGCGGGAAGCCTCGTATACGGAAGCCGGAAGCGTTTGTCTTCCCGCCAGAAAGATTAATATTTGCACCCCCGAATACCAGAGCACCAACACAAACGAGCTCATGACCTTTTGAATGGGAGCCGCCCATGCCCCGGGAACATATTCCCGCAAATAGTAGTCGATCCGCAGCGTCTCCATAATGCTGAGCGAGCCTTCCCCCTGAGCAATGAATTCCTGAACGATTTGGCCGGAGGAAAAAATAACCGGAAGAAAAAAGATAACCCGAAACAGCGTTCTCCCCGGAAAACGCAAATTGAGCAAAATCGCGACTAAAAGAGAAAACACTAGAATGATCGGAATCATCATGGCCGACTCTCTCAGAAACGGAAACAGCTCCTCGTAGAGCAAGCTCCCGTTGGCGATCAAAATTTCTCGATAGTGGCTTAACCCGATAAACGTATAGTTCACGCTGTTGACCGTAATTTTGACCTGATGAAAGCTCATGTATAAGGAGTAGCCTAACGGAAACGCCACAAATACGAGAAAACCGAACACCCACGGTGCTATAAACAAGGAGCCTTCAAGCTTCCTGATCGTCGCGGCTTCAAGCTTGCGATTTAACTTCATCGCTTCGTTCCTCCTTTGATGACGACAAAGTCTTTCGCGGGAACGAATAGGCCGTCTTGGCTGTAATCCGTGTCATTGTAATTCACAACGGTGCGGTAATCGCCGCCGTAAACCGTTTCCTTCACATTTGGCGCAAGCGCACGGTGAGCGGTTATATACTGGTCCTGCACAGCCGCCAACGCTTCATTTGTTCTCGCGTATTCCTTAAGCAGGCCATCGATCCAATCCTTGTAGTTCAGGCTGTAATACCACAGCGAATACGACTTTTTCAAATCATCTGCTTTGTCTCCGCTGAGTACATAGGCTGGATATGCTCCGTATTCGATGCTCCGAAGAAATCCATCGCCGAATTCCTCGCGCAGGTTCGACCATTCCAGCGTGTAGGTACGCAGTCCATGAAGAACGATCTGGGCAAAAGGAATTTCTTCGCTGATGAATACGTCATATGAATAATCATCCGTTAGCCGGTGAACGTGATCCATTTGGTCCAGCGCATAGAAGTTCACATTGTTCGCCGCAACCGAACCGAGGGCGTCCTTTGTTTTTTCCAAAATGCCGCGCTGCACTTCGACGACATCCGCTCTGCTTGCCCCAAAACGGGTATTAAAATCGGTATTCACCTGCTGGCCAATACCATCCTCGAAATAAATGCCGTCTGCGCCCAAGCTCTTAAAGTCGTCCAAGTCCTTCGATACAACCTTCTCATAAAACTTAGGGCTGACAAACGCGGCGGCATCCTGGTCCTCGCTTTTCCGCTCCTCCAGCACCGTTCCCGCCAAATTGCGCAACCCGTCCCGCCTCCACCAAAACCGGTCATCCCCATTCGTATTAAGCGTGTACTTCGCTGTTAAATAAACAGGAATATTCAGGCTGTGAGCGAAGTCAATAAAGCTTTTCATTCCGCTGTTTCCGCCTAAGCGATTATCTACGGGAAAGTAACCGCCATGCGTGCTGTACCCGTCCTGCTGCCAGCCCGAATAATGGACCTGCAAATGCTGAATCCCTTTGTCGTAAAGCTGGCGGACAAGCTCCGCCGCTTCTGACGTGGAGGTCGCTTTTAAATAAGCGTCGCTAAACAATCCCTTCTCAATATCCGCGCCTACAATATCAACGAATAACGGAATATCCTTTTTGGGGGCTTGAAGCGGCTTGACCCCTTGTTCCTTGATTAAATAATTGCGATACACCTCTGCCATGCCTACATAATTGCTTTTCTCCGGAAGCAGCGGATAATAACGCGTGGCGCGGGCATCCGCAATGAACTTATCGCCGCTGTAGGTATAGAAGCCTTCCCCGGTGCTTTTGCTTACGCTTTGAAAGAATCGCTTCCGATACTGCCATTCGGTCGTAGCCCAGTTTGAGCGGCCTACTGACCCTGAAGGCGCCGCATAAACATTCGCGAACGCTTCGCCTTCAGAAATCACGGCAACAAACGCCTGATCACCTGATTTCATGCCGTAAACGGGCATCGCAATGCGCTGTCTGCCTGTATTTTCGTTGTAATAGGATAAATCCTGGCCATAGACGCTTTCATTATAGGTCAGCTGCTGCATCGTACGGTCTTCCCCGAAGTTGATCAATGAGCCTGAGCCGTCCGGCAGCAAAATGTAGCCCTCCTGGCCGACGGACGGCTGCGCTCCGAATAGGGGATAAAGCTTAATATTCAATAAGCTTAACGCACCTTCGACAATGCCCGAATCGAGAATTCTCGTCTCTACGTAATCCTCGTGCAGGTTCACCTCAATCGGGATTTTAAACTCAACCTTCGGCAGTACAAAGGTAACCGTAAAGCCGTTTTCGGTTGCTTGGAAATTTTCCAAATAACCTTGGTTCTCGATCAACCCCGCAGTAACGGAGGAGGATTTATAGTTTTTCGCATTTACGTATTCCACGATGACTGGTGATGAAAGATTATTTTTCCATGTATTCGGCACCGTCTCTTCCTTCCAGTATTGCGGGTCCGGATAGGAGCGCCATACCTTGCCCGACGCTTTGCTCAACACCTGGAAATGGGCCGTCGATTTATCCGCGAACAGCTTTAGCGTCTCTGATTCCGCGATTTGTACAAACCCCTCTTCAGCCGGCAAGCCAGCCTTATACGGGGTTGATCCCTTTGCTTCGAACTGGCCAGAGACATTAACCGCCTCAGCCGAAGGATTATTCCATAAGCCTGCGGCGAGAAATGCCAGCCAGCCGATCAGGGCCAGCGCGGCGCCGAGAAGCACGATCTTAGCAATGAGCTTATAGTTATAGTTGCGGACAGTCATCGGATGATCACCTCCTGGTACAAGGAATTGATAAAGTTGACCAATTCGATGCTGAGACTGATTAATATAAAAATCAAAACGACAATAATGGCGAGAGCGAGCAGCGTTAATAGAATAATAAAAACCGCTTCGATGAAGGTGTAGTTATGTATGCCTTGGACCAGCCAAATCAACAACAGAGCTACCCATAATACGATAAGCAGCTTTAAGAAATTGTAGATCGAAAGCTCATTCAAGGTTAATACATTCGACAGTAATGTTACGGGTATTCCCATGAGAATAATCGGAAATAAGGCGTAAGAACTGCCGTATAATACATCTCTAAACCGCCCCTCGCCTCTGAGCAGAGAGCTGATTAAATAATTGGAGACGACCCATCCGAGCCAAATCCCGACAAATTGAACCGTAATTGGAAGCAAATCCACACCTACATGCACAGCCGGATTAAAGATAAAGCTCGTTCCCGCTTGCATATAGCCATACGAAGCTGCCGCGAGTACGAATAGGATCAAGCTGCTTAGGAATCCAGCCTTATTCTCGTACCTGATCGCATAGAAGCCGTCGACCGGATGTTTAATTAAATAAAACACATGGTTAAGCTGCTCGAGCAGCGGATGCCTTGGCCTTGGCTTCGGCTTAGCTGTACCCTTCCGCTTGAGGCGAAGCTTTGCAGAAAATGCATTCAACAGCAGGTAGAGGATGCCGATCGCCAATGCGATATTCATCAGCAAGCCAAAGTGGCTTTGGAACCATTTCAGCCGGTTTTGCCAAAAGGATTCCGAATAACCGTTTATGACACCCGCCTCATAAAACAAATCCTCCGCTCTTTCGTAATTTTCTTTCTTATATGCAGCCTTTGCGAGCCCGATCAGCGCCGGCGTGTAATGGGCATTCTGCCGATGAACCTCGCTCCAAAGCGGCTCGCTTTGCTCGTACCTGCCCTCCTGCGTTAATTGATTGGCCTCATGGACCAAGCTGCCGAACTCCGACAATCGGAGCACTTGAATAAAATTGTTGACGCTGTCCAGTATAAGCAGCTCGCCCTTTGAGTTGCTTGCGATTGCCGCAGGCGTTTTTACGATTCCCGTCTTTGAAGTGGCCGTTATGACATCGCCTCCCCAGAAGAAGAGCAAGTTCCCATTCAAATCATACTGGCTGATGATATTCCAGACAGAATCGATCACCGTAATGTTGCCCGCAGAGTCCACGGTAATATCATTCAACTGGGGACTTATACCCTGCTGTGTATAATGAAAAAACTCGCCGTAGGATTTTTCAGGCTGCAGCGCGGCAAACTCCCCTTTGCCTTTGAGCTGATCCAGGCCTGCTATATTAAGCTTTTTGACCTGATCGGTTTGTATTTCTTTTGTAACGGTATAAATAAAGCCATTCTTGTCGATCGTTGAGTTCGCTATGGCACCTGGCAGCTTCTTAAGTTCCCTTTGATACATCTCCCGCGTATATACAAAACGTTTGAAGGCATCAAATAAAGAAAAGGCTACCCGATTTGGCCCGAAGAAGCTGATGAATTGGCCTTCGGGATCAAGCTGCACCAAGCCTTGGTAAGCGCCCAGCGTCGTTACATAAATAAATCCCCGCTTATCTACGATGAGATTAACCGGATCGTATTTGAATCCCGCTGGCAAATAACTGGACTCGGGACGCCCGAACGCTTTAAGCAGCTTCCCGTTTGGATCCAGCCTCACGACACGGTTATTTCCCGTATCCGCAACGTAAATCTCCCCTGCTTTATCGACGTATATGCCGCTGGGCTTCTTTAGCGGGCTCTCCTCCACCTTTATTTCGCGAATGTATTGCCCTTTCGCGTCCAGGTGCACGATGCGGTTATTGCCGGTGTCCGCAATATAGATGTGATCCTTCTCGTCTACAAAGATATCCTTGGGCTGATTAAATTGCAGCTTAACCTCTTCCCCTGCATCGGCGGCTCCGCTTGCTCCCGTTATCCGCACATTCGTACCGATTATGCCAGCAGGTATATAAGCCGCTTGCGTCTTGACCAGCTGTCCGAATCCATCCTTGTAATAGGTTTCGTACGGTAACTGTGAGGCTGTAGCCTGCAAGCCGGGCCACGCTATGTAAATCGCCGTAATCAGGACCATGATGACCGGACGAATCCGCAGCCTCCTGTTCTTCAAACGATTCCCCCCTTGTTTATTTGATACCCGAATGCGCCATGGTAGAAATGACCTTGCTTTGTAAAAGAATAAAGAAAATTAAATTCGGCACGAGCATAATAAGCGCTGCTACGGCAGCCGCACCTTGACGAGCTACATTGTTCGCCAGATTGCTCGTCAGCGTCGATAAGAAAAACGGAAAGTTTTTCATCTCATCATCCTGCATGAACAGCATCGACGTCTCTACGTTGCTCCAAGAGTTTTGAAAGGCTAGAATAGCGACCGTAGCTATGGCAGGCATACACATCGGAATGACGATGCGGGCAAATACAATAAATTCATTGGCTCCATCAATCCTCGATGCCTCCAGCAGCGAATCGGGAATCTGATCCACAAATTGCTTGAGCAGGAAGACGGCGACCGGCAGCGCAAGCACAGGCAGCAAATGACCCCAATACGTATTCATGATGCCTAGGTTGCTGACCACCAGATACCTTGGGATTTGAATCACCTCCGGCGTAAACATGAGCATAAGAATAATCGCGGCGAAGATAAACTTGCGCCCTGGAAAAGGATGCTTTGACAGCGGATAAGCGCAAAGCGCGCTCACGGTTGTTACACCGACGACGCTCGCCGCCGAAATGAACAAGCTGTTGAATAAATAACGGGAAACCGGAACGATCGAATTTGAGGTTACCCAAAATAACTCCACGAAGTTCTGTATGTTCGGCTCCTGAACGAAAAACCTAGGCGGATAAATAAATAATTCATGATACGGCTTGAAGGCATGATTAAAAATATAAATGATCGGTAGGATCATGATAACGGACAACGCCAGCATCAACACATTAAAGCATATTTTCGCAGCCAGACTCGATTGTTTCAGGTGTTATTCCTCCTTCGTACCGAACAATCCCCAGCTAAGCTTGTTCGCAAAATACATTAGTATAAGAAGAAACACGGAAATCGCCGCCGCGTAGCCCATTTCAAAACGGATGAGCCCGTAATCGTTAATATGGTTCACGATCAAATGGCCGGCGTATTCCGGCGTCGGGTTTTGCCCGGACAGCTCGACGCCAATAGAGCCCGTCTTGAACGTCGTGACGATTGCCATTACGGCGCCGAACAGCATTTGCGGTTTCATGGACGGAATCGTGATAAACCACAGCTCTTGCAAACTATTTTTGATACCGTCGATTCTCCCTGCTTCATAAAGCGTCGTATCCACATTAAGAATCCCTGCGAGCATCGCCAAGAAACCAACGCCCATGCTCGACCATAACGTGACGGCAATCATCGAATTCATTAGAAAATCCGGGCTGGTTACCCATAGCTTCGGCACATCGATAAGTCCGGCTTTCAAGAGAAAGCTGTTCAGGTAACCAATCCGGTCTCCCGAAAGCAGGGGAAGCCATATGATGGTCATGGCAATCCCAACCGTGAGAGATGGCGTATACATGGCAAGCGCAACCCATTTGCGGTAGCCACCGCGCAGCCGCGAGATGAGCCATGCGAGCAGGAAGGCTGCTGCATATCCGCCAGGACCGACGATTACGGCAAATTTAAAGGTGTTCGGGAGCGCGTATTTCAGGAACAGCAAATCCTGCGCGATCAAATATTGAAAGTTGCTCCACCCGACAAACCGCGGCGGCTCTATCCCGTTGTAGTATGTGAAGCTTAGGCCAACCGCCGCAAAAATAGGTATCACAATAAATAAAGCAAAACAAACGAGAAAAGGCGCAATAAACAAGTAAGAGATACGAAACGACCACAGCTTAATCCACATAGCGATCAACCCCTTCCCAAGGCTGATCCACAACCTTAATATCCAGCTTTTTCACTTGGCTGCCGTTTTCGTTGATAAATCCGAATTCCTGCTGCTTCCTGATCAGCTCGCGGTTAATGTCCCTAACCGCTTGCTCTAGTGAGGACATGTAATTAGACGTTTTTACAACGGAGCGGATCCACGCATTATTGATCTCACGCTCCAGGAAATATCCCCCCGGCACATTAGGAATATCCTTATACCATTTCCATTGGTTCAAAATGATTGCAGCATCCTCCTTTTTCCACGGAAGATTAGTGAAAGCCTCCACGTTAGACGTATTCCAGCGGAATGCAATGCCGTTCACAGCTTCCAGATCAGAGCCGTATTGCTCCTGCACCTCGGCTGAAAGCCACCATTTCAGAAACTGCCAGGCCTCAGGCTTTTTGTTAGACTTGTTGAAAATTACGCCGGTTCGCTGTCCGCCGCCCGCCCAGCGGCTTATAGAGCCGTCCGATTGCTTCGTTCCCGGAATCAGCGCGATGCCCCAGCGTCCGTTCAATTCGGGCGCGGCCGCCGAGAGCTGTACGTACATGTTGTAATCCGAGATGCCAATTGGCATCGTACCCGTGCGGAAATGCTGGTAGAAGCTCGGCACCTCCCGCTCCAAGGCATACGTATTAAATAAATCCGTCCACTGCTTGAATGCACCGTACGCTTCGGGCGTATCCAGCCCTGATTTAATGCCGCCCGGCTCGTAAAACTCTACGCCGTTTTGATAGAAAAAGTGGGTGAATTCCTTCGGATTTACATAGAAATTCATAAAGTTTTGCTGCAGCGTTGGCAATAGTTGATAGACTTCCTCCCAGGTTTGCGGGATTTCAATTCCGAGGCGCTCCAATATATCCTTTCTATAATAGAGAACCTGGAACGACTGTGTCTCCGGCACGCCGTAATAACCGCCGTTATAATGAAGCGGAAGCCAGGAGCCGGGACTAAACTGCGGATAAAGCTGTTTAAAATCATCAAATTCGCTCAAATCCTGCAGCGACCCGCGAATGGCATAATCGACCGGCAAATCCTGCGTCAGGCCAAGCGCAATGTCAGGCTGGACGCCTGCAGCGTTAGACATGAGCAGCAGCTCCGGATTCGGCAGCAGATTCACCTTTACTTCAATGCCCGTCTCCGGCGTAAAGGACTCGTCAGCCAATTGCTGCAGCTGATCGACATAATCCCTTCCCCGCTGTACCCAAATATTAAGCTTTTTATCGTCCATTTCTTTCAAGCTGTCCCTTGCGTCAAACGAGTATACAAAGTTTTGGGCTCCGCCCCACATGCGGTTAAAAAGGCCAGCCTCCATATTTGGCGCATCCGATTTCTCCGGAATGACATATACCTCATCGAGCTGTAGCGATTGCTTTACCAGCGTATCAATAAACGACGCGAACTTTTCTCGCATGGAGGCAATCTCCTCCACTTGATAAGGAATCTCCTCCGGCTTACGAAGCAGCGCCCGCAGATCCTTCGCTGACGTATCGAGGCCTTGGCTGATGGAATCCTTTTTCCCATTCGCTTGGACCACTCTTTTGGACAATGCTCCCATCACATCTGCAGCAAGCGCCATCTGGTCTGTCAGACCGGGGAAATCCTGATCCATATTCCATGAACGGTTGCGATCGATCGTTTTTTTCGTGCTGGAGCCTGTAATCGTGCGCAAATCCCAATCTATGGCATCCAGATGGGCAATCAGCTTCTCCAAATCGACAATAATCGGTTTTACGGGCGACTGCGTAACTGCAAGCGATAAAGTATGCTTCCCCTTCTCCAGCTTTAGCAGATACGGTTTTTTGCTTTTATCCTGCAATATCAGGCCGTTCCAGCCCGTCGAATAAGGAAAACCATAAGCCAGAAATTGTTGAAAAGGCACCTCGCCGTCAATTTTCACGGCTCTGTAGGATGTTTTCTGCGCAATCGTATTCTGCAAGGCTCGGAAGCCAATTTTGTAAAGCCCGGTCTCTGGCACTTCAAACGACCAGGTAATCTCCTGGTTTTGCTCCAGCCACCGCAGGCCGCCCACGGTATTATAAACAATTCTTCCTTTATAACGCGGGAGAGTGCGGGAGTTCTTATCCGAAAACAGCTTGATCGCCGTATCGTTTTTCGTCGAGAAATCCTCGGCTTGCAGCGTTATTACATCGCCGCCAATGGCTGGCACATCCTCATTCTGCTCTGCCAACTCCTCGTAAGCCGGAATCGTCCGGCTTGGACGGAGCTCGATTTGCTCAATCGCTACCGGATCATAGCCTTGCAAACGAATCGTATGCGTTCCTTGTGAGAAATGCCATTGCAAAGGCTGCGCATATGCCCCTCCCGAATCAATGAAAGGCTTCTCGCTCCAGTCTGAAACATCTACCGCACGGGGGCGAATCTCATCGCCGTCTGAGTTTTTCAATATAGGACGGACATCCTCCCAGGTTCGGTACAATGAGGTGGACGAAGCTTCCCTAAATGGCCTTTGACCGTCTAACGTTACTTCCCACCCAATCGGTCCTTTTTTCCCGGCATCCTTTAGAGGGTTATAAGAAACGTGGATTTCATACAGCGCACTCTCTGCAACGTCAACCTTATATTCGACCCAGCCGGTATTGCTTGTGTTCCAAAGCAGAACATTCGTTTTCCCCTCATACTCGCCCGCTTTAATTTCTTGGGGATTGGATACAGCGGACGGCTTCGCTCCTTCCACCCGTATGGAGGCGGTTGCGTTGTTCAGCCCTTGCTCCTGCCATTTTGCCAGTGCCTCGCTAAAATAAGGATCAACCTCATAATCGAATGTAGAGATGAGGTCTGCGTAATTAACCGCTGCGGTTTCCTCGCCGGATACGGAGCTAACCGCTCCAGACGAAAGCAGCCATGCCGCAATCACGATACTGCCGCAAT
Source organism: Paenibacillus sp. 01T443 (assembly GCF_056398325.1). Lineage (NCBI taxonomy): Bacteria > Bacillati > Bacillota > Bacilli > Caryophanales > Paenibacillaceae > Paenibacillus > Paenibacillus sp. 01T443. The sequence continues at coordinate 120,242 of NZ_JBFTPE010000010.1, forward strand.
ATATGAACCATTTTTGTTTCTTTCTCATAACGGGAAGCCGCCCCCCTCCTTCGCGCAAATCCAATTATTCTGTAAATCTCACACCAGTGTCCTTATGGAAAAAATGAGCCTTGGAAATATCCAGTTCAACCTTTACCTTCTCATTTTCAGCAAAACGATTATCGGGATCTACCCTGGCAATCAACGGCTTTTCCTGCCCGATATCCAAATAAAGAAAACGGTCTGCTCCCATCAGCTCATTATCACGATACGTTCCAGTGATGATCGTCTCCGAAAACAAGCCCTCAAGCTTTACATTTTCCGGCCTTATTCCTAATATCACCGATTTGTTTACTTGGTTATTATTGCGCAAAATATCCTCGGTCGCTTCATTAATCTTCAAGCTAAAGCGGTTCGTATGAAATTCCAATCTGCCCTGCGGGTTTTCTTGAATGCGCCCATGGATGAAATTGATTTGCGGCGAGCCGATAAAGCTCGCTACGAACGTATTCGCAGGCTTGGAATAAATCAGCTCCGGCGTATCGCATTGCTGAATGACTCCGCCCTTCATGACGACAATGCGATCGGCCATCGTCATCGCTTCCACTTGGTCATGCGTCACGAAAATAAAAGTCGTGCCTAATTTTTTGTGCAGCTTCGTAATTTCCATTCGCATCGTCACGCGAAGCTTTGCGTCTAAGTTAGACAGCGGTTCATCCATTAGAAACAGCTTCGGATCGCGTACGATAGCTCTGCCCAGCGCAACCCGCTGGCGTTGTCCGCCCGAGAGCTCCTTCGGCTTGCGATGCAGGTAAGGCTCGATTTCCAAAATCCGGCTCGCATTTTTGACCGCTAAATCAATCTCATGCTTAGGCAGCTTTCGCATCCGAAGTCCAAACGCAATATTCTCATAAACGCTTAGATTTGGATAAAGAGCATAGTTTTGAAAAACCATGGAAATATCCCGGTCCTTTGGCGGGAGCTTATTAACCAGCTGGTCCCCGATGAAAATTTCACCCTCTGAAATATCCTCAAGTCCGGCAATCATTCGGAGAGTCGTCGATTTCCCGCAGCCGGAAGGCCCAACGAACACAATAAACTCCTTATCCTTTATCTCCAGCTGGAAATCCTGCACAACTGCGTGTTTGTCTTTGCCATACCGTTTGTACAAATGATTAATGGTAACTGCCGCCACATAATGACCTCCTATCATGACTATATTCCCGCAAACAAAAATGAGGATATCAGGCCTTGCTCTGATATCCTCCATTGATATGGTAGAATGTATGCCGTTATTGGATTAAGCTTAAAACTGTTTCTTTCCCTAGCTGCAGATTGGCTGTCACCTCGTCTGCCTTTGCCAGCTCTTCCGCGTTCAATCTTTCATGCCAGCTTTTTGCAGCTTCCGTAATATGGTGAGACTTGGAAGCGCCCAGAATGGCTGACGTTATCCCTGGCCTGCTCAGCACCCACGACAATGCGTATTGCGCCCCGGTTAGTCCTTTCTCTTCCGCTAGCGGCCTAATCGCCTCCGCCACTTGAATAGCATTTTTCTTCAGAAGTTCTTCTAATCTCGGTTCCCCTGCCGCAAGGCGCGAGCCTTCCGGCGGCGCTTCTCCAGCCCGATACTTGCCTGAGAGTATCCCGCGGCCGAGCGGGCTGTAGACGATAACGCCGACATTTTCCGATTGGACGAATGGGATAATTTCTTTCTCAATCTCGCGTGAGATCAAGCTGTACTCCGGTTGAAGGCTATCAAAGCGATGCAAGCTGTGCAGGGCGCTAATTCCATGAGCTTTCGCCAGCTGCCAAGCAGCAAAGTTCGAGGCCCCTATGTATCTCACCTTTCCTTGGCGGACCAAATCGTCTAAAGCACGCAGCGTTTCCTCAAGCGGCGTGTTCGGATCAAAGCGATGAACCTGATAAAGATCCAAGTAATCGGTTTTCAATCGTTTCAGACTATCCTCGACGGCTTTGAAAATATGATATCGGCTTTGGCCGCCATCGTTTACACCTTCGCCCGTGCGGCCGTGAACCTTAGTTGCAAGAACGATTTGCTGCCGTCTTTCCTTTAGCAGGTTGCCTAGAATACGCTCAGACTCTCCAGCGCCGTAAACATTCGCCGTATCCACCAAATTAATTCCGCTATCCAGCGCTAAATCCAAAATATCGGCCGAAGCCTGCTCATCAATCCAGCGACCAAAAGCCATCGTCCCCAAGCTTACTGCGGATACTTTGAGCCCTGTTCTTCCTAATTTACGATATTCCATTTTCATATTCCTCCTATGGTTTGGGTAATAAAAAAAACCGGAGACATCAAATAAAGCATGTCTCCGGTTATCCGGTCGATAGATATGAGTATTCAAAAGAATGGGATGCTAGTTAGTAGGCGGCCAATACGCTTCTTGCATGTCTGTCATGCTCAGCAGCAAATTGGCTTAGCTCGATGATTAAATTCCCTTTTCCAAAGGACAAAAACTTCCGCCCTTCTTCTGCTTGCACGTTAACCATGAGATCCAAAAAAAGAATAATCATCTTCCGTCTTCGTTTAATTTCAGGATAACCGTTATCGAACAGCCATTGATCAATCGTATTATAAGTTCCGCGATTCAGCCGATACATTTGCAAACAATAATGATGAAATGCCAGATCAGGCCATTCATATAAGCTTGCCTTCAGGTCATTCTTCATAAGCTACCTCTCGTTTTTTAAAATAAGAGCTTTCCTTACAATCTTTGCCGCTTTACGGAGGAAGGGGATTTCTCTGTATCGAAGCGACTGCGTTCAGTCCGGTCGATTTGCACGATCTGACCATTATGGATAGTGATCTGAACAACGCCATATTGAACCCCTACCAACTGCTCCTTGATTCGTTTCAACCATTCGTCAGCAACCTCTACAGTTCGGGACATCATCATCATCCTCTCTAAAGTTATGGGTGTAACCATTAGAAAATAAAGAAGACGCACGTCAAACGAATGAGCCTTCGATTGGCATGCGCCTCCAGTTTTCTAGCGAGCGCGGCCTGCAGTAAAATACAGCGGTTATTAAGCTATAATTTCTTATGCAAGCAACAATATTCATTTCCGACTAATTCAATAGGATAAATTTAATTTAACATGTTGTTTTTCATTCGTCAACACTTATCCGTCTAATCAAGCTGACGTTTTTGCAAAATAGCGATAACCGTCAGCCTTGAGCGGTACAGTTGATAAGCGACTCCGATAAGCAGCCAACAGAGCCCCATGTATAAGGCAGTTCGATCAAGCAGCGTGAGCAGCCAGCCAACGAAGCAGGCACCGCAAAGCGGAATAACAAGGTAAACGATCGTCTGCTTAAAAGATCGCTTTTTCTCTTTCACATACAACTGTACAATGACCGATCCGTTCACAAACACAAATGCCGTTAACGCGCCGAGGCTAACGAATTTGATCGCCGTTTCCAAGCTTAGAACCAGAGCGAGCAAGGATACTATACATACAACCGCAATGCTGTTGACCGGCGTTTTATATTTGGCATGCAGCTTTCCGAAAAATCGTTTGGGCAGCGTCGAGTCCGTACCCATAACATGCAGCAATCTGGATGCGCTCGTTACGGCAATAACTCCCTGCGTAAACACAGCCAGGATAAGCACCGAAATGAAAATCGCTTGAAGACCTGCCCCGCCGACCAACTTCATAAGCTCAAAGCCCGCTGCATCCGCATCCGAGAAAACAAGACTTGGAAAAACCAGCTTTGTTAGAGCGGAGACGACGATATACATGGCGGATGCAATAAGAACGATCAGCATAATGGCGCAGGGTATCGTTTTGCGAGCATTAATCGTTTCATCCGCCAAGGTGGTAACCGTGTCAAAGCCAAGAAAGGAAAAGCAAACCAATGACGCACCGGTCAGAATCGTCGAGATTCCCCAATCACCCTGGGGCAGCAGAGGCTGTACGGCAACCGCTGCAGCGCCGCCGGCCAGCCCTTTAAGTAAATAAAAGCAAAACACGGCAATAAACAAAATTTGTACAACTACAAATATTTTGCTGATGCCTGCCGAAAACCTAATACCTACGATGTTCACAGCCGCAAAAATAAGATTGATCGCAATAATCCATAGCGATGCCGGTATATCCGGAAACTGCGCATGCATATAAAGACCAAATGTCAGGCAAGAGATGACAGGGGAAAATATATATTCGAGCAGCACGACCCACCCGACCAAAAAGCCCGCATACGGATGGATAGCTTTTTTGACATACGTATAAGCCGAGGCAGAGGATGTAAATCTTTTGGACATTACGATATAACTTATTGCGGTTAATAGAATAGCTGCCGCCGCCATGCTGTACGAGCCTGTCATCATGCCTTTAGAGCCTTCGTAGGCAAGACCGTATACGGTAAAATAAATCATAGGCGACATCCACGCCAAACCCAGGGCAACAACCTGAAACAACGTTAACGTCTTTTTATACGTCACTTTTTCTTCCATCATTCACACCTCTGCCTTATTGTTTTTATATCTTGTAGGTAATAAAACAAGAATAACCCGGGAGGTATTGTCGTTAGACAACCTCCCGGGCTTTTATCCCTCCGTGAACACAGCAAGCTGTGCGTTCCCTCTCGGTCCAGTCCGAACAAATGGTTCGCGGAACCCTAGAAAACTATAATTATTTTATTTTATTTTATGACATGTTACCTGACAAACAACCCTGAAACACGAACGATTATTCATATTTCTTCGCTTATGTTAAATAATATAACATAGTTTGTTCTGTATTTAAAGATTTTGTTTTTTAATGATGATAAAATACAAAAAGACCTATGCGGCCGTGTTAGGGATACATAGGTCTTTCTTTTAACTTAAATTTAGCGAAATGACGTTATTATCAACTCAGGCGGTTCTATTAAGCTACCTTGGATTTCGCCGAAGCAAGATTTTAAATCTTTTCTGCCATTTGCTTAAGCTCTGATAATAATTGATCCAACTGCGCATACTCTTCAACCATCGTATGGATTTTGATATCCTGCGTCTCCATGCTGGCGTGAACTTCTTCTACCGAAGCCATATTTTGTTCCGTCGTAGCCGCAATATTGACCATTTCATCCGCCATATTGGAATACCGAAGATGGAGCTCATTAGCTGAGCTGCCTACCGCATCAGAATGACGTTTGACAAGCTCCGTATTGTCATTTATACGATCGATAAGCTGCTGCACCTGCTTTGAAACATCTCTGCTTGTCGTTACAGCAGCCTGTCCGTTTTCAACCTGCTCGTGAACGGCGCTAATTTGAGAGCGGATACCCGATAAAATATCGGATATTTCTTTCGTTGCCTCTCTTGCGTTATCCGCAAGCTTCCGAACCTCGCCGGATACTACCGCAAAGCCCCGGCCATGTTCGCCGGCGCGTGCTGCTTCAATCGCCGCATTCAGCGCAAGCAAATTCGTCTGCTCGGCAATGTCGCCTATGGTGCCGACGATCGAGCTAACGCGATCATTTTGTTCGTTAAGCTGCGCCATCATTTCAACCGTATGCGTAATAATAGAACGCACGCTCTCGACCTCTTTGGATAAAGCCGTCATTTGCTCGCGATTTTGAACGGTTAATTCGGCATTGTCAGCGGAGTATTGCTGCAAAAGCTCCGTTCCTTCCAAAAGCTGCTTCACAGAAGCGTCAATGACCTGCGAGGATTCGCTGATGTTTAGAATTGTCCCTGTTTGCTTCTCGATCGCTGCCGACATTTCGGAGAACGTAGCGGTTACTTCTTTCGAGATATCACCCGTGGAACGAACGGTCGTCTGTTGGCTGCTGCTGAATTCCGTCAATACCTGAATGGAGGAATTGAGCTTAGCCAGCAGCGCTTCTGCCATATCCTTTGAAGCTAAGGCTTCACGCTGCTTGTCCGTCACCTGCCGCTGAAGCTTACCGCTAAAACCGGCGGAGAATGCAAGAGCAGCCGATGCAAATATTAAGTACAGGTACAGGTAGACAAGCGATTCATCCGGAAACAGCTTTGGTTGCAGCACGGGATCAAGAAACAGATAAGTGCTTAACGCAGCTCCAAGTACCCCAGTCAAAATGATAGGCCTATGATCGGCATACAATGTAATGATTGCAAGATTCACATACACCAAGAAATAGGTGCTTACAATCGGATTGGGGTCCGACAAAATCAATAAGCTGACGATGATGGTCAAAATAAACGGTACGGTATATTTAATATAGCCCGTAAAAATTCCACGGTATGTCATGAAAGTAGCTGCTCCGCACAAAAATGTTCCGACACCCGCCAACAGGAGAACCATGTTCGCGCCGAGTCCGATAGCCAGATCTGTAGCGATCCCAAGAGCTAAGAGGCTCCATAGAATTTTTATTAACAATCGATTTCGTTTGTCTAGTTCTGTCAATTCTCTTTTCATGACATTTCCGCCTTTTCTGAGTAAACTATTCGTTTCTAAAGCTTAATTGATTCGCTTTGCCCAGCACCTCCCGCTCCGTTTGCAACAAGGACCGACTCCAGCGGATAGACAAGCCAATCATAGAGATGCTTGTTACGGTACATTTGCTCCATATCGAACAAAACCGGAACGACATCATCGCCTTTGTAGAAAACCTTCTCTCCCACCTTCTCTAACGGAACCTGATACGAAATTCGAAGCGCCCTCAGAAATTTCGGCTCCAGCAGCGAAACAAAGTATTTCAAATGCAGCTTCTCCGCAATATACACAGCCGAAGAAAGCAAATCTGAAATGTAGCGTCCGCGGTATGGTCTAAGCAGAGCCATCTTATCGATCTCTGCAACTGCACCGTCTGCTTCAACGACTTTGGGGTTCTTTTGAAAGGGACCCGCAGCGTTAATAGAGCTTGAAGTTAAGCTATAGGGCTTAATTTCAGAGGTTCCTACATAATGTCCTTCCGGTGTCACAACGATAAATCTCTCAAGAGTCTGATCAGAAAATTCAAGTTCAAACCCCTTCTCCATCCAGACGGTTGTCCAAATGCCGTTAAACATGGCTAACTCCAGCTCGTTCTCCACTCGTTTAAACATGATTTTTCTCCTTTTTCTCTCTATTTTCTCGTAGGTTTCTTCGCAGGTAAAATATGTAGGCAACCTATTTATCGGTATAATTTACTCAAAAATTTACCATTTTCACAGAATAATCATAATTTTTTCTAAATCGAACATCACATCTTATCCCATATACGCTTTTTAATTATTGTAAAAGTCCTCCTTTGATTTCATATAAAATGAATAACCCGCAATATTCATCATTATTCGTTTCCGCTAATTCCACACAATTCCTAGCAGTTAAGTGCGAAATCGAAACAAATCGTAGCATCAACATCTACAAATTGTCAATCATTTCCTTTTGATTTTGTTTCAAAAAGCGTGGTTTCGTTTATATATAACTAAGAAATCCAAACAGTTGATCAACAAGATCAACAAATAAAGAATGAGGAGAGATGTTAAATGTCACGAGAAAACTCTAGTAACGGCGTATTGGTAGGCGCAATTGTAGGAGGTGCCATCGGTGCCATTTCGGCTCTGCTTTTTGCACCAAAAACAGGCGCAAACCTTCGAGAGGATCTCTCGAATAAGTTCAAAGCCATTAGCGAGAGAACAAAGGATATTGCCACTACAGTAGGACAAACAACAAAAGAATTGGCAACCACGGTCGGTCAAAACACAAAGGACCTGGCTACTAACATTAAAGACGAAGCCGGCGATTTGATGGATCACACTAAAAAATCAAATCAAAATATTATGGATTCTCTGTCCTCCACAAAAGAAGAGGTTAAGGATGGGCTTGCCACCACAGGGAGGTAATGCAATGAAAGTCGATCTCGAGACGACCACAAACTCGATGGCTCCCACCGAGGAAGAAATGATTAAACTCGGTGAGGACATGGAGAAAATGGAAACGAATGCAGAGGTTATCGAAAACGGAATGGTTCCCGATCCCGCTCAATAACGGCTGATGCACAAACAAAAAACCACCCTTTCCATCATTAAGATGGAAAGGGTGGTTTTTTGTATTAATAAAATGATATTAAGTACCGAACTCCGGATGCTGATCCGCTAACAGCAGCTTCAGCTTATCGATCGCACGCTTCTGAATGCGGGATACGCTCATTTGCGATACGCCAAGCTCATCGGCAATATCACGCTGCGACTTACCATTGTGATAAGCGAGCAGCAGCACGGTCTTTTCTTCTGTTTTCAATTGATCGAGCGCTTCTTCCAGATCGAGACGATTATCGACATGCTGATAATCGTCTTTGTCTGATCCAATGAGGTCGCCTATTGTAGCGGCGCTTTCCCCTTCACTGGATAAAGGCGTGTCCAGCGAAACATAATGATAGGATTCCCTGCAAGAAAGCACCTCGATCGTTTCCTCCACCGATAGGCCAAGATGACCTGCAATCTCTTCCATCTTAGGCGAATGCCCAAGCTCTACCGTTAAGTGATCGATAGCCTGCTGAATGAGCAGGCCCTTTTCCTTGATTCGTCTTGGCACCTGGATATACCATGACTTATCGCGTAAATAGTTTTTCAGATGGCCGATGATGCTTTTCATCGCATAACCCTCAAACGGAATTTCCCGCGAGCTGTCAAATTGCTTAAACAAGCGAAGCATGGACAGTTGGCCCACCTGATACAAATCTTCATAGAGATCAGGACGGCTTCGGGACATTTTAGCGGCTGCCATCTTTACGATTGGTTCATAATGCTGCAGCAATTCCGCAGCCACATCATTGCAATTCGTATCCTGATACACTTTCATTTTTTCAATTGTTTCTTTTGGATCCAGGAAGGATGAATTCGCGTTCATGCCATCTCCTCTTTCCTACCAATAAGCTTGGTGAGAATCACCTCGGTACCTCTCCCGGAGAATACCTCAACTTTATCCATTAGCGCATGCATCATAAATAGCCCAAGTCCGCCCGAAGTCACTTCGCTTAGTTCCTTATCGTGAAGAGTGACGGACTTGCTCTCAGCCGGCTCATATTTAAAGCTGCTGCCCTCATCCTTGATCCGAATCGTAATCCCGTTCTCTTCAAGCTCAAAGCTTATTTCAATTTCCCCAGGCTGAGAATTACTGTACGCATGGAGCACTACGTTAGTGCAAGCCTCTGTTACCGCTACCTTCATATCTTCAATTTCCTCATAGGAAAAACCTGCTTTATTCGCAATGCCAAACAATGTAAGCCTAACAATATCAATAAATTCCGCCCGGGCAGGAATCGTCAAATGAATGAATGAGTTCATAGTTTCTTCTGTCCTCTCCTGTATGTTCCTATTATAGCTTATATTTTCTTGACTTTGTTCCAGACCCTAATAGTGGAGATAACGCCATCATACACCGTACTGATTAATCCCGGTTCCCCCACGGGCTTTTTGTTATGCCCTTTAATAGAGGCTACCACGCTTGCCGCCGATTCCTTAGCAGCACCGGTAAACGAATGCAAAGCATGCCCTAGATCATTAACCGAAGCGAATAAAACATCAAGGGAGCTTAGCTTCGTGCGAACATCCAGCGTCATCGCATTCGTATTATGAATGGCCTCTTTCACCTCGACGCTAATTTGCGTAACCTCCGTTCGGAGCGAGCCCACGGTTTGACGCATCTCATCCAGCGCGCCTCGCAGTACCTTCAACGTTTGAATAAGAGAATACAATAGAACTAGGAACGCAATTGCTATTACAGCAATACTGATTTGCATTAACAAATCCATTCTCATCACTTCCTTTTTTTCATAAGTTACCCGCTGCCCGTCAATTTGAAACAGGCTAGCAGCATCCTTCAATAGTTGGATGAAAATTGTCCTTTGGATCATTCATGTTATAATAGAGGGAACGATAATAATGATCTTTTATATAAAAGGAGCCTATCAAATTGCATAATCTACGAATAAATATCCGTTGGAAAATATTAATCGGCTATTTTCTGATCATATGCTGTCTGGGCGCTGCTATCCTTGTCGTGAGCAATAGAATTTCCTCATTACAGACCGAAATCGAAACGATGACCACCCGCGACATTGAAGTCCACAATCTTATTACTACCATCAGGTACAATGCCGTTAGCATGGAGACAAGCCAGCGAGGCTTTGTCATCACCGGCAACGAGATCTATTTAGAGCCGTATAACCGCGGGAAAGCAGAATGGGAAGCCAATTATAATACGCTTTTTCAATATCTTGCGGATGATCCCTCTTCTCGTAAAAACCTCGAGGAAATCAAGCTGACCATTCAAAATTGGATTAAAACAGCCGGCGAACCTACCATTGCGATGCGTAAGGCAAATAATACACAAGGCATTATTGATTTTTTTAATGAGGATAAAGGGAAACAGGATATTGACGCCCTACGAGTACAATTAGAAACGATGCGTCAAAAAGAAATAACGACAACTAAAAATCATATTTTGCAATTAAAAAACCGCAACGATATGCTCGTAGTCAGCTTATATCTTATGCTGATCATCATATCTATTATCGCTTTCATCATCGTCTCCTATGTTTCTGGCACAATTGTCAAAACAATCAAAGACGTCGTGAAAACCATTTCTGATATCGCAGCCTCCGGCGGGGATTTATCGACTCGGATTAAAGTAAATACCCGGGATGAGATCAAGGATCTTGCCGATGCGACCAACAGTCTCCTTGATAATCTAAATGACCAATATTGGATACAAGAAAAGGTTGCTGAAATTGCGACGATGAATCAAGGCGTAAATGATATCAAAACTTTAGCGGATTCCTTTCTCACCAAGCTGGCACCCATTCTGGGGGCGGCATATGGCGTATTTTATGTTCGCAAAGGCAATGGAGAGCAGCAAAGGCTTGTCAAAACAGCCTCCTATGCTGCTCACGGGGACGAGATGGGTCATGATAGCTTCCGTATCGGTGAAGGGTTAATCGGCCAAGCGGCGCTCGAGAAACGCACTTTCTTATTGAACACCGCTCCAGATCATCCGGTACGCCTGACCTCCGGCCTTGGAATGATAGAACCAAAGAGCATCCTCATCGTTCCTTTTGAATTTGAAGGCAAGGTGGCGGCAGTCGTTGAATTTGCTTCCGTTGAATCCTTCACTACCCAGCATTTAAAGCTGCTGGAACAAATTGAAAGCCATTTTGGCGTCGCCATTAATAATGTCGATGGGCGCATGGAAGTGGAAAGATTGCTTAGCGAATCCCAAGTGTTAACGGAAGAGCTTCAGACACAAACGGAAGAGCTGCAAACCCAGTCCGAGGAGCTGCAAATGCAGCAAGAGGAAATGCGCATGACTACCGAGCACCTAGAGGAGCAGAATCTATTTGCCGAACAGAAAACGAAGGAACTCGAAAAAGCGAAGGAAGAGCTGGAGAACTATTCCGAGCAGCTAAGAAGAAGCTCACAATACAAATCCAATTTCTTGGCCAATATGTCGCATGAGCTTCGGACGCCGTTAAACAGTATCTTAATTCTTTCTCAAATGCTCGCCGAAAATGAAAATAAAACGCTGACTTCTGAAGAAGAAGGGTATGCTTCAGTCATCAACACTTCCGGAAATGACTTATTAACGCTTATTGATGATATTCTTGATTTATCCAAGGTTGAGGCGGGTAAGGTTATTTTAACGAAGGATGAAGTGAATGTCAGTGAAATACCTCAGCATATGCAGCTGCTCTTTAACCCTGTGGCTGAGAACAAGAACATCGCCTTCTATATCGATCTGAAGGATGACGTGCCGCCATTGCTGTACACAGACGGTCAGCGTTTGCAGCAAATTTTGAAAAATCTTTTATCCAATGCCTTTAAATTTACGGAAAAAGGATCGGTTACCCTAACGATTCAAAAAGCTGAACAGCAAATCATTCAAAAATATATTCCTGCTCACTTAGATGACAACGTGATCGCTATTTCAGTAACCGATACCGGAATAGGCATACCATTAAATAAACAACAGCTTATTTTCGAAGCTTTCCAACAGGTAGACGGCGAAACGAATCGACAATACGGCGGTACAGGCTTAGGTTTGTCCATATGTAATGAGTTTACCAAGCTGTTGAATGGGTGCATAATCCTTGAGAGCATCCCTGAGAAAGGAAGCACGTTTACCCTTTTGATACCGAGTCTCCCTAATATGGAGAAGGAACAGCTCGTGGTTCTTAATCAGGAAGTCGCCGCAGGCGCAGAGCCATTAACAGAAGAACGGACAACAGTCTCGGCACCCGACATTATCGATTATAAGGTAACCGAATCAACGGATTTTGAAGGCTCCCTCTTTAAAGGCAAGAAAGTACTGCTTGTAGAGGATGATTCACGCAATGTATTTGCGCTGGTCAAAGCGCTCGAGAACAAAGGCATAGAGGTCACAGTCGCTAATAACGGCAAGCAATCTCTTGAAATCATAGAGAAGCAAAGAGACTTCGACCTTGTACTCATGGACATTATGATGCCCATTATGGATGGTTATGAAACCATGAAAGCGATGCGCCAAGACTCAGATATCAAACATACACCGATAATTGCGCTTACGGCCAAAGCAATGAAGAGCGATCGCGAGAAATGTTTGGAGGCCGGCGCATCGGATTATATAAGCAAACCGCTAAATATGGAGCAGCTGTTCTCGCTTATGCGGGTATGGCTGACAAAGCAGGTGGGGAATTGAGCAGTCAGTGGAATGAGGATGATCCTATTCTCGATGAATTATCGTTAGATGAGCTGGAAGCCATAGAAATTAACCTGCTTTTGGATGGCATTTTCAACGTCTATGGCTTCGATTTCAGGAACTACCTGCGTTCCTCGCTGCGCAGACGCATTCAGCATCGGATGAATCTCGAAGGCCTGCCTACGATAACCTCGCTGCTGGAGAAGGTGCTTCATGAACCTGGGTTTATGGAAAAGCTGCAAAATGATTTTTCAATTAAAGTAACGGAAATGTTCCGAGACCCAAGCTTCTTTGCCTCCTTCCGCAATGAGGTTATCCCTCAGCTCCGTGACCTTCCCGAAATTCGAATATGGCATGCGGGCTGCGCGACGGGAGAAGAAGTTTACTCGATGGCCATACTGCTGCAGGAGGAAGGTTTGCTCGATAAAACAAAAATTTACGCTACTGATATGAACGAGCAAGTAATCCAGAGCGCCAAGTTAGGAAAGTTCTCGATCAAGCGCATGCAGGCATTTACGAAAAACTACCTGCAGGCTGGCGGCACTAAGGAATTTTCCTCCTACTACTCAGCCGATTATGAATATGCCATGTTCCATCCTTACATGAAAGAAAACATGATGTTTGCGCAGCATAATTTGGCAACGGATCGTTCATTTAATGAGTTTCACGTGATTTTATGCCGAAACGTTATGATCTATTTCGATACGGAACTCCAACGCCGCGTGCATGATTTGTTTTTTGAAAGCCTGGCGAGTCAAGGCTTCTTGGCGTTAGGAAACATGGAATCGATGATCTCCGTCCATAAAGCACAATATGAGGACTTTAACCCGACCGAGCGTATCTTCAGGAAGTTCAGCACGAATGGCTAGATTCGATCATAAAAAAAAGGGAAATGACAATAATGTCATTTCCCTTTTTTTATGATCGGAATAAACTGAAGCCCCTACTGATGCGCTGCTTTAGTATCCAAATATTTCGTCAGTACAACTTCTGTGCCGTTCTCAGATGCATTAACCTCTACCTCATCCATCAGCGCCTGCATCAAATAAATGCCCAGCCCGCCAACCTTAAGCCCGCTTACATCAACCTCAGGCAGCGGTGCAGCATTCTCCAGCGCAGCTGGAGGAAGAAATGAAGGTCCGCTGTTTTTCACTCTTATCGTGAGACCGGAATCCTTGGACTCGAAGTATATGTCGATTACATCCTCAGTGGCACCCTGGGCGCCATGGATAACCGCATTATTGCAAGCCTCCGAAACAGCTACCTTCATATCCTCCATTTCTTCAAAGGCATAATTCATTTTTGAGGCGATTCCAAAAAGACAGATTCTGACCATATCGATATAGTCTGCATGGGCCGGTATTTGTAAACGAATGGCATTCATGCTTGAGCCTCTGTCCCTTCTATTAGATATCTGGAAATGCCCGTAAGATCAAATAATCGTTTGACGCTCGCAGGGATTTCACGTACAAAAAATGGAGCCTTTAGCTCATCACGCAGCTTCAGCACCGAAACGATAATGCCAATTCCGGTACTGTCGATATATTTTAATTGTTTAAGATTTAATACTAAGGCCTTATCCGTACGGTTCATCACTGGCTCTAAAGCAGCTCGCAGCTGCGGCACCATAGACAAATCCAGCTCTCCGCTTACATGAAGAATATATTGATCTTGTTTCTCTTCCTGTATCACTTGAAATTGCTCAGCTTTCATTCAATTCACTCCGCTCGCGTTTGTTTAATAAAAAATAGGAACAAGATTCTTCTCATTGTACAAGAAGTACAAATAAATTCCTACATTGAGAAGCTATCGAAATAATGAATGGACGTTAACTTGCCAGTATCTGCATCAATAAAAAGTTTTAGCAAGGCATCACCTCGTTCGAATACGATTCCATCCTCTGTAATGTAATCCGGCCCACCAAGTGCTTCTTTAACCGATTCAATCGTAGCTGCGATTTTAACGCCATCAATGTCCAGCGTTTTTGTTCCTTCAGCTAATTCAACGGAATAAATCATGTCATCACTAAAGACAACATCCATATTCGGATAATGATAAGTCATCAATTCCTTCAAATATGGATCTTTCGTGATTTTCACAGGCTCTCCCAGCTTCTTGACTACGATTGCTGGATCATCATAGAGCGATACGCCATTAACACTTTGAAGCTTGAAGCTTGGTTTTTCCACCTCGGAAGCACTTGCTTCTGCTTTTGCATAGGTAACCTCGATTACGGTAGAGGGAGGCATAGAAGCGGTCACTATTTTGTTCGCTGATTGAGCAGGTGCTTCTGCCTCCACAGAGCTTGAATCCATCGCTAACGAATAAGTAGGAGCGACATGTCCAAGATCACCTGGAAAAGCAAAGATCCCGCCAATTAAACAGCCGATTAAAATAAAATTCTTCATATGATCTCCCTCCTATGCGGGATAGTCCATCATCTTACTTACTTTATAAGTACATTTAAACCGCACCCGAGAGTTTGAAACAGGCTGCTTGCATTTATTTTATTTTGTTTCGATCATCACTAAACAGATATCATCTTTCTGGATTTCGTTATTATACTCTGAAACAAACCCGCTCACGATTGAGGCATGCTCGGAAGGCTCCTCACGAGCCAGATGTTCGATAAGCGAATCAAGGTTAACTTCATCATCTCCAATAGATTCACTTAATCCATCCGTGTAGAGAAAGATCTTCATAGGCTCGTCATAGGGAATGACGCCTTTCTGAATTTCAATACGATCAAACAATCCAATTGCGCAGCAGCCCTCGGTGAGCAGCGTTACTTGACCGCCCGTGAGAACTTTGCCTGGAGGATGCCCGGCATTCACGTATTCAATGATACGGTTCTTGGTATCGAGCACTAAGTAAATGGCGGTGAAATAGTAATTAAGCAGTTCTTCCTTCTTATACAGCTGGTTCATATACCGATTAAGCTCCTGCATAACAAGGTCCGGCTCCGTAATTCGCTTAATAGTATCTTTAAGAACCGAGGATATGTACATACATACGAGTGAGGACGAAATCCCATGTCCCATCATATCGAGTAAAATTACACCGTAACGGCTCTCGTCAATGCGGTACCAAGCATAAAAATCGCCTGCAAGCTCAGAAGAAGGCTGATAAACCGCGTTTACTGCTATATTGTCATCATTTATAGGCTGACTTAATACATTCCTTTGGACTTTTTTGGCCAGCTCAAGCTTCGCCTTCATTTGCTTGTCTCTTTCTTTGTGCCAATCAATCTCCTGCTTCAATCGCAAGGATGAGCGAATACGTGCGAGCAGCTCCATCTTGTTGATCGGCTTCATTACGTAATCACTCGCGCCTGCATCAAGCGCTTCTGCCATTTTATTTGAATCACCAAGCGCTGTAACAAATATAATCGGAACATCCTTAAAGCGCTCAACTTGTAAAATCCGTTTGCATGCCTCGAGCCCGTCAATTTCAGGCATCATCATATCCATCAAGATTAAATCCACATTCGTTTCAGCCGTGCATTCGCTATCTATGTCCAATATGTCGTAAAGCTCCATCGCGGAAGAAGCGATCTTTAGATCCTCATAGCCTTCCTTATTTAAAATAGCTTTAATAATAATCTGGTTTGTAGCATTATCATCTACGATTATAATACTCATATTTAGGCTCCTTTAACTCCATTACCTGCTAACTATATTCTGAGCGTAACAGATAACTGAGTCAACTTTTTATAGGACAAATGACCAATAAAAGACCTACCCTCACGGATAGGTCTTGAATTGTCACCTGCGAAGTAGAGGATCCAGCTCCTAAACGACGTAGTGAGGATAATAATAAACGGCAGGGTCAAATTCTTCTCCGGAATATTCCCTGCCTCCCCAAGCGATGACCAAAATTTTGTCTTGGTCCATCTCGCGTTCAAGACGCTGCGACTCCTGCTCGGAAATACCGAGCGATCTCATCTTCGCACGAAGCTCATCCCCGTTCGAGCGGAAAATATTCGCAATCGCAGATCCAAAGCCTTCCTCGGCAATACCGATTTTCTCGGCATCCGTATTATCGACGATCCTTTTTGTACGATCCTTATCATGGGTCAGAACAAAGATCTTGTCCTTCGCATAACCTTCCGTTTGAAACTTATTAACCTGTTCTTGAACCTCGACAACATTATTTACGGTGTGTACCTTCGTATTGTTTAGATTGTTTAAATTATTCATTGTAATTCCTCCTGTTTTCATATTAGTCATTGTCCTGCTTCATTACAGCAGCCAGCGTATTGCCCAGAAATGGACGACATCTCCCTAAACGAAGTTAACTGACTCGTCTTCTGCCAACGATGAGAGAAACGATAAACAGAACGATGAATACTACAAATAGTATTTTTGCGATTCCTGCTAATGCGGAAGCAATTCCTAGAAAGCCGAATATGCCTGCGACGACTGCAAAGATGAAAAACAATAATGCCCATCCTAACATTGGAATCATCCTTCCCTGAAATACTGTTTTTGTTAACTTGTCATGTTATTAACCAGCCAACAGCCCTTTGAAACAGGGAATATATAAGCGCAGTTCCCGAAACGGCGCCTATTAATGAAGAAATAAATACAACCTTTTTCTGATGTTTCAGAAGCGCCGGATTAGGTTAAGAGACTACACCAAACAAATCGATAATAGAAAAGGCTGGTGATGATCGATGGAAAAGCAACGTGTATACGTTAACGGCATCGATTTAGTCTATGAAGAATGTGGAAGTAGTAAAGGGAAAGTCATTGTATTGCTCCACGGCCTTTGCGGCTCATCTCAATACTGGCAGAAAATATGTCCGTCGCTCAGTGACGATTATCGTGTCATCATACCAAACCTTCGCGGTCACGGCGGCTCATCGGCTCCCGATGGGACTTACACAATGGATCTAATGGCAGAGGATATAGCTGCGCTCTTAACCGCGCTTCATATCGAGAAGGTGGTCATGTTCGGACATTCCTTAGGAGGTTACGTAACGGCTGCTTTTGCAGATATGTACCCGGAAAAGCTTACAGGCTTCGCGCTCATCCATTCAACCGTACTTGCGGATTCAGAGGTAACAAAGGAAAAACGACTAGAGGATATTGAAGCGATTCGTGAAAAAGGGATTTCAAAATACCTTTACGGAATTATCCCGAATTTGTTCACCGATGCGAAGCTGGGTGAAATGCGCGAAGAGGTCAATGAACTCATTGGCGTAGGTCAAGAAATGGAAGCGAACGCAGTCATTGCTACATTAGAGGGAATAATGCAGCGTCCTGACCGCAGCCATGTGCTGGCACTGGCTAAATATCCAGTCTTACTTGTTGCGGGTGCCGAGGATGCCGTCATTAAACCTGATGATACCTTCACGGTTACAAGTCTGGATCAACCGGAAACGACCTACAAATACCCGCATATTCTTGAAACGACATTCGAGGATGTCGCACACATGAGTCTCGTGGAGGTTTCTGATCAGCTTGCACGGGTGATGTCCACTTATTTGAAGACATTGGTAGAACGCGAGAAAACAAGAACCGAGGGAAAAACGGAATTACCGACGCCTCAATAAGACATCTGGATGGTTAGATGGCTAAACCTTGTTTCAATATCAGGTTAAATGGGTATATAAGAATGTGCGGATGCCCCCCCTATCTATCCGCCGCAAATAACTGGAGGTGCTAGTGACTATGAGCAATACAAAGAGTAGTACGAATACTTCTTATCGAACGGGAGAAATTGTTAAGCATGCTGGTAACTACGTTTCAGAATCAGGTAAGGAAAATAAGCTGCAAGAGGGAGAAACATTCCCTGCTTGTCCTATTAGCGGTAATGAAACAACTTGGAGTGCCCCCAATTAGCGTAAAATAACAGATTTTAACCTTATTGAAGGGCTGTTTCAGAAAGTAGACCATCTACTTTTTGGGGCAGCCCTTCTGTTTTTTTAGGTATACATACTTCACTCCGATTAACTTGTATGGTAGTATGGTAGTGTAAATCCGAAAGGAATGAGCAAATGAATTTCAATCTTCCTCCGCAGCCTGCTTCGACCAGGGATGCCGTCTACATGCAGTTGAAAGAACAAATATTAAAGCTCGAGCTGCCGCCTGGAACGCCGCTTTCAGAAAACGAAACGTCACTCCTGTTCAAGGTCAGCCGCACGCCTGTGAGGGAAAGCTTCCTTAGGCTTGCTGGGGAGGGACTTGTGCAGGTTCTTCCGCAACGCGGTACGTTCGTATCGTTAATCGATACCGTCCTCGTTGAGGAGGCAAGGTTTATGCGGGAGCAGCTGGAGAAAGCCGTCATTTTGCTCGCTTGCTCGCATTTTCCTGAACTATCCATGCAAGCGCTCTTAGAAAATCTACGTCAGCAGCAAGCTTGTGTACGTGACAAGCATGACAAGAGTATGTTTGAGCTTGATGAGGCATTCCACCGTATTTTGTTTGACGGCTGCAGTAAGAGCAATACATGGTCGATCATGCAGCAGATGAATGCACATTTGAATCGAAGCCGCATGCTTAGGCTGGTGGATGACCATAACTGGGAGCCTCTATATGAGCAGCACCGCCAAATGGCAGAAGCGATAAAGAAACAGGACAGCCAAACGGCTCAGCAATTGATGACCGAACATCTTTCTTTAAATATCGCTGACCAAGCTCTTCTGAAAGAGAAGTATCCCGATTATTACAAATGAACGCAGGAGGTCAAATACGCATGAAGATGACTTTTAGATGGTTCGGCGAGGGTAATGATACCGTCCCCCTCAACTATATTAAACAAATTCCTGGAACCGACGGCATCGTTTGGTCGCTCCACGACGTGCCGGCCGGTGAAGAATGGCCGATTGAGCGGATTCTGGAGGTTAAACAGCAAGCAGAGAATGCCGGGTTACATATCGATGTTGTTGAAAGCGTTAACGTACACGAGGATATCAAGCTCGGCTTACCTTCTCGTGATCAGTACATCGAGAATTACAAGCGGACCATTGAGAAGCTCGGCAGTGTTGGCGTCAAAGTCATCTGTTACAACTTCATGCCAATATTTGATTGGCTGCGCACCGATCTGCATAAGCCATTGGGTAATGGCGCGACCGCGTTATTTTATGAGAACAGCCGCATCGCTAACGCCGATCCTTTCCAATTGGTCGATGAGATAAATGCGAATTCGGCACTTACCATGCCAGGCTGGGAGCCCGAGCGGCTGCAGCATTTGACGAGCTTGTTTGAAGCTTACCAAGGTGTTACGGAAGCTCATTTGTGGGAAAACCTTCGCTATTTCCTAAATGAAATCATTCCGGTTGCAGCTCGGAGCGGTATCCGAATGGCTATCCACCCGGATGATCCGCCATGGCCCGTATTCGGCTTGCCGCGCATTATGACATGCCAAGAAAACTTCAGTACCTTCTTGAAGCTTTATGATAGCCCTTACAATGGCATTACACTTTGCAGCGGCTCGCTCGGCGCCAATCCCGATAACGATATTATTGCAATGATTCATGAGTTTGCTGACCGCATTCCGTTTGCCCATATTCGTAACGTCCGCGTTTACGAAAACGGAGATTTTATCGAAACCTCGCACCGCACGCAGGACGGCTCGGTTGATATCGCAGGTATCGTGAGGGCATATCATGAAATCGGGTTTACCGGCTATGCAAGGCCTGATCACGGACGACACATCTGGGATGAACAATGCAGGCCTGGTTATGGGCTCTACGATCGCGCGCTCGGCATTATGTATTTGTGGGGACTTTGGGATGCTTGCCAACTTTCAGCCGCATCTACCGGAAAACAGGAGGTTCGATCATGACAGGATTACCGCAGCATGAATCATTAGTTGGCAAAGTAGCTGTAATCACAGGCGGCGCAGGCGTATTGTGCCGGGTGATGGCGATTGAGCTCGCTCGTCAAGGCGCCAAGGTAGCTATACTCAATCGCACGGCTGAGAAAGGGGGCGCGGTTGCCGAGGAAATTAGGGCAGCCGGGGGGACAGCCATTGCCGTGGCTTGCGATGTGACAAACGCGGAAAGCATGAAAGCAGCCGGCGCTGCCGTGCTTATGCAGCTCGGGCCATGCGATATTTTGATCAATGGCGCGGGAGGCAATCATCCGAGCGCAAATACGACAAACGAGACCTTCAAGCCTGAACATCTGCATGCGGAAAATATGACCACGCTGTTTAACTTAAGTGTGGATGGCTTCCGGAACGTCATGGATCTTAACTTTGTCGGAACGCTGATTCCTACACAAATTTTTGCGGAGCAAATGATTGAGCGCCAAGGCGCAGTCATTATCAATATTTCGTCTATGAGCGCCCCTTCCCCGATGACAAAGGTGCCGGCTTACAGCGCGGCCAAAGCAGCTATTGTCAACTTCACGCAGTGGCTCGCGGTACATCTTGCGGAATCGGGCATTCGCGTTAACGCGATTGCTCCCGGATTTTTCTTAACGGAGCAGAACCGCAAGCTGCTCTTGCATGATGACGGTTCTTTGACCGAGCGCTCGGGCAAAATCATCTCCCATACGCCGATGCGCCGCTTCGGAAAGCCTGAGGATTTGCTTGGCGCTTTATTGTGGCTCGCTGACGAGACGACATCCGGATTTGTTACCGGAACAACGATTCCGGTTGACGGTGGATTTTTAGCCTATTCGGGCGTTTAATCTTAAGCTGATCTTCAAGTTCCCTCACTTCCCTGTATGAGATGGGCAGCAATATGCCAACCTACAGTAGGAAAGGAGGGGATCTCGCTATGACATCATCCAAAAGCCGCCGTGAAAATGCGTGGCATCAACGTAAGCACACGCAGCAGCCCCATGGCAAAGTGAAGTCACTCGAAGAGCTTAGCCAAGAAGACAACGATACGAAAGCCAAACAAGATTCATAAGGCCCAGCCGAATAAGTAACGGTCACATGCGCAAGCGGCTGCTTTCGCCGCTGTCCTTTACGGCAAAAGCAGCCGCTTCGCGGGCATTTCTACACGCATTTATAAATGTAATTAATAAATCGTTACAGATCAAGCGTAAACGGCTGTCGCCGTCCTCTGTGGCAAAAGCTGACGTTTCGCGGTGATATATAAGCACATTTATAAGTGAAAACTTATAAATTCTTATATATGAATAAAAGCCTTCGTCCCTTGTTAACATAGGGATGGAGGCTTTCTCACTCTAATCGTTATTGAACTTTATCACGCGTATAAGCCAGATCAAAGGCTGCTGCGGCTTTAAAATCAAGTGCAGTAAGCCCTCCGTCCCGCCAAGTTGTCATTCGAAGCGTCACCATTTTATAATCAATGGAAATAAAAGGATGATGATTTAACTGCTCTGAAGCTTCTGCTACTTCGTTCACGAATGTTATGCCTTCTGGAAAAGTCGGGAAGCGATATTTTTTCACAAGCCACTTTCCATCCTCACGCTTCCAGCCCTCGATCTTCGTCAAGCCTTGCTCGATTTCCGCCTCGGAAAGCTTCAAAGCCTTCACTCCCTCTCTCGTTCAATTACGACTATTATACGATAGTTCGCTGGTTCAATAGGGTATAATACGGATAAGTATGATATAAACGTTCTCAAGGCTTAATGCTTATAGCTTTGCAGCGCTGGAGTATGCAGGTATTTGCTCTTAGTAAATTAAGGAGAGAAACAAGGTATGAATCCAAAAGCTAACACTTATTATTTTGCAGACGATGGTCGCATTCCTAATCATCCGAGCTTGCCGCTTATATTATATCCAGGAGCTCTAAGAGAAAAATTAGACCAAATCGAAGCTGTATTCAACAACAATAATTGGCGGAACAGTTGGACAAACGGGGTTTACGGTTACCATCATTACCACAGCAACGCTCATGAGGTGCTCGGTGTCCAAAGCGGTTCAGCAACGATCCAAGCAGGCGGCGAACATGGAAAAACCTTAACGATCCATGCCGGAGATATCATCATCCTTCCTGCAGGTACGGGACATAAACGCTTGAATACCAGTCCTGACTTCAAAGTCGTGGGTGCCTACCCGAATGGCATGGATTACAATCTGAGGCGCGGCCAAGATGGAGAACGACCGCAGGTGTTAGAAGAAATCCGCAAGGTTCCGTTACCGGATACGGATCCTGTTTATGGCTCTGCGGGTCCGTTAATCGAGCTATGGAAACATAAAGAGTAAAAGTCTATTTTGGAATCTTAGTCCGTCACAGGTTTCAAGACGCCGGATTAGCAGCGTCTCATGTTTTAGCTTCTTATGGCGAATGCAATTGCATTCTGCCTTTCGTAATATTTTAATCATGCTGAGTCAATTGAGGGAAATCAGTTACTACTGCTGCTGTTCCTTCTTTTCAAAGTAATGTATCGGACGGATCTCCAGGCGCCAGCCAAACTGCTCGCCCTCCCCCACTTGCGTAGTCGGATGAAGTGAGGCTACCCTGATGGCATCTTCCATGTTCTGTGCTTCTATGAGGAACACGCTGCCTATTATCTCCTTAGTCTCAGTAAAGGGACCGTCCGTTATCGTCACCTTCCCTTTCTCCCGGCGCAAGCATTTTGATTCCAGCGCTAGGCCAGCATCAATAATTACTTGGCCGCTATTATAGAATTCTTCGAGGTGAGGCTGACATAACCCCATCACTGCATTGATCTCCGTCTCCGGACGGGCATCCATTTTCTCATGATCTAAGTACCCCAAGCATAGAAATTTCATTTTAATCCTCCTTAAGATGAGATGAATTGTGCCTCTATTCATACGACGAACGGTAGATAACAAAATCGACACAGCGGATTACCAACTTTATATTACCGTTAAAAAACAATTATAATTTTAAAAATAGCTCAGTTGATCAAGTTTAAAAGTTCATTGCGAAGTTGGAAATATGTATCATTCCACCCCATCTTCGCATAGAAACGTAATCCGATCAAACCATTGTAATACCTGGCTCCAATTAATCTTTCCTTGAAATTAGGAATGATAATTCCCGTTTGTTTTTGATAATTCTGATATTCTCGGATCACACCGAGGTCCTTCATATGCCAATCTAAGGTTGCAAGATCAACAAGAAAATCAACATATTTGCAATTGCTAATTCCCCGATTAAATCACTGAATTTGATGACGTACTCCTTTTCTTTAATCGAGAAGGAGAATACAGTGCATAAATTCCCCCACTCAATTGCGTTATCCTAGATACATCCGAACCAAAATATTTACTCATACAACTTCTACTTCTGATATCTCCAATTTTGGTTTTTCGTAAATAGTCATCTATCTCTACACCTCTCCAGAAGATTGACTTAATAGCTGATAAGATCCCCCAAGAGCAGGCCGAGGCGGCGTGCTACACTAAATCCATAACAATCGAAAGGATGGATGGCGGATGACTCATGTCGTAACGCAAGAGCAAATTGAATTTTATCAAAAGAACGGTTTCGTTCAGGTAGACAATATCCTAAGTCAAGAAGAGGTCGCGGAGCTCACAGAGGCGATGGAAGAAGCGATGGTTGAACGCTCTCAGCTCTCCATTGCTACCGATGTCAGCACCGGCTCTTATTACAAGGTGCTTAACCAGAAGGTCAACGTTTGGCGTGACCACGGCATCATGGCTAAATATTCGCTGCATGCCAGAATCGCCCAAGCGGCCAAGGAGCTTTGCGGCGCGAGCGTTCGCCTGTTCCACGACCATGCCCTCTGGAAAATGCCACACGATTCCAAGCCAACTCCCTGGCATCAGGACCTACCCTATTGGCCAATGAACGAACCTGGCGCGCTCTCCGCGTGGATCACAGTCGACGACGTCAACGAGAAGAACGGATGCATGATGTTCATCCCCGGCTCGCACAAAGTCGGCAAATTAACTGGCATCGACCTTGTTAACCCGCACAATATTTTCGATTTTGTCAACGGCACGGAGCTGGAGCATGTAAAGCCGGTCATCGTTCCGTTGAAGAAGGGCAGTTGCACGTTCCATCACGGGCAGACTTTCCACTATGCCCACTCCAATCAGTCAGATAGGCCCCGTCGCGTGCTGGCAATCATCTACATGCCGGACGGAACGACCTACAACGGGAAGAAGCATATTGTCACTGATGGACTGGGACTCGAAATCAATGCTAGAATCAGAGCAGGAACGTTGCCCCTGCTGGCCAAATAACCGGCGGGCCGCGACAAGCGATCTTCTTCGGAAATGAAGTGAAGCCTATGACCCGGATTCTTAGCAAACAATATTTCGACAACCCCGATTTTCCGTTTTACGCAGGATACTACGTCATTGCGCCGGACGAAGCGGTTGCCGAGCACTCCCACGAATTTACTGAGTTGGCGTACGTGGCGGAAGGCTCCGGTGAGCACAGCTATAACCACGGGGACTACTATGCCATTCGCGCTGGCGACGTGTTCATTATTGAGCCCGATATGGTGCATGCCTACCGGGTCGGGCCCGCCGGGAAGCTCGTTATCTGCAACGTCTTGTTCATGCCTTCTCTGCTCAAGAACGAGTTGGACACCATGTCTTCGGTTACGCCCTTCGTCGACTTCTTTTATGTCGAACCCTTCCTCCGCAACAATGCACGATTCGTATCGCGGCTCAGTCTGCGAACGAGCCAGCAGCTCGAGATCAGCAGCATTTTGGACAAACTGATCGCAGAGCAGAACAACCGGAGTTTAGGCTACCAAACGATGATCAAGACATCCATGATCCAGCTGTTTATCTCTTTAAGCCGTTACTATCAACAGATGGAGCGTCCCAAGGAAGCTGTTTCCGACGAACAAAGTCTGCAGATGATCGTCGATTTCATCCACCGTCACTACGCCCAACCTCTCACGTTGGAGCAAATTAGCCATATTTGCGGCATGAGCGCGTCTGTGTTCTCTGCCAAATTCAAGATGTACACAAGGAGAACCTTCATCGAATATCGCAATGAAATCCGTTTGAGTATCGCCCAGGAAGCCATCCTGTACACCGACGACAAAATCGCCACAATTGCGCAGAATGTTGGATTCGACGACCTTAGCTTCTTTAATAAGCAATTCAAAAAAAAGACCGGGGTTACCCCCAGTCAGCTGCGCAAGCAACCAAATAGAACGATCTGATCTGTAAGTAAAAAATCTACACGATGGGAGAGGTCGCATGAATCGGAGAACAGTACTACAAAGAAGAGTATGATTTAATTTCACTGAATAGATTTATTTCCTCATTAATGTTGAGAGATATTATCGCAACGACCTTCTTATATATTCTCTATAATTTCACTAACACAATGTTCTATATCCTTATTTGAGCAATCAAAAGTTTTATCACTGTACTTAATGTATAGAGGAACCCTTTCCTCGTAAACGTCCTTAAGACTATTTCCTTTTTTTATTACAATGCCTCTGGTTGTTATGTTTATTAGTCTCCTTTTGATTTCTTCATATGGGACATGTAAATAAATAATCTGTCCCTCCTGTTTAAGGACATTCATTGTTTTTTCTGAATATATAACACTTCCACCTGTAGATATAATGCAATTTTTCAGTTGCAATTCAGACACAATTTTTTCTTCGACTTCCATAAATTTTTCGATACCATCATTATCAATGATATCTTGTAACAACCTGCCTTCATGTTGTTGTATAACAATATCTGTATCCACATAATCCATTCCTAAAGCTTTTGCAAGCAACACTCCTAAAGTGCTTTTACCAGCTCCGGACATACCTATAAGAACTATATTCATATTCTTCCTCACTTTTGTTCACTGGTATTGGTGTCGTTAAACCATTCGGCATTTCCCGAAAATATCCTTTACGGGATAACGTTTTACTGCCCTTTAGCGATTCCATATTGAGCACATAAGCAAAAATGAGATTATAACGGCTGTCTGTTCATTCGGTATCATGATCTACTGGCTATATCAGTCATTGGCTTCCTGCAACACACGAGTTCCACCGGCCGCCAAAAAATCCTTAACGAATTCGTCGAAATACTCCAAGGGTTTGTCCCCTGTAATAATTGAGATGTAGGCTTTGTTTTTTAGCTTTATTAACTCAGGCCCCGATTGGATTAGGGAGGGTGTCGCTACCTCCAACGCATTGTAGATTCCGTCCTGATCTAAGCCCAAGGTTGCTGCCCATTTCTCTCTTGGTTCCGTAGGCATAATGGGAACAGTCATGCCTAAACCGGTACCAATCGTGTTCTGATAGCTGAACGTCTTGTCATAAGGAGGAATCAGAATAACATCTTCCCTGGAGGCGTTAGCCCATTTCCAATGCGTTCCCTGGATCCCATACTTCATTGAAGCAGCTTCATCCTGGTCGGAATTAGCACTAACATAGTCAAGGATTTGAAGGATCCTCTCCATCTTACCCGGCTCTTTGGCGGCATCGGCTCCGATCGCCGTGAAGCTCATGAGCATATCATAGGCTTTTGAGCCTCGTTTGCCATCCGGTCCGCTAAAGGGCTGACCGACCACGATTTGGGCGTACGGATTTATAGCGGTTAATTCCTTCACGTTAAATGTCGCTTCTACAGGAGTCTCCTCGCCATTCGAATTCCATATTAGATAATCACCTTCTTGAATCCAATGATAATAATTGCCCATGGATGTCATGCCGATCGTTCCATTGATAAAGGAATGAGAGAGATGCTTGTAGCCTCCCTTGTTCTCCCCAGTAATAAACTCCGGATCGATGACACCGTCCCGATACCATTTGCTAAGAAATTGTAGCGCCACCTTCATCTCCGGCTGCAAGGCACCTATAACCAACTCCTTTTCCTTTACTCCAAAATAGAGCTGGTCGGCAAAGACGATCTGCCCAAAGGCGCCGAAGACGACGTTCATCCCTTCGCTGGACAGACCATAGGTATCCTTTTTGCCGTTGCCATCCGGATCCTCATTCGCGAATGCATAAATGACCTTCTCGAAATCGGACAGCGTCTGAGGAACCGTCAGGCCGAGCTTATCCAACCAATCTTTGCGATAGACGATGGGGATCCGATAAATGTTCGTAGGATTAATGACCGGAATACCATAATATTTCCCGTTAATTTTTCCATAATCCTGATAGTCGGACGCCTTTTCCTTGATAGCCTTCATTATGTTCGGAGCGTACTTATCCAGCATCTCCTCCGGAATTTCGGCCAGCACACCTTGCTGTTGATACTTGAGAATATCCTGAGGCTGTCTAATCCTGAACAAATCGGGAATCGAGCCCTGAGCCAGCTTGATATCCAGAAGCGCTTCATATTTATTGTTCTCCAGATTCCATGAGTCCAGATTGACATTAAATTTCTGTTCCACATACCGAACCATCTCCGCATCTTCGGAGACGGGAAGGTTCTGATGCATCGTCCAGGAGATATCATACCGGGTGGCGCCAGAATCTGTGGGGGCCTGCAATGTTTCTGCTGCAGAGGGGGACAACGTGGTTCCTGCACAGCCGCTAACAATGCCCAACAAAACTGTACCAATAAGATAAATGAACAGATTGTACCGTAATTCCTTCTTTGCCATCAGACAACCTCTCTCCCTTACCATCAGTCTCCTGCTTCCGACGGGCTGAATCGACTATACTTACTTAGCGATGTTACGCAAGTAATTCCCCGGCGTGCACCCATGCATTTCTTTGAACCTCTTGATAAAATAAGCAGCCGTTGCGTAGCCGACCGTATTTGCAATTTGCTCGATTGTCATGTTGTTTTGCCCAAGTAAGGCTTTGGCTTTCTCCATTCGATGACTGGTGACATATTCGGTATAGGTGACGCCTATCTCTTCCTTAAATAGCGTGCTTAAATATTTGGGACTGAGTAATACCTTCGTGGAGACCGCCTCAAGGGACAGATCCCCCGAGAGATGGTCATGGATGTATTGCTTGGCCAATTCAATACTGGAGACCGCACGCTCGCTATTGCGATTCTCCATATGAGCGATAAAGCCGGTTGCCGAATCCACCAGCCACTTTTGAAAAGAAAGGATATTGTGCAGCCCGACGTACTGGTTGTAGAGATCCAGATTCTCCTGCTCGGGATGCTTATATCGAACACTCTTCAAAAAATCGGAATAGACGAACACGGTATTGGCCAGAACAAAGCGGCAATGATCTGCCGCATACATTCCTTCCCGCATAATCGTAACCAACTGCTCTATAGCCGTTACAAGCTCCTGCGGCTGCCGAGCGTGCAATTTATCTTTGAACTTCGCCAGAATAGCTTGCGGAATTTGATCCAGGCTGTTCTCCCGATTGAGCAGCTTGCGATCCTTCAGGATAGAGGTCTCTGGCTGGAAATAAACATATTTCATTAAGGTTTGGGCCTCAATGTAGCTCCTATGAACATCGGTCATCTCATGCACCCAACAACCCCACGAGATTTGGACATCCAAGCGGAACTGCTCTTGACCCTCCGATATTACAAATTGAGATATTTGTTCCAATAGATCCTCGCTCTCTTGATTAGCGCAAACAATGATGACAACCTTCTTGTCCGGAAGCGCTTCGGCAATGATGCGGCTATTAGACAGGGACGCGGTCTCCAACTGGTTAATAATACGGTACACCGCATATTGCATATTCCTGGAGCTTAACCGTGAGAATGCTTCGCTCGAATCCAGAATTAAGCAGCAGTAGCGATTGTATTCGCTCGAGAGACCTAGAAATGAAAATTCTTCAACCCATTCCTCACGCGTATAGCAATTGTGGAGCAAGTTGAGGACGACATTGTGCTTGATTACCGAGCTATTGGCCTCCAGTGTCTCTTCCAAGCTATTGACTTTATCATTCAGCTTGACGAAGGCCGTGTCGATCAGCCTGTACTCATTGGTGACATGCTCGGACGAGTGGTCCATTAACCCTCTTATTTTGTTCGTCAACCGCTTGATTGGGCTATAATTCACCCTAGCCAGAATTCCGGACAATACGATGCCTACCAGAATGGCCAACAAACAGATGCTCAGGATCAGCTTTTGTATGAAAATCGATTTTTCATAGAAAGAGCTGGAAGGCACGACGCTAAAAATTTTCCATCCGGTCGATGGGAGGGTTTGATAGGAAACAACGTGGGAATTCTGGTCAATGGTTCCGCTATAGCTCTTGGCCTCCCCCCTGATCTTACTGTTGTCATAATCACCCTGTACTAGTTTTCCTTTATCTGCATCCGATATCGTGTTACCGGAATGATTCAGAATAAACGTACCTTCATATTGTGAAGGCATCATATTATGAATAATCGCGCTTATTGCACTTTCCTTCACGTCAATCGCAATGATGACGTCGCTGTTCTCGCCTGAGACTTGGAAGGGATAGCTATGTGCGTAAGTCATCAATGCACTGCTTCCACCGTCAGATAGGTTCGAATAAATATCCTTAGGGACCAAGCGTGTCGGAGTCCAGAGGCTGCTCTGTTTATTGCTTCGCATCCCGTCAATCCAGTCCGCTAGGTTAGCGATGCGGCTATCTTGGTCGGCATTGAAATTCAACCCATAGAGCGACGATAACATGACATTTTGTCCAGGGTAATACAGATGCACAGCTTGTACGACGTCCGAGTTGCTGATGACCTCCGATTTAAGAAATTCTTGCAGGTCAATCACCTTGCTATGATTGCTCTGTAAGGAAGAGTCAGCAAGCAGTCGTACATTTATGTTTTGGTTAAGGGAAATATCCAAATAGATTTGCTGAGCTCTTTGGAACACTGCCGTTTCAATCGTTTGGGCCGTGTTCTCCAGAATCAGCTGATTTCTGTCGCGCAACTCTTCCTTATAGTTTCTCGAGAAGTAAATGTAGAAGATAGAACAGAGCAGAAGCACGATGACGAGAACAATGGATATATAGGAAATAGCTAGGTTAGCAAATACTGAATTCCATTTTTTCATAGTGTTCCCCTTATCCCTCTGAGAGTTTCCTCAGTCATTAACTCAATTATCCTGCATCTTTATTAAACCAATGTAAAATACGATCCGCATTTTATTAGGTGAGTGTAAAATATTATCCCCATTCCTCCCAAACTGATATAAAAGAGAAATTGTTATATTGATGTATGGCGCGCCCCAATGCTACATTGAGACCGATTCCGATTCCATTCGGCAAGGTGATGCAGAGCGGCACAAGTCGTTCACCCCTTCCTATGAATCGGTTCTAGATATCAAAAGACAGGAGTCGATTCGATTTGAAAGTCAAATCCCAAAACAAGCTGTTATCTGTTACGATGGGCGTGTTATTGCTGCTCAATCCCGTGGCAGGAAGTTACGCCATGGCCGCTCCGGCCGAATCTTCTGTCGGACTGCCCCAAGCTCCGGCATGGGGACACTTTGTAGATAGCTACAAGAACAACTTGCCCGCTAATATGACGGTGGAGTCTAACCCAGTGATTGGTGTGCTGTCCGGGTTCCTCGATCTCTGGACGCCAGGATCCTCGTGGAATAACGGTACCAAACTGAACAGCGCAGTGCTGGACTACAATATCCAGTATGTGGTTGATCTTGCAGAAACCCGTACGGATGAGGAAGAGAACGCCGCTTATTACGACGACCGACGCAACCAAACCTACGGTGCTTATGACGGTCTTGGAACGCTTGCAGATGTGTACCGAGAGAAATCAGGCACGTTCACCACCATTACGAGCATTCCAGACGATGCTACGACGGTTAAGTACGATGACGGGAACGGCGCTAATAAAGGCGGCAATTCAGACTCCGAGCTGGGCAAGATGGTCGATCTGATTGGTACGGTTCGCGGCAACTATGCTTCGACTACGCAAGCTAAAAACTTCTACAGCTATATGCGTCCATGGCGCTGGGCGGATACTTCTGTCATCGTGCCTACGCTGTTTCCTGCGCGCAATACGACTAAGCCGGAAACGGATGGCGGCTTCCCAAGCGGTCATACGAATGCTTCCTATCTCGCCTCACTGGCAATAGCTTATACCGTGCCTGAACGCTTCCAAGAGATGCTAACCCGCGCTTCCGAGATGGGCAACAACCGTGTCGTTGCCGGCATGCACTCACCGCTGGATGTCATGGGCGGACGCGTTACGGCTACCGCTCTGGCAGCTGCAGCTCTAGCTGACCCGGATAATGCTGAGCTGAAGCAAGCCGCTTACGAGCAGGCTCATGAGATTATGCAGCAAGAAACCGGTACTGCAGAAGATCGCTTCAGCGATTATGAGAAGAACAAAGAGCAATTCAACCAGCGTCTAACCTACGGATTCACGCCGATCGCTTCCACGACGGAACCCGCAGTCGTGCCGAAGGGCGCTGAGGTGCTGCTGGAGACTCGCCTGCCTTACTTGAGCGACGAGCAGCGCCGCGAGGTTCTTGCGACAACTGGTCTGCCATCCGGCTATCCAGTGCTCAATGATCCAGAAGGCTGGGGACGTCTGAATCTATTCGCTGCTGCAGATGGCTATGGCGCCTTCAACAGAGATGTAACAGTAACCATGGATGCTGACAAGGGCGGCTTCTATGCAGCCGATAGCTGGAGGAACAATATCGCCGGTGCAGGCCAGCTGACGAAGGCAGGCAACGGAACGCTGACGCTGACGGGCAGCAACACGTATTCCGGAGGCACTGAGCTTAATTCCGGTACGCTCGAGGGAGAATCCGCGACGGCGTTCGGCAGCAGCGATGTTCTGAATAACGGTGGTACACTTATGGAGAATGTAACGGGCAAGATGACCATTGGTGGAAGCTTCACTCAAGCTGCCGAAGGTACTCTCGAGCTGAATATGGCCAGCGCAGGTGATGTGCTTGATGCAAATGGCGCGGTCAATGTGAACGGGAAATTGCAAGTGAACTTCACAGACAACTACGTGCCGAGCACGGGAGACATCACCTTGATCAGCCATGACGCGGATCAACGGACCGGACAATTCTCTGCTGTTAAGGTTAATGGCTTGCCCAGCTCGTATAATGCTAAGGTTCTTTACCAATCCGACCGGATTGTGCTGAACCTTACTACCTCGACGGGTACTCCAGGTTCAGGTTCCTCTAACGGCACGGACGGCAATGAGACAGGCACACAGGAGCCGGAGACTAATTTGAATCCGTTCCAATCCAATGTTGTTAGCCGGGAAGCGGTACTGAAAGCGGTGAACGACGCTATCGCCGCAACGAATAACGGTAACAAATCGTTCATCGATGTTAGCAATCATTGGGGCAGCAGCGCCATTGCGAAAGCAGTGAAGCTGGGTATCATAACTGGGTACGAGGATAATACGTTCCGTCCGAACGCGTCTATCACAAGGGCAGAGTTCGCTGGCATAATTGCCAGTGCATTCGCACTGACATTAAATCCAGCCTCGGCTACCTTCAACGATACGGGCTCTAATTGGGCCATTGGTTACATCGGCGCCTTGGCGGAGAAGGGGGTCGTAACCGGTTATGCGGATGGCAGCTTTAAACCGAGCGAAGCTATCTCCCGTGCCGAGATGGTGGTGATCATTGCCCGCGTGCTGAACCTTGACGTGTTAGCGACCGGCGAGCCAACCAACTTTACAGACGTGAGCAACACCTACTGGGCTGCGAATGAGATTGAGTTGGCTTCTTCAGCCACTCTTGTACAAGGGATTTCAACCTCTTTATTCGCACCTAATAGCACGACTACTCGCGCTGAAGCGGTGACGCTCATTATCCGCGCTCTGGAGAGCGACAGCTCGATCAAGGCGTTAATTGAAGGGTTATAAAAAGTCCTAAATAACAAAGAAAAGTGAGATGGCTCATTTAACGACGAGCCATCTCGCTCTTTGTCAGAGACAATTCGATAGTATCGTTTCTGGAGCTTTTGTTAACTGATATTGGTGTCGTTAGTTCAACCAAACCTATTAAAACCAGAGTCATTGATGATTTCTTCTACCGTCTCTGCTGGTTGTTTTAGGGTGGTGTCGTAAATAAATTTGTTATTAGAATGTGACATTTGCATTTTGTTCAATAAAAATAAAGAGCGTTCTAAGGAATCAATGTCCCCCCTTATGCTTAGACGTTCGATTAACTTTTCTTTATCTGCTATCAGTACAACATACTTTAGCTTCACATTTAAATCTGATAAATGTTTACAAAACCAATCAAGCTCATCCTCCACTACAAAATCAATTACTACATTTAAATCATTTTGAATAAAATTTCTCGTTAAAGCCAAGATGTTTTCCCATGTAAGACTTAAACGTTCTTCCCATGAATGTTGTAATTCGCCTTTAAACATATGAAGAAGAACATCACCCTCAATAAGAACGCAATGCTTAACATTGCGAGCAAGTTCTTTCGAAGTCGTGGATTTACCAACCCCCAACGGACCAGATATAAGATATACAATGTTTTTTTTATCTTCTTCTTTCATTTCTAAAATCCTCTCGATCCGATTTTATTGTCTAGTACAACTTTTCGGTATTAAAATATCGTTCACCGTTAGTTGAATACCTTATCAGGACCTCAGATATTTTTATACAACAGTCTTACTGTTTGATTTTCTTTGAATTCTCTTCTTAAATAGAAATTGTAGGCTGGTGCAAATGTGTTGGTTAGTAAGACTATGTTTTCTATACCTAGCGATTTAATGTCCTTATAAGTAAACTCAAGCATATTTGAACCTAAACCCTGCCCCTGAAGCTCAGATTTAACAAAAAATTCTTCAATTAAATATTCCTTACCTCTCCACCATTGCTTTTCTTTCCCGAGTATCGTTGCAACTATCGCGTTTCCATTAGATTCATCAATTGCTACATACCCTAAAAAACCAGGTGTCTCCCAAAAGTCTTTGAACAATTGTTTAGCAACATCGAAAGTCCATTTATTATTCCAAGGAGGTTGGTTAAATACTTCAATAAATAAGGATATACAGTGCTCTAGATCTTCCTCAATAAGTTTTCTAATAAGTATAAAATTCTCCTCCTCAAACTAATCTGCCAGTCAGCTTAATAAAGCAAAGGAGCAATTGCCGCAGCAAAGTGCTCCTTTCTAGTTAGTTTAACACCTTACATATTTGCGTTTGAAACCAATTTGCCCTTTATCTACTGCCTTTTGAATATTTCCGGAAGCGAGTATAAACTTACTTTTTTTCTTGTCCCGATTGACTTCTACTGGGCCTACTGCCTTCGCAGTTTCTACCGCCTTATCATGGAGAGGCAAATAGGATACTCCCACTGTGTAAAGATAATTATTCATAGCGGATTTTGTTCGATCGGGAGAATCGTGAATCGTATTTTGCACAATTTCAAGCATATTGGCAAGTTTGCTTTCGGAAAATTCACCGTCCGGTCGATTACCCAAAAGCCAGCAGTAACAGCTCCAGCCCGCTGACATTCTCAGCTCTTCGCCGCTTGCGATCCATTTATCGGCAACTTCTTGTGCAATATCTGTTTCTGCCAAGGTTACTGCCACTACATAATCAGAAAGCATATAAAAATAAGCCGAATCTATCCAACGCTCAAAATCAGCTTCAGCCATTGCTTTCGGGTCTGCAATTACGCCAGCAAAATACATGGCGTCGTAATTCCCCGTTGTGTAAAGCTTCTCAGCCAACGGTTGGTTTTTTTTGATTTTTTTGGCGATGGGCTTCATTTCACCTGTAGCCACACCGAAAAGTGGTTCATGTGCGCCATTTGATATGTATATTTTCTTGGTTCGTTCCTTGCCGAGAGCTTCAAGCTCCTGCATAACCATTTCGAAATTCATTATTTAACACTTCCCTATTTTTAAAGGATTTCATTAATTTTATCATAAACACATACTGGACAGCGATAGTGTACTATGTAACACAGGTATCTGATTCAAACGCCCCTGGGATCGGTGCAACAACTTCACAAACATATCCCGTTTCTTCTCGCACTTCTCTCATTGCTGTGTATTCAGGAGATTGATCTTGTGGATCCCTTCCCCCTTTGGCAAAAGTCCAAACGTACCCTTCCCAGAATCCGCTGGGACTTCTCATCAACACCTCACCGGCATTATTAAAAACGATTCCTCCATAAGCGATTTCATCCATTTTTTACCCGATAGTTCAATTTCAAGATCGGTTTCGTAATCTTTATTTCTTTGCTTCTGAAATATGCCAGCATACACCAGATGGATCTATTAGGTTGATCTCACGTTTTCCCCATGGATACATTGTGGGTTCCTTTGCCTTAATAGGATAATTCTTCTCTAAAGCAACGGTTTGTATGAGTGACCACCAACCGTCTAAATCCTCAACTACGAGTTCTACCATGTAGTTATCTTGGAATTCTTGATTATGGAAATTTTGAAGATAGAATTCCTGTTCCTCAATTCGAAAAATACTCAATCCGTCGTCGGAGTAGACTTTCTCAAATCCAAGATCTTCAAAAAAGCTCTGTGCAAGTATATAATCTTTGCCTGATGGAATAAATGGTCGAAGCTTAGTAACCTTCATAAGTTCCCTCCCTTTTAGGCCTAATAACCAAAGATTCAGATGTTTGAAGCCCGGTGGTTTCCTGAAGTTCAGGACACCGGGCTTCGTTTTTATTTTTTTACAATCGGAACCCATACCTCGCAGCGATAATCTTCCGACATCGTATCTCCCGGCGGGTAAAGCTCGAAATCGGGCCCTTCGGCCTGTTCATATCCCGTAGTGGGGAACCATTCCTGGTAGATGCGGCCCCAAACCTCTTGGATCGCGCCAGGCATCGGACCGATGGAGCTAAATACAGCCCACGTGGCTGCCGGAATCTGTATTAATTCGAACCCGTTGCCTGTCACTGCCGCATCAATCTCTACCGCAATCGCGTATTTAAAGCCCCCGCTATCCTGCTGCGTATCATAGCAGAGTCCAAGCATTTCGTCGGTTTTTCCTAGGGCAGCAATTCTTCCGACAGTACCATCCGCATGACTATCTCGCCAGAATTTCGGGATCTCCGTTGAATTCTCTCCCTCCATAGTGGATGTTTGGATCGATTTTCCTACGACGGTAAACGCCTCTTTTTGCACAATTCTGTAGTCCATTTCTTTGTCTCCCTTCAGTGATAGGTGGAAGGAGATGCGAGGGAAGGCCTTCAGTTGAACGCCGGGATGACGGGCGTCGGAAGGTGAAATGCCGTGCAGCTTGCGGAACGCCTTAGAGAACGACTCAGGTGAATCGTAACAGTACTTCATCGCGATATCGATCACCTTCGGACCGGACAGAGCCAGCTCTTGCGCCGCCAAGGTCAAACGTCGTTTCCTTACGTACTCGGCCACAGTCATGCCTGTCAGCATATAAAACATGCGCTGGAAGTGATAAGGGGAGGAGTACGCTGCCTTCGCAAGCTCTGCGATATCCAACGGCTCTTCCATCTTCGCTTCCATCAAGTCGAGCGCCGACATCATTCGATTCAGCCATTCCATTCGCAAAAGCTCCTCTCTAAGAACATGTTATCAGGGTTTGGTGATACCATCCTGTCATTGTGTGCGGTCGTTTGACAGACGCTGATATGAAAACAGCTCCAGAAAACCTTTTACTGCGTTTGATATTAAAATAAACTGCCTGTTAGCTCAGCAATATTATATAAATCTTCCAAAGCTAATACTACGCTTTGTCTATAATTATCTTTATCTTTCTTGCATTTTTTATAACAACGAGCGTTTTCAGAAAAAACTAAACAACCTTAGTCCGGTTGAGTACCGAGCTAAGGTTGTAATATTCATTCTTGCCTTCTTATCCTTTTAATCCGGTGGTCGAAATTCCTTCAACGAAATATTTCTGAGCCAGGAAGAACAATAAAATACAAGGAACGACGCTGACGACAGACATTGCCAACACCTGATTCCAAGACACAGCAGAGGAAGCGTCGAGCGATAGACGCAGGCCAAGAGAAACCGTGAATTTCTTAACGCTGCTAATGTAAATGATTGAATTGAAAAAGTCATTCCATGTCCATATGAACTGGAAAATACCTACAGAAAAAATTGCAGGCTTGCATAAGGGCAGGAGTACCCTTACTAAAACCATGAACGAGTTGCAGCCGTCGATCGTAGCTGACTCGTCTAAGTCACGAGGCAAGCCTCTGAAAAACTGGATAAGCATATAAACGAAAAAGGCCGAAGTTGCAAATAATGATGGCACGATAAACGGCAGATAGGTGTCCAGCCAGCCGAGCTTATTGAACAAGATGTACCTCGGAATCATCACCGTTGCATCCGGCAGCATCAAAGTCGCCATCATGATGGAGAACAGCGGCGTGCGCAGCGGGAAGTTGAATCTTGCGAATCCGTAAGCAACGATAACGCTCGATAGGATCGTGAACACGACGGTTGGCACGACGAGCTTCATTGTATTCAAGAAGAAATCTTGAAATCCATATTGCCCGGTACCGGCCCAGCCTAACGAATAGGAGTTCCAGACATAGGTATCGGCGAACAGCTTGCTGGAGCCGAAAATGTCTTGATTCGTCTTGAATGAAGATACGAACAGCCATATTAACGGATATACCATCACAAAACCTAACAATATCAACAGTAAATATGAAGGCCATTTGTTCGAGCGAGTATGCATCATTTCGATTTACCTCCGTCTTCGTAGTACACCCAGCGGTTAGAGGTTTTGAATATAATGCCGGTCACGATCAATATGATCACGAACAATACCCATGACAACGCCGACGCGTACCCCATCTTGAAGAAGGTGAAGGCTTCTTCGTATAGCTTCAAGGCATACAAATAAGTTGATTTCATAGGACCACCGTTCGTAATGACGAATGCGCCGGTAAATTCCTGAAAAGCGTTAACCATTTGCATAACCAGATTGAACAATACGATTGGCGTCAGTAGCGGTACCGTAATCCTAAAGAACATACGGGTCTTCGATGCGCCATCAATCGCGCCTGCTTCGTACAGATCTCCCGGAATCTGTTGTATACCCGCCAGAAACAGCACCATTGACGAGCCGAATTGCCAAACGGATAGCAAGCCGAGTGTGTACAGTGCTATATCCGGATTGCCCAGCCAATCTACAGGGCTGATGCCGATATTAACAAGCAGACTGTTTACAACCCCCTCCTTCATGAACAGGAAGCGCCACAATACCGATATGGCTACACTGCCTCCCAATATTGAGGGTAAGTAATAGACCGTTCGGAACAAATTGATTCCCTTCAGCTTTGCGCTTAGGATCAATGCTATGAATAACGCGAATGCCAGCTTGACCGGAACGGCAAGAATCACATAAATCGACGTTACGCTAAGCGACTTCGTGAAGCCGGGATCCGCTGTAAAAATTTGTTTATAATTGTCCAGACCGACGTATTTCGGGGGATTGACCATATTGTAATCCGTTAAGGAATAATAGAACGATGCGATAAACGGATACAATTGAAAAACGAGCAGCCCCAAAATCCATGGAAGAACGTATAACAGTCCGATATAGCGATAGTTGCTTCTTCTTCTGAACACTGGCTCACGCTCCTTCTTTCCGATCGTTTCAAGAGCTGGCACGCCGGCAGCACAGCAGTGTGCATCATGCTGCCCATTTAAATTCCGCCGAATCCGGCGCACCTCTCTAATTAAAATTACAACTCACCTATTTGTCATTTAACTATCTGCTCTTCAGCTCGGTCAGCTTCTTCTCCAGGTTGCTCGCAAGTTCCTTGGCTGCCGCTTCCGGAGAGGACTTGCCGAAGGCCACCTGCTCGATGACATCCTGCAGAATAGCTGATACTTCCGAGTTCATTGCGATTGCGTTATCGACGATGCCTGCGTTCTT
Source organism: Paenibacillus sp. 01T443 (assembly GCF_056398325.1). NCBI lineage: Bacteria > Bacillati > Bacillota > Bacilli > Caryophanales > Paenibacillaceae > Paenibacillus > Paenibacillus sp. 01T443. The sequence goes on from NZ_JBFTPE010000010.1 coordinate 159,477, forward strand.
CAGTCCCATCTCGACTGCATTCGTAATCGAAGGGTCGATCTTTCCCGCTTCGACTGCCGCTTTCTGTGCCGAGGACGATGCAGGTATGGAGCGAACGTCTCCCAGAATAACGGCTGCTTCCGCGTCGTTCATCAGCCAGTTAAGAAATTTAACCGCTTCTTCCTTATGCTTCGACTTGCCGTTCACGGTGATCAATTGCGATGGACGGACCAAGACAGCCGAGTTTTTTGCGTTTTTGTCAATGACCGGGAGCGCCGTTGTGATTTCTACGTCATCCGGTAATACGGAACGAAGCGATTGAAGCGTGCTGCTCATAGCCGAGATGATCGGAATTTCTTGATTGATCCACTTCGTATTTTGTTCGGTTTTGCCGATAAACAGATCCGCTTCGCCAAGCGGCTGATAGACGCCCGCTTTCATCGCTTTATCAATCCAAGCGAGCGCTTCGGTCGCTTCCTCTATCGTGAAACCCAGCGTAAAGTCCTCATTGATCCATTGCGCACCCGTACGCTGCTTCAGCATGTTCGTGAAATCCTGCATCAACACGCCATGATCGGCAAGCATCAAGTACTTCGAGTTGTCCTTCTCGTGCAGTTTTTTCCCTTCCTCGTACAATCTGTCCCAGTCCCATTGAATGTCGGTCGGTACACCCAGCTTGTCAGCCGCCGTCTTATTAATAACAAGCGCGTAAGCATTAACGCCCATAGGCAGCGCTACTATTTTGTCATTGTATACACTGAAATTGTTCAGGAACTCTTGATCAAAGCCATCTAGTGACAGCCCTTCCTGCTTACTTAGGTCAAGGAAGAAGTCGCTCTTCGTCAATTCTTTCATCCAAGGCACGTCGAGCTGAATAATGTCGGCAGCCGTCGAGCTGGCAAGCTGCGTCTTCACCTTCTGCTCATAGCCGTCAAAGCCTTGATATTCCGCTTCGATCGTGACGTTAGGCGCAATTTTCTTATATTCCTCTATAGCGTCCAAGGTTGCCTTGTGACGGCCATCGCTTCCCCACCAGCTGAAGCGCAAGGTTACTTTGTTGTCTGCCCCTTTATCTCCATTTCCTCCATTATTCGATCCTGAAGAGCCAGACGAACAGCCGACAGCCATTAGTGCCAGTACCAACATAACGGCGATGAAACCTATAAACACTATCTTCCTTTGTATTGTAACCTCTCCCTTATCCGTTATTATGGAAACGCTTACTTGATTATAGAAGGGATTTCTTTTCCGTTGAAGGTATCCAATCTTAGATCGGAGTATCATTATTTGAGCATTTCGATGTCAAAGTATCATTATATCGGTTTAAGTATCATTTTTATCTAAAATACGCGATCTCCCGCCTGCCTTCTCGAAAGCTGTCCGTGCTGTGCTATAATTTCAATAACCGGCTAACCGATTGCGAGGTGACATTATGTACAACCTATTGCTCGTCGACGATGAGGCCGATACAAGAGAAGCGTTGTCCTCCTACTTTCCCTGGGAGAACATTGGCTTCCAAATCATCGGTCAATGTGGAAACGGTAAAGAGGCGCTTGATTTCATTCAATCCCATGAGAAGGTCGATGTCGTACTGACCGATATTAAGATGCCAATCATGTCTGGAATCGAGCTGGCCGAGGCTATTCGTGAACGGAAGCATAATATCCGGATCATCTTTCTAAGCAGCTATCGCGAGTTCGAATATGCGCAGAAGGCACTACAATATCGGGTCCGCAACTATATTGTAAAGCCAGCCAAATACCAGGCTCTGCTGGACGTGTTCGGTGAGTTGAAAAATGAGCTCGAAGCGTCAGAACCTAGTATGGCCCAACCTTCTTCCGGGAGCAACAACGATGGGCTTATTATCACTCAAATCAAATCGTATATTCAGACGCACTATAAGGATGCTAATTTAGAAGATGCGGCGAAGAAAGTCTTTCTGAACGCCAACTATCTCAGCTATCTGTTCAAACAGAAGACGGGACAAAATTTTACCGATTACCTTATCGGGGTCAAGATGAAGGAAGCGATGCAGCTGCTAAGTCAGAACGAGTACAAGACATACGAAATTAGCGAAATGGTTGGTTACAGTAATGCTAAAAATTTCACACGTACGTTCAAAAACTATTACGGCAAGCCGCCAAGTGACTATCGGAACGGGTGACCCGCTATGAAAGAACGATACTTTATCAAGCATTTGGCTACATTCTTGATTCCATTGATCTTGCCGCTCATCATACTCGGCTCGTTGTCCTTCTACACGACGCAGCGCGATATGAAGAACGATATTAACAAGAATAGCAAGTTCCTACTCATTCAATCCCAGCGCCAAATGGAGATGATTCTCGATGAGCTAGAGACACTTAAGCTGGCACTTTATCAGAATGCCAAGGTGTTCAACGAGCTGTCGAACGTATTGCAAAATCCGGTCTACACCTATGAAAGCTCGACTACCTACCAAATTATTTTCAGTTATTTGAATGCGCTTACGAGCTCAAAGCCATACATTCATTCAATCTACTTCTACGCGAAGAACTCGAATAATCGTTTTGTATCCTCTCTGGGCGGTTTATCGACGATTAACCGTTTTAACGATACGCAGTGGTATGACGAGTTCATGAACTACGAGGGATCGGCTACGGAGTGGACAACAAAGCGTGAGACGCGGATTTTCCATTTTGAGAAAGACAAGGCCGAGCTCGTTACGATCTACAACGTGCTGGCCCCGAAGAAGATCGGCATTATTTTGAATATTCGGCCCAAATATATTGAAAACATTTTAGCCAACATTACGACGCATAAGGACCAAGTGCTGTACGTGCTGAACGAAAACAATCAGATCATATTCTCAAATACGGAGAAGAGCGGATTAAAGGATACGGAGCTCAATAAAATCGCAAACCATCCGTCCACCTTCTTCGACTTCGAATCGAGTATCGGAGAAGTAAATGTGACGAAAGTCGAATCCGAGCAATACAATTGGAAATACGTTTCCGTCATCCCGCATCACTCGCTGTACGAGACGCCTTCACGTATCATGAACTATACGATCGGCTTCGCCTGCTTGTCCTTCGTACTCGGCCTTGCGCTGACGTTCTATTTGACACGCCGGAATTACAGGCAATTGCTCGCGATCACTTCTCTGCTTCGATCAGCTGAGAATAACCGGATTCCTCTCGTTTCTCCCAAGAAAGTGAACGACGAGTATTCGTATATCGTTCAAAATATGATTGCCCACTTTATCGAGCATCGCTATATTCAGACCCAACTGTCGGAGAAGAAGTATCGTCTTCAGTTCATGGAGCTGCTCGCGCTGCAGTCTCAGATTAATCCGCATTTTCTATACAATACGCTGAATTCGATCTATTGGGAGACGGTCGGCTTGACGGGCAAGCCGAACAAAGCGAGCGACATGATAGAGAACTTGTCGGATATGCTATCCTATTCCTTCAGCCGCCCGACCAATGATGTTACATGGGCAGAGGAAATTGCAAATACGGTGAGCTACATCAACATTCAGAAGAAGCGCTATAAAAATATGTTCGACGTCATCTTCGAGTACGATGAGGATATACTCGGTTTCTACACGATGAAGCTTATCCTGCAGCCGCTCGTCGAAAACAGCATTTATCACGGCATTAAGGAGAAGGAGTCGCCAGGGCTCATCAAGATCAAGATCTATCGAAGCGGGAAAACGCTGCGCCTGGTCGTCATAGATAACGGACACGGAATCGAGACTGATCGCCTCGCCCACATTCGCCATTCATTGGACGAGGCAGAGCCAAAGGAACCCGAGGAGCATTCCCAGCATATCGGCTTGCTGAACACGAATAAGCGGCTAAGGCTTATGTATAATTCGAATTACAATCTGACGATCAAGAGTAAACAACGGCTGGGTACGGTAATCTGCGTCGTCGTACCGCTCCATACCCGATAGTTACTTATAAAAAAAATTCCCGTCCGTTTGAAAGCAAACTTAAGACCCGTAAGATGGCGGATTCATTCGCGAAGCGTCCATTCTTACGGGTCTTTGTTATAATTTAAGGTCTATTTTTTCGAACGTTTCTTGGAAGATGCTTTGACTTGTTTCCCGCGTTTCACGCTCGAAACCATAACGTTTTTCTCCGTATGCGTGTAATAGTGCTGATAGACAGGACAACAATGATGTTGCTTCACCGTTTCAATATTTTGAATGACATTCACAAGCTGCGGATGGTAGTAGTCCTCGTATTGGGTAATTGGAGGATCATACATCGTCTGCGTTGGACAATCGGGACAAAAGTCAGCTTCATTCACACTACCTACATTGCCCATGTTATAGTTACGGTTCACAGTAATTATCCCCTTCCAGTTTTGGATTACAACTTATTGTATTCACAGAGAGGCGATGCGACCTGTACGCTTGACCCGGAAGGCGATAGCCTCCAATGTTTCCGCGGTTTGAGGGGCGAGAGAATTACCGTGTACCGGTTACAGCTTATTCAGGCTGCTATTTCGATTCAATCGATTGGGCGCTTTTTAAATATTAGAGGAAACGTTTGAGATACCTGATTTAGAAAAGTGTAGACTATCACTTTCGTATCGGTATTATGGGAGTGTCTCATTCGCCGTTAATGAAGGTGTAATAAGAAGCGATGGAAAAAGAAATTTACGACATAACAAATACAGCCGGCCTCTCAAGAGGGCAGGCTGTATTTGTTTAAAGGCTTTTAATTGGATGGAATGATTCGAATATCCTTATCCAAATTAGCAAGCATTAAGTAATTGCGATTGAAAGTAAAGATGCGTTTCACCTGATAATAGGACATGGTCACAGCAGTGAATGCTTCGCTGAGCGAGAAACGGAGCTCGGGCCTGTCCATAAGCAGTCTGCGCGATTCCCCATCAAATTCGGGGCCGCTGGAGATGACCGCCAGCTTGCCTTTACTCACTGCCTTATCAATTGCATTCAGAAAATATTCCGCAAGCTGATAGCTGTATTCATTGCGAAGCCATTCGTGAAGATCAAAAATAATGGAGTTGGTCGTCACGTAATTACGTTCAAGATCATGCAAATCCAGAAACAGGGAACGGGCTTTCACATAGCGGGGGTCTTCAGGGTTCATTAAAGCGGCTAAAGCTGTTCCATCCAGAAAGATTGTATCCTGAATGTTCAAATGGTCTTCCATATGTCAGCACTCCTTAATCCACTAGTTTGCAAATACCATCCAAATACAGAAGTGGGTTATCTTCCTTTTGATCCACTGAAATGGAGGTTGAATCGTTTTGGGCGCTTGCCAGGTATTGGACAATGATTCCATTGACGATCGCTTGAACGGTCGTTTGCTGCATATCGGCGATTGCTTTCAGCTCAACATAATATTGCGGATTGATTTCTATAGTGCTTTCTACTTGTTCTTCACTTCTTGAAGAAATGAATTCGGAAGCGGTAGACTTCACTTTTACGAATTGATTTTGAATGAAGCGTTTGTAATTGTTCACCATCGGGATTCACTCCTTATGTATAACTTTTATAAAGATTCGTCGAATTTTGTCATTTTCAGGGGGTAATGTCGGGTTGAAAGCCAGCATCTGGCTTCCTGCAAGGTGATGGGCGTCTTGGGAAAATAAAATTGGATGAGGCAATTGGAGGTCATTTATCCGACTCAAACGTGCTTTGTACTGATTTGTGGCGAGCATTTAGCTCCTACGCCAAGTGTTACGCGACAATGAAAGCTTGTTTACCGAAAACTTGAAAAAAAATTCGCATCGTTAGCGCTTTGTGAGTGGGATTTAATGTGAATTATTGACCTCTAATTATTGAGCTATCCTGCCCGTTAGCGTTATGAAGCAGCCGATCATTGTGGTCGGCTGCTTCCGTGTTTTTATTGAACTATCGTTTCCCGTTAGTTGAACGTCGTATAGATCAAAGTTGTTTCATGTAATAAACGGTGAAAAATGCATCCTCGTGAAAACCAAATTGCCTCTTTCAATGGCATAGCTTTAGTTTAGTACGTCTAGGCGACCCAGGGCGCTATACAGCCATACAAACAATAACCCCACGGCTGCTCCTAAAATGGATACGATTCACGCATCCTGCTTCGCATTGCTTGCAAGTACTGACGGAGCTACCAGGATAGAACTTCCAATCGTAAACAATATGACCGTGACAGTAAATTGCCGAACGCTCATCTTGCCATTTTCCAACATCGCCTTCGCCTCACTTTCGTCATAGTTTGATCATAGAATGCCCACAGCTACTCGTATCATTTGGGCAGCGGAACCTCAAATGCATTTCGAATTTTAGCTGTACAAAGCAATAATAAAGGCAAAAGGAACCCATATGTTGAAGCATAGAATAGCCAAATGTCTTTATTAAAGTCTGCAACATATTGAGCGTTCGGAAAAACAATAAGCGATAATACAATCATCAGCATTCCTAAAGGTGCAATAAGCGAGCGATAATCTTTTATTTCAAATAGGTTTGCAAACACAACAACCGATACATGAAAGTACATCACCGATCGAATGTAAGTTGTAATGACCCAAGTGAAAGCGAGGATTGCTTCGATGCGCGTTAGGAAGCCCCCGATATTAATCTTTTTCGCAAGTGCATAACTTGGTGCATTATTTCTTGCCACAAAATCCGGACCGAGTACGAGAATATTCAGCAGGATAACGGTAATTAAAATGATTCCTCCTAGTAATGTACCGATGTAAAAGGCTTTTCCAGCTGCCTTGCGATCACTAATAAAAGAAGGGAAAATCATTAAAAACATGACAGGAGACAACGAAAATGTGCTCACATAAAAAAGTGAGGCCTTTATAACCGGTGTTATGCCTTTTTCAAACACAGGCTGTATATTTTGTAAATCTACTTGAGGTGAGATGAACACGATAAGTGTAATAAGCAAGAATAAAAAAAGGATGAATAACAGTTCAGCCGAACGTGCGAATGTTTCAACGCCAAGACGGGCAGCTAGGATCACAATCATTGCAAACAGGATATTTAATGCAACAAGCGGTGTTTCGGGCATCCAATAGGTTTTAATAAAATCGCCAACATAAAAAGTAACTTGTGCAGCACTTGAAAACGCCCAGAAAAAGAAGGTAAAATTGATAAGCTTCCCAAGCCACTTTCCGAAGACTTTTTCAATAACCTGATCCAAAGAAAGATCGGGGAACAAATGACCAACTTTAATATATAACCATACAAACATCAAACCAATCCCGGTGCCGAGTATGGCTGCAAGCCACGCATCTTGCTTTGCAAAACTCGCTAAGGGTGCTGGAGTATGCAAAATAACCGTACCAACGGAATATAGAAGAACGAGAATCATAAACTGACGCGCTGATATTTTGAAGTTTCCAGGCATGTTAATCCCCCTTTATTCCGTGATTTTTCCTTTTTTTTCGTACGATAGCCATGCCTAACAACAAAAGCGGTAGAAAAAGCCCTATTGTCAGCAGATGAAGAGTCCATACTTCAGTCGTCTTCTGATATTGTGTAACGTTGGGGTATATGAAAATAGAAAGAACCACTAAGATCATCCCTAAAGGCAGCGTAAGTGGTCGATAATTTTTCAAATTCAATGTTTGCGCAATTCCTATTAGTGAAGCGTAAAAATAAAGGGTTATTTTAAAATAAAAAGAAATGAACCATAATATTGCGAGTATTACTTCTATTCGTTGAATAAACGCCCCCACATTGATTTTTCTTGCTAAGGCATAACTTGGATACATCAGCCTCGCCGAATGGTCAGCACCAAGAACTAAAACACTTAAAAGTGTAATCATTAATAGAACAATTCCTCCCATAATATGCCCTTCAAAAAAAGCTCTTGAAGCTTGTTTTGATTGATTTATAGAGGAGGGATAAATCATTAACAGAGTAATAAGCGGCAGAGAAGTAAAATTTAAATACAATAAAGTAGCTAAAATAATCGGTTTTATTCCCGTCTCAAAAACAGGCTGTATTTTTTGAAAATCGATATCAGGAGAAACAAAAATGATAAGCATAAAAAATAGTATAATAAACACAGGAAAGAATAATTCAGCTGCACGTGCTATTGTTTCAATTCCTAGACGTACCCCTTGAACAATGATCAAGGCAAAGATAATATTGATCACTTCTATAGGTGTGTTAGGCATGATCTGTGTAGTTAAGAAATTTCCGAGAGCATACAAAAGAACCGCTGCAGCAAGGAACAAACTTAAACTAACCAAAAGCGAAACGATTTTACCCAGCCATGTTCCCAAGAGTATATTATTTATATGGATCAATGTCATCGCGGGTAATCGATTACAAAGGGCGATATACAACCATATGATTAATAAACCAACAATTGTTCCAATAATCATAGAAATCCAAACATCCTGTTTTGCAAAAAAAACTAGACCGGATGATGCAGTTAAGATCGTACTCCCGATCGTGTAAAAAGTGACGAGTATCCTAAATTGACTTGTCGATATTTTATTTTTCTCATGCAATGTTTCTCATCCTTTTCATTTTTTGAATATTGAGATGGATGCGGGTAATCGTGCCAAATATATAACTTCCTTACTTTAAGACGCTGTCCAATAGATCGTTAAATGGTCGGTAAATGACCGTCAACCAGTCGAGGGGATTCGGAAGTTCAACATTTAAACTCAACAAGATGCTTAAGACGGTTCCCAATAAGAGCAGGAATGAAAATATCCACAGTTCCTTGGTTAACCGCCTTTTCAATAGGTCAGGCGCATCAATGATGAAGATGGCGGCAGCCACCGCTAGAATTCCTAAGATCGCCCACATTCTCTACTACTCCTTCATGTTCTGCAGGAATGAATTTGACACGGTGCCTAAACGCCGGGTCTTTATATCCACCTTCACACTTACCTGCAGGTCGTCGGTAAAATACTGATCCCAATCCTCTTTCATCTTCTCCCATGCCTTGGGATTGGCACGATGAATGGCTTCACCGAATCCGAAAATGTCGACCTTATACTTGTTTTGTACTTTTTCGATCGTATGTTTGATAAATTTCTCGATTTTTTGATTCGCTCGTTTATCCAAATCGGCAATCGTCTCCGTCTTCGTTAAGTCGACATTACATTCAACGTCCAGTACATTTTGTTCGATTCGAATAAGGATATCAATTTTGGGGTGACCGTCTTCTACCCTTCCTTTCGTTTCTGTTTTCGAGCGGATGACCTCGAACGATATTTGGCCTCCCGCGGGACATGTCAGAACACCGACTGTACCTTCCACTTTATCCTTGATATAGCTGTATCCTTTGCTTTCCTCTTCGTTAAGCCAGCCCAGTAGTTTATCTTTTTTAAATACTGCGATTCCCGTGTATTGCAAATTGGCGGGAGAATCAATTTTTTCTAGATTTTTCTTGCTCGCACCTTGTTCATGGTCGCCCTTAATTTGGATAGTGCTCAATACCGGATGTTTTCCTTCACTTATGAGATCAGACAGCAAATCATCCAAATGGGTGGGAACGGTCGGTGCCCATGTTTTATCAGAGACCTCAAGCGATTTATACAATTTATTCGCCGGGAGTTTTTCCAAGGGGGTTAAGAACCCTAATATTTCTCTTGCCGTCGTTCCCTTCGATACAGCAATGTAAAAGTCCGTTCGGAACTCGTAGAATCTCGACAAGAAGTCAAGCGTATCGCGGATGCCTTCCTTCGCGAGCTGTTCCCCTAAAATAAGCATCCGAATATGCGCAAAATAGAGTTGCCTTGGGGTTACCGTTGTCATTCTTCTGACGGCCTCAGACACCGTTTTTCCTCTTGCATGATACATCACGGACGGCATTCGACCGCTGCCCGGGTTCCTTGAGGATACTTCACTCGGATCCGTGACTTGGACGGAGACCTCATATTCCCCCCCTACTTTATCAATGCCGATAGCTCCCACAATGGCGAGATCATTGAGCTCACGGCGACTCCAGCAGCCGGTCACAAACATCAGCAGGAAAAGAACAAAAGCTAACAGGAACGCGTTTCGTTTCACGGTACAACTCCTTTGATGCGCCTTTATAAGCCTTTATAACATGCGACCCTCATCCTTGCGGTTTTTGTTTCGGAGGTGGAGGATTTAGTCCGCGATTCACATTCGTCTGATTGATGAGACGAGGGCGGGAAAATAGGGCCCACCTTGGCAACCGGATAACAGCATCCTTTTGGTCATCAGGTATCATCGGAGCAAAAGGACTCATATAGGGAACCCCAAACGTGCGAAGACTGCACAGATGAAGCACAATCGCAATGATTCCGACAATAATCCCAAACAGCCCAAAGGAAGCAGCAAGCCCCATCATCGGGAACCGAAGAATGCGGAAGGCGTTAGACATGCTGTAGGAAGGAAATACAAAGCTGCTAATGGCCGTTATGGCGACAACGATGACCATCGCAGCTGACACAATTCCCGCCTCTACGGCCGCCTGGCCAATAACCAAAGTCCCGACGACCGATACTGCAGGACCAATCGTTCTTGGCATGCGAAGACCGGCTTCCCGTAAGATCTCGAAGGCCAGTTCCATGATCAGTGCCTCGATGAAGGCGGGAAAGGGAACACCTTCCCGCTGTGCCGCCAAACCGAGCAACAGAGGCGTAGGCAGCATTTCCTGATGAAACGTCGTAATCGCGACATATAGTGAGGGAGCCAGTAACGAGATTAAGATCCCGACGTAGCGAAGGATTCGAATAAGACTGCTGATATCCGCTCGCTGGTAGTAATCTTCCGCGGCATGTAAGAAGGAAATAAACAAAGCCGGGACGACTAGAACGAACGGGGTTCCATCAACCAGAATGGCGATTTTTCCTTCCAACAGCTCGGCTGCGATGACATCCGGGCGTTCCGAATTGTAAACGGTCGGAAAAGGGGTGAATGTTTCGTCTTGTATCAATTCCTCGATATAGCCGCTTTCCAGGATACTATCGATGTCGATCCGGTCCAAACGCGAGCGAACTTCTTCGACCACGCCTTCACTCGCTATTCCTTTGATGAACATTATTGCTACATCGGTTTTGGTCACCCGTCCGATTTGTTTGGTTTCTAACCAAAGATTCGGGTCTTTAATTTTGCGCCGAAGCAAGGCGGTGTTCGTGCGAAGCGTTTCGGAGAACGCTTCACGCGGTCCGCGAATGACAGATTCGGTCGAAGGTTCGGTTACCCCGCGGTCTTGCCAGTCCTGTGTACTGGCCGCGACTCCTATCGCATGCCCGTCCAGCAGGAAGACGACCTCTCCGGACAAAACCGAATGGTATAACGTATCAAAGTCAGTAACGTCTTTGATATCGCCGATCGTGAGGGCGTGGTCTTTCAAAACTTGTATGGCATCCAGGGGCGATGCAAGCTGTTGAGACACATTCGTAATATCCAACATCACCGATTCCATTATAAAATCGTTGATCACTTTTTTATCCGCCAAGCCATCGGTGTAAAATACCCCCATCAGCTGATTTCCGGATTTGATGTGAACCTCGCGGACGATGACATCCGTACTGTTGCCGAAAGCATCATATACCTTTTGTATGTTTATTTTAAGGCTTGATTGCAGCGGTTCTTTCTCATTTGTCGTCTCAGTTGCAGCGCTTTTCGCAGTCATTCGTTTCAAAAATCGAGAGAATTTCATGAATGTCTCCTCGGCTATGGGGTTAGTAACCCATTTTCACCTAAATATATGAGGTTTAGTCTTTAAGACAGCCATTTCTTAAGATTAATATCTTCGCTTGGCATTTGTTCCGTGATCCATTGCTGCACATGATACAACCGATGATCGAAAGCCAGTTGTAAAAATCCAGTCAGCCGATATTGGGAAATATGTGATTTTTTCAATTTAACAAACGCTTCTTCGTAGGAAGAAAAACTTAGTTTTTGAAAAATAAACCTATGCTTAAATCCGGCTTCACCCTTACCACCGACTCTCATCTTGAAGCTGCAATGTTTAACAAAACACCTATCACCGTATTTCAAGACGGAGAAACATTTGACTTTGGCGGTGTAATCCAAAAACTGGACGAACATACTGTCACCATAGATGGCATGCACTATATGAAGAGTACTTGTTCATTTAAAATCAGATAACCAACTAATCTAATACGTCATATGCTTAACTCCGACTGCCCTGTCCGCGATCTCAGTTTTAATTAGAGCATCGAAATAGCTTACATGAATTTGTTTGTAAATAAGACCATATAAAAAAGCCCGACCTAGTTGGTCGGGCTCGGGCTTGATATAGTTATTTCGATAGTTTTTTCTTCATTGAACTTCCCATTATATATATCGTCCAGTAAATGAGTGAGCATGATCTTCTTAGCGACCCACATCAGAATCATTCCGCTGTCGATGCTTTTAGCCTCGTCATAACAATCTATTTCCAACCGCAGCTGTTCAGCATGCTCTTCAAGATGCTCAATTAATTTTTGACAATCAATTTGTTCCCCGATTGTTTTCGTTTTTGTATATTTTAGAACATCCTAACCCATTCGAGGCTGCCGTTTTATGCCGGCAGCCTCGTTCTGATGATTGTTAAGCTATCGTTACCCGTTAGCACAATGAGCGAGTTTTTATTGCTCTATGCCAAAATACGATAACAAAGCTGTTTTATACTCTTCATTTGTCTGCGGGGTGAAGGTCCTAACACCTTCAGAGGTGAAAATGCGGAACTCACGGTCAGAGATTGTACGCCGTCCCTCCGGAGTCCGTATCGCAACGATCGGGTATTTGTTGAAAATTGAATCAGGGGCATTTTCACACCAGAAACTCGCAAATAAGTAGTCCTTCGGCAGTTGTGGCTCCTCAGTGAAGGAGTAAATGCGAGTCCATCCCCTGTTTTTCTGTTCACAAAGCGCCCAGCCGTAATAAGGATCATTTTCGAGGCGGTAGCACTCATCGCCTTGCTGCTGTTCAAGACCTTCGATGAAAGAAATTGGTCTGCGGGGTACGATCCCGCCCACACCAACATCACACAGGTAGTTAATGCCTTCGGCTTCTACCTTAAGGACGTGATGGCGCCTTTTGGGCGGGAGATCCGGCTCATCGCGCCAAAATCGGGCGACCAAATCAGTAACCGTATAACCAAGTTCCCGCAGCAGCCAGCCGAATAATGCATTCAACTCGAAACAGTACCCACCTCGCTGACGCATTACAATTTTCTGATACAGATCCTGCGGATCAAGTGATAAAGGTATACTTTCTAGAATATCCAAATTCTCATATGGAACCGTGTACAGATGTCGTTCTTGCAGGTCAGCCAGCGTCTTTGCGCTGCCATCGAGCGAACCCTCAAAACCGATGCGATCTAGATAGCCCTGAATTTGATTGTTTTTACTGATCAATCTTAAGACACCGTCCTTAGGAGAATTACTTACTATGAGAATCGCTGTTAGATGAATCGTACTGAGAATTCTTCCATAAAAATCTCCATTATCCTTCTTTTATGTGGCCTTCAGCCACACTCTTTTGCCCGTTAGCTTAATCCTCAGAAGCTCCAGCTTGAAGCCACGAAGCCCAAATTGATCATTCATAGTTCGTCGGCAGATTTGGCACCTTGACTACGCAGCCACTTAACCAGATCAGCAGCGGAACTACGTTTTGCTGCGTCCAGTGGGGTCAATCCATCCCAAACCGAAATCCAGTTCAGTTCAGCACCTCGGTCGAAAAGGTACTCTGCTGAGTTACACTGTCCACCGTGACAAGCGCACCAGAAGGCGACGGTAATCTTGTCCGGAGGTGAAGAGGATTTTGCTCCCCAGGGGTATCGCTCCGAAAGTGTGGCACCGGCGAAGTTGGCCTTCAATGCATCCATCTGTCCTAGCGCAGCCGCATGCCAGAGTGCTAACTGAGCTCCACGTTCAACCAATCTATGCGCTGCCCTCCACTGTGCGAACGCCACTGCATCGTCTAGCGGTGTGCCACCGGCGATCACTGCACCTGGCGACTCAATGTCGGCGCCAGCATCAAGAAGCGCGTCAAGCACTTCTATGTCATCGCAGCTCGCAGCCCAATGAAGCGGAGTCTCGGTGTGCGATCCAGTGAACCGAGCGTTCAAGTCCGCACCGAACTCGACTAACATACCTACTGTAGCCGCACCGTTAGGAAAGTTACCGGGCCAGTCGGTCACCACATGCAATAGTGTTCGAGACATTCCGCAATTTTCACTTTCGTTGTTATTGCCTCTTCCAATAATTCTTGCCGTAGCCAAGCCCGTATTTTCTTCAAGAAGTCGCTTCAACGATGGGATATCGCCAGTGTGGATCGCTTTAACAACGGATACTGTCAGCGTTTCATCTTCGTAAATAAAGTCCATGTCCAGTTCTCCTCTCACACATATGATCAGTTCCATGCCTGGCCTCTCTATTTCATAGAGTGCTACATACCATCCTTCTTTCGATTTCAAATCCCAGTATCCTGCCAGTTAGTTGAGCGAAGGGCTGCCACGTGGCAGCCCTTCGTCATTTGAACTATCGCTTCCCGTTAGCGGAATAGCATATATTTACTTTCGCTATGTTTATAAATGCATAGAATGTACCCATTTAATCAGCATATTTTTTAACCCATTCCTCTCTCCAATCTTGAAAAGACTCTGGCTGAAGTTCTTCTAAGGTTTTCCCTTCTAAAGACCAATATCCACCATCTGATGTATCGCCATGCGGGTATGAAGTCCCTCCTATTGGTTGACCATCAACTTCATACACATATACATCAACTTTTCCTTTGGTAAGTGGGTGATTTTTAACGATGAATTTTTCAACATTGATTAACTTACCAAAATATTTAGAAGGGTCAAAATGTTGTAATCCCCAATAAATCATATAGGGTAGTGCTACGATTTTCTGTTTTGTCAGTTCGTAACTTTCAGCACGCCCTTCATAAGAGACAACTTGGTATCCTTTACTCTCAAGGTAGCTTTGAGAGACGATCTGCAACTTCGATATTTCGTTACGTTTGTTTCCTTGTTCAACCTTCTCCGCATTTGAACAACCAGTCATAACGAGCAGTGAAAGCACAATTCCAGCTATCCATTTCATACGTGAAGCCTCCTTTACAATTTGGACCCTCTTATCTTGTGAAGGCTGCGAATAATTTGATTTTTAATCGCCCATCAAAAGAGCACGTTTATTTGAACTTACGCTATCCGTTAGCGTAACGTTTAGTCTAACCGGTACTACCTTGCTCGAGCGTGAGTGTTTTTAATCTATCCGTTCCAACTGCACCTGGGCTTATAAGGTTCTCCTCTGTCCAATAACTAATTCGGAACGATGTGTCATCGTCTAAATGAATGCGCAGAAATACCTTGCCTTTGTCACCAAGCCCTTTTCCTCTTTTGTATATTTCGTCAAAACCTACATACTCCAATGCAAGGTATTCTTCTATGAATTCTTTCTCCGCTTCTTCAGTGAAAACCGAAATTTGGTGACCGTCGTTGGTACTCTCGAAGCTTATTTTAGAGACTTTCCCCTGAATATCATAGACATCTGAAACGGTTTTTGCTATTGGATTACCATTCGATTGATACAATTTCTCCCCAGCTACAAGCCGAAAAGTCGATTTATAACCTTCCACTTCATATACTTTCGTACCTTCAGGCAGGAAAGTTGCATCACCGTTTTTCATTTTATAATCCATGCATGCGTTGTTTGATAAAGTGAAGTCGATCTCGCCAACTTCCTTCCCTTTCCCGACCTTTAAACCTTCATTTGAAAAAGATTCATCTCCAATATAGTCGTACCTAATGTCGTTCCACATTAAAGCGTCAACGTAGTCAATTTCTGCATCGGGGCAATCCTTAACATTTTTTTCGGTTTTCAAAAGGATCTGCTTAGGGTTTTCTTTACTTTTCGAAACTTGATTTTCTTCATGGCTCTTAGATCCACAAGCGGTGAACAGCAGCAAGATTACCATTAGCATCATTTTTATTCTCATAAAGTCAACCCCTTAATTTATCAGTAATCAACAGACGTTAACATAGAGAGTATTGTTGCGCTAATCTGCCCGTTAGCAGAGAAGACTATCGATCCATTGATGTCGGCAGCCTTCCCTGAGGTTATTGAGCTATTGAGCTACCATCCTTGTCCTATTCACCAACATCTTCGTCCCTTTTGTGATTATGTATCCTACTGCTTTCAATCTAAGGATGATAGACTGTTTATATATAGTAAGAATGGATTGGTGAATCGATGAACGAAAAAATTATGGTAATTGAAGATGAAAGAAAAATTGCGGATGCAATTGCCTACGCCTTAAGAAGAGAAGGATATACCGTCGAGGTTGTTGATCATGGCGCAGCAGCTATAGAAAAGATAAATGCGTTTCGTCCGGATGCCATCATTTTGGATGTGATGCTTCCCGGCATGGATGGCTATGACATTCTAAAGAAGCTTCAGGATAAAGGGCGCATCGGCGTGATCATGCTGACGGCCAAAGAGGATATTGTCAACAAGATTTTAGGACTTGAGCTGGGAGCAGATGATTATATCACAAAACCTTTTGATATGCGGGAGCTGCTTGCGCGTTTAAAGTCATTACTAAGAAGAATGCAGGCTTCAGGAGAAAAGCAAGAGCTTGACGAGATTAGGTTGGGTGAAATTGTGCTGCATATAAGTAAACGAACGGTTCTGGCAGGCGATAAGAAGCTGGAATTGACACCTAAAGAATACGATCTGTTGGCTCTACTAGTATCCAGCCCCGACAGGGTTTATACAAGGGAGCAGCTTTTGGATTTGGTCTGGGGAATGGATTATATAGGCGGTACGCGTACCGTGGATATTCATGTACAAAGGGTGAGAAAAAAGCTGGGATCGGATATCAGTGAAATGATACAAACCGTTCACGGTATCGGTTATAAAGCCTTGGGAGGTTACGGTGAGAATCAGCATAAAAATTAAATTCAGTATTTTTTTGGCTGCCCTATTGCTTCTTACTGTATTTGTTTTAAGTTTGCTGGTGCTGGAAGGCATAAAAAAAAATCAGCAGATAGAGGTTGAGCAGTATTTGGCCCAGCAAGCGACAACTGCAAACGTATATTTTATACAGACCATTATGGCCGAGTCTAGTAAGGTGCCTCAAACTTTTCTGGCATCGAAAGGCAAGGAATTTGCAGAGCAATTGGAATTAATTAGCGGTCAATCGGTCGTGTTATATGATCAGCACGGGGCAATCGTTAATAAAGATAGATCGTTTATTACATCCGATAGTATTAAAAAAACGTTATCTTTCGCACTTAATAATAAAACAGCCTATTTGACGGCAAAAGATTCATTATATTACATGACTCCATTAAGAACAGGCAATGAGCAAGTAGGCGTTGTACAGTTCAATTACTCCCTGTCAAAGAACCTTGCCTTTTACAATCAGATCAAGCAATTGTTTATCAATATAGGAACGGGTGTATTTTTACTCAGCTTTATTCTGGCTTATTTTTATTTTAATTCGTTTGCCAGTGGAATCATTAGACTTAACGAAACGGTGGACAGGATTCGGGAAGGACATTTTAAGACAGACATGCTCTCACGAAAAGATGAAATCGGTGAACTGAGCGAGGGCATTCGCGTTATGAGCGAGCAAATTATGAAAACGATGCGGGATAAGGATCTTGAACGAGAAAAATTAACACTGGCGGTCCATAAGCTATCCCTGCTTGATCAGCAGCAAAAGCAGTTTATTGGAAATGTCACCCACGAATTTAAAACACCGTTAACATCCATCAAAGCCTATATCGATTTGCTCGAAATGTATCCGGATGATGAGAAGCTGATGGAAACAGCAAAAATAAATATCCAAAGTGAAACGCAAAGGCTTTATGAAATGGTTGAAAAGGTTTTACAGTTGGCTTCTCTGGAAAAATATGATTTTGAATTTAACAAGGAAAAGGTCGATGTACAGCAGGCTATCCAAATGGTGCTGAACAGCCTGAAAGGTAAACTGGATAAGTTCGGTATACATCTGGAAACAGATTTAACCGAAGCCTATGTGGAAGCCGACAAAGACTGTATGACCATTGTGCTTGTCAATCTCATGGATAATGCCATTAAGTATAACAAGGCAAGGGGCCATATTTTTGTAAAAAATGAATGGAAGAATGGTCAGGTTATCATCGAAATTGCTGATACTGGCATTGGCATCCCGGAAGATGTGGTGTACAAGATTTTTGAACCCTTCTACACCGTTGATAAAAACAGATCCCGGGAAAACGGAGGCGCAGGACTTGGACTTTCTCTTGCTAGAAAGTATGCGGAATCCCAAGGAGGCTCTATAGCTCTTGTGAGCACAGATTTGGCAGGAACCGTATTCAGAATCTCTTTTCCAGCATATGGGATAGCGGACACAAGAAAATAATTAACATTTTCGATACTTTTGTTTACATGTTGGAAACATTCGTTTGTATTTTTGGAACAATTTCTTGATATTGTAGGTATCGAGGAGGCGATCATGATGAAGAAAACAAAAATGATAATTATGGGGTTAGCTATAGCGCTGCTTGTATTCACTACAGCCTGCAGTTCAGAAGAGGATGCTAACAGGGTGATTATCAAAGAGCCCGGGGAAACGATAACGGTCATTGATGATGCCGGTAAGGAAGCTGGCGAGCCTGGTGTATCCGTGGAAAAAATAGAGCGTTATGATAATGTCGAGATTTCAGACTGGCTGGATGATGAAACCGTCATCGTATCAAAAGAAAACACGTCGCTAGAAAAAATGAAGCTGGAAGAATTGTCGGATTCCTATCCTAGAAGCTTGTATGCGTACAATCTTAATACCAAACAATACGAGCTGCTAAAAGAACAGGATGATGTGTTTTTGGGAGGTGCGGCCTTATCTTCTGATAAAAAACATTTGCTGTATCATGAATTCGATTTAGGTGATCCTGTCTATCATGTGTTGAACCTGGATACGTTGGATTCATTCGGTATCATTGGCAATCCTATTGGAGGAGCCGTCAGTGCCAAATGGGCAGATAAAGAAACGATTATTGGCGCTGCTTACAGCGGGGGCGCCTATACGGCAAGCACAACTGGGAACATATCTTCAATAGCCGGTTTAAATGATGAAGCTTTGTTTATCGTTGAAAGAATGAAGGATAAGGTTTATTACAATACCAATTCCAATGAGTCCTTGATGGTGCTGAACCTGGCTACCAAGGAAAAGACAAGTTTGAATTTGGATCATGTATATGGTGTAGTCCCCTCGCCGGATGGGAATCAACTACTGGTTTTGCAGTCAAACGGCTCCAAAAGAGTTATGATTCTTTGTGACGCAGATGGGGGAAATCAAAAAACGATTGCAGAAGGCACGGAACTTGGCGGGGTTTCATGGTCGTCGGATCAGCGGATGATTGCATACAGCGAGAAGGCCGATGTAAACGGAATAACCGTGGAAGGACTTTATCTCTACGATATGTTAACCGGCAAGTCCACCCAGTTAGCGGTTGATATCGAAAATGCAGTGACCTCTTGGAGCCCTTCCGGCAATGCGCTAGTTTATACGGAATGGAGTGGTAACCAATATAACAGCAGTATTGTCCATTTAAAGTATTCGTTACAAAAATAAAAAGACTCTCTTTATTTGTTGTTGTTTTTCTTACGCGATGTCACGCAGTTTAATCTGTATAAAGCAGCTATTATCCTTGTTTCATTCTTTCGCAGTACATTAAAATCGGCGCCGTTTACGTCTGTTCTGGACGTATGTGGCGCATTTTTTTACAATATTGCAACTAGGGTCAGACTCTGATTTATGGCTATAACTCTAGTTTTTTGGCGACGCATGGAAAATGCAGTCGAAATTTTACATATATAGGACTGCAAGAATCTAGTAAATGCTGGTATAATAGTAGACCTACATAACCTAAGAATACTAAAGGAGACTTGTATGAAAAAAATTGTATACCTGATGATTTTGATCTGTGGGTTGATTAGTATTTCCGGTTATACACCAAACCGGGCGGAAGCAAGCGGTAGTTATACAGCCAAGGTATACACCGACTCATTGAATGTCCGCAGCGAGCCTTCGGCGGAATCGTTGATCGTGGGTGTTCTGACTAATCGCGAGACGGTCACCGTTTCGAATGAAGAGCACGGCTGGCTGCGCATCAAGTCTGACCGGGTCTCCGGCTGGGTGGCAGGTCAATATTTGAAGAAGGTCGATGGCCGAGTCGTAACGGCATCGGCGACAGATCAAGATAGCAGTGTGCAACAGACTTCTGCGGCCACCCGTGCGACTGTGCTGGCGGATTCGCTGCGAATCAGAGCCGGCGCCGGATTGAACTATAAGGTTCTTGGAGGCCTAACCAAGGGTGATACTGTTACGTTAATAGACAACCGGGAAGGATGGGTTCAGATCCAGACTACAAATGGGCAAACCGGTTGGGTATCAGATCTTTATATCGAGAAAAATACAGTACAAACGGCAGCGGTTTCTTCGGGAAAATCGAAGGGACTTCAAGGGAAGCTAATCGTCATTGACCCCGGTCACGGCGGAGACGATCCCGGAGCAATCGGAATGAAATATGAAACGATGGAGAAAGAGCTTAATTTGAGCACTTCCTTCTACCTTGAGGATGAGCTTCGCAACCGCGGAGCGCGCGTCATCATGACAAGAACGAAGGAAGAGGAGAAGCCCAAGCTCTCCGATAGGGTGAAGATAAGCGAATCCGCCGGCGCGGACGCTTTCGTCAGCATCCATCATAATTCTTCGGAGAATAATACGTCCGGCATACTTACCTTCTATTATTCGGAAACGAAAGATCGGTCATTAGCCCGCGCAATAGAAAACAGACTTGCGGACGGCATCGGCTTAAAGAGCAATGGGATATCTTTCGGCAATCTTCACGTTTTGCGGGAAAATGATACGGTATCTACACTAGTAGAGCTCGGTTTCTTGACCAACGCAAAGGATGAATCTATCATCCGCAGCTCTGATTACCAAAAGAAAGCAGCCAAAGCAATTGCGAAAGGGCTGGAGGATTACTTTAGCATGTAACTGCATATTTGATCGGACAAGAGCAGACCGCCAGCTTTGGGCAGTCTGCTCTTGTCTTATAGGGGTATCGCCTTTGTAATGGAATGCTTATAAATCAGTCTTCCTTAAGTTACTTTGAATTTCAATAGTCTGGTTTTCGTGACCATCCCCGCACTCTCCAGTGTCCTCTTAGAAGCTTCATTATAGTACCAACATCCGCATACAGGCTTAATACCCTGCTTCTCACACCATTTCCTTAATTCTAAAATGATGACTCTCCCAATTCCTTGTTTTCTATATGCCTCATTAGTAAACATACCTATGCTTGCTAATCCTTTGAGCATCTTAGAATTCTCAACTACTCCTATTCCAAGCAGAACAGCCCCCCTATAGTAGGTGAAGATTTCTCCTCTGGCAATCCGCCGTTCGTATTGGTCAAGAAAATCTCCGCAGATTTGTTGTATTTGTTGCAGATCTTCTAAATTAGCAGTTCGAAATGATTCATCACCTGTAACATTACTCTCTACTATTTCTGCTTGATTGTCTTGGAAAAAGTAAGCTTGTTTGTTAATCGTAAAGTCCTTATCTAAAGCTAGGCTTATAAATAGTTCATCGCAGGTCGGAACGAAAAGAGAGTTCACTGTATTTCGTTCAAGCACTTCGCTAAACATCTTCTGCGAGTACATTTGGAAGGGGCGTCTGATATAGAATTGGGTAAGAAGTTCGCTATTGTGAATAGCATAATAACCCACTACTTCTGTTCCCTCTTGGATCATGTAAAAAGTCGATGCTAGAATATGCTCCTCCAAGAATGAATCAAAAGGTGATGGTAGTCCGTCGATGTATTCTTCTATAAGATATTGAATTTCATTGATAAGACATTCTTTTGTAATCATCCCAAGCCATCCTTTCATGAGAGACTATTATTTTATTTAGACAGAGAATTTATACTATACCACTTTCTAAGCTGATTAATTTGAGCTTGATGATAGCGACTATGGTCAGCCATATGCCATAAGCCCCAACGTATGGTTGCTTGCTTTTCATTTTCATGTCCAAATGTGACAACTGTATCTAGATCAGCATCTGTTACTTGTGTACATGAATCTTTTAGCATTCTTAATACACCTTCATATTTAGACATAAGTGTGTTCAAAGACATCCCTTTGACCATCGGGAGCCTATTAGTTTCATCTATCATGGGGCCATATTGTTCTTTTAATGACTGGGGAAGTGGCTGTCCCTTTATTCTATAAACCCAATTTAGATCAACATACATGATATGTTTTATTAACTGAGCTGTACTATTAAAATTGTCATTAAGTCCCTTGTAATCTACTTCCTCTTGCGGCATTCCATCAGTGATTAATTGTAGTCTTTGGCTATTCTCTTTTACAGCGGAATATAATATTCCCACAATCGGTGACATATTTTCTTCACCTTGTAAATCGTAAAGCATCCTAGTTCATCCTCCCCCGTTTTAGCGTCAGCCTAATACCTTATTTTTCTAGTCTAAACTTTATTTTCTCAGTCTAACACTTAATTTTTCTAGTCTAAGACTTTCTTTCCTTCTGACACCACTCTCCTATACAAAAAGGTACCCATCGCAATAAACACTTTTTCAAAGTGTCCAAGGTATGGGTACCTGATTGATCTTACATCTCCGCTTTTGGCGTCGATCTCTTTGGCGGTGCATCATCCGGCACCGTCTTCGGTGCCCTCACGATGCTGATTTCTTGCAGCCGTTCGGAGGACGCTCCTCCTGAAGCGTATCGTTCCTTCAGAGGTTTCCTAAACGCCGGTGAAAAGAAGGCTGATGTCCTCGTTGCCATTCTTCGTCTTCCATCCGTTGAAGCCTGCCGCATCGGTAATGCCCGGTTTGAACGTGAGATAGTACACCTGGCCCGGCGTCATGTCCTTGGACAGCTTCAGCGTCACCTCAGTGACGACCGCGCCCGTGTTGTTCAATTCGTCGTGGGAGATACCTACGGCATCCCCTCCCTGTTCCTTCATCACGAAGTACGGCTCGTTCACGTTTTTCACCGGCTCGCTGAATACGACCTTAATCGTCGTCCGGTTCAAAACGATCACCTGTTTCGCGTAAGGAGCCTCGTTGGCGACAATGGTTCCCGCGAACGCAGATTCGTTCGCTCCGTCCTGCGAGATCAGTGACGACACGCCCGTTACCCTCCCCGTGTACACGTGACCAGGATGGAATAAGCCCGGGTTCGGATCGGTTCCCGTGCGGAATTGGACGGTAACGACCCTATTCGTTCCCGGCTTGCGGACAGCGTATTTACTCCAACCGGTCATCGAGACGTTGGCGCCGTTGTCCTTGAGAATTGTTATAGCTAAGGAACCGACGTCCGCGTCCTTAATATCTCTGTCGAAAGTTATCTCGATGGTGTTCTCGTTAACCGCGGCTATGCTCTGAAGCTTCACCGGCAGGATAGGATTCGAGATGCCCCCGAACTGAAGGCCAGATTTCGTATCCATCACGTTGCCAGCCAGGTCAGGAATACCCGACACGGTAAGGCTGTACACGGTTTTGTCTTGTTGGGCGGATGTCCACAGCGTGACGGTACGTCCCTCGTTGTCCAGGTTCGCTGATACGATCGCCAAGCCGCCGATGCTGTACCGTCCGGTCTGCACGGCAATGTCCCGATTCACCTTCTCGCTAAATTTGACGGTCAATGACGCGTCCGCATTCACCTTAAATTCCGAATCGATGATCGTCGGCTTTACCGCGTCGTCGTTGCCGACGATGGACAAATCCGATCGCGTGTCCATGACGTTGCCGGCGAGATCCTTGACGTTCTTAACCGTCAGCCAGTACCGGGCGTTGTCCGATTGATTCGAAGTGGAGAACGTGACCTGTCTCTTGTCTGAAGAGAGCTGCAGCGTCGTGATCTTCAATCCACCGGAGAACGAGTAGTTCGCGGGATTCGTAGCCGTCGTGTAGTCAACTGACTCGGAGAACGTCAGCACATAGACGCGAGCTGTTACTCGGTCGAACGCGGTTATCGTCGGCTTCGCCATGTCCGATCTCGCCGAAGTGTACGCCCACGCCTTGCCGTCGATGGTCAAGTAATGCGTGCGGTTCTCGATCTGGTAGCCCGTCGTGAGCAATACCGACATCCCGTCTCCGCTGACCGTCGCGAGAATGATCGGCACTACGTTGCCGTGATCGTCCCGCAGAGAGAATCGTCTGATATCCGCCGAGTCACTCTTCACCTTCAGGTTCACTCGCACCGTCTGGATGTTCAGTCCTTCTACCGACTTCACATCGAGCGCACTGTCCCAGCCCGTATAGACCGCATAGACAGCCTCCACGAGCACGCCTCGTGTGGCTTTGACCGTGTAGTCATTCCTAGGCGCGATCCAGCCTTTGCTAAGAGCGGTTCCGACCGCAACCTTCGCCCAGGCCGATACTTTACCAACGAAGCCGACGTTCGGGTTTGCGGGGACGTTGTTGACTTTCAGCAGCACGGCAGCCAACTCTTCGACCTTCACCGGGGCGGCCGGCTCGAATCGGTTACCCCCTTTGCCAACCATGATGCTCGCGCTTCGCACCGCTTGGACTGCCGTGAACGACCAGCGCGTCTTCAGCACGTCCACGAAGCCGGGCGTGGAATTAGAACGAGGCAATTCGAGAAGCTTGTAGAGCACGGAAGCGAACTGTTCGCGGGACATTGATTCGTTCAGGCGGGATGACCCGTCCTCGAAACCGGTCATAATTCCTTGCCGCTTCAGCACTTGGAACTTTTCCTCCGTCGTGAGCGTCGCCGCTCCCGCGGCCGGGATGACCAATCCAAGCAGCAACGTTAAYGCGAGCAATGCCAGAGCGATTTTCCTCATCTTTGCAATCCTCCTAAGGGATTTCTGCCGGAACCGCGGAAGAAGAATAAAATGTAAGCAGTTGCAGGCCGGCGAATATACTCTCTTTAACGACGCTACAGAGGAAAATGTTTCTGTCGAAGGGTGTCTCATCCAAAACTAGTCATGATTCGAGCAAACTTCTGGAAATCCGCCGCGAGCGGCGTGGATTGTACATCGTTTTGTTCGGCGAAGTAAATTTTGATGCCAGCTATCGGGTCATCGAATGTACGCTGCAGTGTCCCGTTAGCGTAATTTTGACAGGATCATGAATCGTTCCTTGTTCGACTCGCTTTAACATTTTTAAGCTGGGCAACGATGATGACGCTAATGATTACCAGAAGGAACCAAGAGCTGATCTTACTGAAACTAACCAGTTGCCAGGTTTGGTGTTGATCAGGGTATTTCCAAGCATCAAAAAATGTGGCTATATTTTCTGCTAACCAGATGAAAAAACCTACAATGATAAAAGCGAGCGATAAGGGCATTCGATAAGTTATAGTCCGTACCCGATATATGATCCGTGTTTTCCAGAAGATAATAAACACAAGTGCCGTCAACCACCATCGAAAATCGGGAATAAAATGATGTGTGAAAAAGTTGAAATAGATGGCTCCTCCTAAAAATACCGCAGACCTAAGCCCAGGCCAGCCGGTCATGTCCATCCGCAGTCTCCGCCATACCTGACACATAAAGCTTGCTACACTTGCATACATAAATCCGCTAAAGAGCGGGACGCCAAGCAGCTTCGTATATCCAGGCTCAGGATATGACCATGATCCCATCCATACCTTATATATCTCCAGCAACAATCCAATTAAGTGAAATATACAGATGACTTTGATTTCATCACGTGTCTCTAATCCGCTGCGGTACATGAAGTATTGTACTCCAAGCAGTATAAGTAAAATGGCATCATAACGATAAATGAAAGGTACCGCTATTACGTTAGAGAGAGCTAAGGTTCCAAAGATCGCAACAGGAAATATGCAGCTCATCGCCTGATGATAGCCAAAATGCAATAGTTGAACGATTGGCTTCAATTATGTTTATCTCCTCCCCATTCCCATTTAAACTTACGACTCATCAATTTAAGTTCTGGTCATCAAAATTGATTAGATTGGGTATGTGTCTCAAGAATAAAGGTGAAATCCTTATTTTAAAATAGAAACTTCCTCATTTAATATTTCTTATTTTCGGTTGCTCCACATAGAAGGAGCCGCCGCCATTTTCTGTATACTGATTGAATGTTTGTCCTTTTTTAGCCATACAAAAATCCCCTCCAAGTTCACTCTATCCTTATGAATTCATAAGATTTTTTCTGAGTGTTTACATGAAGGGGATAATATCAATGTATCAATTCCATTTTATAACCAAGTAATAATAGAGATAAAATAAGCCATTTTATTTTATAGAGGTGCAGATGTCATATATTTCCGCTAAGTTTGTGACCGTGTATGTACTTTGAATTTCTGCAGAGCTTTTTTGCGAATTTCTGTTAACCCAACAAGTATCAATTCCTGACAGAATGCCACCTTTTATATCGGTATTTAATGTATCCCCGATAATGAGTGCTTCCTTTATATTAAAATCATTAATATGACTCATCACATGATCAAAAAACTGTTTTGACGGCTTTTGAAATCCAATGCTTTGAGAATCAAAAATATCTTCAAAAAATTCATATAAGCCTGACTGCTTCAATCGCTTTATCTGAGTTTGGGTTATACCATTAGTGATAATAAACAGTCTATGGGATGCAGATAAGCTCTGACACAGTTCTAAAGCTCCTTCAATAAGCTGAGATCCATTGCCCAAAAGTTCTCTGTAAATATTTTCCCATTCAATGCCATCTACGACTTTTCCTAGCTTTAACATAGTTTCAGAAAATCTTGAGTTTAGCACATCATCCAATACAATTTTTCCATTTTCATAATCAGCCCATAGTTGTTTGTTGACGGAATTATATACTCGAAATAACTCATCCGAAAAAATATATCCTTGTTGCTGAAACAATTTGTTTAACGAATTTGTTTCATTAGCACCAAAATCTAACAATGTATCATCTAAATCAAATAGAAGTATTTTATAACTCATTTTTCTTCTCCTAAAATTTAAATTTTACTTCATCTCATCTATCAAAGGTGAATACTAGAGAAAATCAGACTATAGAGCAAGTCAATCCCCGTACATAGTTGATGTACGGGGATTCCGCCTCCAAAAAAATGTTATTTACGTCCATAGGCAGGCTGTTATTCTCCAGGTATCATACCTGTTGAAATCGCTATTCGATTCCAACAGTTGATCGCATTAATCGCCATAATTAAATTGACAAATTGGCCCTCGTCAAAATGTTTGCGGACTAGATCATACAAATCCTGCGGCACGCCAGCATCCGAGATTTTGGTCACAGCTTCCGTTAATGCTAGAGCGGCCCGCTCCGCTTCCGTATAAAACGGAGCTTCCCGCCAAGCGCTAAGCATATACAATCGCTGCTCCGTCTCCCCCGTAGTACGCGCTTCTTTCGTATGCATATTAATGCAGTAGGCGCACCCATTAATTTGCGAGGCACGAATTTTAATCAGTTCCCACAGTTTAATGTCAAGACCACTCTTCTTTACATACCCTTCTAATTTTAAAAGTGTTTGTAAAGCCTCGGGTTGCACTTTGGTATAATCCATTCTGATTTCCATTTGTCATTACACTCCCTAATTTTTTTATGGATAACGTAATTAATGCTTTTTATCTTTCTTACGTCCACCTTATATCAAAAGAAAACATAATAAATACTTATTTTTTTATTAAATAGTAACCAAATACTTTCTAACAAAGTATTTCCTGAAGCACTTTGCATGATTCGGTGAAACCCAAAATAAATGATTAACCATTGAAAACTGGAGATTACAAAGAACTCTTTACGAGTTCGAGATGACTCTTCATGCGATTCATAAGCTCAGGCAGGGCAATGCCGATCATCGTGATCCCCACACCAAGCCATTGCAGCCAGTTGACGGACTCATTCAATACGACGTACGACATAATGACAGCCGTCGGCAGTTCAGCTGCACTTAAGATTGTAGCTAGTCCGCTGCCAACACGCGGTACACCAATGGCATAGAATAAAGGCGGTATGACGACACCGAAGAGAGCTAGCAGTATCGCCCAAGGCAAAAGCTCTTCCTGCAAAGATCCATTTATAAGAAAATGCGGTGGAAACACCACCATGGCGAGAATAAACGAGCCAGACAGCATAATCGCGCTTCGTGTGATTGGAGCGACTTGTTTGGCTGTTTTCCCGCTAAACCAAACGAAGAGCGCATAGGTAACAGCAGCCAACAAGCCTAGAGTAACACCTATCCAGGAAACAGCTTCCTGGCCATCGCCCAAATAGCCGCTTGCCATAATAATCCCAATTAACAAGGTGATGAGCGAAAAAATCTTATCTTTACCAGGACGTTTACGTTCAACTACTGCTTCCAGCAGGATGCCCATCCACGTAAATTGAAACAACAAGATAATCGCGAATGAAGCTGAAATATATTGAAGCGCTGTATAATAAAGCATTCCCGTTAAGCCTGTCGTCGTTCCTACGGCCATGAGCGTGAGTGCTTGACGCCTTGTTACTTTCAATTTATGCGACTTTGCGGGTTGCTTGGTGGATTTCGCGGTCACGAATACCAATATCCACAGCATAATCACACCGAATAGGTTTTGGCTGCCGACGACATCGCCGACATTGAAACCAGACTCATAAGCTTTCTTTACAAAAGTAGATAATAAGCCGAAGCTGCATGCCCCACATAAAACTAATAAAATGTATTTCATGATGCCTTTTTCTGTTCTGACTGACCGCACTCCAGAACGATAGATCCAATTCCTATATTTTGGTAGTAGCGCCTCCCAAAACCTGGATGACTGAATACAAAGACTGTATGATGCCGTGATGATGCTGGAACTATTTGAATCATTGTCACACCCGATTCCGGTTTTTTTACTTTTAGAATTTAATTTATTCACTTTAGGAGCTTTGGGCTAGTTCGATCGCTAGTTCGATCGCTTGTTCTAATCGTTTTCTTATAGAATTTTATTATTCTCAATAAGCTTCTCTTTACTCCTCTTCAGGGAACATCCCCGTGGAGATGGCAATTCGATTCCATGCATTAATGGTGTTGATCGCCATAATGATTGCCACATATTCTGCCTCATCCACATGTGCCCGAACTCTTTCATACAAATCCTGCGGTACGCCTTGCTCAGAAATACGGGTTACAGCTTCCGTAAGCTCGAGCACCACTCTTTCTTTGTCGGAATAAAAGGGGGCTTCGCGCCACGCGCTTAGCAAATAAATCCGCTGCTCCGTCTCGCCCATTTTCCGCGAATCTCGGGTATGCATGTCCATACAAAAAGCACACCCGTTAATTTGTGAAGCTCTGATCTTAATTAATTCATATAGATTTGCATCCAACCCACTTGTCTTAATAAATCCTTCCAGCTTCATCATCACTTGCAAAGCACCTGGGCTTGCACTCATATGATTTAATCTAACCTTCATTATAATCTCCTCCGTGAACTTTATTTTTATCAAGTCTTACAAATTCTATCGACGATAGGAGTTATCGACGATTAACCTCATCCACAATATATCTGTTTAATTTATGTCTGTCAACTAATAATCTGAGCTATTTCGTTGAAAATACCCAAATACCCACATTTGACAAGGGTTTTAAATCCACCTAAGATGATTAATAATAATCTTTATATCTGGAAAGCAGGTGTTTGCATGCAGTATAGTATTGGCGTTGAATATGGCCTGCATTGCTTAGTATATTTAATTGATATTCCTACTGATTCTACTATTGGGATTAAAGAGCTCTCCGCTTTTCAAGGTATTTCGGAGACCTACCTTTCGAAGATTTTCGGCAAATTAACAAAAGCTGGTATCGTTAGCTCTGTCCCTGGTGTAAAAGGAGGCTACAAATTAGCCAAGCCTCCTGAGGAAATTTCTTTTTGGGATGTAGTTGAAGCTGTTGAAGGTGCTACCCCCATTTTTCAATGTAAGAACATCAAAAATAATAGCTATCTATGCCGCGATGAAGACTATAAAGCGTGTTCTCTAGCTTCTTCCTGTGTGATTAACTTAGCTATGCTCGAAGCTGAGGAGAGTATGCGCAATCTTCTGCGTAACAAGTCACTTACTTGGTTGAATGAAGAGCTTGATCGCGTATTAACCCCTCAATCGCGCAAAGATACTCGTGAATATTTTGCTAATAGCAACAATGCTTAATGGTGAACATTTCCACATGTTTATTTGATATCCCGCTTGTTGTTCCCCTCATATACTTGTATTGAGTCCAATCTCTTCATCAGCAATAAAAAAAGCCACCTGGAAGGGTGGCTTGCATTCAAGAAGAGTGCAAAAGTAATTGCTTATTGTATAATTCGCTATTCTCCCAAACCAAAATCCCAACCTTTTCTAAAGTCATGTATTCTATTTCCTTCTCTGTGGGGTATGTTTGCAACGAAACGAAATCGATTTTACTTTCATCCATGTCTGCAATACGATTAACTACTATTTCATTGCCTTCAATTTTTAATATCAAATCATACGTTCTAAAATCCTTTCTTTCTGGCATATCTCCAACATGATGCTCGGTAAAACTCTTTAAATCTATCCACGAAATAACAGAGCGATGGATACCTGAACCAAATGAATAGGCATAAACTACATCCAAAGTTCCATCCTTATTGACATCGTAAGGCACAGCACTTGTTACACCAAAACCACCGAATCCAATACCTATATGAACAGCCTTCTGATTGGTTACGATAAATGTTTCCAAGCTTGAATCCTTAAAAAGCTGAAGCTTTGTTTTATCCCAAATATCAGAGGGAGTAATTTCAAGCAGGTCATTTTCCATATTACCCGAATGAGAAATATCTTGAGTTGCTAAAATGAGTTTATTGGCTTCTTCAATTGATAACTTCTTTTTTGATTCCTCGATTGATTCCTCATTGGAATCACAAGCCGAAAATAGAAAGCATAAAGTCACCATAATTGAGAACCCCATTAGCATCTTGTTGTTCATTTTAAATTTCACCTCCGAAACATAAAATAACTGCAACACTTATATCATCAAAATTTCATGCTCGTAGTGTTCGCTAAGTGTTTAAACTATCCTGCTCGTTTAATAGTTAGCAATCTCTATCAGATTATCATCGGGATCCCTTATATAAATAGACGTAATAGGAGCTAATGCTCCTGTTCATAAAATTTCATATGTTTACCCCATCCGTTTACTACTGTTCTCCGTTAGCTCAAAATGGCATGAATTACAGTTACTTTATTCCACTTCCCCTTTAAATTCTTTTGTACAATTCGTTTCTCATAAATCTCAATACTATCCTTGGATTCTGAAAAATAAGGTGTCGGCCTTATAATCATTTTGAGGACATCGTCTATTCCGCAAGGGGCAGTCAATATTACATTATCCTGGTCGTCTAACATCAGGCCTAAAGCTGTTGCGGTCTCTGGAAACTTAGAGATGGCATCCACTGAAGACAAATATGGCGGGATGTTATTGACTAAGTGCATCCTTGCTTCATTTTTCACAGACCAAGGTATGTCTGGAATGATTTGTTTCAACTGTAATTCAAATTGTTTCTCAGCGTCTTCATTTTTATTTGAAGGATCAAAATAAATTACATCTACATCAGGTAATGGTGTTCGCTCCGTGAATCCATGCAGGGTATCCCAGATTTTTGAACGCACAAAGCCTGCACAAACCCACCAATCAGGAAGTTGCAGCGATCTAGCAGCCCGGAGGATGTCCATCATCCATTCATCTGCATTAATAAGGCGAATAATATCTTCTCTACTATTAACCAAACTCATCCTCCTCATATAAGAACATACCAATGATGTCCCTGTCTCGAACTTAATACTTATTCGGAAAAAGCGGCTAATTACCCTTTATTACCCCATACGTTTTATTTAAGACTAAAACTGCGTCATTTATGATCTCTTGTGGTAAGAAAGAGAAAGGATTCACGAAGGGAGAGACAGCGATGGCGCAGTTAACGAAAGCACAGCTGAAGCAATTAAACGAAAGGCTCACCGAGGAAAAAAAGGAGCTAATAGCTCATTTTGAAAGCAATATCGATTCAAATAGCGAACTAGACGATTCGCTTACAACTTCTACCGGAGAGTTGTCATCATACGATAATCATCCTGCCGATCTTGGAACCGAGACATTTGAGAAAAGCAGGGACATGGCCATTGATGAGACACTTGTCCAACAGCTTGAGGAAGTAAACAGCGCGTTAGATCGGCTGCAAGCAGGCGAATATGGAGAATGCAGAGTCTGCGGCGAGTACATCCCGTTCGAACGGCTTCAGGCGCTGCCAACCGCTGCGCGCTGCATCGAGCATGCCGCCGATTCCAAGCTCTCGGATGACCGGCCCGTGGAAGAGCAGGTCATGACGCCGCCACCTGACGGAGCACTAAAGAGCGGACAAGAGGATAAAAGCCATTTCGACGAGGCGGATGCTTGGAGCTCCGTTGAAGAATACGGAAATGCAAGCGATACAGTAAAACCCGATGCCAATTAGCATCGGGTTTTTCATTACACCAGCAAGAAACGAATTAATCCCAAAATAGCGAAGCAAAACAGAATCGTACCCGCGCCAATACCCGTGATTGCTCTATTTGCAACGCGTAGTTTTTTGGATAAAAATAAGGAAAGCAATGCGACAGCAACAAGGAGGATCCCTAAAATATTCAAACTTGGATCCTTAAACACATTTTTTAACCAGAAGAAATGAATGCCTACGATAAAAACAATCCATGGAGCAATATAATCCTTTTGTTTAAGCTTCGTTAATAGGATGGCACCAATTGCTGCTAAAAAGAATTCGATAAACACGAAAACCAAATAACTTTTGAAAACGCTCGAATCCGAAAGCGCAGTAGCCTCCTCCCAATTATTCACACTTAAATAGATGCCAATTAAACAGATGATTAGCGGAAGCAAAGAAGCCATTCCGATATATTTCCGCCAACTTTTCCTGGGATTCTCCTGCGCCCAGCCAAACCAACTAAAACTAAACAATCCAAAGATAGCAGCATACATCGCGTAATCCCTAATGTATTCCATTACGTCCCTCAATCCCCCATTTCCATCGCAGTCTTCACCCTTCAATATTCCCGCATCCCAGCCGCTTCAATAAAATAGAAATACATCCATGATATATGACAAATTATATCAAATAATCCCATTCCTGCGGGCAAAAAAAGGAAACGGGCTCCATGTGCCAAGGCGAAGCAGGCTTGAATATGCTATGAACAAGAAGCACGGCATAAGGCTTCAAAGGAGGAGTTACCTTGGACGTCTTGAAACAAAGTTATGAACAGCTCATCTTCCTCCAAGACCTCTCAATCGGTTTTAAAGCAATCATTGCCATACACAATACGAAGCTCGGACCTGCCCTTGGCGGATGCCGGATGTGGCAATACGCCAGTGACGAAAGCGCTATTCTTGATGCGCTTAGGCTCGCTCAGGGAATGACTTATAAATCTGCCGTTTCGGGGCTTCCTTACGGGGGCGGTAAGGCGGTCATCCTCAGCCATGCTGATCAAGGCCCGCGTGAAGTGCTGTTTCGCGCGCTGGGTCAAAAAATCCATGATTTGCAAGGCACCTATATTACAGGCATGGACCTGGGGACAACGGTCACCGATATGGATTGGGTTCATTTAGAAACCTCGTTCGTTACCGATACGACCGGATCACTCGGGGCTGTCAGCGATCTTACTGCAAAAATGACGGCTTACGGGGTATTTCTAGGAATCAAGGCGTCTCTCAAACGCGCGTATGGCAGCGAAACTGTCAAGAACAAAATCATTGCTGTTCAAGGTTTAGGGAAAGTAGGCTACCAGCTTTGTCGTTATTTGAAGCAGGCAGATGCTACGCTCGTCGTTACGGACATTAATCCCAAGCTGTTGAAAAAGGCTATTGATGATTTTGGAGCAAGCCCGCGCAGGCCGCATGATATTATTTCCGCGCCATGCGATGTGTTTTCACCATGTGCATTAGGCGGCATATTAAACGATACTACGATCGGACAGCTTAACTGCAGCATCATTGCAGGGGCCGCCAATAATCAATTAGCTGAAAGCCGACATGGCGAGATGATCCATGGTCTCGGTATTTTATACGCTCCCGATTATGTTATAAACGCTGGCGGCATTATCGTTACATCCGTAGAGCTGGGCGGTGGAGATGCTTTGGCAGCGCAAAAGGAAGTAGAGAAAATCAGCGATACGTTGACGTACGTGTTCAGCGAAGCAGACGCGCAAGGCATCTCGACTGCAGCAGCTGCCGATGGGGTGGCCGAGAAGCTGCTCGGGAACTGATTGCATTCGAGTGTTCCTTTAGCTGATCAAGCCTACAAAGATTGTCTCACGATTTCTTCCAGCGGCGTCAGCGTGCCGATAAGTTTCTTTTAATCGGCAGACGTCCAGTTTCCGGTTGTAGTTGCCAAGCCTATTTAAGTTGTACAGCCCGGCTGTCGTTTGCTAGATTTTAAATATATTAATACCGCTGCTGCTTATTTGGGGGACGGATTACATGGGGCATATGGGGGACACCGGACTTCGAGAATAAGGGCTGGAATCCTCCCGGTGGACCTTTGCGATGATAAACGAATAATAAGTAAGGGCAAGCATCGCTTTTTCTGCGGACAAGCTATAATACTATTGGTCTTTCTTAATGAATCGCGGGGATGCCTTTAATACCTCTTCTGTGGTCCATTCAGCAAAAGCGACCGATCGGATATCGGCATAGCCGAGTGTTTCCAGCTCCTGAAGCAGCCAAGTCTCATCACGGCGGATTGCGGCAAGCCCTTCGGGCTGCGGAACTCCATCTTCGACCAGGCTGCACGACATATGAATCGGGGACGAATGGAGATCGAAATCGCTGCGCTGCACGGTCTCGTACGACGGTTTTTTCAGAATGCTGAGCGCTCCATTCGTTTCATAGACAGCATAAGCCACCTCGCTGACCGAGAAAACATCGCGCTGCCGAAGCATCATACGCAGCTCGTCGAATGCAATGCTGTTGCGGCGCAGCGCGTCAAGATCAATTTCACCGCGGATAATCAGAAGCTCCGGTTTGCCTTCCAAGCTTCTGCGAAAGGGCTTGCTGAACTCCATTATTTTTTCGAATAGATACGAAAGACCCGCCCAAAACGCCAGGGCGAAAATGAGCTTCCAGAACGAAACCTGCCCATCGTAAATCGTATTTCCAACTAGCTCGCTCAATACTAGAGCAGATATAAAATCAAAAGGCGAAAGCTGGGAAATCTCTCTTTTGCCAAGCAGGCGCGTTAAACACCAGAGTCCGGCAAAAGCGATAAACAGCTTAATTACTATGGGCAAGTATTCCTCCATTTCTGTTCCTTCTTCCGCGTTTTTATCATTTAATACCCTTCTTTTGAACAATGTTAACTTTGTTTAGTCATTTCTAATAGAAACGCAAGCGTAAACGGCTGCAGCCGTCCTTTAGCGGCAATAGCTCGTTTCGCGGAGATATATAAGCACGTTCATAAGTGAAAACTTATAAATTCTTTTATATTAAAAAAAAGGCTCTTGTAACTCCTGAAAGTGCCGATGCATATAAAACTAGCTGCTCATATAAATAGAGGAACCAGTCTTTTACTATGAAGGGGCGCTGAGGCATCTATGGGCTGCTGCATCGGACGGATTACAATCGTAAATAACCAAGGCACTATTATATTTGGTAATGTCAAATCCATAGAAGTCAATACGACTTCTTCATCTCAAAGTGATTCATCCGGTTCATCAAGCTCATCGAGCACCGCAGCTGCCGACACAGGTTCCGATGCGGCCGGAGCTGCCGGGGATGCCGCCGAAGCTGCTGCTTTAAATAATAAACGGTCAAAAAATCGGAACAAAAACAAACGGAGTCATTCCGCGGTCGAAGCCTATCGGTATTTTAATCGCAGAAAGCGCAGGCGTAAGCGTAGGCGTTCTTAATTTGCACGGGTACGGCAGTAAAGCGTTTAGAACACCTTCCGATATAAAAAGGAGCTCCCTTGGCGATTGCGCTAAGGAAGCTCCTTTTTTTCAAGTGATTGCATGCAGCTCATACAAGCTGTTGACATTACACCCCACCGTATCGGCTATGGCTATCGCAGCC
This sequence comes from Paenibacillus sp. 01T443, assembly GCF_056398325.1. Classification (NCBI taxonomy): domain Bacteria; kingdom Bacillati; phylum Bacillota; class Bacilli; order Caryophanales; family Paenibacillaceae; genus Paenibacillus; species Paenibacillus sp. 01T443. The sequence goes on from NZ_JBFTPE010000010.1 coordinate 195,474, forward strand.
TTTAGTGGCATAATGCGCTTGTTGTCGATATAGTCGACAATTCGCTCAGGCCTAATGCGGAGTGTCGCCGCAAGCTGCTCCTTCGACATCCCGCATTCCACCAAGCGCTGCTCAAGCAAGCAGCTGCCAAGCTCAATTCTCATCGGATGGCACCCTCCATTAATTGGACGTACAAATCCAGTTTAACCAAGCGTGCCTCACTATACCCTCCGTTCAAAGCTCGAACTCCACCGCTGAACAATCTGCCCGACTAACACCATTCCTGCCTCGTTCCTCCAGCAGCGTATAAATCAGACTCGTTTCCATTCGTTTAGCTGTTTACTTTCTCTTTTTCTTTGGTATAGCGGTTTGTCGGAATCGGCAGGCCTAAATTGCCGCGCAGCGTATCGGATTCATAATCGGTACGATAAATCCCGCGTTCCTGAAGGATCGGAACGACCAGCTCAACAAAATCGTTCAAGCCGCTTGGAATGGATGAATGAATAATGAAGCCGTCCGCAGCGCCTTCTTCATGCCACTGCTGAATGAGATCAGCCACCTTCTCCGGCGTGCCAACAAACTGACCGCGCGGCGTAGCGGATTGAAGCGCAACCTGGCGAAGCGTCAAGTTTTGTTCCTTGGCTGTTTTTTTAATTTTATCCGTGCCGCTGCGGAAGCTATTATGTCCAAGATCCCCAAGCTCAGGGAAAGGCTCATCAAGCGGATATTGCGAGAAATCATGGTGTTCAAAGAAACGTCCCAAATAGTTCAGCGCATTCTCGATCGTAACAAGCCCGGCAAGCTCTTGATACTTACGCTCAGCTTCCTCTTCCGTCCGTCCGATAATCGGCCCAATACCCGGAAGAATGACAATATCGTCAACCGAACGGCCTTCCGCAACCGCGCGGTCCTTCACGTCCTTGTAAAAAGCTTTCGCATCCTCGATGTTTTCATGACCAGTGAAGACCGCATCTGCTGCTTTACCTGCCAGCTTCTTACCGCTCTCCGAGGAGCCCGCTTGGAAAATAACCGGATGCCCTTGCTTCGACCGCGCGATATTAAGCGGACCTTGCACAGAGAAATACTCGCCTTTATGGTCAAGACGGTGCAGCTTGGAAGGATCGAAGAATACGCCCGACTCTTTATCTCTTACAAAAGCATCATCCTCCCATGAATCCCATAATCCGCGCGTAACCTCAAGGTACTCTTCCGCAATTTTATAGCGCTCGTCATGCGTAGGGTGATCCGTTTTGCTAAAATTGCTTGCCGAGCCTTCAAGCGGAGACGTAACCACGTTCCAGCCTGCGCGGCCTCCGCTAATATGGTCAAGCGAGCCAAACTGTCTGGCTACCGTAAACGGTTCGCTATAGGAGCTGGATAGCGTACCGACGAGACCAATTTTAGAGGTAACTGCAGCGAGCGCGGACAATATCGTAATCGGTTCAAAGCGATTTAAGAAATGAGGAATCGATTTTTCATTAATGTATAGACCATCCGCAATAAAAACTAGATCAAACTTACCCGCTTCCGCCTTCTGCGCCTGCTGGGTATAAAATTGAAAATTAACGCTCGCATCTGCCGGCACTTCCGGATGTCGCCATGCCGATACATTTCCTCCTACGCCATGGATCAATGCACCAAACTTAATTTGTTTGCGATTCGCCATAATAAACTACCTCCCGATTTACATTGGTTTGTTGCCCGACTTCTGCCAATACGTTTATCCCATTTCCCATATCTCATATCTCATATCTCATATCTCATATCTCATATCTCAAATCTCAAAGCTGGTAGCTTAACTGCAGCAACGTCGCTCCAGCGTTTTGCCGACAAGCCTTACAGTGTACTTTCTGCAACAGAATCTACCACAAACCGAACCTAACGAGTCTACATTGCACTTTGTACAACAGAATGAGCATCCAAGCCTGCAGAACGGGCAGTTTACGGCTTTTCTACTGCAAAAACTGCAATGTAACCGGTCAAATGTTCTCCCTGTGAGTTTTCTGTTGTAAAAAGTGCAATATAGCCTGTTTGTCCTTCATCTCATTGAGGTTTCTGCCGCAATAACCAATTGAGGAACCTGCTACAATAGCACCCTATAACCCGTTTATGCGTTTGCCCTATAAGGTTCCTGTTGTAAAAGATGCAATAGCCTGTTCGTCCTTCGTCTCATTGAGGTTTCTGCCGCAATAACCAATTGAGGAACCTGCTGCAATAGCACCCTATAACCGGTTTATGCGTTCGCCCTATAAGGTTCCTGTTGTAAAAAGTGCAATATAGCCTGTTCGTCCTTCATTTCATTGAGGTTTCTGCCGCAATAACCAATTGAGGAACCTGCTACAATAGCACCCTATAACCCCGGTTTATGCGTTCTCCCTTATGAGGTTCCTTTTGTAAAAAGTGCAATATAGCTAGTTGAACCTTCGTCTCATTGAGGTTTCTGCTGCAATAACCAATTGAGAAAACTGCTACAATAGCACCTATAACCCGTTTATGCGTTCGCCCTATGAGGCACCTGCTAAAAAAGTACAACTCAGCTGCTTAATCTCCCAACCGTACGAAGCTCCTGCTGCACACAATGCAGCAAAGCCTGCCGTGTGCTCCTCCGCTATTGCACCTGCAGCAAAGGAGCTTCGTTCAACAAAAGCCGGTAGCTCTTCACGAGCGTTTCCCCGTTTTTCAAATCCTTATCAAACGCACGCTCAAAACCAAGCCGCTCATACAGCCTAACGGCCGAATCCATCATATCCGAGGTATGGAGATGCAGCGTAGCGGCGCCCCAATCTCTTGCCAGCTTAGCGCTGGCGCGAATAAGCTCGGTCGCAACGCCGTAGCCGCGCGCTTTCTTCGATACGGCAAGCAACCGGATGATCGGTGAATGAATATTCAGGTCAGGCAAGCCGTAAGCCGCTTCCGAGGAATCGAACAGGAACACACTCCCGACGACCTCCCCATTCAGCACCGCGACCAGCCGCGCCTTTGTAGCTGCGCCATCAACAGCCGCAAGGATGCTTTCTTTATACTGTTTCCAGGCCGGCTCGGGCAGCTCCAGTTCATATTGCCCATAAGCATCGAGCAGCACCTCCCGGGTCGCCTCGTGATCCGTCAGCTCGGCCCCCCGTATAACCACTGCATTTTCTGGCATGCATCTTCACCCGCTCTTTCTGAAAATAATAGCAGCCGCTTTACAGTCTAAATTGCGCAGCTGGAGTTAAGCGATCCTGATTCGCCCTGCTTAATCCTGCGAATTTGCGCCAAGTGAACTTGAACATGCGCGACAAAGGCCGGTACGATAGCAGCTATCGCTACGGGCTCGCCTTTAAAGTTAATGCCTGCTTTGCTCCATTCCTCAACCGTCAGACGATTAAACAGCAAACTGTTATATTGAACGAGCGCCCTTGCGGCTGTCAGAATATCTTTCGCATCACCCTCGTTTGCCTTCTGGCCGGATACCCATGCATCTTGGTTGAATAAAGGCAATTCCACTTCGGATCCTGCCAATATTTCACGTACGCGGAAGGATACCACAATACTGTGATCCACAAGATGCGTGAGGACCTCCGTTACGCTCCATGATTCAGGAGCAGCTTTCCATTTCAGCTGTTCATCCGTTAATCCTTCGATTTCTTTCTCGATCTGATCGTACGCCTGCAAATACGCTTGAACATCGACAGTTGACTGGCTCATGTAAGCTCCTCCTTATGAATGGGGCAAAAGTGTACTTCTTTATTACTTGCTAAACCGGCTAATCTCGAACAATCGAAGATCATAGCCCGTGTCTTTTCTTTCTATTTTGTCAGCCAAAATCTCACCGACCACGCTGGCAAATTTAAAGCCGTGACCGGAAAACCCTCCGGCAAGCAGCACATTGGCATGCTCCGGATGCGAATCAATAATGAAATCTTCGTCAGGAGTAAACTCATATTTGCATACCGCGCTTGCCAAAAGCTTACCCGCTGCTCCCGGTACAAACGCATCGAGAGCGCGGCGCAAGTCTTCCTCATCCTCCGGAAATGCGCCAAACGGAGCAATCGGCTCGCCAGGCAGCCATTCCTCTCCCGTGTCATGCCTGCCAATCTTGATGCCTGCGCCCCCGATACTAGGGAAGCCGTAATATCCGCCTGCCGCTCCTCCCCAGGTGAAGCCGGGAAAAACACCGGCATCAAAGCGCGGCGAGCTCGTTTCAAACCAGCCAACTACCTTGCGAACCGCGCGGATCGGGAGCTTGACATGATTCGATAGCATTTTGAACCAAGCACCGACGGTAATAATGATTTGCGGAGCCGTATAAGCCGCATCCTTCGTATACACGGTGACGCTTGTCGCATCGGCCTTGATGTCTGTAACGAAAGTATCCGTGAGCAGCTCAGCTCCGGCTGCCAGCGCCTGCTGCTTGTAAGCAGCTACACATTTCTCGCTGTACAGGTAGCCTGCATTCGGCTCATACATGCCTTGGAACGAATCGTCCAGCTGAATGCCGGGAAAACGCCGGTTAATCTCAGCCGCTTGCAGCAGCTCGACCTGCACGCCGTTCGCAACCGCATCATTCAGCCTGCCTTCGTAATTGTAAAAGCTCGTCTCCGCCATGTTCAGCACGCCGGATCTCTCCAGCAGCTTTTGTCCGGTTGCCTGCTCTAGTGCTAGCCACCTTTCGTCCGCGCGCAGCGCCATCTTCACATACGTATCGCCGCCGTGGTAAGCATGCCTGATCAGACGAGGCTCGCCATGATGGCTTCCATTGTTATGCGGTGGATTAAAGGCATCGATGAGCAGCGTCCTGGCACCGCGCGCTGCCAGCTCAAAGCCTGCGCTCATCCCCATCGAGCCTGCCCCTACGACGATGACATCATATGATTTCGGAATGCTGTCGTCCTCCTTGCGTACGCTCAGCCGCCAGCTTGCGCAAAGCGTCCGAAGCCAGTTTGGCAAAGAACGTAGCTGCGATCGGCAAAGCCTTCTCATCCAAATCAAAGGCTGGATGATGCCACTCCTGCGGTCCTGCCGTGCCGAGAAATACGAACAGTCCATCCGTTTCTTTCAAATAGAAAGCAAAATCCTCGCCTGCAGGTGAAGGGATCGGCTCCACGACGGTAAACCCCGCCGCTTCGGCAGTCACTGTCGCTTGATCCGCCCATTTCTGATCATTCACGACCGCCGGCGGGCCTTCAATCCATTTCACATGCGCCTTTGTTGCAAAAGCTGAAGCTACGCCATTCACAACCTGCTCGAGGCGCTCGCGCACGGTTAATCGTACCTGCTCGTCAAACGTGCGGAGCGTGCCGTCAAATACCGCCTTATCGGAAATAATATTCCATGCCGTACCCGCATGCAGCCGCGTCACGCTAACGACCGCGCTGTCCAGCGCACTCACATTGCGGCTTACGATCGACTGCAGCGCCGTAATGATATGCGCCGCTGTCACGATCGGATCAAGGCCTGCCTCAGGCACCGCCGCATGGCTGCCGCGCCCTTCCACCTCAACAATGAAACCATCTGCCGCAGCCATAAGCGGGCCGCCCTTGATGCCAATGGTTCCGACCGGCAGATCAGGCTTATTATGCATGCCGAATACCGCATCCACGCCTGCAAGCGCTCCGCTTGCGATGAGCAGCCCCGCTCCCTTTGCTTTCTCTTCAGCAGGCTGGAATAGAAATCTTACAGTGCCCTGCAGCTCCTGCTCCCGCTCCTTTAATAGAAATGCGGTGCCGAGAATCGAAGCGGTATGGAAATCATGGCCGCAGGCATGCATTTTTCCCGGTATTTTGGAAGCAAACGGCAGCCCCGTCTCCTCTTGGATCGGCAGCGCGTCTATATCCGCCCGAACGGCAACGGTCGGTCCGCCATGTAGACCGCCAACCTCCGCGATTACCCCCGTTTTCAGTCCATGCTCTACGATCCGAATGCCAGCTTCAGTCAACCAGCCAATAATGGCGGCTGTCGTTTCAAATTCCTCATGGGACAGCTCGGGATGTTCATGAAGCTGCCTGCGAATAGCTACAAGTTGCTGCTCTATCGATTCTGCCGAGAAGTCGCTCATACTAATTCCCCTTCAAAGGCTTCCTTCAGCAGTTCAAAGGAACGAATGCGTTTCGCGAAATCAGGAATAATTGTCGTAAAGACGAATTCATCCACGCCGTATTGCTCTTGGATCTCCAGCAGTCGTTTTCGAACCGTTTCCTTGGTGCCTCTCGTAATATCCGCTTCCCGCTCTTCGGCAGTGTATTCCTCGCCTGCTTGCCGAGCGAACTCCTTTGCTTGCTCAAGCGATCCCACATTAACGGTTTTGCCGCTTGCCAGCGTAACTCTCACGCTTTTAAAATGCCCGGCTAATGCATTCGCTTCCTCCTCTGAATCGGAAGCGATAACGGACAAAGCCAAAATGGTTTTCGGCTCTCCGCCAAGCGTGCGGTTAAAGTTATTCCGGTACGTCTCGATCGCTTTCCGGGCCGTATCCGGATCATTATTAATAAATAAGGCAAAAGCATACGGATAACCCTTCTCCGCGGCCAGCTCCGCGCTTGAAACACTCGTGCCGAGCAAATAAATATCAGCCGGGTGAACAGGTAATGGACTTGCTTCTAAACCGGCAAGCGGATGCTCCGCTCCAGTCGGAGCAATGAGCAGCTGCTCCAGCTCCGTCAGCTTTTCTGCCAAGGTCGCCGCTTCCGCTACGCCCTTCTGCAAAGCTTTTGTCGAACGCGGCAGCCCTCCTGGTGCACGCCCGATCCCGAGCTCTACCCGGCCAGGTGCCAAGGAAGCCAGCACGTTGAAATTTTCCGCTACTTTATAAGGGCTGTAGTGCTGCAGCATTACGCCGCCTGAACCGATACGTATGGATTTGGTTTGAGCCAGCAAATAAGCGATAAGTACCTCCGGCGAGGAGCCTGCCATGCCTGGGGAATCATGATGCTCCGATACCCAGAAGCGTTCGAAGCCCAGCGTTTCCGCGAACTGCGCTAGCTTAACTGTATTTCCTAAAGCTTCTGAAGCTGTCTGCCCGGGGAAAATAATGCTTTGATCCAGAATGCCAAATTTGAGTGACATATTGATTTGCTCCTCTATGCGTTAGATGGAATAAACACCTTCCGGTGTGATTCGCTTCAAAAATTGCTTCGTCCGTTCTTCCTTCGGATAATTAAAAATCTCGTTCGGCTTGCCTTCTTCGACAATGACGCCGCCGTCCATGAACACCACATGGCTGGCTACATCCTGCGCAAAGCCCATTTCATGCGTCACGATAATCATCGTGATGCCTTCCTTCGCAATTTTGCGAATAACGCCTAGCACCTCGCCAACAAGCTCCGGATCAAGCGCCGAGGTTGGCTCATCGAACAGGATTACCTCCGGATTCAGCGCCAGCGCACGGGCAATGCCAACGCGCTGCTGTTGTCCCCCGGAGAGCTCGCTTGGGTAGGCATCCAGCTTATTGCCGAGCCCGACTTTCTCCAGCAGCTCCACGCTTCTTTTGCGGGCCTCATCCTTCGGTATTTTCTTAACGATGACGAGCCCTTCCATGACGTTCTCGACGGCCGTCTTATGCTTGAATAAATTATACTGCTGAAACACCATCGCGCTCTTCTGGCGAAGCGTATGAATATCTTTTTTATCCGGACGTTTGCAGTTGACCGAAAAATCATCAATGGAGATTTGGCCGTCATTCGGCTTCTCCAAGTAATTGATGCAGCGCAGAAGCGTCGTTTTGCCGGAGCCGCTAGGTCCGAGTATGGCCACGACCTCGCCTTTCTCTACGGTAAGATCGATGCCTTTCAGCACCTCATTGCGTCCAAAGCTCTTCCTAATCTGTGTCAGCTTAATCATGAGACACCGCCTCTGTTGTAAAGGTTAAAGCGCTTCTCGGCTAATGCGGTCAGACGCTCGATGATAAAGGTCAATCCCCAGAAAATGATGGCTGCTGCCAAATAAGCCTCAAAAAACTTCCAGTTCGTCGTCGCGACGATTTGCGCTTTCGCGTTAATTTCCACGACCGATACGGTAAAGGCCAGTGTTGACCCATGCAGCATTCCAATAACCATGTTCGATAAGTTCGGCAAACTTGCCGCAAAGGCTTGCGGTAAAATAATTCTTCGCATCGCCTGCGAGGTCGTCATGCCGACTGAGTAAGCCGCTTCGATTTGTCCGCGGTTGACGGCCAGCAAGCCCGATCTCACTACCTCTGACATATATGCGCCGGCCGTGATGGAGAATGATACATAAGCGAACCCAATCATTGGAATGGAGACCGATCGAAAGGATAGTCCCAAGGCACCGGCCACAGCGTCGACGATAATCGGCAGCCCGAAATAGATAAGCAATAAATGCGTCAGCATCGGCGTACCGCGGATAAAGGTGACATAAGAAGCCGCGATCGGATAAAGGACAGGCACCTTGTAAAGCCGTATAACCGCTACGGTGGTACCAATGATGAGGCCGCAGAAAACGGAAACGGCCGTTATCGCGAGTGCCGTCGGCACAGCGGTTAGCAGCTGAAGAAAAGCCGTCCATATAAATGCAAAATCAAGCTTCATTTTCCCGTCCCCCTCTGCCAAAGCCCGGTCCTATTGCGAGCCACCTTGCTTTCCCTTTTTTCAAACGAGGTTCTTTATCCTCAGACGCTATACGGCGTTCATGCTTTAACAGCTTGTGTTCAATGAAATGGAACAGCTTCTCAAGTCCAAAGCTGATTATAAAATAGATGATTGCGAGTGAAATGTACGTTTCAACGAAATGCCTGGACATCACGGCGAGCGTTTGCGACTTGCCGGTCAATTCCATAATGCCTAACGAAAAAGCAAGCGAGGTGTCCTTCAGGTTCGCGATGACTAGATTGGCAAATACCGGAACCGATATCGCCATGGCTTGTGGAAGGACGATCCGCGTAAAGGCTTGAAACCCTGTCATGCCTACCGAGTAAGCCGCTTCAACCTGCCCGCGGTCCACCGCTCCTACAGCAGCGCGAATCATTTCCGCCATATAGGCTCCGCTGTGCAGGGCGTAGGTGAGGATGACAAAATATAAGGCCGGCACCTTTGCGACATCTACGTGAACGAGCTTCAATATTTCAGGAAGACCATAATAAAACAAAAACAGCTGAATCAAGATCGGCGTGCCTCTGAAAAAGGAGAGATACACCTGAGAAAAACGTCTTAAAATCGGAATCTTATAAAGCTGGGGAAGGGCGACGATAAACCCGACGCCCAGCCCGATTACGATGGAACTCACCACAATAAGAAGAGTGACTTTCAAGGTAGGCAGCAGCTTTACTAGATATTCGAACACATAACTGATATCAAATGGTTCTCCCATCCAGCCATCTCACCTTTCACCCGCGTTTATTTTTCTTCGGAAGTAAAGTCGTTGCCTAACCATTCAGAACTAAGCTTTGCAAGCGTACCGTCGGCTTTAAGCTCTTTAATCGCTCCGTCAACCGCGTCGGAAAGTTTCTTTTGCTCCGGATCATCTTTACGGAACATGAACAAAATGTCTGCTTCGCTAAGCGCCGGTCCTACTGCTTTAAGCTCTTGCTTTGAATCGATAAGCGATAGCGTGAAGTCGGCTGCCAAAAATGCGTCCACGCGGCCGGAGGTTACTTGTGCTACGGAATCGTTAGCTCCGCCGTTTTGGTACACGATTTCAATGGCGTTATTGTTTTCTTTGTTATAGTTTTCAAGAATGGTCGATTGCGCGCTCGTTGCCGTCGTCAACACTTTTTTGCCTTTTAGATCATCAAGCGTTTGAACGGAATCATTGTCCTTTGCGACGATAATTTTGTTTCTCCAGTGCGCGTACGGCTCCGTGTTAAACAAATACTTTTGCTCGCGTTCCGGATTTTTCTCCATTTCATGAGCAACCAGGTCGATTTTTTTCGTTTCCAAGCTCAGCAGAAGGTTTGTAAATTCAAGCGTTTGGATGTCAAATTCGTAGTCGGCCAGACGTTTATCGATTTCTCTAACCAACTCAACATCGAAGCCGGTTAGCTTACCGTTCTCGTCAATAAAGCAAACGTTAGGGAATTGTGTCCCCGTGCCTACGACGATCTTTGTTACTTCTTTCGAGGCATTTCCGCTTGCTGCTTCCGCATCGGCGCCAGTGTTGTTTTTGTTGCTGCCGCAGCCTGCAAGAGTTAGTGCCATAACGATTGCGATTGATAAAAAGAAAGCTTTTTTCATTTTCTTTTCCCCCAATGTATGATGTAATTCGAATCCTTATAATTCCTACCTGTTAAGTAAGGATTAACGTTGAATTCACTTTACCACCTGAATATAGAATTCGTCAATCCTAATTCTTATAGAGATCTTCTATAAGTAAATCGATTTGTCTGATCGGTGGTTTCGGCAATAAAAAACCGCTGCTTCAGAAGGAGCAGCGGATGAACATATTTAATCACACTATTTCAATCGGCTTTACTGACAATCTAATTTTACCATGAGTGCAGCTCTTCGGATAATAGAGCATTTCTATAAAAGCTTTCAATTTACCGATAAGCCCAGCTTCATCTCAGCTAACTGCTTTCCTATCTCTGTAATTGCGTCAAGAAACGCGAGATGCTCTCCGTGATGCGAAATGAGATTGGTTTGCAAGGAAATGCCTTCCGTCTCCGGAACACGGATCTGATAAAGCTTCCCTTCGCGTATTTCCTGCTGGGCGCATAAATCGGGGAGAAAACCGATGCCCGCCTTTTGGATGACCAGCTTCTTAGCCAGCTCAGAATTGTCTGTTTGAATTTGAATATTGGGCGGCATGTCGAGATGCTCGAAAATACGGTGGATGCGCAGCCAATCTAAAGAGCCGCACTCAAAAAATACGAGCGGCTGCTCAGCAATCGCTTCGATCGTCACGCTCTCCGTCCTTAAAAAAGGATGCCCGTCATAGGCATACAGCCGGATCGGATCCTCATAGAACTTCGTCGATTGCAGGCTGGGATGGTTCACGTTGCGAACAAAACCAATATCGACTTCCTTGCCTAGCACCTTATTCATAATTTCATCCGTCGTGCTGGTTACGATTTTATATTGCGTATTCGGAAACCTTTGCTTCAAGCGAGGCAATAAATCCGGAATGACATAATTGGAGACGGATACGGTACAGCCAATTCGGAACTCGTCGGGAGACGACTTCTTCTGATTGATATGAAGCTTGCCCTTCTGATAGATAAGCAGCAGCTGCTGCGCGTAGGGCAAAAACCGCTTCCCATCCTCCGTTATTTGTATCTGTTTTCCCTGCCGGTCGAACAGCTTGCAATCAAGCTCCTGTTCAAGCGATTTAATTCTAGCCGTTACGGAAGGCTGCGATAAATACAACGCGTCTGCTGCTTTATTAAAACTGCCGCAATGAATGACGTAGACGAATGCTTCGATATTTTCAATATTGATCTCCTTCACCCCCTCAATCCATTTAAACCAACTAATCCAATAAGAATTTATTAGTTTAAAAATAACAAATGAGAGGGCTGGCTGTCAAATCGTCTTCAAAGCAGCATGCCGCATTTTTCTAGTGCTGCTGCGATCATTGCCACGCACGGCGGTACCGTGTCATGCTCCGTATCCGCTGCTAAATCTCCTAAGGGATTAAACGAAAAAATACCCCTTACGGGGTATCTAGCGGACTTTTATTTAGGCCAATGCAGAGAAGAATGAGCTGGAATTATCCGACTGCTGTTATTCTACAGTCATAATAATTTCTTCATACTTCTCGTCAAAAGAAATCCGCAGCGATTTATTTTCTAAATACCACAAGTTATCTTCCTCTATAAAATACGTTATGCCATCTATGTCCTCGCGAAGTCCAATGCTTCTTGGCTCATCCTTGGTGACGCCAAGCGAAAGCCCTGGATGAACACTGCCGCAGCCGCCCAAACGGACATAGATGCGAATCGAGTCACCAACGGTCAAACCCATTTCCTGCTTATACCAGCGAGCCGCTGACTGCTCTACCACTAAATTCATCGCGGTCATCTCCTTCCACTACCTATTCTATTCCATCATTACGAATATGCGAACCGATGTCAACACTAACAAATTTACAAATATGTTCAGTGAAAATAAAGGATGATAAGAATTAATCCAATACCTCAACAAGAAAAACTTTGTTAGCAAATCCGCCTCTTTCAGAAGCCTTCTTCAATCGCATAGTCTCTGCATTTTCGAGGCTAACTCCGTGAATTGAAGCATAAGCATGGATTACCTCTAGCACGTCTGCTAGTTCTTCAGTTGCATCCTCCACATTCGCTGCCTCTATATACTCTAAAACTTCTTCATCTAATTTCTTTCGTAACTCTACTGCATATTTCTCGTTGTCTAAAATTTCGTAAATACATTTTTCTCCTTTAGACTCGATTATTTGTGGAATCCCATCACGCACCAATTTTTTATACAACGTCATTTGTCCTCACCTCATCATTACTTATAACCTCTCAGATAGTATAACTATAGCAATTATCCGTTACCGCGCAAACCTGCCTAATAAGCAATGGATCCTTCAAGAACTTTCTTAACTAATTTGGCCCCTGCTGCATTTCCTTAGAAAATTCCGGCAGTGCCGGCATTCTAAACACAACCTCCGCAGCATTGTTCCACATTAGCAAATCCCAGCTTTGGTGCTTACATATTCTACTGCACTTTCTACAACAAAAACCTGACGTAGCACCCGACCACATGAGCTACAATGCAGTAAGTACAACAGAATTCTCCCAACACGCCCTAAAATTGCTCCATGACGCAGTTTCATTGCAGAAACTGCTTTGTAGTGAGATAAATGGCGATTTAGCACGGATTACATTGTAGAAACTGCAGCGTAGGAGGCGAGATAGATTGGTGGCTGATTAGAGGTAGTTTGATGGTTGATTAGAGGTAGTTTGATGGTTGATTGGAGCTTGATTAGGGGTAGTTTGATGGTTGATTGGTGGTAGTTTCGTGGTTGTTTGGTGGTTGATTGGTGGCTGATTGATGCTTGATTGATGGTTGATTGATGGTTGATTGATGCTTGATTGATGGTTGATTGATGCTTGATTGATGGTTGATTGGTACTTGATTAGAGGTAGTTTGGTGGTTGATTGATGCTTGATTGATGGTAGTTTGGTGCTTGATTGGAGGTAGTTTGGTGGTTGATTAGAGGTGGATTGGAGAAGAAGCAGCAAAGGGATGAACATAACTATCGTCCATTATTCCAGTTGTTTTATATAGTAAGGGATGCAGGAGCTGCTTTGTAATCATTCCGCCTATGTCCCTTATCCTTCCCCAAAATACAAGAATAAGCCGAATACGAATATACCCCATACAAATTACAAAACTAAAAAAAAGAAGACTGCCGTCCTCGGCAATCTTCTTAATCTGTTTTATTCGTATCCCGCTCCAACCCGCCTGCGTCCATTTCTAGTTTCTCTTCTTCAGGGATCTTCTTCGAAGCGCTCGGCACCTTCCTTTTTTTTACAAGGAGCTCATCGGACGAGCAAATGACGATGCTGACCTGTCCGCCGCTCGCGTATGCACGGATCAGAACCGGCTGGTCATATTTGTTTTGAAAAACAAAATCCGGTCCATACCAGCTGACCGTCGCATCCCGACCGGGCGGTACATATTTCACATTCCGGCTATGGGAGTACCTCTCGATTATTTTCAACCCCGCACGGTCTACTGCGTTGAACAGCGTCGACGAAATTTGGCAGATGCCTCCGCCGATATCCTCCGACATTTCTCCCCTTACGATTACCGGAGCACGCAAATAGCCCGTTTCCTTCGTCCGCTTACCAACAACCTCATTAAACGAAAATCTCTCATTAGGGAATACGACATAATTATTAATCGCTTTTGCGGCCAAACTAACGTTATGAGAGCGATTTTTGTTATTCGAATTGTAATAGGTCGCATATTGGCCAATTCTTTTTACTTTTATCGTTGAGAGCAGCTCGCTGTCTACCCTTGGATAGATCGTCAGCATGGGAACCTCAAGCTGCGAAAACCCGCCTTCAAAAATAAAGCTGTAAAATTGCTCTTCAAACAATTTTCGGTCCAGCTGGCTTCCCGCATGCTCAGGCAATATTCTCCCGCCGCCGTCCAGCCTCGCGTTAACAGCCGGTTTCTGCACCTGCCTGTCTATCGCGTCCATCCCTTTGTTTAATTTATCCTGAACCACGAACGGTATGCCGGTACGCGAATCGCTGTACTGAGCCCGGCTCATTTCCAGAATAACTTGTCCATTTCGCTCAATGACAAGCGGATCGGGATAATGCCCCTGCTGAAACATCATCAATATGGCTAAAATCCAATACAGACCCATTGTCGCTAATCTCCCCCAGACGGTAGTATCCGTGATAGTATGAATCATTTTGGGCCTATCCATTCATGAGCGGTCTTTCACATATTTAAAAGCAAAATGGTTGAACCTAATAAAAATATGATGTAGGAGGAGGGCAGCGAAAATGAACTTTATACGGAGGCAAACGATATTCGTTTTTACCGCGTTTCTTATCTCGCTGCTGACGGTACATCCGCATGACGCACAAGCGCAATCCATACTCCAAAAGCCAAAAGCCTCCCTCAATGCGCAGCAGCAAAAAAGCCTCATTATTACTGTCCGTTCCGGAAAGCAAGCCGCATTCGTAAGTGACCTTCACATCGAGAGCCGCGAAATGAATGCAGCATTGCGCCAAGCTAAGATCGTTCCAGCTTCTGACGCTGAAGTGGATGTTTACTCGGATATTTATATCACGCTGCTGTCCCCGGAAGCGACGTATTACCGTTTGGAGCGAGGCGGTCAGCTATGGGATGAAACAAAGATGGAAAGAACGATTTTACCGACAAAAATGGCAGAGAAGCTCATCGGACTAGCAGAAGCGCTGCGGACACAGCATTACGGAGAGCTCCTTTCCTGGCAGCAGTCGACTCAAATCATACCTAACAAAAGCATCTTTTCCGTAACGGAGCTGGAAACGGGATTGACGTTCAATGTGCAGCGCCGCGCAGGCAGCGACCATGCTGATGTGCAGCCCTTAACGAAGGATGATAGCCGCATAATGAAACAAATCTATCACGGCAGGTGGAGCTGGAAAAGAAAAGCGGTGCTTGTCCACGCAGGCGATGCTTGGATCGCGGCTTCCATGAACGGGATGCCTCATGGCGGAGACGGCATTCCGGAGAATGGTTTCTCCGGCCATTTCTGCATTCACTTCTATCTAAGCAGTACCCACAAATCTGATCTTCCTGATTTGGCGCATCAGATCATGGTACACAAGGCAGCCGGGAATTTGAAACCATTTTTCGATTCCGCATCACCGCTTGTATTAGCTAAAAGCTTCATTGAAATAATGAACCATCAGGATCAGGGGCTGCTTCAGCAGGTTGCAGAAGGCATTTCGAAGGAGAAATTCGCGTATTTCGTTAAGGAAATGGAGTCGCTCGATTCCATTCGTGAAAAAAAACAGTCGAAATACAAGGGGGCAAGCGACACAGATGATGGGGGTTTCGATGAGAGCTTGTCAGCAGAAATCAGATTGCCAATTACGATTCATAAACAAAACCATGCTGAGCGGAACACCGGTTATAGGTTTATTTTCAAACGCGAATCTAAGCAATCGCCTTGGCGTATCCAAAACATTTTGACAGATGAAGATAATATGGATTCGAATATTCAATGAAATAAACAAAGGCTGCCGTTCTAATCTCCGGCAACCTAAAGTGTTATAACAAACCGTTGCTCAACGAGACTACCCGATTCTCCTTGGCTGAAATATAGGCGCTATCGAGCAAGGAAACCGAAAGCAGATTATCTCTTGCACTATTAGCCGCCTCTATTCCCGTTTCAATCCAAACGAGCAGTTGGTCCAAGCCGTCAAACACGGCTTCCTCTATCGGCATCACCGCTTGCCAGGTTTGAACAGGCGTCGGATTCCAATTCGGGACGCTGAGAGATCGAGACGATACAAACCGATCACATCCGAATTAGAGCTTATTACACCCTCGCTCACGAGAACGACCAAAGCATTTTTAATAAAAGGGCTAGAGAAGCTTTGCGTGAAATGTGCGCGAACTCCGTTAGCAAACGTGATTTGAACCGTAGCATCGGTTTCCCCGATACAATCGACTGCATTTGAGGAATAGGCGCTGTAATATACCGACTCCGCTTCCGAATTTGCCATGCGGCGTATACCGTCAAGCTAGTGAATCGACATAACCGCCAACGCATGCCGCTCGGTATTCACCCTCCAACCTTTATCCTGACGGTAAAATAGAGAGGAGAAATGAATGCCTTCCAGCTTTCCAACAATCCCTTCCTGAATGAGTCCGCGTATAAAATCAAACTTATGATGCTTCCGGAAGTTCTGATTAACGGAAACTGGAATCTGCCTGCGTTCTGCTTCCTCTGCAATGCTCTTAGCATCCGAGTAAGTATCTGCGAATGGCTTCTCTACAAAAATGATTTCTTCACAGTTTGGATGCAGGTGACGACCATTTTCTTCGCCCGCGTTGATATATACCATGCCAAATGTCATTTGGCCGTCTGCATCAATCTCCTCGCCGTATAACCAGGCAATCTTTCCCCATCCCATATTGAGCACATGCTCTTCCTTGTTTAGATCTGCCGGCTTTACCATCCTGCTCCTCGAACTATAAAGTAGGAGCAACCGAATTTTTGATACAGCCAGGGGATACGATCTACTTCAACTCGCTTGAAGAGCATCTTCTTAGTCCCCTATCAGATGAAGTCACATATATTGCCGTTTTCTCGCAAAAATCATTAGGGTCCTAGATCATTCGCCCCTTCCGTTTCATCATTCTATCAGATGCAGACAGCTGTTAAACATGCTATAATTATCTTTGCGTTTACTAGAAGGATACTAATAAGGTTTAGCTGAAAGAACTACTATACATATAGGTGTTCGGGAGGAGGACAGAAGATGTTCGCGAAGCGATTGAAGCAGACGCGTAAAAAGAGGAAATTGACTATGCAGGAAGTGGCCGATTACGTCGGAGTTGCAAAGAGCACGTATGCGGGGTATGAATCCGGTTACCGGCAGCCGACGATCGAATCCATTCAGACGATTTCCCGAAAGCTGCGCACGTCCGCGGATTATCTTCTAGGACTTACCGAATTTCCGGAGCCGCCAACGGATCTAAACCATAATGCAAAAGAATATTTGAATTACGAGCAGCTTCATTGGGATGGTGTTCCTTTGGAAAGGGACGATCTGGAGCTGATTCGCAGCTTGCTCGAACGCGTGCTCCGTGACCGAACTTTACCCAAAGAAGAATAAACCACTCTCTAACTAACAGGTCCGTTAATGGTGAATCACACCATGAACGGACCTGTTTTTACATGTAAGCACCCCATTCTAGGGTCCGCCGGCAAGTTTCGAAAGCGCTCGCTATTCGGAATAGAACATCTTGCCCGCTATGTGAATATGATTACCAGTACGATATATCAAATTAGGCAAGATTTTGTATCCGCTTTCATACCTTATATAAAGGGGGATTCTCCCTTTGCTGCCGCCAGTTCTGAAGATGTCGTTCATATGGATGGTCATGTGCAAATAAGGAGGAATAATGGCATGAACAAATGGTTGAAACTCGTCACCTTGGCCGTTATGCTGCTTACGTTCGATTCTTTTTTCAATTTATGGCCGGCTCGTGTACATGCGGAATTTACAGACTATATCACACGCAGCGGGGATACGTTGATGGAGGGAGCGTACACGTTTCGTTTTATCGGAACCAACGAGCCTTTATTGAATAGAACATGGACTGGTCCGTCAGAGATCGAGGATGCGATTCGCGCTGCTGCCAGCTCAGGGATTAACGTCATTCGCTTGTATCCGTTCGAAGTGAAAATGAGCAGTGATCCCCCAGGAACTTTTCGTCATGTGATAGGGCCTAATAATTATAACGAAAGCGCATTCAAACTACTGGATAAAATTGTTCAATTGGCAAACCAGTATAATATTCGGCTTATAGTGCCTTTCGTGGATAAGTACAACTACATCGGAGGGTTTGCCGATTGGTCGGCTTTCCGCGGGAAAACGGCGAATGATTTTTGGAGCGATCCTACCGTGAAGCAGGACTTCAAAAATTTCATTAAATATGTGATTAATCGGACTAATTCGTATACGGGTATTCCGTACAAAAACGATAAATCCATTCTGGCCTGGCAGCTGGGGAACGAACTTCCCTCCACGGATAGCTGGGTAAGCGAGATGGCCGCGTATGTAAAGAGTCTCGATTCCAACCACCTGTTAGCCGATGGAGGATATGTCCGGGCACAGGGAATAAGGACCAATGCACTGAATGACAACCATATTGATATTATTGTTCCGCACATTTACAAATATCACAATGTCGATACGGTTACGAAACTCAATGAGTGGAGAGATAAAACAAAAGGAAAAAAAGCTTTGATTATTGGCGAATTCGGCGACTACTCCCCCACGGAAACCGAACAGCTTTTGGACATCGTTCAGAACAATCAAACATCAGGTGCCATGTTCTGGGGCAGCATGTACCATCACAAGATGGGCGGATGGCATTGGCCTCCGGTTGGAGACTGGTCCTATTTGCGCTATCCCGGTTTCGCAACCGGCGATTGGGCGAACGAATCGGCCACCATCGACTTGCTGCGCAAGTATGCCTATTCGATGAAAGGCCTGGCCGTACCTCCTTGGCCGACACCTGATGCGCCAATTATGTTCCCTGTCGATTCCGTTCATACCCTCTCCTGGATGGGTGTCTCAGGGGCAAGCGCTTATGACGTTGAACGTTCGACAAGTTCTTCCGGTCCATGGACAGCAGTAGGCAGCGATGTGACGGACGATATTACCACGCCGCGTCATCATACGTTTACCGTACCGATTTTCGACGATGCATCTGCTCAGGACGGCACAAGCTATTACTATAGGGTGAGAGCGAAAAATGTTCACGGTTCCTATTCCCCGTATTCCAACATCATCGGTCCAATTAAAGCGAAAAACGGGGCCATCGTCGACGAAGAAAGCAGCGGCTATACCGAGACCGGAACATGGGGGACTAGTACGCTGGGCGGCAGTTACAGCGGCAGTTCCCGTTACAGCAGTACCATTGGAAGTACGGCTACATGGAGGCCGAACTTGAAGGCGCCGGGATATTACAATGTGTATGTCCGATATCCTTACCATCAGGGTTCAACGAAGTATGCTCAATATTCGGTCTATCATAATGGCGTGACGAACACCGTAACCATCAATCAGACGACTATTGCGGGCGGTCAGTGGCGCCTGATTGATACAGTGTATTTCGCTGGCGGACCGGAAGAATATGTGAAGTTGACGACCGTTGGAGGCGGCTCCAACAGAGCCGATGCGGTCATGTTTGAACCGCAGAAATTTGGCGACAGCTTTCAAAACAATAGTTCCGGCATCTGGACCCCTATTAGCGGCAGTTGGTTTTTAACCAATGATGTCAGTCACGACAGCATTCCTCTAGACAATAAAGTGTTGAAACAATCGGGAACAGGCATTGCCGAAACCGTTATCGGTTCGACCTACTCCAACGCTACCATAACCGTAGCCTTAAAAGCATATGACAATCATATGGCCAATGCTTCCTCCGGCTTGGTTACCCGGGCAAATTCAGATTTCTCCTACATGTACACCCTGCGCATCAATTATGATCTGAATAAAGTCCAACTCTACAAAAAACTGGGCAATAGTTGGACCATGATCGGGGAAGCGGGTATGATCGCTACTCCAGGCACTTGGTATCTGCTTAAGCTGGAGATGAATGGAAGCTCATTTAAAGCTTATGTGGACGGCGTGAAAAAAATCAGCGTTAGCGACTACAGCTTGACCAGCGGGAGCATCGGTTTGCGAACGTACGATCAGACGGCTGTCTTCGATAACTTCCTTGTTTCGACGAACTGATCTTGGCACACAGAACGCAAAAAGCGCCATAGAGGATCACAGCGTAAGCTGAGGTCCTCTATGGCGCTTTTTGATGTATCAGTTAAAAACAATGAATCCTAGGAATCATAGACGTCTACGTCTACGATCTTGCCGTCAACATAAGTAAAATCCTGTTTCGTTGTACCGAAACCTGCCATAGTCTCCGATACATTCATCACTTCCAGTGAAAGTGTGTCCATTGTTTTTTCTCCATTACACTTCACCTCCTTTAAATGCAAAAAAGCGCCGTAAAGACACAGCTTACGCTATGATCCTTACGGCGCCTTCCGGTGAATCGATTAAATACGATAAATCCTAGGAATCATAAACGTCGAGGTCTACGAGCTTGCCGTCAACATAAGTAAAGTCCATTTTCGAAATACCAAAGCCTGCCATTGTCTCTGATACATTCATCACTTCCAGAGAAAGGGCTGTCCATTGTTTTTTCTCCATTACACTTCACCTCCTTTCAAGTGCAGTTCGTATTCCTATTGAAGCCGTTTGAGAAAACGATAGGCAATCAAGCTGCGCATAAGAAGGATGTGTGCCTACGGGCAAGCAGAACACAAAAAGCACCGTAAAGTCACACAACATAAGCTGCGATTCTCTGCGGTGCTTTCTGGTGCATCAGTTAAGTACGATGAATTCTAGGAATCATAAACGTCGATGTCTACGAGCTTGCCGTCAACATAAGTAAAGTCCATTTTCGCTACGCCGAAACCTGCCATAGTCTCAGATACATTCATTACTTCCATGGAAAGTGCTGTCCATTGTTTTTTCTCCATTATATTTCACCTCCTTTTAAGTGCAGTTCGTATTCCGATTTCTGCCGTTTGAGAAACCGATAGGCTATCTAGCTGTACGTAAGTATATTTAAGTATGGGTCATCAGCCTGCTCCGGCTTTAGGGCCGTAGAAATCTATGAATCCTAGGAATCATAAACATCGAGGTCTACGAGCTTGCCATCAACATAAGTAAAGTCCATTTTCGCTACACCGAAACCTGCCATAGTCTCCGATACATTCATCACTTCCATGGAAAGTGCTGTCCATTGTTTTTTCTCCATTATACTTCACCTCCCTTCAAGTGCAGTTCGTATTCCTATTGCAGCCGTTTAAGAAAACGATAGGCAATCAAGCTGCGCATAAGCAGCTTTAAGTGAGGGTCATCAGCCTGCTCCGGCTTAATGGCCGAACCTACCTTGCTCATCGATTCCTTCACTTGCATCAGATTCAAGTAGCGGGAAGCCTGCTCATCCCTGCAAAGCGTACGAAGCTCTTCTTCTATCGACTGCCACCGGGGTATAATCCGATGCACCCAATCCATGCCTTGAACGCCTCGTGTCCGTTGATTCAATCGAACTTTGTCCGGCAGAATATTCTTGGTTGCTCTTCGGATAAGAGAACGCCCGAAGCCATCTTTAACAAATTGCTCCACGGGAATCGATAGGCAAAATTTGATAAGGCGTACATCGCTGGTTGCATCCCGTTCCCATATTCCCAGTCGATAGGATGACTTCGCCGAAATGGTGCCCTGCATGCTTAGAACCGCCTGATTATTGAAATAATCCTCGCGTTCCCTCAGCATTTGATAGGTTGACTCCCGCAAACCTACATCATACTGCGATAGCTTCTCGAATACCCCGGAGTTCCTTGCAAAATCAGGTTGAATGATGGAAGGTACCCCCGGTTGAAAAGGAGCCGCCTTTTCCGGAAAAACCTGCTGTCTAATCGCGCGTACGATTCTTTTCCGACCGGTGCCCAGTTGTCTGCCGTACATTGTAATCTCACGGTATAATTGGAGCCATTGGAGTTTCTTAAGCAGCAAGCTGTAATAACCGACAGCTGAACCCCAGGATATGGAGTAATTCCCCCGGGCGCCTGTGAGCAAAATACCTACTCCTTGACGCGCCGCTTCTTCATGAATGCCTTTAACCCAGAATGCATTTTCGAAATTTTTGTAAGGTCCTTCCAAACTATCAATCCATTCATCAATCTCAGTAAAAGGACTTATCCGCGGAAAATCTAAAAAGTTAGCGTTCATATTTCCTACATAATCGACGATGGACTGAATATAAGGACTTTCATCCGCAAACATGCTTCTGGGCGTCCAATCGATGAAATCCCGCTCAGGAATATAGCTGAAGGCTTGTAAGCTCTTGCCTTCCTTGGCGAGCATCCTCGCCGCGAAACCTGAAACCGAGCCGGAATCGAGTCCTCCGCTCAGGGTAACTCCCACCTGCTTGAAGGTACGCAGTCTGGAGCGAACCGATTCTTGGTAAATCTCCTGGAAGGCTTCCACATATTCGTCATCAGAGCTTAAGGTCAGCCTCTCTTCCGGCATTAATGAACCATACTTTGCAACCGTAAGCTTACCCTCTTGCAATGTAAAAGTGTGTGCCGGCGGCAGCTGCAAAACATCTGCATAATAGGTCGTGTGGACATTGACAGCATCTAAGAGCGTCGGTATTGCCAAAAATTCGGCAAATCTCTCTTCGCATAGTCTCTTATCTATTCCCGCTAGGGAGAATAAAGGCTGGATTACACTGCAGAACGAGAATTGTTTTGAACTGAGGTGATAATACAATGTCCTGCTGGCCAGCTGATCTCTCGCCCCATACAGCAGTTTTCTGCTTGCATCCCATATAACGAATGCGAAATCTCCTATTAGATAACGCGGCGTCTCCGGCCCCCATTTGAGATAAGCCAGCAGAATGAGCTCACTGTCAGTCATCCTGCTTCTTTTGCCCTGCACAACCTCAAGCTGCTCGAACAATTGCCCGCGATTGTCAATGATTGCATCAGCGGTTATAACCAGTCCGGATTGCTCATCCCGAAAAGGAAGCCGTTCATTAACCGATTCCGGTGTTATCCATTGTAACCGGCAGCCGAGAAGAGCCGACGTATCCTCCCATGTTTCAAAACCATCTCCTGGAAAATGCTGTATAGCTTCCATGAAATCTGCAGTGCCATCAGATGGATGCAGAGGCCTATCGAATTGTATAACACCGGCAATAACACTCATGCAATCACATCCCATCGACTAATATTTGATTACAGCTATTCCTTCTTTACCCTCTTAACGATAAAGAAAACTTCCGTGAACTTAAACCTTATTTATCGTTAAGAGGGGCCCTTATACGTTATAAAAGTATAAGGGCCATAAAAATAATGGGACTAGTAGTAAGTCATCCTAAGAGTCCTCATGAGGGTGACCATTATTGTTACCTTTACCATTTCTGTCAGGATACACACCATTTTTTCCACCCATAGTCGCGCTGACATCAAGGAGCTCCAACGTCAGTGGCTGCCATTCTTTCTTCATTTCCTTTGTCATTTGTATCACCTCCTTTCATGCGGGGCTTTATGAAAATTGCCTTATAAAACGGTAAACAATTAAGCTCTGCATTAATAATCTTACATTCGGATCGAAGGCTAATTCAGGTTTGGGTGAGTTTCCAATTTTCGAAAGTGATTCTTTAATTTGTTTCACATTTAAAAAATACGAAGCCCCGGAATCACGACAAAGCTGATGAAGTTCTTCCGTAAAAGCACTCCACGATGGAATCATGCGATGGATCCAGTCCGCCCCCTGCACACCCCGAACGCGAAGATTGAACCGGACTTTATCGGGCAAATAATTTTCGGTCGATCTTCGAATCAAAGAGCGGTCCATACCATTTTGGACATACTGTTCTACAGGCACGGATAAGCAAAATCGAACCACCCTGGGATCACAGGTCGGATCCCTTTCCCTGACGGCATAACGTAACGATAATTTCGTTGATGACGTCCCCTGATGGTTTAAGAACGACAAATTCTCGAACTGATAGAATCTTGCCGCAAATTCGTTCATTGAAAATTCGGTCAATCCGACATTATGGTTTTTAAGTTTATCGAAGACTTTGGTTCGTTCCGCTAAATCCGGTTGGATTAAAAGCGGGGTATCCGACCTAGGCTTCGAAAAAAAAGACGGATCCAGAAATGGAAATGCCAGTTTGCCGATTATGGGCAGCAATCGGGATCTCCCTATTCTCATATTTCTGCCATAGAGCTTCAGTTCATGGTTAAAACGTATCCAGCGCAGCTTTCTTAAAAGCTGAGCGTAGTAATCCAGCGCCGGACCCCAAGAGATAGTGTAATTTCCACTCCCTCCATTCAGTAATACTCCGACTCCGTGCTTCTCTGCTTGCTCGAGAATCCCTTTGATCCAGAATGAATTTTCAAAAAACTTATAAGGCGCCTCCATCAGCTCGAGCAGGTCATCCATTTCCTCAAATGAGTTTCGACCCGAGAAGTCCAAATTGTTGTGCGCGATATTTCCTACATGTTGAACCGTGGCTTGGATATAAGGACTCTCATCGGCAATCAAGCTTTTTGGTGTCCAATCCACAAAATCAGAGGGAGGGACATAACTGTAGGTTTGTAATGTTTTCCCTTCCTGCCGCAACGGGTTTGCGGCAAAGCTTACGACAGCCCCCGAATCCAACCCTCCGCTTAAGCTTGCACCAACTTTCCGGTATGTCCGGAGCTTCGATGTAACGGCTTCCTGAAAGACTTCACGAAATGCTTCTTCGTATTCGCCGTTTGTTTTTAGTTTAAGCTTCCCGCCAGGCGTTATGAATGTCCCGTATTGCTCCAATGCAATGTTTCCGTCCGCCACAGTAATCGAATGGCCGGGAGGAATTTGATCGATATTATGATAAACCGTGGAGTGAACATCGATCGTATCCAAAATGATAGGGATCATGAGAAACTCGGTCAACCATGACTCATTCAGTTCCTTCTTGACACCGGAAATAGTAAACAGCGGATTCATCACCGTGCAAAAAGCAAACTGTCGTGAATGATGATAATAATACAGCGTTCGATTTCCCGACAGATCACGCGCGCCGAAAAGATGGCGTTTTTGCTCATCCCATATGATGAAAGCAAAGTCTCCTATCAGGTATCGCGGGGCTTCCTTCCCCCATTTCAGGTATGCCGCCAAAATAAGCTCGCTGTCCGTCATCTGTTTCCGGCGGAAATGCTCCACCTGCAACCGGTTAAATAATTCCTCCCTGTTGTCAATGATCGCGTCTGCGGTAATGGCAAGCTTATGTTGTTCGTCGTAAAAGGGCAGCCGTTCTTTAGTCGATTCGGGTGTGATCCATTGCGCGTGACAACCTAAAAATACGAAACGGTCATGCCAAACCCGCACATCATTGGCAGGGTATTTTTGCAAGGCTTGCATCATATTTCCGATCGTTTCGACAGATACAGGTTCTTCATTACAATTAAAAACACCGGTTATCGCACTCATTATTTCTCCAATCTTTCCGGTTATGTTTGATAGCGGCCTTCGTTGTCGGAACTAACTGTTAACGCCTGTTTGATAGTTGAGCAGTTGTCTGAACTTTCCTTTGGCCTCTTGAGACAGCTGTTTATAGCCGCCTTGCTGAATAACCTCACCCTGCTCTATGACAATGACCTGATCCGCATTGCGGATGGTCGATAATCGGTGCGCAATGACGATAATGGTCATGCTTCCCTTAAGACGGTCAAGCGCCTCCTGAATCAGCCGTTCATTCTCACTGTCCAGCGCGCTGGTCGCTTCATCCAGCACTAGAATTGAGGGACGCTTTAATATGGCTCTCGCGAGTACAATCCGCTGCCGCTCTCCCCCGGACAACCGGATGCCCCTGTCACCGATGACCGTATCCAAACCTTGCGGCAGCATGCGTACAAATTCATCGGATACTGAGAATTTCAAAGCGTTCCACAGCTCGGTGTCCTCGGCATACGGGTCAACCAGCTTCAAGTTATCCCGAATGCTCGCATTAAAGAGAAAGGGATCCTGTGCCACATAGCCGATTGCACTCCGCAGTGAGAGAAGCTGCTTCTCGTCTCTCAGCGTAACGCCGTCAATCAGCACTTGCCCTCTCTCCGGTTGAATAAGCCCCATGAGCATATCAATCAGCGTGCTTTTCCCCGCACCGGACATACCAACGATAGCCGTCATGCGATTCGCTGGAATATAGACGTTAATATCACGCAGAGCAAATACCGGCTCTTTAGGGTCGTACCGGTAATTGACTTGTCTGCATTCTATTCCTTCCTGCAATTGAAATTGCTTTCCCCTGTCCGAAGAGCCTGACAAGTTGAGCTCCTTCTCCTGCTCATATTCCTGCTGCAGCTTACGCATTGCTTTAAAAGCGGGAAGATTGGTCGCCAGCTGTTCGATATTCGACTGAATCCCGATAAATCTCGGCCAAAGCCGCGAGAAGATGAGAACAACCAGAATCAATTGCTCAGCCGGCGTGTGGAAGACCTCTAAAGCTAAATAGACGAATCCGGCAATAAGCGTTATGGAAGAGATCCGGTAGATGAACTGGGACAAAGAATTGATTCGTATTAATTGGTTAACGTTGCTCTCCAGCTCCTTGCTCATGTTGTTGAACCAACTGATATGGGAGCGTTCAAGCCTGTTGCTCTTAATATCCTTGATGCCGTTGAAATGATCACTTATTCCTGCAAAATAGCTCTGAGACAGCTCCGATGTCTTATCGCCTATATGTCCCGCCTTCTTAATAAACCTGCGCGAGAATAGAGCGAGTATTCCGCCGCTTATAAGCACGACGGCCGTTAACAACGGAGACAGCCAGAAGGCCAGACCGATTTGAATAACCGTAAAAATAATGGCTGTGACCATCTGCAGGAAGAGGGAAGTGCCGTAGCTGACCCGTCCGAGCTCGTTAACCATGACATGATGAAAATCCGACTTCCTCTTGCGGAGGAAGAACTCCCACTTCGCCCCAAGCAGCCCCTGATACGTTTCCGTCCTGAGCGAACGGACGAAGTTCTGCAAAATCCGTGAGTTCAACACCATCTGGCTTCGCTGAAGCAAAGCTTGTCCCCCTACGATCATCACGTATATCGCTAGTACGATCGGTAAGTTTAACTCGATCGACGATGACTCGATGAATGTGAATAAGGAAGAGACAAGTGGCACTTCATCCATATTCATTTGAAATACACCTATAATGCTAAGCATAGGAACGATCATATAGATTCCGATGCCGTCCAGACAGCTGATAACGAATGTAGTGAACATATTGAGGTACAGACGGAATCCTGAAACCTGGTGCATTTTTCGAATAAAATAGAATAAATCCTTCATAAGAAAAACCCCTAATGCGGATTACCGCTCAATTGTCGACAGAACCGCAGCTTCTGTGTGATTCCCGAACACGGCAACGACAGCATACCTCTCCAGTCTCTCATTGCCGGTTACATAATACGACCCGCTGCGCAGCCAAGCGTGAGCAATCATTTTCCCCGTCTCATCCCTGCCGCTACCCAGATAGAGCGTACTCGCGATTCCTCTTCGCTGCAGCATCTTCATCGCCGCGACAGCCTTAACCATGCACTGACTTTCCCACCATGTGATGCGGCTCATCGCATGAACGGCCTTGGATACCTTACGATGGATGAGATCCTGCTCCATAGTGCTCGTATATGGTGTCTCCCTCATATGCTCGCCAAGAGAAGGTGCTACTTTTGCGAATGGCAGCAGCTTAAGCACCCTCGCCAAAGCTAAATAAAAATAAGCTTCCACATACATCCGCTTCAAGTCTGCGGGGTAAGCTATAAATCTCTTAACTTTTCTTATCGCTTTCCTATACAAGTCCATTATTCCTTCCTAACTTGTATGAGTCCTTCTGCTGCAAGCTTCTGCAAGAAATTGCAAACTTGCTGTTCGCAATCTCCCGGCTCTATCTCATACTCGGTCACTAGTTGCTTAACCATATCTTTTATGGATACAGGGGATGCCATCAGCTCCCACACTCGGCCCCCGAGCTGACCTAAGTTGTAGTACTTGCCGTTCTCGATGCTCAGCATGATCTTCTCCCCGTTCATTTCGCTTACGAGGTAACCATCCGACTGTATAACAAGTTCGTTAGCGGTAATTAATTCAACGCTCATGAAATAACAACCTCCCTTTTATTAGTCAAACTGACAATTTGATCAACCAAGTTAAAGGCAGAAAAGCCGTCTGCCGGGCGGCGGAGCTGGTACACCGGGAGCCCGGAAGCAAGCCGGGCAATCGATTGAAATTGCCATTGCTGCAGGTTCAACAGATGGAGAAGGGAATTCCGATAGGTATGCACATTTAAGACATGAAGCCCTTCTAAACTGTTATAAGCTTTAAGAGACGGTTCTGGTTCGGAAGCTTTGATAAGCTCAACTACCCCGGCGAGAGGGAGAGGCTCTCTGCAAAATTGGGACCGTATAGGCACCGCGTATTTGTTAACCCTTTGGTAAATCGATGAATAGTTGTGAGAAAGCAATCCTAATTGTTCTATGCTTTCCTCCCACAGCTTCTGCTGCGGATAGGACGGATAGACAGTAGCTGCTGCCGAATCATTGGATAAGGAGACCGCGATAACGTCATCCGTCATTAATGGATATCCTGAGTGAGCAAACGCTGCGGCAAGAGTCGATTTACCGGCACCCGATTCCCCGACAATTGCGTAAACCTTCCCATCAATGACGACTGCACTCCCGTGCAGGGGTAGAATCCCTCTCTGCATGAGCAGTACACCCATACAGGTTCCGAGCAGGTAAAGCCGAATTTTCGCCTCATCCGCTCCCGGGTATGGATTTACCATTATATGGTTGCCGGATGTAATGCTGTAAACGGCTGTGTCTGGTACATGAAAGTGAAATCGACCATTGTCGAAGCGGTAGCTCGTCGATGCAAATTGATCCAGGTAATCTTGCTGCGGTGGATTCAATTCAATTTCTACATCAAATTCCGAAATAATTCCATGTATTTCATATGCTTCAGGCAGAACAATTTTACATTTAATGTTCAAACCAAATATTCGATAATAATTCAGAGTAAGCACCCCGTTTAATAAGTAGTATAAACTTTGTATTTATTTATACTATTCGTAATGAAAATTCATTTTATGTCGCTTTTTTCTAAATAAAAATTAATTATTTATGATATTTCTCCAAAACCATAGAAACGGCCGGAGCGGAACATATAGAAAATGAAATGGTTTATATAGCGGCAGCAGAGACATATCTTTCACGTTAGGTTCCAGGTGATTCAGAAGATACCTCGCTCTCTGCCTGCCTGTCATTAGTGATAGAGTGTATCGAAAATAATGCCAAACGACGCTTTTCTCTGGTACCGGGTTTAATTTAACTATCTTTTTGATAAAAAACAAAGATTTTTTCGCTAGCCGAAGAGCCTTCTTATTATTCGTCACTTGATTCATAGAATGAGGAATCTTTGAATCAAGCAGATAGAAAGCTAATATGAAGGCTTGCCCTGTAAATGATTGACCACCGTACTGTCTAAAATAATCATGCATTTTCCCGCTATCCATTTTAGGCATTAAACGATCGATATCCATTAACCAGCGTAATCGGAACCAGGCATGCCTGGCACCATGATCAGCAAGATAATAGAGCAGGTCTTCATTGCCTAAGCAATAAAATGACTGATTCAATAAATGAACTGTATTTCTACGTTCCCACAGTTGATTGAATGAATGAGAACCACTGGAATTAGGATTTAATCGCCAATGAATTTCAACTTGTACAGAATGTTCTTTATGACGGTAAGAAAGATGATGCAACTTCTCTTTCCAATTATGATTTAATGAATGCTTATCCTCTAATTCATATCCAAGCTGTGTCATGACTTCCTCTGCTCTTTCCACATCTTCTACATCGAGCAGAATATCCAGATCTTTGGAAGTCCGATGCGACATATCACCGTAAAGTTGAATCGCCAGAATGGGGCCTTTCAACAAAATGGTGCGTATACTGTTGTCTGATAATTTATCGCAAACTTTATTCATCTCTCTAGTTAGCTGCATCATCTTAATGATATTGGAATTGTAATGATAGTGGAGCGTCTCCATAATATCGGCAGKAATGAGAGATGAACGGATTTGATTTAGTTTCAAGTAAACGATCGGATAAACACGATGATGCAAGGTTAATTGTATAAACGAATTCCACTTCAGATTCGAAGTGAATTCTCGTATCCTCTTCTCATCCAACTCTTGAACGTCGCGCAGAATGAATAGCAAAAATGACAATTCATTCGAAATATCGCTTAAATCAATTTTCTCTGCTTTCATCATGTCAGAACCCCACTATCGTTAGAATTACAATTGCATAACAGGAATTTGCTGTTTGACGCCTTTATTCAGGCTCGGACGGCCAACGGAATAATAAACGAATGCGGTTCCGAGCAAATCTTCCTCTTTAAACACATTGCGTCCGTCAATCAGAATGGCCTGCTTCATAACGGATTGCAGCAGATTCAAATCCACTTCCGCGAATTCATCCCATTCCGTCAGTAAACAAAGCGCATCTGCGTCTTGTGCCGTTTCGAGCGCCTCATTGCACCATATGACGCCTTCCTTGCCGTATAAAGTCTTGAAGTTTTCCATAGCAATAGGATCGTAAGCTTTCACCTTCACGCCGTTCTCTACCAAATATTGAATGATTTCGAGCGCCGGTGAATCGCGGACGTCATCGGTATTCGGCTTAAAGGCCAATCCCCATACCGCGACTGTCTTACCTCGCAACTGGCCATTAAAGATCGTCTCCAGCTTGCGGATAACATTAAACCTTTGATCTTGATTGACTTCCACAACCGACCGCAGCAGTTTGAACTCGTAATCGACGTTTCCGGCGATTTGGATAAGGGCTCTGGTATCCTTCGGAAAACAGGAGCCTCCATAACCGATTCCGGCTTTAAGAAACGACTGTCCAATCCGCTTATCGTAGCCCATCCCTTCCGCAACCTTCGTCACATCTGCGCCTACCTTCTCGCAAATGTTCGCAATCTCATTGATGAACGAGATCTTCGTAGCTAGGAAAGCATTGGACGCATATTTAATCATTTCTGCGCTGCGGATATCCGTCACGATAATTTGCTCCGTCAGCGGCCGATGCAGCTCGGCCATCGTATCGGCTGCGTCTTGGTTATCGGCACCGATGACGATCCGGTCCGGATTTAGCGTATCCTTGACGGCAGAACCTTCGCGGAGAAATTCCGGTAGCGAAATGCTGTCGAACGGCTCGGATGTGCGGGTGCGGATCAGATCGCGGATCCGTTCGTTCGTGCCGACCGGCACCGTGCTTTTTATAGTGATGATTTTATAGCCGTTCATCGCTTCAGCAATATCAAGGGCGGCTTGATTGATAAAGGCCATATTCGCCTCGCCGCTTGGCATCGGAGGCGTTCCGACAGCCAGAATGATAATGTCCGATTGACGCACCGCTTCGGTCAGATCGGTTGTGAAAGCGAGTTTCCCGGCGGAACTGTTCTTATCCGCCAATTCCTTCAGCCCCGGCTCATAGATGGGAATCTCTCCAGCCTGCAGTGTCTCAATCTTCCCATGATCCTTGTCGACACAGATGACTTTATTCCCCAGCTCCGCATAACAGACACCCGATACGAGCCCGACATAGCCGGTGCCAATGACTGTAATGTTCATTCTCATCACTCCCTATATTGAAATCCCTTCACTTATACGGCACATATTTCAATAATTTCATTCCAATCGAAGGCAAGCCGGACGATATCCTCTTCAACAAGCTCCGACCCGGTTTGCACCTCAATGATGTCCATTTCCGTCTCCGCCCGCAAACTGTGCTTGCTCTGTTTCGATATAACAAGCACATCTCCGGCCTTAACCGGAAACCGCTTATCGTTCAGGATCATCTCCCCGTTACCGGAAACGACGGTCCATACCTCGTCTCTAAGCAGATGGTATTGGTAGCTTAAATTATTGCCAGGCCCTATGCATATCCGTTTGGTCAGCACTTCTTTCCCGTCCGGATATTTCAAGTAATCGAGCACCCTGTAACGGCCCCAACGCCTCTCCTCGTACATAGGACGTTGATCCGAATGCTTCATAACCTCCTTAATCATCGGGCTTGATGCTTTGTCCGAGACKAGAATGCCATCCGGACTCGCCGCGACGACGACATTGGATAAATTAAGCAGCGTAATCGGAATATCCAGTTCGTTTATAATATGCGTGTTGATTGAATTGTCGGTAATGATTCCTTTGCCGATCAGTGGTGTCGCAATTTCCTCCGTCAGCGTGTTCCACGTTCCAAGGTCCTTCCAATCCCCCTCGTATGGCAGAGCGACGATTAGATTGGCTTTCTCCACCACCTCGTAGTCGAAGCTGTTCTTCGGAAGCTTGTCGTACTGCTTCACCATTTCGTCGTATTGGATTGGAAGACCGTGCGATAGCAGAATATTAATGATGAAATCCAGTTTGAATGCGAAAACCCCGCAGTTCCAAAGTGCTGCCTGCTCAATCATGACCGCTGCTTCTTCTTCGCGGGGTTTCTCCCGGAAGCTTTGTACATTCATATATGGCGCGTCATGCGTGGTCCCGTTTTGCGGAACAATATACCCGTATTTCTCCGAAGGATATGTCGGTTTTACTCCCATAAGCGCCAAATCCGCGCCCGACTCGTTCAAGACCCGGTCCAGTTCTTTGGTCTTGTGGAAGAACGACTCCTCAACGTAAGGATCGACCGGCATGACCACGACCGTTTCATTCAGGCTGACGCCTTTAACCGAATACAAATAGGTAGCCGCCAGCGCGATCGCAGGATACGTATCCCTTCTTTCCGGTTCGACAATCACTTCAATCTCGCTTCCCAGCTGGTTGTAAATCATTTCAACCTGCGGCTTGCTCGTTGCGATAAAAGCATGATCGCCAAGTCCGGCACTCGCAATCTGCCCCCAAACCCGCTGTACCATCGACTCAAGCTTCTCTTCCGAATTTCTCAGCACCTTTAAGAACTGCTTGGAACGAGCATCGTTCGACAGCGGCCACAGGCGTTTGCCCGAGCCCCCTGAGAGTAGAACAATTTTCATGGTGACTCCTCCTATATATCTTAGTTAACTGATTTGCGAAGCATTTGAATTTGTTTTTTGCCCTTCATTCTTCACAATCAATTGGGCGGACCCTATGCCGCTTGTCCATGTATGATAATAGTTGGAGTTCTTGCCGTACGAATTGTCCAGCAGCGTATTGGGCTTGTCCATCAAGCACGATAAAATATGGCCATGCAGCCTTGACGTCTGTACCGTCTGGTAGCCGCTGAAGCGCTTGACAGCTTTATCTACCAAATAATCGGTGTACCTGCCCCAAATCGCCTGCATCGGCAGTGGACTGCTGCCTTTCTTTATCATTCTGACAATGAGATTAATCGATTTCTGCTCCACCCGGTTATACAAGGAGTTCCAATCCAAATAATCGCCGCGGCCCGCCGATTCGAGCTTCTCCTGCTCAATCGTTTTCTCAATATCCGTTCGGAAGAAGTTGAGCAGATCTTTGCCCGGGCTGCCTTTGTGCCGGATCGGCCATAATTGATGGGCCATGTCAGGAGATAAATAAACGTTGCATCTATGGAATTTCTCAGATGCAGATTGATAGGACAACGTGTCGCGGACATAGAGATGAATATCTTTATGTCCATTGAATATTTGCGCCGTCCGGTCAAATTCAGACTCTTTCTTATAAAATATCGTCTGTGGAAGCATCACGATCCGATGATACGGATAGCTGGTAATAATTTTCTCGCGCAGCTTCTGATGCGCCGGATACAGGTCGCCGAAGTTCCCTCCCCCATGCAGCACGATGATATGATCTTTCGGAATCATCAGCGAATCGGGAAAATCAAGCACGCTGTAGCGTGCACGGACGCGAATATTATAGTCTTTGAAGAACGTTTCCGTGCCTTTCATAATGAGCAGGTCGCCGCCGTTGCTATGAACGGGAATATCGATATAGTAAATGTTGGAGCCCGGCGGAATAACATTCAAAATTTGGCGAAGCTTATTTTTGAGACCATCCATAGGGTGAACATTCGGGGTACTCTTCATGACAATCCACTCCTTTATTGTTTTCTCTCTTTCATTCGCTAGATCAAAAATTAGAAATCATTTCTATCCACGAGCCGGATGGTAGAATCAAGCCAATCCCTAGAGACTCCACTTCACATTCCGTTTGACTTCCTTTGCCGGAACTCCCGCCACAAGCGTATAGGGCTCCACATCCTTCGTTACAACAGAGCCCGCCGCAACAACGGCACCATTACCAATGGTGATGCCTTTTAAAATCGTCGATTTACAGCCGATCCACACCCTATCACCAATGAAGACCGGCTTCGTCGATTCTGAACCAAAAAGTTGATGATAATCGGTGTCTATTATGGATACATCCCAGGAAATTGCGCAATTATTCCCTATTTTCACTTGCTCTTTACACCTGATTTCAGATCTCCGGTTAATAAATGTATGATCGCCAATTTCAATCTTCGCTTTTTTCGATTCCAAATAAAAACCAGTGTCTTCATGCAAAATGACATTTTTCCCGATAATTAATTTTGAATCTTTAGCTTTGGATACAATAACTCTGCCGCACACCCGAAGCATGCTGCCTCCCTGTTCCAACTTCATTCTAAACATCATGCCGAGCAAAATACGGTATCCATATCTGACATATTCCTTTAGGCTTCTCTTTCTTTTTCCCATGATGTTCACCTCCATGTGGTGGGATTCCATCCTTGAAAACGGCCAGCGCCGACGAGAAGATCGAGAAGAAGCCGCGGTTTACTTCACGCTTATTTCCTTAACTCGTAATAAAATTTCGGCCGTTCCCCTAGAAGTAACTTGTAGATGTCGTAGTTGGTGTCCATAATCCCTTCCAGGTATTCCTTATAAGGACGGTCGGCGACATTCACAAGGCCTGAGTTATAACGTTCTCCCCAAATCCCCTGCCAATATCTCCCAAGTCCTGCCTGGTCCAAGTAATTGAATACATGAACGCCTACAATGAAGTCCAGACTGGCTGCCTCCTCCATATAATTCCGGTAACGCATTGCTCTCTCAAACTGGTTCGCGGCCGAATTAGGAAGGAGAGGCTCCAATCCTTGTTCCGCTGTACCGTAACCGAATTCGCTTATCAGAATCGGTTTGCCGCCCGACTTCTTGTGTACATCCTCCAAAAGATCGGGTTTGAGATGATAACTGTAATGGTTGATACTGATAACATCCACGTATTTCCCTTCGATCTCCGCCATAACGCTCCGAAACTTCTCATTGTGGAAAGGAGTCGTTAGCCAGCGGTCTCCGAGAAGGAGATGATTCGGATCATATTTGCGGTAGATCCGTGAAACCGTTCCGAAGAACGTCTCCAGATAATATCTAAAAAATGCGTCCATATCACGCCAAGCCGACGATGTATTGATCGGCAGCTCCGCTTCCTTCAATTCTTCAAAGGATTTAAAGCTTGTCTGCCAATGGCTGTTAAATTTGTCTATGTCTTGATATTTGTCCTTCAGCCTATTAACCAAACGCCCTTTGATCGCTGCTTTGCTAGCCTTCAGCTTCGGAACATGGGAATAAAACTTATGGTACTCGTATTCGTTGTCGATGAAGTACCCGATCAGCAGCGGATCATCCTTGTTTGGCTTGAGTACATTTGCTAACGTCTTATCGAGCTTTGCTTCCGCATCCGGCGCAAAAATGTCGAATATCGAAATCCCGCCAATATCAGCCCAGTTCATGCTCGTAAGCGGAAGCATCCGCACGTAAGGCAATTTGGTTTCATTGCTGTATTTTTCAGGCGAATAGCCACCCGCACTGTTAAAACCCCATTTTCTGATGCGCTCGGCCGCTTCCGAATAGATAGCATGCTCGGTTGGAACTTCCCCTGTTTTCCGGTATTTGTTCGCCAGATAGAACGAGAAGTTATCTGACCCCATAAATGCCGATTTATATTCCTCTTGATTAGAAGGCATCGATTCGAACAGTTCCTCCCGACCCTTTACCATCGTATAGGTTTCATTGGCTGTAAGACCGTTCACCCCTAAGCTGAAAAAGAGATTGCCTCCCGGAGTTGTCATCACTTTGCGGCTTCCTATCTGTTGAATTGTAAAAAATCCCGTTTTTTTCAACCCGTATTTTGCCGCGCTGCCTTCCAGGCCACCGTATTGGTCACGGTCCGAAGGCGGTGTTAAACCGCTGTAATAGGAGGCGTCTGCCGCGGCATCCGCTTCAAGCTGCTGTTCATTTGTCACCTTCCCGGAAAAATTCGCCGAGGTCAATTGACCGAACCTGTCCACTTTAATTAGGTTGCTTGCGTTGAGCGTATATTTGCGGATGGGGCTTGGCTCCATACCATCCTTGACCGCATAGGTTTCCAGCACGTTATAACCTGTGAGTTGAAGCGGTTCGGAATAGGGCTTGAAGCCGAACCCATTATTCAAACGGTAAAAAACCTTTGCCTCGCCCGGAGCCGATAACTGCACATCGTGCAATGTTTCGGCGCTTCTGGTTGACTTAATGTCCACGGAAGAGGTGCTTCGATTTAAAATCACATTTGAAACTTGAGGCGACCAAGACGCAGCCGATCCGTGCAGCTCGATTTTCAAATACCTCGTACCCGCCGGCAGTGACGAAGCTTCGTAAGCATAATTCTGCCAATTGCCTACTGGATGGCCTACCGAATAGGCTTTAGCAGAAATTTCGGAATATTCCTTTCCATTCTCCGAAACGAAGATCCGATTTTTCTCAATGGCCTTTCCAGTAAAAAAGTAGCTGTAGACCATAAAGGAAGAAATATCGTAATCCGTATGATAAATGATGCTCCCCGGCTTATTTGAAGTACGCACCATACGGTTTGAATCGTTGCCGAATAAATAGGGATTACTTCTCAAAATATAAATACCCGATTTGCTGTAAAGCTGTTTAAAATTTTCGAGCGTGTCATTCATTCCGACTGTCGTATCCAAA
This sequence comes from Paenibacillus sp. 01T443, assembly GCF_056398325.1. Taxonomy (NCBI): domain Bacteria; kingdom Bacillati; phylum Bacillota; class Bacilli; order Caryophanales; family Paenibacillaceae; genus Paenibacillus; species Paenibacillus sp. 01T443. The sequence continues at coordinate 232,189 of NZ_JBFTPE010000010.1, forward strand.
GAGCCATCCGGCACATACCGGTAGGTGGAAACCCTGCTGGCCGCTGATTTGCCCGATGCCGAATGGTTTACGGCGGAAATCTTTATCAGAAGTTCATTCACCAATTTGATCGGTGAAGTATAAAGCTTGCGTGTAAGAGATGTTCTGGGGTCGCTGCCGTCCGTAGTGTAATACACGGTATCGCCAGCAGTTGCTCTTTCCAACATGACCATACTGCCGTAAGGGACGGACCCCGAAGGCAGGTTGGACCTTACGCCCAATGAACCATTCAGCACCGCTTTCCCAATTACCGGTGATTTAGCGATATCGCTGCCAGTGTATTGTATTTTCAAATATCTTGCATCACCACGAAAGTTCCGTACTTCATATACGACAAAATTCATGTTATCCGCGTCTTTGTAAATTTGCGGAGTCACTTCCTCGTATTCTTGTCCATCGTGGGAAACATAAAAATTCGGATGATTGTAAGGCCCTTTGTCCGCACGATAGTACGTGTATAAGGAAAAATTCCTGAGAGGACCATCCGACCGGTACGTCATGTATTCGTTAGATCGAAAGCTTCGAATCACCCGGGTAGGATCATCGGTAGCCTCAGATACTTGTAGAGAAAGAGTATCCGAATGTTTGTAAACGTGACTCCAATCCACAAGATCATCAACTACTATTTCAGCAGAAGTAGAGTTGTCTGCAAAAACGTGTATCGGCACAAGGGTTATAAGTAAACTTAAAATCAAAAGAAAATAAAGCGATGTACTATTTTTCTTTATGTTTGCTATCCACTCCACCACTTTTCTCCTTTCTCTAAATGTCTAGTTATAGGTTCGCAATACACCGCTGATTAAACCGTTATTGTATATAATTTTGCTGATATTACGGAAAATCCGATGCTTATCGAAGAAAAAAATGATCGTCAACAGCAGAAACACCGGAATCTTCAGGACGGATTTGACGATAATGCCTTTTTTCCTCTCCGAGCTGACTGCACTGCTCACACCCTGCCAATAAATCCTTCGCAGCAGCCATTTTCTGCTAACTCTGCTGCGCGGAATTTTGTGCCGCACCCAGGCATGAGGTGTGTAATAGACGGTATAGCGGCTGCGGATTCGGTCAATGAGCTCGGCTTCCTCGCTTGAAAGCAGGTTACTTCCCACTCTGCCCAGATCCTCGCGAAAGGGTTTAAGCGAATTGAAGACGGATTTGCGGAAAGCCACATTGGCTCCGAATGGTATGGCCGGCTTTTGCATTTCTACAATTTCATTGGAATAATCCAAAATGGTATAGAGCGTCCGGTTTTCCGGCAAAAGCCAGGTCGGCTCCGCCCCTTCCCAAGCGGGTTCGATTCTGCCGCCTACGCAGCCGATCCGGCGATCGGTCTCAAATAAGGAGACAATTCCACTGATCCATTCCTTGGAAGCCATTGCATCATCGTCTAAGAACAGCACATACTCGCCCTTCGCTTCGCGAATCGCACGATTCCGGGCTACGGAGAGCCCCAGCCGTTCTTCATAAACATATATAATCGGGATGCTTGTCATCTGATTGACTTCTTGAACAACCTGTTTGGTATTGTCGGTGGACCTGTTGTCAACCACAATCACCTCAAAAGCATCCGTAAAGTTTTGCCGTAAGAGACTTAAAAGCGCTTCTCTCACATCCTCAGCTCTGTTATGGGTGCAAATCGCTACCGTCGCTTTCATGCATTCACCTCGTACCGTTTTGTTCCGGTGTAAACTTTTATCATTTTCCCGGCTATCCCCTGCCAGTCCAGTTCTGCCAATTTTTTTGAAATGTGCTTCTCTACCTCGTTCATATTCATGTTGACCGACATCGCCAGCGCCTTGCGTAAGCCGTCCGGGTCAGCAGGATCGTATAAGATTCCGCATCCATCGGAAACATATTCGCTGAGCGAACCGAGCTTGGGCGCAATGACCGGCTTATAATGAGAGAGAGCCAGAATCGCGCTTCCGGAAGTCGTAATCTGGTTATAAGGCAGCACCATAACATTACCCGCCCGTAAGTAGTCGACAAGTTCGTGATCATCCACAAAATGAGGATAAACTTTGATTCTGCCGTCATTAATCGGATCGATGTAATCCAGTTTATAACCGTCATCCACTTTTCCGGCTATCAGCAGTCCAGCCGACTCCAGCTTCAGCGATAAAAAAGCTTCGACTAGCTTTTCAACTCCTTTATAAGAGTTGATTCTGCCGATAAATAAGAAAAGGAACTGTTCCGGCGGAATGCCGAACCGCTTACGGATATCCGTCCCTTTGCCGACATAGGCATCTAAGTAATGGCCATGCAGTGTGACGATCAGCTTATCAGCGCTCATCCCGAACGTTTCGATAACTTCTCGTTTTACCGCTTCACTCATGACGAATCCTTTGTTGCAGACTGACAAAATAAACTTTCGCATCATATAATCCCATTTCGTTTTGCCCGTCGAATGCGGCCAAACATTGTGAACGGTCCAAAATAACCGTACACCCCGGACTTTCAAAAACAATAGAAGTCCGGCAAATAACAGAGACTTCACAATCGTTAAGGGGAAATTGGATGACTGATAGGAGTAACTGGGCCAATGCATATGGACAATGTCTCCCTTTGCAGGTTTAAGGGTGTTCTTTGTATCGTAATGTTCTACCTGCAGACCATTATCCTCGATGGACTTTGTCAGCAATTCGGAGTATTTGTTATATTCGCTAACTTTTGGCCACATATATACTGTTGGGTTACCCATCCATTCCACCTGCTCTTCCAGCTCTTTTAATGATGTTTTTTTCTCTCAGACGTTCGATCAAAAAGCGGAAATCGTCTTTATCAAAAAGCATGCCGGCGAACCGCACCTTAAATACGACCCGCATCGCGGCTATCGTGATCAGCATTCTCACCAGCGCACCGATTAATAAAGCAAGGGCAATTCCGTTTAGACCGTATAAAGGAGTAAATACAAAAAATAGCCCGATCGTAATCGCAAGTGCTATAACTTGCCGGATTAGCACGAGACCAGGACGACCCAATGCGTTAAACGAAGCTGCTAGAATCCATGAGCCGCCCCCGAGAATGCATTCAAAAGAAAGAAGATAAAAAGCGGTGCTGGCCTCCAGAAAATCCTTACCGAATAAAATACCCATCAGGAATCTGCCGATGAATATACTCGGTACAACCACAATCGTCATCAGGATAAGCGACAATCGGAAAGCCCTGCCAACCGTTGAGATAATCTTGTCCTTGTCCAGCCCTGTCAATTTCGGAAAGATGACATTCGAGATGGCCATCTGAACCGTATTGAACACGCGGGACAGCGCATAAACGACGCTATAGAGACCGAAATCCCGCGGCGTGAGCATCGACAAGATAATGATTTTGTCAAACTGCGAATACAAGGTTCCCAGCAGCTCAACGCCAAATACTCTGCTTCCGTAACCGAACAATGATTTTGCCGCTGCCCAATCAACCATACTTTTTAACCAATCGATTTTCAGCTCGCTCCTCAATTGGAACAAAGACAAAATGACGACCAGCAGCGTCGTGATCAGGTAAACGAACGAAGCAGCGTGGATATTCAGCACTCCAGTCATAAAGAGTACTAAGATGCCCGCCAAATTAAAAAGCGGAACAAACAACCTCACACCGTTATAGATTTTGAAGTTGTCCGTGCTTTGCGCAAGCGCCGCAATCAGATTGACCGCAAGCAGCAGCGGCAGCGTAAGCACTGTGTACCATCGGGCGGTCTGAATGACGTCTACAGAATAGTTGTCCAGCCAAGCCGGAAGATAAATCCATGAAATCACGCCGACAATTATGCTGACCGAGAGTTGGAACAGAAAGCCTGCCCTGATGTATTCCGCTCCTTTGCCGGCAAGCTGCTTCATGTTGTAAATAAGGGAAGTGGAAAGTCCGAATCCAACAATCCCTACTAAGAAGGTCGGCCAGAACAGAACCGCTGAAAATTCCCCTTTGCCGGCGACGCCGAACATTCTTGCCGTCACGATGGAGGTCAGCGTGGTGATGACCATCACCATAAAATTGGTTGCGCTTGTGCGCATAATCGTTTGAACAAGACCATTCCCTTTTAATACTTTACGGATTGCCAATTGTGCCATAGACTACCTTCCCACATCGGCCTTTATTTTTTTTCCATTTGAAAAAGTCTTCTCCGATTGTGCAGTACCGATTACCTGAGTCAGTACCGATTTATATAATTCCGTATACCGTTCAAGTTGCGATTGTTTGGTGAAATTGCGGCTATGTTCCAGACATTGTCTTTGAATCGTTCGTTTTTCTTCAGCCGAGAAGGAATAATATTCCTTCAACTTATCTTGAATCGCTCCTGAACTTCCCGGTGCAAACAGATGACTGCGATTCAATACGACGTCCGGAATTCCTCCTACTGCAGAGGCGTATACGAGCGTGCCGACTTGATAGGATTCGATGATGACCCGCCCGAAAGGCTCTTCCCAAATAGAGGGAACCACTGTGACATCTACCTGGGCCATAAGCTCCCGCGCCTCTTTCGGCTTCACTTTACCGGTGAACACGATGCGGCCGTCATTCCGGCACGATTCCGAAAGCTCCTCTTTCAGCTTGCCTTCCCCGCATACATATAGCCGCTCAACCATCTCTTTCGGTAACGAGCGGACAGCATCGATTATTTCACGAACACCCTTCTCCGGTTCGATTCTGCCGAAATAGCCAATACGCAGCGCCTTACGCTCGTAATCTTTCTCTCCCGCGGCGATGTCGCCATCCACTACGTTCGGAATGACCAGCTTTTGAGCATTCGGAAACAATCCCGCCGCTTCCGTATGACGCTTTAAAATATGTGAAGATATACCGACAACCGCGGATACCCGTTTGCTGAATCCAAGAGAAGTCAGCTTGTATAACCCCGCAATCAGTGGATTGGATATCGGCGAGCTGACAGGCGAGATGAGCGAGTAATCTCTTAATGTATGAACGATCGGTACACCCGCTTTGAAGAAAGCAGTCCATATCCCAGCCCCGAAACCGGACAAATTCTGAGTATGAACCAAATCAGGTTTGATTTCCTTCAATAGCTTCGTCACAGTCGCGATTTGCACAGGATTATAAAAATCGAGAAGTCTGCGAGCCACTTTATGCAACGTGCCGTGGTTTTCCGAATCGCCGATCCAATACAAATTGTTGTAAGGAACACGATGAACCGTAACCCCATTAATCAACTCAGACGTTATACCGGCGTTTCTCTTTTGCCCTCCAGTCGTAAGCACGTGCACATCAGCTACTGTATTAAGCGTTTCGGCTAAGATTTGAGTCGATATTTCCGCACCGCCAATAATATGAGGGCTGTACAAACTATTTACAATAACGATCTTCATGCCTTTCGTCTCCATTCGCTATAGATGGGTCTAGCCGGAATTATCGGACCTTTACCCCTAACGGGCATACGCACAGGCATTCCGGTACGTATGGTTTCCGTTTCGAACCCCCCCCCGCGGATGAACCCGAACAACAACCAGAAATCCAGAAAAGCATATGAATCAAAATTCATTACGAGTGCGATGCATAACGCAAAAGCGAATTTCGAATACGAATTTGCCCCACAGCTGCGAAAAATCGAAACCAGAAATCCTCCAAAAAGGATAACCCCGATAAGGCCTTCCTCAGCGAACACCTTCGACACCATATTTCTTGACGTTGCGTCATAGGGATTAATAAATACCAGATCATGCACTTCACTGAATTTCAATCCGCTGCTGAAATACTGCTGTAGGAGGGAGGCAAATTCCGTATAATAAAAGCCGCCGCCTACTCCAAAAATCGGATGTCTGGCAAATTCTAAAAAACCGATGGCCGGAAACACCAGCCTGATAAAAAATGAATTATCATTATTTATTAATTGTTTGAAATCGAACTGAAACCGCTGCGTAAAATAGCCGCTTACCTTGAACGTTTCGATCAGATAAGGCACGCCTACAACAACAACAAAGGCGCAGACTGACAGAACGACCAGCATCCGTCCCCTGTTCTTGTTCGTTACCAGTACATAAATAACCAGCGCAGTCAGAAGCACGGTGTAAGCGTAAGCGGAGAAGGATAGTACCATAAGCAGCACAACAGCGATAAGCAGATACATCTGCTTTCGGAATCCCTGTTTATACAAGAAGAACATGATTAGCCCGCCGCTCAGCATATGGATCGCCGCCCATGAAGGCTCGCCCGACAGCATCTGAATTCTCCGGAGGTACACTTTATCCGCGAATAGTCCCGTAAAGGCTCCGGAAAATCCGTTGCGGATGAAAAATGCATCGACTAGCTGCAGAAAACCGGCTGCAAGCGGAGGAATAAAGGCTATAGCAATACTTTTAGCGATGCCGCTTCTAATCTCCGGATCTTCTTTCGCTTGTTCAGCGACATATACCGTTACCCGGTACATAGACAAACCAAACAGAAGCGTGATAATATGCGACGCACTGCTGGCGATATCACCGTTTCTCGTTGCCACAAGCAAAGAATGCCCAATGCTGTACATCACGAATATGAGTAAGAATGCATCCCCCTTCTTGAACCTGAAGTCGGTAAACAAGAGGAGGACGGAAGCAAGGAACATCGGAAACATGGATACAGGCCTATAGACCGAGAATGGGATATATGGCAAGCTGTCGTACGTCAAGAGCATCAGGGATAACATAAATAGCGCAATAACAAGATTTCGAATAACCAACACCTGCTCTTTGCGCAATTGCCCTACGATAGAATCAACTCCAGATTTTTACGGGTCACGGAGCTGCTGAAATGATGGGTCACGTAACGGATCGAATTGCGCGATACTTTTTCGTTTATCTCATCGTTGTCCAATAATAGGAGTACATTTTGTACCATCTCCTCATCCGTTTCACAGACGAACAGATCCTCATGATTGATTGCATTGATGCCTTCACTGCCGATCGGATTGGTTACGACTGGTACTCCCCAAGACATAGCCTCGACGATCTTCGTTTTAATTCCTGTGCCAAAAAGCAGCGGAGCGATCATTAGAGCGGCATCGCTTACGACCCGCTTAACGTTATCCACTTCGCCGGTTACGATAATGTCAGGATAGTCCTGCTGCAGCTTAAGCACTTCGGCAGACGGACTTTTTCCGACGATATAGAACTTTGCTTTCGGTGCCTGCTGCTTTATCCTGGGCCATATCTTCTCACAGAAATAAACGACGGCGGAGCTATTGTGCGGGATGTCCATTTTCCCTACAAAGACGATCTTGTTCCTGTCGTACGATCGAGGATTCCCCGTCATTTTCCTATCCGGGTCGAATCTCATCGGGATGCCAAGACAAGAGCGATGACTGACAATTTGCCGGAAGGTCTCCGCTTCTTTGGGAGAAGTAAAGATAAGATGTTCGAAATTTTGGGCTGCATGTTTCTCGTACTTGTGCAGCAGCTTGCTTTCGAAAGCGACAAGCCATTTTTGAATGAACTTCAAATTTGCAAACCGCTTGATACCGGATGGGAGCTTGTCCGAGAAGCCGCCGAATACGGACGGAATGTACTGAAACCATTGAAGCTGCCGTTCATAGCGCAATGACAGAAGATCATCGTAGCTGAGCACCTTTTGTCCGATTCCGTCCGTAACGTATTCCGCTACACGCACCATATCGTAAAAGATGAATTCCGGCTGCTCTTCCTTGATCATTTCCTTGATCAGCCGATGTGTTCTCCGGGAGTAATAAACGGATACTTGCAGCGGCCACCTACGCATTAACAAGGAATAGACCAGGACATTGAACAGTTTTTCGGCCATACCGGGCAGTTGCAGACATACCAAGCGAGAAATCGCATCCGGCTGATCCTTCAGGTACTTCTTGTCATCAACAAAAGACAAGTTCACGATCTGACATTCGGGATAAATATCTTTGATTTGATAAATGTATTGCTGAAGCAGGTTTTTTCTGCCGTCCGTATTTGGAAATGGCAGCCGGTTCGTAATAAACATCATCTTTTTCATTCATTTTCCGCCTTAGAAAGCATCTTTTGCCCCAAGGAGCACTTTGAATGTCTTGAATATGATTTTCAAGTCAAACCCAACGCTCCGATTTTGGATGTACTTCAAGTCCAGCTCAACCATTTCTTTAAAACTTAATTCATTACGGCCGCTTACCTGCCAAAGTCCTGTACAACCAGGTTTAACCGTTAAACGCAGCTTGTCGTAATCTGTATACTCCGCAACTTCCCTTACAAGAGGAGGTCTTGGGCCAACCAAGGACATTTCGCCCCGGAGCACGTTGATCAGCTGCGGGAGCTCATCAATGCTTGTTTTCCGTATGAACTTCCCGATTTTAGTAATGCGCGGATCGTTCTTCATCTTGAACATAGCGCCTTCAATTTCATTCTGAGCGAGCAGATATTTAAGCTTTTCTTCCGCATTGCTAACCATGGAGCGGAATTTATACATCCGGAACGGCTTCTCGTTCTTGCCGATCCTTGTTTGATAGAATAATACGGAGCCTTTCGGATCCTCAAATTTAATCAAAATAGCAATGATAACAAACAGCGGACTTAACAGAATCAATCCAAACAGCGAACCGGTTACATCAATGGTACGTTTGAACACCGAATTCAGGGAAAACCTATAGTCATTAGGAGTGTTCAATACCACTTCATCGCGATACTGCGGATGCATGGTTATTCACCTCCTATGCCTATTAATTGTTTCCCAAGCTCCCGTTCCAACAATTCTCCAAGCTCGCTTAAGAGCTGATGCCGAAGTTCGTTATTCCGGAGCGCAAAATCGACATTTGTCATAATAAAGCCGAGTCTTTCACCCACATCATAGCGCTTGCCTTGGAAGTCATAAGCGTAAACGCCTTGATCCATATTCAGCTTTTGAATCGCATCGGTCAGCTGAATTTCTCCGCCTGCGCCAATCTCTTGCTGCCCTAAATAATTGAATATTTCCGGAGTCAGAACATAGCGGCCCATAATAGCCAAGTTCGATGGAGCCTGTCCTTTCGGCGGCTTCTCCACAAAACGGTTCACTTGATAAAGACGGTCTATCGTCTCGCCAGGATCGACAATACCGTACCGGTCTGTCTGATCCGCATGAACGGTTTGAACGCCAATGACCGAACGTCCGGTACGCTCATACTGCTCGATCAGCTGCCTTGTGCATGGAACGTCGGCCTCTACGATATCATCGCCAAGCAGAACAGCGAACGGTTCGTCTCCGATAAAATTACGGGCGCACCATACGGCGTGACCGAGCCCTTTCGCTTCTTTTTGCCTTATATAATGTATATTTACATTGGAGGATTTTCTGACTTTTTCTAAAATATCAAGCTTCCCTTTACTCTCGAGCGTATATTCCAGCTCAAACGCAATATCAAAGTGATCTTCGATCGCACGTTTACCTTTACCAGTCACAACGATGATGTCTTCTACCCCTGATTCAATGGCTTCCTCTACGATGTACTGAATGGTGGGCTTATCAACGATTGGAAGCATTTCTTTCGGCATCGCTTTCGTCGCCGGCAAAAACCGGGTACCAAGTCCTGCAGCAGGAATAATGGCTTTTCTCACTTTTTTCATTTGATTTCACCCTATCCTATTTTTTTTTTTATTCGCATTGTACCGAGATGCTAAAAATGCGAGCTATGCTTTCCTTGTCTGAGAGCATAGCTCGGATTTTTAGAAAAAAACCCGAGGTAAAATAAAGATTGCTAGGGCATTTAACCCTTCCTCACGTCACGCTCTTGACGATAAACGTCTAAGGTCCTTTGACCCACAGCATGACCGAGTGCCTCCGGTGATAGAGGTGCAGGAGGCATTACCTTCCAAACCAACTAGCTATTATTCGGTATAATGCCGTTAAGCCTCGTTGCTAGCTCCGTAATAGTAGGAATAGGAATCCGAATGATTTCGGTTAATGTTATTGAGAACAACGCCGATAAGATTGGCTTGCACATGCTCGAGAGAGGTCTTCGCCTTGAGCGCAACTTCTTTTTTCACTTTTCCCGAATCGATGACAAGAACGACGCCATCGCTTTGGGTCGCAACGATTTGAGCGTCCGTTACGGACATGATCGACGGTGTATCGATGATGATCACGTCATAGGTTTCCCTCAACTTCTCAAGCAGCGCCCCCATATGATCCGACGATAGCAGCTCTGATGGATTAGGCGGATTCGGGCCTGCGGCAATGACCGACAGATTCTCCGTATTCGAATGCTGGATGACATCCTTCAGCTCTTGTTGATGGAACAAGGCGGACGTCAAGCCTTTATGGTTGGATAGTCCAAAAATGTGATGCTGCGCCGGTTTTCGCAAATCCGCATCGATCACCAGCACCCGTTTGTTTGCATGAGCGAAAGAAACCGCCATATTGGCGCATGTTATGCTTTTCCCTTCGCCCGGTTGGGATGAGGTGACCATAATGATCTGCAGTTTATGGTCGATCGTCGAAAACTCGATGTTGGTCCGCAGCATCCGATAACCTTCGGATATTGGCGAATTTGGATTTCTTTCCGCAATAAGGTTCCATTTACGTATCAAGCGAGACATTGCTTCCCCTCCCGGATCTTGGTGTTAGCGTGGCTTTGCTGCCCCGATCTATGGCATCACTCTCTTTAAACTTCGGAATCGATGTCAGTACCGGAACCCCCAGCAGCATCTCGATGTCTTCTTCGTTCTTGATCGTGTCATCCAAATATTCCAGAAGGAAGGAAATGCCTACGCCCGCCATTAAAGACAATATGAATGCGACGGCAATATTCATAATCGGATTCGGAGCCATCGGGCCATGCGTCTCTTTCGGATCGGCTTTGTCCAAGACGGAAACATTGTCAACCTTCATCAGCTCAGGAACCGATTTTTGAAATACGATCGCAACGGCGTTGGCGATATTGGCTGCCTTCTCATAGGAGTCTTCCCGGGCGGTTATGGTCATGATCTGCGTTTCATTAGCCGAGCCGACGGTTACCTTGCCAGCGAGCTCTCCGTACGTCTTAGCAAGTTCCGGATACTCATTGATGACTTTTTTCATCATACGTGGCGTTTTAATGATTTCTTTGTAGGTTTTGATGAGTCCGATCGTGGAGTTAATGGAGCCTACGTCTATGCTTGGTTGCATCGAACTGCTGCCCTTGTAATCGTTGACGATAAGTGTAGCGGAAGCTTGATACTGCGGTTCGATGAAGTTGAAGGAGTAAATGCCGATGGTCAGACAACTTACTGAAATAATTAAAGCAATCCATAAAAGTCTTCTTTTGATGATCATCCAATATCGTTTTAATTCCAACTTGGTTCCTCCGTTACTAGTTAAGTCATTTTGCCATTTATGTTTGTGATAAATTATTCCTAGTGAATACTAATGTTTTTAAGTTATTCAAAACGCGAACTTTTGGGCACGGTTAATTCAGAGAAGCACCCAGTCCGATGCTTCCAATCATGTTTATGTAACTCTGCTATGTAACTGCTTATCTACTTATATTCATAAACTCATCGACCGTTCCGCCATTCATGACGTGCTCCATCATATCTTCCGAGCAAGCCTCATGTCCCACCTTCTTGAGCAACAGCGATACAAGTTCAGCCATGTCAACGGGTTTGTTCCTTGGCGTATATCCAGTAACCATAAGAAGCTCAGCTAACGATCTCGAATCCTCTTGTCTCTCCTGATTCATTAGAGAAGGATCTTCAGATAGTATTTTCAAAAATTGCTTCAGCCGTACTCGCTTCTGCTCCACATTCGAAACATTCATCTTTGACACCCTCCATTTTTCAACCCTCTCGTTCACTTAAGATTGCTACAAATCGACAAATAACACAAGCTTCATTAAGAGGTTTTAATATTAGTAAAATATAATTTTTGCTATAGCATTTGATTTTTCGCCTAACTGGTTTCAGGAGTCATGTTAGCCTTGCTTCCACCGTGAATCTAAGTATGACACAGATTTTTGATATTCTTGAGGGAATAAAGACATGTTGTCGGTTAGACATTCCTGCTCATTTTCAAAATGGTTTTCATAAGCACGGACTCCTAATTTATCGAATTAGGCAATTTTAACTTTTCTCATTATCAGTGCCTGAATAGATGAATTTGTCATTTGGAAGCGCTTTATGTATGTTTACAAATATTACTTCTTCAGACTCATTCAGTTTATAGTTAAACTAACTCTTTTCCTTGTAAAATAAAGGTTTTTGACTGTTCATCACTATGTCTTTCATTCAAATTTCATTAATAATTACGCTCTATTTTTAATAAAATAAGGGACTATTGACCAGTGTCCTAGAAAAGTAGGACCCAAAAACACCATTCGACAACATTCGCATTTGCTTGTTTCATGATCATTTTTGTACATGAAAACGTCTTTTTTATCTCTATGTAATAAAAAAACAAGCATTTCCGCAAAAAACGGATCTGCTTGTTTCCAAAAATTTCCTTATTGATGTTCGAAAAAGGTCTTTTTAGCTTCTCTTCCACGCATTACTTATTTTGAAAATAGGAAAATAGACGACTCCATACCCCCCGGGATGAAAGCGCTTCGACAAGCCTCCTGCCGAAAGTCTTATTTCCGATTACGTACTGCGCATTGTTTAGAAAAAAACTCACCCACGCCTCTCCCATACTCTCATGGATAGCATCATAGACCTCGCGCAGCCGAGATCCTCTGCGCTCCAGATGATGCGCGTCCGACGAAACGATGTGAATGATAACCCGATACTCGCTGGTTACCATCTGCTCATCGTCTTCATATTCGTAGGGAAACACTTGGTGTTCTAGATGTTTTACTGCTCGTTTTGTTTTAAAATAACGATGCATATCAAGTTTTTCATGCATACTGTCTTCTTTCAGGTAGCTAATGCGATTGATCACATAAACTTCATCATTTTTTGAAAAGAGAAAGTTACAAATGCTGTACGAGCGTTGCATTACTTCATTAAAGTATGCTTTTTCCTCAAGGCCGCTTATTCCAAGTTCAAATCTTATCCAGTATTTTTGCTTGAACAATTGATTAACTACATTGGTTTTCATGTGCTGTCCCTTCACTAACAACGTCGATGTCAGGGTTAAAATGTGGAAGGTCGCCCAACCCGCAATAGATGGTAAAATTCATGTTTTCCGGGGCTAATCCGATGATCGCATATTTAAAATTGCCTTTTCAATTTGAACATACAGAGATTTGTTTTGTTGCAGCATCCAAATGAAAAGGATGAAGGAAATAAAAATTAAGAGAATTATGATGGTTGGGTAAAGAGCCTTATTAGTCTTCATTTTCTCCTCTTTTACAGGGAATAGTAATCTGTTGAAACGTTGCTGACTGAAAGCATACAATCGAAGCGTTCCACTCCCGGATACTTTTCCCCCAAACTCGTATCGAGAAACCATTTTTTCTATAGAAACCAACAGCATCTTTATCGGTTTCCGCCTTTATTCTTACGATTCTTTTCGTTTTTATAAGTTCATTTATCATTTCACTGCCTATACCCTTACAGCGGTAATCGGTTTTAATTGCAATATGCTTTATCACTACTTAGTTATGTGATTCGTATATGAATCCAATTAATCCTACCAGCTCATTATTTTTGAAACTTCCTATTATCCCGCCCTCGCGCAGGTCGTCGACCCTAAGCTCGGAGAACCATTTCGCCAGCTTATCTTTCTCCGTCAACGAAGACCATGGTCTGGTCGTGGTGCAAAGCTCTTAGATTCATGATAACATGATTAAAATAAAGTCGGGGATGGGGCAATTACTTTATAAAAGGAACAGATTTTTTAAGTGGAAGCAGTATGAATTAGAGATAATCTTGCTAATAGTAATTGGGCCTAAACTAGGAGGAAAGAGATGGAGGGAAATAATAAGTTCATAATCAGCCGGAGAAAGCTGTTGGCGGGAATGGCAGCAATAGGCCTCAGTTTTATGAGCGGGGGTGTTATTAACCGCCTTTCCGACAAGAGCTCGAATACAGGAGTAAGTGTAAGAGATTACGGAGCCGCCGGCAATGGAGTGAAAGATGATACGGCAGCATTCCAGAAAGCAATCAACGATTGTGTAGCCAAAGGTTATAAACTATATGTTCCCGCAGGTAAGTATCTCATCAAGGGAACTCTCGATAATTTTGACAATCTGATTATGGAAGGTGTTTCGAATAATAAATCCTACTGGTCACAGACCGATTATGACGATTTCGAAAAGGGGTCCGTTCTGCATGGTTCCGGGGATAATGTACTGATCGGAGGAAGCATAAAAAGGGCTCAATTTTCAAATTTATGTTTTGAAAATTTTGATCTGGTCGCCGGTGTATCCAGTCCCAGATATGTCCTTTTTGATTCCTGCAGCTTTAAGGAGATTCGTCGAGTACTCAGCGCACCAGGCAACAAGAAGGGTGCCTATCATAATTACAAATTCAGATACTGCTCGTTTACGGTTTATGATACAGACGTGCTGTTTGAGGGCAGAATCATTGACAGTTCATGGGATCAGTGTGTCTTTGTAGGAGCAAAACCGTTTGATTGGGTACAGGCGATTGCCAATCAGGTGACAAACTGCCGGTTCGAATGGATTGACAGGGATGCCGCGATATCCATGTATGCCTGCCGCATGATTCAAATCTCCAACAATTTCTTTGACAGAGTTAGAGGAGCGGCTATTGAAATCAAGCAGAAAAATAGCGGAATTGTCATTTCTGCCAATCAATTCAACCGGTGCGGCAGCGGCAAAAATTCAGCCGGCGGCGGTACGAACATGAAGGAATTGTATAAATCTTTTGTGGTGGTGTATGGTGACTTCTCGGATGTGAACATCATTCAAAATACGTTTCTGAAGAGTCAAAGCAACGACCGATCGGGTGAATTATGTCCCCAATATGTGATCGCCAAGCGTGCAGCCATAACGAACTGCCAATTCAAATTCCAAGGAAACGTCGTAGTTAATGGATTTGTCTCCTCATTGATTTTCGATGAAGATCAAACCTATGAAAATATTAAAATCGATGTGGATTATGTATTTCCCTCCCTTGCCGATTATGTGGTCAACTTGGCCCAGTGTGCTTCTCACGAAATTCAAACGTCCTGCGATACGGATACGATCGTGGAAGAAATACCGGCGCAGCTGACGGTTCGGAATAAGGCGAACATCCAAATTGCCGGGGAACAAAAGGGAGCGGTATTCGGCGGCAAGGTTAACGGTTTTATGCGTTATGACCGTGGAGAAGTCATTTTTGAAGATTACGCGTATCATAAAATCGTATCATTAAGTATGGATTGGAATAAATCTTATGACATCCCGCTGTCGCACATGGTGAAAGGAGTTTATTTGCACCTTTCCATTTTGTATTCGACGAGCGGAAATCCGGACGGTGGAGTGACTGTTTCCATGTCTGGATCTTCTACGTTAAGCTTGCCGAAACTTCCATTAAGCGGCTTTGAGAAAAAATTATACACGGCTAAATTTTATATTCCTTTCCAGTCATCAAGTGACTCAGCCCGAATAAACGTATTTGCGGACGGTTCTTCGAACGGGACGGGATCCATTTTTATTCATGCACTCAGTGCGACTTACACATCTTTTACACCAAAACAGATGTATGATTTAATGGGTTAATATATTCTCGCTCGATGCCCACGATGATCCCGGTCAGAGTCGGAAATACGTGTGGTATAAACTGGACAGATGCACACAAAAAGTGCCTGTTTCCGAAAGGAAACAGGCACTTCTCCTTTATCAGTTGGTTACTACAGTCAGCACCGGCGCATTACTTCCATTTTAAGACACCGGCGAGATACAACCAGCCTTCCTCAGTAGGAATATACGTAATGTCAGACAGCCATTTCTCATTAGGTTTACTTGCCTCAAAATTCTGGTTCACAAGATTTTCTGCGACAGGTAGGTTGTGGTTGGAGTTTGTTGATGCTTTGTATTTCTTAACCACTTTAGATCTGATCCCTTTCGCTCTCATCAATCGAGCCACGCGACCTCGACTAGCCTTTTATCCCGGCGGTAAATTCTTTGTGATCTGAGGCTATCCGTAAATCCTATGACTGCTTGTATGAATGTCTCTGAACGTTTTCAATAACGCCCGATTCTCTACACTACGCTTGCTTTCTGGACGATTGATGTAAGCATAATAGCCGCTTCTTAATCAATTTCGTTATCTTGCTATTCCATTCCCAAATGCGTACATACGTTCACTTTCGGGGTTATACTAGTGGTGGAGGTGAACCTGCATGGTAAATCAAAGCAAGCACAACCTGAACCAGCCATTTTTTGTTTCTCAATCATCAGCAGATACACCGCCCTTAGAATTGGGGCTTGAGGAAAAGTGGAATGCTGTCCTCGGCAATGATGCTTCCTATAATGAAACATTTCTTTATGCAGTCAAGACAACGGGAATTTTTTGCCGGCCATCCTGTAAATCAAGACCGCCGAACCCCGATAATATCACTTACTTCGATACGGCCGAGCAAGCAGTGTCCGCCGGGTTTCGTCCATGCAAACGCTGTAAGCCAACCGGCCAACGGCTGCCCGATGACGAATGGATCGCTTCCGTGACTGACTATATCGACCATAACTATAGAAATGCCCTAACCTTAGAGCTGCTCGCAGAGATTTGTCACGGCAGCCCTTACCACCTGCATCGGACTTTTAGGAAGTTGAAGCAAATGACCCCCGTTGCCTATATCCAGCATCAAAGGATTGAAAAGGCGAAGGAGCTGCTGCTTTCTTCGGATCATTCCGTTTCAGATATTGGTGTTCAAGTGGGCCTAACCAATACGCCTTATTTTATAACCCTTTTCAAAAAATTAACCGGACACACGCCGGCAAGCTTTCGGAAAGAACAAACTATAAAATGAACGGAGGCTTCATCCAATGGAAAACAAGRCAATCCCCCAATTGTATTGGACGCTTTTAACGCATGAAGGTTGGAATATTCACCTTGCCGCTACCCCTGCGGGCCTTTGCTTCGCCGGCTCTCAAAACCAATCGATGGAAGAACTTGCTCTATGGGCGAAAACAAAGCTTCCGGGCAGCGTCTTGATTCAAAATGACCAGCTGCTGCAGCCGTACAAAGACGAGCTGATCGAATATTTTCAAGGCAAGCGCACAAGCTTCACTGTCCCGTTCGATTATCATGGCACCGACTTTCAGCTTGAAGTATGGCGCGCGCTGAACGACATTCCTTATGGCCAAACCAAATCCTATTCGGATATCGCCAATCACATTCAACGGCCGGCCGCGGTCCGTGCAGTAGGCACCGCGATCGGCGCAAATCCGATCCTCATTACGATTCCCTGCCACCGCGTGATCGGGAAAAACGGCTCCCTAACCGGCTATCGCGGCGGCATGGAGATGAAAAAGAAGCTGCTACATTTGGAGAGCGAAGCGGTCAGCAGGGAAGGAGTCGAATCCTTTGCTTGAGCGCCTCAACCAACGTATCGCGAAGCTGGACTTCGCAGCGCTTCAGCAATCATTAGAAGAGCACGGATTTGCGAAGCTGCCCGTCTTATTAGACCATTCGGAATGCCAGGAAATGATTGGCACCTATGAGAACGAAGCGCTTTTCCGCAGCACTGTCAATATGGCGAGATATCGGTTCGGAATCGGAGAATATAAGTATTACAGCTCTCCGCTTCCCTCCATGCTGCAGCTGCTGCGTGAAGGCTTATACCCCGGTCTTGCAGTCACGGCTAACCGCTGGCTTGAACAATTAGGTAAAGAAGCCGCTTATCCGCCGGCCTTCAATGATTTTCTGGCTCATTGCCACAACGAGGAACAGAGGCGTTCTACCCCGTTAATATTGAAATACGAAGCCGGCKGATATAACTGCCTCCATCAGGATTTGTATGGAAAAGTGTACTTCCCGTTTCAGGTCGTATTTGCATTGAACCAGAAGGAGAGCGACTTTACGGGCGGTGAATTTCTGCTCGTCGAGCAGCGCCCGCGAGCGCAGAGCCGTGGACATGTCATTACGCTTGAGCAAGGCGAAGGCCTTATTTTCCCCACCCATCATCGTCCGGTCTTAGGTACGCGCGGCTATTACAAGACGACTCTTCGGCATGGCGTAAGCACCGTTACCTCAGGCACGAGGTACAGTCTCGGCATTATTTTCCATGATGCAACGTAAACGCAGTCCCACATTCAAGGAGGTTTATCTCATGGCAATCATTACAAAGCTTATTCTCACGCAGGTATCCAAATGAAAACCGAGTATTTATACAAGCAGCCTAAGACACTTCTGAATAAGGGAACTGGTTTTCTGACGGGCTACAGCCATTCGCTGAATCCTTATACCGGCTGTTCTTTTGGCTGCTCCTACTGCTATGTGCGGAAAATGCCGGTATCCCTGTTCAGAAACAAGGTATGGGGTACCTGGGTCGATATCAAGAAGGATGCCGCGGAGGTTTTTCGGAAGGAGCTGCTCAGAGCCCGCGCCAAAGGACCGGTCACGATCTTTATGTCCTCCAGTACCGATCCTTACCAACCTATTGAGCATACAGAACGGATTACCCGCTCCTTGTTGGAGGTCATGGTAGAGAATCCGCCCGACTTTCTGCTCGTTCAAACGCGCAGCCCGCTTGTCCGCAGAGATATCGATCTTTTCCAGCAGCTTGGAGAGAAGGTCCGTGTCAGCATGACGGTGGAGACCGATCTGGATGAGATCCGCAAGCATTTTTCGCCGCAAGCCCCTCCGATTCAGGCTAGGCTTAAGACTCTGCAATTGTTGGCCGAGGCCGGCGTTCCTGCACAAGCCGCAATCGCTCCGGTACTGCCAAGCAGCGAGGCTTTCCCGGACAAGCTGCAGCCGCTTGTTGACCGAATTTGCATAGATGATTATTTTATGGGCGACGGCAGCAGCGGAAAACGAACCAAGCAAATGGGCATTCATAAATGGTATGAGCCGCTGGGGCTTGAAGAATGGCATGATCCTTCTGCTTATCAAATCGTTTATGAACGGATGAAGCGCGTTTTCTCCGAGGAGCAAATCTATATTAGCCAGCAAGGCTTTGAGCCCTAATCGAAAGCCTGCTTCTCGCAAAAAAGAAATATTAAACCATATGGTTGAATATTTCTATTTTTTCGTTTATAGTTAACCGTATGGTTAAACAAGAAAGCGATAAGCTCGATGATATTTTTCACGCTCTCTCCGATCCGACGCGAAGAGAAATGGTCAGGCTCATGTCTCTCCATGAGCGAACGGTATCGGAGCTCGCAGCCCCCTTTGAAATGTCGCTTGCCGCTGCCTCCAAGCATATTAAGGTGCTGGAGCAGACAGGTCTTCTTCACCGGACGGTTACCGGACGGACCCATATTTGCTCCCTCGATCGGCAAAGCTTGGCTGCGGCCAGCAAATGGCTGCATTTTTACGAGCAATTTTGGAGTAATCAATTTGATGCACTTGAACGCGAACTTAAAAAAGAGGAAAAGGAGAAGCACTAACGAGCAGTATAACCGTTTCCTGCAGTCTAACCCGGCTGACTCTATCGTAAAATTCATTCAGAAGAGGATGTTTACAAATGGCTAACGTATCCCAAACCACCTTAGTAATGGTGCGTCAATTCGACGTACCGGCCGAAAGAGTATTTGATGCATGGATTAACCCTGTCATGATGAGAAGATGGCTGATGACTAATGAAGGTACCAATAAATTAGCGGTCAATGAGCCGGTCGTCGGCGGAAAATGGACGATCGTTGACCATCGCAATGGCAACGATTATACAGCCACAGGCGAATATCTGGAACTTAACCGCCCGAATCGTTTGGTCTTTACTTTTCAAATGCCGCAATTCAGCGAATTGACTGACCGCCTGACCGTTGAGCTAAAAGCGCTTGATAAAGGCTGCGAAATGACGTTTACGCAAGTCATCAACGTGCCTCATGAAGAAAACTGGACGCAAGCCGATATCGAAAAAGCGCTTAGCGAGTACCGCAGCAGCTCCGAGCATGGCTGGAATTTAATGTTCGGCGGCTTAAAGGATATCCTGTCCTTATATTCGCTGCTTCAACAAATCGGTTCAGAGCAAATCGCAGCGATGAACGATCAAGCTCTTAAGCACGCTGGCGAAGACTTTTTCAAAAAGAATGAGCAAGCTGTATTCAGTCTCCGCTATTTAGGCTACGTGGAGCAAGAAACCTCCGTCTTCACGGATGCAGGCCTGCAATTGTTAAGACAGCTCTCACTAGACATGGCATAGCCGCTGGCTAGCGCTTTCGTTTCATGCCGCGGATCCGGTTTTTCGTTTCCGGATCTACGCGGTATGATTCCGTTATTTTTTGCAAAGCTTTGTTGTATGTGAAATCGTCCAGAGAGCTGCTCGCCAAATAGGCTTGCGTGATCTCTGGCAGCTTCACATAACAAATTGAAATCGCCCAAGCCACCGCCATCTTGACATAGTAGCTGCTGCGGTCGGTCTCGTCTAGCAGCCTCAGTACACGGTGAATGTAACCTTCTTCGATATAATAATCAAGAAGCATAACGACACCGAAGCGTATTTCATACTCTTTATCTGAAACAAGATAAGGCTGTAAAAAATCCCACATGGTATCCTTATTCGTTTTCGTGATTTTCATCCCGATGCAGAAGCTGTCGCACACCGACCAATTGTCCATTTTCGGCACAAAATCAGCGATATAGGGCAAAACTTTCCCGATGTCGGCCTGAATATATCCGATCACCATTCCCTGCAGCATGATTTCCTCGAAATACTCGCTTTCGGCATGTTCCAAATAATGCTGCCAATCGCCCTTCGCAATGGTCTTCGCCAGCTTGCGCAAATGGGGCAGCCGGACTCCTAATACGTTATTAATGTTCGGAATAAGCGCAGCAGAAAATTTCCGGTA
This sequence comes from Paenibacillus sp. 01T443, assembly GCF_056398325.1. Classification (NCBI taxonomy): domain Bacteria; kingdom Bacillati; phylum Bacillota; class Bacilli; order Caryophanales; family Paenibacillaceae; genus Paenibacillus; species Paenibacillus sp. 01T443. The sequence continues at coordinate 253,004 of NZ_JBFTPE010000010.1, forward strand.
GTCCTCCTCCGCCCAAGCAAGCAGCTGTTCTTTTACGGTTGTTTCCATGTCCTTGCTCCTTTTTCCTTAATCAAATGAAAGGTCCCATAAATAAATAGAAGCTATTGACCCATATGGTGAATACTGAAGACTATAGCCATCGAATTGCTCTTTTGTTATCGAATCAAGACCATACAATTTCATCATTCCGCGGCGTACGGCGATATCCCCCCAACTGATGATATCTGGACGCTCCAGCGCATGAATGAGCAGCATTTCGGCCGTCCACTTTCCGACTCCCTTTAGGGTCATCAGCCTCTTAATGACTTCAGCATCCGGAAGCTGTTTCAGTTCTTCCAATTGAAAGTCACCCAGCGCGATCGTCTGTGCGATAGTTTTAATACATACGGCCTTTTTCATTGTCATGCCGCAGCCTTGAATATCTTCGACAGACTGCGCAGCCAGATTGGCCGGCGTTATCTCACCGAGCCTCTCCTGCATTCTCTCCCATATGGTGCGGGCTGCCTTAGCTGAAATAAGCTGGCCGACAATTGCATTCATGAGTGCCGTGAACAGCTCCGGCATGATGACCCGTTCAATCTTGCCAAGGCGCAGCATCGCTTCACCCAGCACAGGATCAACGCTTTTTAAATAATCGATTTCCTTTTGTCCATACTCAAAATACTTCGTTATTACGGCCGGCATTCTGCATACCCTCCTCTTCAACAATCATCGGCTCCCGATAGCTTATGAGCAATCGATGCCTATTTTATTTACGCTTGTCCTCTTACTATACATCACTAGGCGACGTCCGGCCGAATATGCGAATAGAATAGCAAGATAACGAAGTTTTTGCAGCAAGATGAAAGGAGCTGAGCTATGAAAAAGCAGCCTTCCCGATAGTCAAGGAACGCTGCTTTTTTATTCGTATAAGCTTAGTATATGCGGTGTTTCCAGCCGTTCAGCTTTGCAACAGCCTCAATGTAATAATAATCACCATAGATTAAGGAGCCTTCAGCGTTGGCCGATACGCTGCTCGAGCCATGTAGAAGAATAGCCTCATGCTCTGGGTTTTCCCAGGTTGCGTAATTTTCAGTAAGCGAACGCAAAATGCGCTCGGCTGCTCCCGCATACAGTCCTTTTTCACCTGCCGGAACAACCTCTGCAATCTCAAGCAGGCCTGAAGCTGCTATCGCCGCCGCAGAGCTGTCGCGGAATCGGCCTTCCACTGATTCAAATCGGAAATCAGAATAAGGAACATAATCCTCTGGCGAGGCCGCAATAAAATAATGCGCGATTCGTTTGGCCGTTTGCAGGAAACGCTCATCACCGGTATTGCGATACGCATTAATGAAGCCGTACAGCCCCCAAGAAGTACCACGGCTCCATGAGGATTCAGCTGAAAGACCTTGGCCGCCAAAGTTTTCAATATAGGCGCCTGTCTCCGCGTCAAAGGAAAGAATATGCTTCGTTGAACCGTCTTCGCGAATACCGTACTTCATCGTCGTTTCCGCATGGGCAGTCGCCATATGCTTATAGCGAGGATCACCCGTCACCTTGCTCGCCCAGAAGAGAAGCGAAATATTTAGCATGCAGTCGATGATTACCCAGCCATACTTGTCTTCATTCCAGGCACGAATAAATCGGCCTACAGGATTGTATCTTGCCGCCAGAAAGTTCGCTGCTTCGATACCGCGGCGAAAAGCATCCTCGTCGCCAGTAATCGTATGCTTGATGACCGCTGTGGACAAAAATTGAAAGCCAACATCATGATGCATCTCTACCGTCGGTTTAATGAACCATTGCTCAAGTTCCTCATCCCAGCGCCATGCCGCCTCTTTGTAATGCTCCTTGCCCGTCATGTCATGCATAATCCAGAGCATGCCTGGCCAGAAACCGGTTGTCCACCAGTCCGTGCCAATATCATCGAATTTTCCGTCTTCTTTCGCAAAATGAGGACATTTATCGCCCATCTGCCCAATCGTCCGCKTCACTTTTTTATCGAGTCTGTCCATAATTTCCTGCCAATATGCTGTGCTCATCTAATCAACCTCCACCGTTTTTCTTGATTATAGCCGGATGAAAGCGCTAAATGTATTGCATTAATGCTTAAAAATGTTGATATCTTGTTGTATTTAGCGTTGTGGCCGCTGCGCGAGCAAATCATTCTTCCGATCGCTGTTGCAGCCAGATTTTTTGATTTTCTTATCCCCTACAGGGTAAGAATCCGGCTGCAAAGGCGAACACTTCGTTTCTCCAAAACGATCTTCTCGCTTCGCTTCTACCAACATGTTAAATTTCACAATCCTTTACATTGTTCTTCAAGACATGGTATATATAAATAAATTGATCCAATTCTAACAAAGAAGGTGAACGGGATTTCTACGAATCCGGAAGTTACCGCATTTATCGAAAGTATGGGCCAACCCTGGCAAATCAAGATTAGCAATGAGCTCCGTCAAATGATTCATCAATCTATCCCGGATGCTGCAGAGCGGATTCAATACAAGAAGCCGCATTTTCTCAAAAACGGGAAATACGCGGCCGTTATCTCTCCTTCCAAAGATGCGTTAAGCTTTATGATTTTTAATACGGCTGAACTTGAGCTGCCCGCTGGCGTTGTTTTCGAAGGACCGCCTGAACGAAAATGGATCAAAATTCGCGAGGGACAAGCGCCGGACTACGCTATGCTTAGTAACCTCCTGATTCAAGCATCAAGCTCGCTTTAAGGGATCAAACAGAATAGGATACAAAAAAACATCGCGAAGCTCGCGATGTTTTTTCATTTATTATAGACTGCAATCTATTATTTCTTATATTTCGCAGTTCTTGCGTCTTGGATCGTTCCGCTCCAGTTCAAGCCGAAAGCGAAATCATAAACGTTATTCTCGGAATCCACATGACAATCCATATCATGCGCAACATCCTCCAGTTGCTCTTCGACTGTCTTCATATTAGCCGGCATTTGCATAGGTAGAAGGCCGGACGGCTCTATGTTCCCGGTCAAAACCTCCATGATCGCCTGGTCCTGCACGCCAAAATTAGCAATGATCGCATCAACCGCCGCTTCAAACTCCTCGACGACAGCCGGATTAGCCAGAAGAAGTGAAACAACGACAGGCTTACCTTTCATTTTCTCCTTTGTATCCAGTACCGCATCTAAATCACTCGTATTGTGAGCCGTTACGCTTTTGCCTTTATAGGAACGATTAAGCACATCGCCTTCTCGCGCATCGCCTGCCAAACTGTGCTCACGGGCATGCTCAGCTGTGTAAGTCTTATACTGGAGACTGATAGGCATGTATCCGTTACCGCCCTGATCAGTATCCTCTTGGCTGTAACCAACGCCAGACTTTGGATTGCTGATGAATACGAGAGCAAAATCAGCCGCATCAGGGTCCTCCGTTACGTTAAAGTATTTGCGGACGATATCGAGATTAACAGGATACTCCAGCGTTTCCGGCGTAGGAAAGCCGAACCAGTCCTTCCCTGCCGGGGTATATCTCTTCGGAATATATACCGTGCTTTTCAATGGCAGAGGCAGCAGCTGCGCTTTGTTTTTGAGCAGTACAATCGATTTCAGCTGGGCTTCATAGCCTTCTCTCATAAAGGCAGGACTGCCCACAATTTGCGCACTCTCTTCCACCTGCAGGTACGGATTCTCGAACAGCCCAAGGCGGAAAATATTTTTCAGCAAGCGTACCGCCGATTGCTCAAAGCGGCTGCGCATAAAGGCTTCGCCATGCTCTGCCACTCCCATTTGGTAAGCTTCCAGCACGGGCGCAATTTCATTGTTTCCGCCAAATTGGTCGACGCCGGCCATTAGCAGCTTATAATGGCGCTCCGCTACGGATAGGCCTTCCACTCCCCACGGCTTTCCGCTTAAAAAGGAGTCCTTGCTTGGCGTTTCATCAGCCGTAATTAACCAATCCGTGCAGACGACGCCGTCATAGCCGTACTTGCCGCGAAGCAGATCCTGAATAAGATACGTATTGTAGGAGTTACCCACGTTCTCGCCGTTTACGCCATCCTGATCAACCGAAATCGTATAGTATGGCATAACTGCCGAGGCTTTGCCTGTCTTGCCATCCAGCTTAAATGCCCCATCTACGAATGGAATTAGATGCTCTTCAAAATTCCCCCCCGGATATACGGCATATTTGCCGCAGCCATAGTGCGCATCCCGTCCCGCTTCACCGGAGCCGCCGCCCGGCCAGTGCTTCACCATCGCGTTTACGCTCTCGTAGCCCCAGCCGTCTGCAATTTCATTGTCACCGGCTGAATTCTGAAATCCATCCACATATGCACGCGCCATATCCGCGGAGAGCCTGGAATCCTCGCCGAAGGTGCCGTTAAAGCGGAACCAGCGAGGGTCGGTCGCGATATCAATTTGCGGGGAGAGTGCGGTGGCAATGCCTAATGCGCGATATTCCTTTGCCGCTATTTCTCCGAATTTCTCAGTTACCTTCGGATCAAAGGTTGCAGCCAGCCCCAGAGTCTCTGGCCACATTGAAATGTGACCGCCCGAGCCTGCGTTAAATTCCGAGCTGGAATCCGAGCCATGTCTAGGGTCTGAGCTGTTATTTGCGGGAATGCCAAGACCCGTTCCTTCCGCAAAGGACTGTACCGCATTGTTCCATTTCGCCGCTGTCTCCGGGGATTGCACCGTAGTAATCAATACATGCCTAAGGTGATCCCTAGCTAGAAATTGCAGCTGCTCATCCGTAAGCTCCCAAGGCTTTGCTCCGCTTTCTTCAAAGCTTTTGCCGCCATACGTACTCGAGAACCAGCCATGGGATGCCGCAGGAATTGATTGATGCCTGCTGTACAGCATCAGCCCCGCGATCTGCTCGACCGACATTTGGGAGGCCAGGTCCTTCGCCCGCTCCTCTGAAGGCAGACGCCAATCCTCATATTTGTCCAGCGATCCATTTTGATTCAAATCCTTAAAGAACAAACCGTCCTGCTCCACAATCTTCACGCCGGAAGCAAGGGAGTAACCAAGCGTTGGTCCTCCGTCATTGCGAACATAACGTATGCCATCTTGGAGCTTTTCTTTGGTCATATCCTGTATCATCGCTGAAATCCTCCCATTTATGTAGCCATATTTACTTTTTCATGTATTCAATGATAACGTTTACAAGCCTATTATAAGCAAAACTGCCTTTATCAAATAGGCAGCGGCTTGTCGACTTTTATAGTCATTTTTAATGTGTTTTTGTAAGCCTTTCAATCAGGCTTATTATTCGAGGTTAAAAAATGACCCATTCGCTGAAGGTTTGCTTAATAGAGGGGAGTCAGCTCAACCAGCGCCACCTCATGCGGCTCCAGCACCGTATGATAAGTAAAACCATACTCTATTTCGACCGTTTGCACCGATCTTTGAGGAACGGAAGCCGTCTTTATATAATTGATATCCTCTGCCGATAACGGCTCTGGGGCCCCCATTTCCACCCATTTATCATAGGAGCTGCCATGTTTTCGATTAATCCGATGCGTGATCATGCGATACTTCCCATTCGGAATAGCCTTTAGCTCAAAGGTCATCTTCAATACTTTCTCGTCCTTAAAGCCATTGTAGCGATTCGTCTCATCAATAAAGGACGTATCTCCGAGCGCATACAAATCATCAAAGTGACAATAGTTATACACGAGCACCTGGTACTCTTTGCTGCCGGTGGCTGTCACGACATAACCTTCCCCGCGTGCAAGCAGCTTATCGCCTAGCTTGGCGAGTAAATCATAGGCATACATGGCTGCCTTCGGAATCCCATGCTGGGCGATTAGACCAAGGCCGCCGTGAAACAGCTGCGGCGATGCAACGGTTTCTTCGATATTGTCACTCAGCACCCAATAGCCAAAGCCTTGAATATAATCGAGATTATCTACAAGATTTTTCACGATATACGCGGCTTTATACAAGGTATCATTCGTCAATTCCCTGTGATACGCCGTTGAGTTCCATTCCGTCAAATAAACCTCCCGGTCGGCGAGACCTTGCTCCTGCAGTAATCCAACCTCATGAATGAGCTTCTCCTTCAGATAGTTCGGATTAGGGGAGATCCGCCGGAAATGATCCTGCAATTGACGGTACGAGGGCAGCTGAAGCAGGTGGTTATCCAGTTCGTCCATCATGTCCTCAATATGCTCATGCGGGTAAAAATGCAGCGGTATAAAGTCCGGCAAGCAATCGTTTTGTTTGCAGAAAGCGAAAAAGGCTTCACTAAACTCGAATGTGCCCAGGGTGATTATTCGGCCCGGCGCCCCCATTTGGAGCTCGGTGGAAATGCTTTTGATCGCTTGGTAGGTTCGTTTGTACATCTGCATATATTCCGCGTCAGTAGCAGGCCAGAATGCCGAAAACTCCGGTTCATTCCAAAATTCAAATTTCCAGCCTTTCACTTGCGCTGCTCCGTAGCGATTCATGCAGTGGCGTACGAATTGACTAACCATGTCACACCATCGGTCCAGTGATTTGGGCGGACTCGTATAGCTGACCTTAGAGAAAACCGTCTTGCTTGGATCAGCCGCCAGCTTTGAGGGCATAAAACCTAATTCTACAAACGGCTTTAAGCCAATGGACAGCAAAAAATCAAACAACTGGTCTACAAATCGAAAATTATAGCGAGGTTCTCCGGCCTCATCCTCGTCATAGATCATCATGGCATCATCAAAGATACCGTGAAATCTGATATTCGAAAAAGGGCATCGCCGCTGTAAGTCACGCAGCTGCCGCTGTACATCGGCATGCAGACCTTCTTTTGCTTTCCCGATCGTTATGACCGTTTTCCAAGTATGCTTAATCGGCTTGCCGCTTGCTTGCATATCCACTTGATGCGTCACCGATTGCAGCGGCTGCGCGGGCTCTTGATTAAAGGAATGCCCCCGCTGCAAGTATTGATTAATAATGCCCAACGCGCTCGATTGATTGAACGCCAAATAATTGGAGGACCACTTCTCCTTCTGCTCATAAATGTCAGGCCGGTACTGTTTGCGGTATTCAGTTGGCGTCATCTCATACCGGTTTTTAAAAGCTGCATAAAAGGACTTGGCATTGGGAAAACCATGCTGCATTGCCAAATCGGCAATCGGTGTCTCTACATGGTGCAATAACGCTTCTACCGTATTTTTCAGCCGTATATTCGTCAAATAGGATTGAAAGTTCAGTCCGATATTTTCACTAAAGAACTTGGATAAATAAGGTACCGACAAAAACTCGCGCTCTGCCATATCAAGAAGAGAGACCGGCTCTCTGTAATGTTCATCAATATAGGTAATGATGCGCATCATGCGTTCCATATATTTTTCATTCATGGCACCGCTCACCGCTTCTGCCTTGAATTGCTTCATTAATATAGATAAGACACCCAGCATTCTTACTTGCATGTCCAGCTCATACGATTCGCCCTTCTTATGAATCAGCTGTACCATTTCGGCAAGCAGTTTACGCATGCGGTCCAAAGCTTCTCTTTTGTTAGGCCCCATTAGGCTGGAATGACAATCAAATTGAATCTGCTCCAGCCCGCTGATATAGGTTTTAAGAAAGGAGACCGGGATCTGGTAGGTTGCAATGATGTTGAGATCGCGGCCAATGACCTCATGGACATGCCATGAATTGATCACCAGCACATCACCCTCGGATAACGTGGTTTTCTCGGCTCCTACGGTAACCTCCAGCTTTCCGCGCAGCACAAAAATAATTTCAACGCTGTTATGCCAATGGCTGGGTACATAATTCACGCTATGCAGCGAAACGTCGAACTGCAGCTTTGTGCCTGTCTCTACCAGCTCGTACATGGAACTACCCATCTTATGGCTCCTTTCGATCTTTCCCCTCTAAAAATGCACCGATTTATGGTTAATTATAACTCATATCCTTGCCTTTGCTCCTATTCTCAAACCGATATTGGAAAAAGCCAGCAAGATCATTAAGATGATCTTGCTGGCTTTGGTTATTCCCTATTATTGCTCTTGTTATTTGGATACCGACTTGAACCATTCATTCACTTCGGTCGTAATTTGGTCTCCGCCGTTGGCTTTCCAATTAGTCACGAAGCTGTCAAAAGCATCGATCGGCAATTTGCCGTAAATGATTTTGTTGAACGTCTCCAGCTCGGATTGACGCAGCAGGCTCCATTTTGAAATCATCGTTGGTGTCGCCGCGCCTGTGAAGAAGTTTTGCTTGCGGATATCGATCTGCGACATCACGACTTTTGCGGAATACCAGTTCTCCGGTTTACGGAATTCAGCAGTCTGCTTCTCATAAGGCGTTTCCGGTGCCGCGCCGTCTGCAAGCTTAACCAGTGTTTTCATATAAAGGTCTGGGATACGAGCCGGACCGGTAATAAAGGCAAACTCATTGTTAAAGTCTTTGATTTTGTCTTTGTTGTTGGTCGGTTGTCCATCCACTTCATCCCAGTCATACCCTTTGGCAAAACCGTATTCGAATTTGCTTCCGGCTGCAGGGTTAGCCAAATTATCGAGCAGGTAATTGTAATACAGGAAGAACGCTTCCGGATGCTCGGCATCCTTGTTAATCATAAAGCTGCTGTTTACGCCTGAATTTTGCCATTTCGTACCGATGAGGCCATCTGGACCTGCCGGGATCGGATATGCTTTGTATTTAGAGCCTTTTACGTTTTTGAGCAGATCCGGTGCCGGCCAGTCAGGAACCCAGTTCGCGCCTGGCAGAACGCCCGCTTTTCCGTTTGTCCAAATTTCAGCTGTTTTTCCTTCGTCCCACAAAGCTGCATCCGGATGAATATAACCTTTTTCCATCCATTCTTTCAGCTTGGCGAGCGCTTGCTTCGCTCCCGGGTTAACAGAACCGTACTCAAGATTGCCGTTTGCGTCCTTGTTCCATTGCTCTTCCACCGCGCCATATGCGCCATAAAGCCAGTCGAGCGAGCCCATCCACGTATTCGTGTTGTTCTTCAAAGAAATCGCGAGCGGATACACGTCCTTAGCAGCGAGTCCGTCTGGATTCTGATTTTTAAATTTGTCCAAAATATTATCGAGGTCCGCAATCGTTTTAGGAGCTTCCAGGTTCAGCTTCTCCATCCAATCCTCGCGCAGCCACAAGAGCGTGTCATCATTATCGGTATATTCTAGAATCGGTACATTCCACTTCTTGCCGTCCTTCGTGAAGGGATACCATAATTCCGGATGCTGCGCGGCATGGTCTTTCCATGTTTGGTTCGCATATTTATCAAACAGCTCGCCAATCGGCAAAAATTGTCCGGAATCGATAAGCTGATTCGTCAAGATCGGGTCGGTCGGCACAAAGACGAAATCCGGAAGTTTCTCGCCAGAGGCAATCGCGAGCTGAAGCTTCTGCTTGTATTGGTCGTTTCCTGCCGGATACCAAGTATCCTTATGCTTCATACCGAACTGCTCCAGCATCCAGCGGTCATGCACATTGTTTTCCTTGGTGTCGCCATTGGTATACTTTCTCGGCATAATGACCGTGCTGATTTCAATCGGCGGATCATATTTGCCTTTTGCAAACGCGGTATCAGACTCTGACTCAGCGGCTGTATTCGTCGCTGTATTCGTCGCGGTATTCTCTGTGCCTTTATTCTCGTTCTTGCCGGTATTTCCGCTGCAAGCACTTACGATGAAGGCCATAGCGATGAGCAACACCCATGCTTTTCTAAGTTTATTCATGTTTCAGTCCCCTTTGAAGTAAGATGATCACATAAGCTACTTTACCAAGCAGCAGGGGAGGGCATCTATATGACTTTGTTAGTTTCCATAGGACTCTGTCATGTTGTTAGGAGCCGATCCGATAATCCTGCGGCGTCACGCCAAACTGGCGTTTGAACACCTTGATGAAGTAAGCCGGCTCCAAATATCCGATTTCCGCGCTGATTTCATATACCTTTTTGTCGGTCGTTTTCAGCAGATGGCAGGCCCGTTCCATACGAAGCCGGGACACGTAATCGCTAATTCCTTCGCCGGTTTCGATTTTATAAATTTTGGATAAATGCGTCGTATGCAGGTTCACATGATCGGCTAGCGCGCGCAATGACACATCCAGGTGAAGATTTTTTTCAGTAAACGCCTGAACCTTCTTCACATAATGGGAACGGATGTCGTTCACCTCATTGGCTGTTCCCACTTTCAGCTTGCCAAGTCCCATCATAGACCAATTACGCAGCTTGCTGATGGAGCTGAAAGCTTCCCCCCTCTGTAATAGTTCCATGTCCTCTCCTAAAAGCTTGGCCAGCGAATACCCGTTTCGATGCGCGTAGTGCGTAAATGCCGACGCGATCAGAAAACCGGCCTCCATGCAGTGCTCCCAGGAATCGGACCATTTGTGATCAAGCTCCGTGAAAACTAGCCGCAGCTTTTCTTCCACCGCGTCCCAGCGCCCGGCTTCCAGCAGATTGTTCAAAGACGGCGGGCTGTGGATCGCATCCAAAGCGCCCTCGGATACCGTTTGCTCCAGGTCGCTGACACGCATGACGAATTCACGTTCATCCCCGACAATTTGGCGAAAGGAAGCGGCAGCCTTCCGGTAAACATCCGCAAGCTGCTCGGGAAAACGGAACGGCTCCGTGATGACAATCGAGAGTGAACCTTTCAAAAACTGTTTGACCTTCGCCTGCAGCTGCACGGCAAGCTTCTCCAGCAGCATTTCCTTCCTGATTGCTGGATCGTCTCCCTTGAACTGAAGCAGGAAAGCCAAATAGCCATGCTCCTCCCTGACTCCCCAAACCTCCGTAAATTCGCCGAAAATTTCTTCCGCAATGTTGATTATCGCATATTCCATCAGCTGCTGGCCGTTGTTGCGGTACTGCCCGAACTCCTCCTCCAAACGGACGAGTAGCAGCGCGCAATCCCCGAACCGGATCGGCAAATGGTAATTTTCCAGCTTTCTGCTCCACTCGTCGGCGGGAAACCTCGTTCCGCGCAGCGCATCAAGCAGCAGCTGTCCCCGCAGCAGCGGAAGGTTCTCCCGCAGCGTATATTCCGTACGTTCATGAGAGCTGATGCTCTCCCATTCCGCTTTCAGTTGTTCGATCGCCTTCTTGACTGCTCCGAACAATTCTTGATCGGTCGGCGGTTTCAGCAAGTATTCAATGGCTTGATGCCGCACGGCCTCCTTCGCATATTCAAAATCCGAATGCCCGGATAAAATAATGCATTTGATTCTCTTATCGCTGGCTCGGATTTTCTCTATGAGCTCTATCCCTGTCATTTCAGGCATTAAAATATCAGATATGATAATATCAATCGGCTGGGTCGCTATAATTTGCAGCGCTTCCTGCGCGGAATAAGCTTTATGAACCTGTTCAATACCGAGCGTATGCCAAGGCTTGTGCATCGATAAATTATCTACCCAGTGGGCTTCATCATCTACTATGATCATTTGCATGTAATGGATCTCCTTGTATGTTGGGATGATGTCACAGCTCTTCTTCGAGGGGCATCTGCCAGATGATTTCGGTTCGAAATCCCCCTAAAATTGATTTGGTAAAATAGAGATAAGACCCTTCTCCAAACTGATGCATAATTCTTTGATTGGTATTCCAAAGGCCGCAGCCCATCTCCTCCTGCAGCGGCTCCTTCATTTTCCGGTTAAGCGCGTCCTGCTGCTCCGGGTTCATGCCGGGACCGTCGTCGTCGATATATATTTTGCATAAACCTCCCGAAACCTCGCCCCGAATACGAATTTCACCCGAAGAATAGGTTTTGCCAACGCCATGAATGACGGCATTTTCCACAACGGGCTGGATCAGCAAACGAGGAACCTGCTGCTTTAGCAGCTCATCCGGTATATCGATCGTATAGTAAATTCTTTCGTTGCGCAGCTTCTGAATGTCCAAATAATTGACGATCAGCTTGATTTCTTCCTCCACGGAGCCGGTTTGCCGTTCCATTCGAGTCGTATAGCGGTAATAAGCGCTTAAATTATAAGCCATCGATACGACCGCCTCCTCCTCTTTCATCTGTGCCATATTAATAATATAGCCCAGGCAGTTATAGAGAAAATGGGGATTGATCTGCGCCTGCAGCTGCTTCAGCGTCGCTTCCCTTGCCCTCAGCTTCTCGCCGAGCACCTTCTCGACCAGATCCTGAATTTGCCGCGACATTTCATTGAACCGGTAAAAGAGAAAGGCAAACTCGTTGTTGACATTCTCTTTGATCTGTACCGAGAAATCTCCGCGCTGCACGCTCTGCAAGCCGCGAATCAGCTTGATGATCGGACGCTGCACGTTCCTGTAAAGCAGTACGGATGCGGATATCCCGATCGCGAACAGCAAAGCCATCGACAAATAAAAGAGATTCCGGCTGAACGATATCGGTCCGAGCATCTGGTCCAGCGGCACGATGTCGACCAAATACCAATTGAGCTGCGGCGATTTCACCGCGCTTACCAAATAGTTTTTACCGTCCAAACGGACAATCTCCTGCTCGGTTGCATCAAGCTGCCTTCCATCGAGAAAACGAACCAGTTCTCCTGCAAGCTCCTTGGAAGCGCTGCGGTTCAGGATCGGCGGTTTGCCTTTGCGGTAAAAGATCGGATCCCCTTGTCCCCCCGCTTTATAAGTATCCAGCATATTCTCGATATTCTCATGGCCAAAGCTCGCTTGTACGACTAGATTGCTGCCTTTAAGCGCGCCTTGATGACCAAAGGAATCGGTATAAAACCAATGGAACGATTTTTGGTCGTCCGGCACGCTCTCCCTGCCGTCGCCGTATGTCCATTCTCCCGTCATATTGTTGTTCAAATAAGCCTCGTCGTATTTGATCGTATCCTTATTGTTGGATATCGCTTCTTTGTTTTGCTGTGAATAAACCGTATACGTAACCGGCCAAATATTCGCTATGCCCGACTGCAGCATCATCTTCTCCTGCACGACATATCTCGTCTGCATCCGGTCATAGAGATCGTCCCAAATGTTTAACCCGTTGAATTTCTCGACATTCGGGTCCCTTGAGAACGTAATGACGAAATCGACCGTTTGATCGATCCGCGAATCGATTTGGCTGGACAGAAAGGAAAGCTGCTTCATGTTGGAAGCCCGCAGCTCCTTGCTGATAATATTCGTTGCGATTTCGTTGGAATAAGCGAACAGAATGATGATCGGAATAAAAAGGACCAGAATCAAAATATTCATTTTGGCAAAAAGGCTGTACCTCGGCCCCATCTTCTTTTTTACAAACGCTGCGCTTTGGCGTAGTACCATTTTTCGATCCCCCCGGCTGATCTGCCTAACAAAAACCTATGAATCCTAACATTGTCTTATAGTTTCGTGCGGATGGACTTTGTTACTATTTATATCAGGGTTTCAAGTGTTACACAAATATGATTTTACGGAAAGGGAGAATTATGGACTCTAATACCCTATTGCAACTAAACCCTAAAGCTGCCCAGAAAATGAAAAAAAACAGCGGCTATAAGCAGCCATGGATGCTTCATTTGATGGTGCTGCCAGCCGTGCTGCTGGTCTTCATTTTTGCTTATCTTCCCATGTCCGGGCTTGTCATGGCGTTTCAGGATTATAAGGCCGGGCTCGGTATATCCGGCTCGCCATGGGTCGGACTTAAACATTTCCGTTACATGCTCGAGAATGAATATTTTCTGCAAATTACGTGGAATACGTTATTTTTCGCCTGCTCCAAGATCATTATGAACTTGATCATTCCGTTTATTTTTGCCTTGCTGCTTAACGAGGTACGGAATATGGGGCTCAAAAGATCGATCCAAACGCTCGTCTATTTGCCACACTTTCTTTCTTGGGTTACGCTCTCCGGCATTCTGATCGATGTGCTTGCCCAGACCGGGCTTATCAACCAGTTCCTCTCGAATGTATTTGGCATAAAGCCGATTTTCTTCCTGGGTGACGGTTTCTGGTTCCGGTTCACGATTATTTTCAGCGATGTATGGAAGGAATTTGGCTTTAATACGATTATCATCCTCGCGGCGCTTGCTGGCATAAATCCGGCATTGTACGAAGCGGCCGAGGTCGACGGAGCGAACCGGATCAAGCAAACGATGCATATTACGATACCTGCGCTTATCCCGATTCTCATCGTTGTCGCTACGCTCGCGCTCGGCAACGTGCTTAACGCCAACTTCGACCAAGTGTTCAACCTTTACAGCCCGCTCATCTATCAGCAAGGCGATATTATTGACACATTCGTGTACCGTGAAGGCTTGCTTAGCGGACAATTCAGCTTTGCGACGGCTGTCGGCTTCTTCAAATCCTTGATCAGCTTAATCCTGATCGTTATCTCCTACCGTCTTGCCTATAAATTCGCCGGCTACAGGATCTTCTAGAAAGGGTGACTGCTCATGTATCACAAAACCATGTCTTACCGCATATTCAGCCTCTTCAACAATGTGCTGCTCACCGTCATCTCGGTTATCTGTTTGCTGCCGTTGTATCATTTGCTGATGGTGTCCTTAAGCTCGTCCGCTCCGGCTAATGCCGGACTTGTTACTTTTTGGCCGGTTGGCTTCACCTTCGAGGCTTACTCCAAAACCTTCGAGAACGCCAACTTTTTGTCTTCCCTTTGGGTATCGGTGCAGCGGACCATTCTCGGTACGGCGCTTGCCATGGCCGTGAACGCCGTGGCCGCCTATGCCCTATCCAAAGAAACCCGCATCTTCCGGGCGCGGAACATTTATTTATGGTATTTCGTCGTAACGATGCTCTTCAGCGGCGGATTGATTCCAGGTTATATTCTCATTCTCAAGCTTGGACTTATGAACACGCTTATGGCGCTTATTCTTCCAGTCACGGTATCGGTATATAACGTTATTCTGCTGCTCAACTTCTTCCGCACCGTGCCGAAAGAGCTTGAAGAAGCTGCTTTCATTGACGGCGCCAGCCACTTGAGAAGCTTTGTCTCGATTTACCTTCCGATCTCCATGCCGGCGATTGCGACGATCTCGTTGTTCACGATGGTTATGCATTGGAACGCTTATTTCGACGGCTTGATCTATATCAAGGAATCGATGGATCTTCCGCTTGCAAGCTTCCTGCAGACCGTAATCGTACAGGCGGATATGAGCAAGTTCGATCCGTCAATCGTTGCGAACAAATCCCAGCGCACGCTTCGGGCATCGCAAATTTTCATCGGCGCCCTGCCCATCCTGCTCGTCTATCCAATCCTGCAGCGCTACTTTGTCAAAGGGATTGTCATTGGCGCGGTAAAGGAATAACGGCAGACTGTAGGAGCAGCAGCTTCACTTTAACAGGAATAGCAGCTCCGCTACTAACACTCCGACCTCACTCATTACAGCGATGCGGCGGCTTCACCGCCTTTGTCGGACCGAACAGCCGGCGGACGACTATGCTGGCATTCAAATTAGTGAAAGAGCAGGAAACAAAAACAACCAACATGCCTTTGCGGCATGTTGGTTGTTTTATTTTTGCATCTATCGTTTGAATTCAAGATGATTATGTTTCATATTGCTTGACTTCTACTTCTTTGCTTATACTGCTTTGATTCTACTGCTTTGCTTATACTGCTTTGATTCTACTGCTTCGCTTTTGCCGCATAGCTTCTACTTCTTAGCTCTACTTGTCTTGTTTCTACTGCTTTACTTACGTAATTTCTACTGCTTAACTTTTTCTCCTTAATCTCTACTACTTAACTTCTACTGCTTAATCTACTCCTTAACCCCTACTCCTTAACTGCTACTCTTTAACTGCTACTCCTTAACTGCTACTCTTTAACCTCTTCTTCTTAACTTCTACTCCTTAACTGCTACTCCTTAACCTCTTCTTCTTAACTTCTACTCCTTAAATTCTACTCTTCAACTKCTACTCCTTAACTKCTACTCCTTAACCTCTTCTTCTTAACTTCTACTTCTTAACTTCTACTCTTCAACTGCTACTCCTTAACTGCTACTCCTTAACCACTACTCCTTAACCGCTACTCTTTAACTGCTACTCCTTAACTTCTACTCCTTAACAACTTCTACTCTTCAACTGCTACTCCTTAACTGCTACTCCTTAACCACTACTCCTTAACCACTACTCTTTAACTGCTACTCCTTAACTTCTACTCCTTAACTGCTACTCCTTAACCACTACTCCTTAACCACTACTCCTTAACCRCTACTCTTTAACTGCTACTCCTTAACTTCTACTCCTWAACYKCTACTCYTTAACTGCTACTCCTTAACCTCTTCTTCTTAACTTCTACTYCTTAACTTCTACTCTTCAACTGCTACTCCTTAACTGCTACTCCTTAAYCWCTACTCCTTAACCGCTACTCTTTAACTGCTACTCCTTAACTGCGACTCCTTAATCTCTACTCCTTAACCCCTACTCCTTAACCCCTACTCCTTAACCGCTACTCCTTAACTGCTACTCCCTAACCTCTACTCCGTTGCTTCTTACCGCTTGCTTCTCCGTCCAATCGATTAGCTGGAATTTCTCCAGTTAAATGACCGCGTTTCAGTCCACAAATCAGATTAGATGGAATTTCTCCTGTTAATTCAGTGGTTTTCACCATATTCTATTGTTTCCTTAGAATTAGATGGAGAAATTCCATCTAATTGATTAAATTCGCCGCTTCTCATCATTTTAAAGGGAGAAATTCCATCTAAATAAAAAAAGAATAGAACAAGACGAAAGAACGAAGGTGAGAAGTCGAACCAGAGGAGACAGCATTCGCTTTAGAGACATTTCGAACAGGAGAAGCTTCAGCATTCGCCTTTGTCTCCCTATTACTTCCGCAAGCATCAAAATTGACCGGAAGCCCCAATCTTCTCCACAGTTACAGCAGTGGCTTTAGCTTTATACCGCTTCCGCTTTTCCCTTCTTTTCATACACCCGGTACAAAACCAGACCAAACAGCATACCGGCAAAAGACATCCCCGCTATCGTTAGGTATAGCGTTTTGGCACCGAATAGGCCATAGATGGAGCCTCCTAAATAGGAGGCTAGAATGCCCGATACGCCGAAGAAGAGCAGCGCCAGCACCGTTTGACCCGTAGCCCGCCATTCCACCGGTACGATTCGGTACAGATATTGAATCGCTGCGGAATAAAAGACCGGGAACGTCAGCAGCTGCAAAATTTGTAAATACGCTAACATATGCGGATCGGTGATCCACGCCGAAATGAAAAACCGAATAAAGAAAAACGCAGCAGAGATTGATATTAGCAGCATTTCTTTACCCTTGCGCAGCCACCAGAAGCTTAGAGCAAATACCAAGATCTCGCTACCCGCCGCCAGAAAAAAAGCCTGTCCGACCAGCTCGGGGGTTCCTCCCAGCTCCCGGATGTAAATGCCGAGAAACGTATCGTTCATCCGTGCCGGGACCGAACATACAAATATTAGCACGAGAAACATAAGCGTTTCTTTATTGCCAATGAATTGCTTCAGGGAGCTCAACGTAACCGGCTTGCCTGTAACGGGAACATCCGGCATCAGCCAGCTTACGGCAAAGCTAATAACGCCAATGGCAGCAAATAGCAAAGCAAGACTGTTCGCTCCGAAATAAGACATCACATAGCCCGTGAGCAGCGAGGTGACAGCGTAACCCAAGGCACCATACGTACGGATCGAGCCATAGCTGACGCCCGAAGCCTCGGATACCGAGAAGTTAAGGCTTTCCGTCAATGGATCAATCGGCATTAGGAAAAAATACATCAGCATCGCAAACAAAATAAGCAATATAAAATGGCTGGAGCTGTAGAGCGCATAACCAATAATGCTGGATAGTACAAGCAGCAGCAGCAATATTTTGCGAATCGTCTTCGTTCTATCGCTAATAATTCCCCACAGCGGCTGGGTGATTATCGTAACAAAGCCTCCCGTACCAATGATGAAGCCAATTTGCGCCGGTCTTAAGCCCTGTTCATCTAGATAGACAGGCAAAAACGTAATAAACATGGAGAGTAAAGCAAAGTACAGAAAGTTAAAGCTTCGTAATAATCTTAAGGCTTGCATCAACTTGAAAGCTCCTCGCATTTTATTGAATCAGCAGTGACCTTTAAATTTATTCCAATGAGGACACTGATTAATTTTGTTTAGTATAACAGATTAGCCGCCAATCCCTAACTGTTCGCAGGCAGCAAGAAGTCAAGCGCAGTTGCATTGAGACACTTACCATATTATGTTACTGTAAATCTATGAATAGCCAATGGTATTCGGATACTAGGAGGCGGACTTTTGAAAAACACAATTACGCCGCAGCCGGCTCAAAAGCAGGCGGCTGTATCGCAACAAGACCATTCTTCACCAGCGTCTCATCCTATGCAGCTTGCATCCGCTTCTAATGGAGGTTATACAGCGGCACAGCTCATTCAACTACAGCGAACCATCGGGAACGGCGCCGCGCGGCAGCTGATGAAAGCCGATGCTTCAGCGAAACCGATTCAGAGAATGACCGAAGCTGATGTTCCTAAAACAGATACTAAAAAATTCAAGAAATTGCGGGAGCTATACGGAAGCAAGCTTGGTGTACATTCTCAGTTATATCACTACCACGATGAGAGCTTTGATCGGTTATTAGAACTTGCCGACGATCTCACTGTATTGGAAAGCAGTATTAATGCTCTCGTTATTAAAGCGGAGAAAACGAAAGAGATTCGAACAGCAAAAGCCGCAGAAGAAGCCTCCGCCCCTAAACCCGAACCAAAAAAAGCGGAAGAATCAAAAACTGAAGCCGTAGCAACGCCGAAAAAAGAAAAGAAGAAAAAACCGCCTAAGGTTAATCTTGCTGCTACCCTATTCACCGGGGCACCGAAGACAGTTCAACAGGCTGTCGACATTGAAAAGGTAGCTACCAATCCCATCATTAAAGCCTGGATTAAAGGAAAACCAGCCTCTGCGACCATAACGGAGGGAAGC
This sequence comes from Paenibacillus sp. 01T443, assembly GCF_056398325.1. NCBI lineage: Bacteria > Bacillati > Bacillota > Bacilli > Caryophanales > Paenibacillaceae > Paenibacillus > Paenibacillus sp. 01T443. The sequence goes on from NZ_JBFTPE010000010.1 coordinate 271,807, forward strand.
ATAGAAGTAAAAGCGGATACCGTATATATTTACGCCACGGTGAGAATCTCAGACAATTCCGTTCCGGGCATGCCGCAAATACACGTCTACCCTATTGAAATCCATTACCATCCGGTGCCAACCTCTACCAATTTTCTTCATGTTAAGAGAAGCGCAGGCTCCGATGCCGGAAATAAGGTTACCAATGGCTCATGGTTGATCCCGAGAGGCAATAACACGCTTCGCGACGCTGTAGCCGCATGGAATGCAGCAAAACCTGACAATCAATCCACTCATGCTTGGTAGCCTTCTAAACAATCAGCATAAGAAGTGCCTAAGCGTAAACGGCTGATGCCGTCCTAATCGGCAAAAGCTCGTTCCGCGGACATATGGAAACAGACTTATAAGTATATAAGTAATAATTTATAAATTCTTATAATTTTAAAAAGATGATTCTTGCGGCTTAGCGACGCCTCTCAGAGTCATCTTCTTTGTTTTGCTGCCCTCATGAATTATTTTTCTCATTTCTCCATTATTGAAGGCAATGCGGCAAACAACTCAGTAGCACTTGCGCTAAATTCTAATGCATAAAGTACAACAGAATTCTCACATGGGGCCCCAGTCGAGAGGCTACGTTGCAGAAAATACAACAGAAATCACCTCCTAACCGGTAAAAGAGCCCCAATTGAACGATTCTATTGTAAAAACTACAATGTAGAGTGGATTATACTGCTTCAGACGGATTTCCGTTGTACAAACTACACTGTACCTGCAACTGTTGTTCAAACTACACTGTATCTGCATCTGTTGTTCAAACCATACGGTATCTGCAACTGTTGTTCAAACTACACGGTATCTGCATCTGTTGTTCAAACCACACGGTATCTGCAACTGTTGTTCAAACTACTGTACCTGCATCTGTTGTTCAAACCACACTGTACCTGCATCTGTTGTTCAAACTACACTGTATCGGCAACTGTTGTAAAACTACACTGTACCTGCATCTGTTGTTCAAACCACACTGTATCGGCAACAGTTGTTCAAACTACGCGGTATCTGCATCTGTTGTTCAAACCACACTGTACCTGCAACTGTTGTTCAAACTACACTGTATCTGCATCTGTTGTATAAACTTCACTGTATTTGCATCTGTTTTAAAAGACTACGACTAGCATTCCGGGCGATAAGCCACGTTCTCTCCGAGCAGATATAAGTCGTTCTGATGACGCCATTCGCTCAAGCAGGTCTGACCACTTTGGGGATAGCGGTCCTAATCATACTTATTTTTTTTAGTAAGCTGAGGCTAATGGCAGGAATGGATTAGCATACAAAAAAAACAGCCGCTCTACAAGGAGCAGGCTGCTTTCTCTGAATTCTGTTTCTCACACCGCTGAACCGGATCATCGTGTTTGAGCATGAACTTATAGATGAATGGCTGTTTTCGATTCACTTGCCCTGACAATGGCGTCCAATATCTGTTGGTTGCGGTAGCCGTCCATAAATGTCGGCAGTCCATCGGGTATGTTCCCCTCGAGCAATGCGGTGAAATCGGCGTATTGCGTTACTTTACAATGCTTTGGCACTTCGATCACGGTCTTAGCGAGCTGTCCGGGCGCTTCCTCGCGAACCCAATCCAAGTGATCCGGACGCAGCGTTGAAGCATGAATCGTACCGGAATCCCCGTAGATGGAAACTTCGTGCTGATTACCCGACCCGATGGCATTGCGTGTCGTCTGGAATACGCCCATGGCATCACCCGACATCCGGGCCTGGAAGCTTGCAAAGTCGTCGACCTCGATTTTGACCCTGTTCCCGCTTGCCGGATCCTGGCGTTCGGCAATTATGGTATGCAGCTGCGCCGTCAGCTCCTCGAATTCACCAAAGAGAAAGCGCGCCATATCGATCATATGCGAACCTAAATCGCCAAGCGTGCCCGTACCGGTTATCTCTTTGTTAAACCGCCATATATAGGGAACATTGTTTGGTGCCGCGCCCCATCCCTGTAAATACTGAATAGAGAAGCTGCGAACGGCACCAATTTTCCCTTCCCGCACGAGTTCCCTTGCATACCGGAAAGCCGGCGTGTAGCGGTACGTAAAGGCGAGCATCGCCGGAATCGGCTGCTGTTCGTACAATTCCAGCAGCTGCACGGCTTCTTCAAATACGCGGGTAAACGGTTTTTCTGCCATGAACGGCTTCCGCGCCTGAAGGCAAGCACGGACAATTTCCGCATGGACGTTGTTTGGCGTTACCGAAACTACGGCGTCAACGTCCGTGTCTTCAATCAGGCGGTTATAGTCGGAATATCTCTTGTCGGGAGCGACTGCGAGCTGTTCCCCCACTTTGGAGAGCGCTTCTTCATATACGTCGCTCACGGCAACAATCTCAAAACGGCCTTCGGCGTTCATCCACCTTATATGCTCTTGGGCCATTCCCCCCAAACCAATCAAACCGATCCGGAACTTTCTCATCTTTCTCTCTCCTCTCTTAAGCCTTCGGCCGAATCGGTTCCAGCGGAGACGCATTGCCGTAAACGGGTTCGCAGGTATGACTTGGCGCTGCCCAGCGTACGCCGTTGATGATTACCTTTTGAATCTCCTTATTGTGGTAGGTCGGGTACGTCTCATGGCCCGGACGGAAATAGAAGATTTTCCCTTGCCCCCGGTGGTACGTAACGCCGCTGCGAAACACTTCGCCGCCTTCAAACCAAGAGATGAATACCAACTGGTCAGGTGACGGTATATTGAAATGCTCGCCGTACATCTCTTCCTGGGGAAGCACGATATATTCGCCAAGCCCTGAAGCGATCGGATGGGCCGGATCAATCACCCATATTCGTTCCTTTTCGTCTGCTTCACGCCACTTCAATTGACCTGTCGGCGTACCAAGCAGTTTTGCGAAAATTTTCGACGCATGTCCGGAGTGCAGAACAATGAGTCCCATCCCCTTCAACACCCGTCCATAAATCTTCTCGACGATGGCCTCATCAACCTCATGATGCGCCAAGTGCCCCCACCAAATGAGTACATCTGTCCGATTTAAAACCTCATCCGTCAAACCGTGCTCCGGATCATCGAGCGTAGCCGTTCCCGCTTCATAACCGGCTTCCGCTAAAAATCCGGCAATCGTGCCATGAATGCCATCCGGATATATTTCACCTACGAGCGGATTAGTCCGCTCGTGGCGATTTTCATTCCATACCGTTACCTTTACCATCGCTAGCATGCTCCTTCATGATTATTACTTGACGTCTAAGTAACGCTGATAAGCGTCGGTACGAATCTCTACAAGCCGTTTAAGTCCCATTGCATTAAGCTGTTTGATATACGCGTCCCATTCTTCGTCGATATTGCCTTTCGTTATCCACTGGGCGCGGGTCGTCTTAACATAGCTGTCGATATCCGTAGTAAGCGTAGGCAGCTCCTGGAATTCTTCCGCGCTGTACATAACATTCGGGAATGGCTCGGTCACATACTCATTGCTGAGCTTATCAATCACGAGCTTCAGTCCGTCACCGGTCTTCTCGTCTAGAATGATATTTTTCTCGAAGCTAGGGCTTACGTATTTCGGGCCAAAATCCCGTAAGGATTGATCCCAGTACCAAGCATCCGCGCTTGTGCCTTCCGGCGGAGACATTAGTGCGTAAGTGCCGTCGTCATTTTTCTGGATAACCGTGCCGATTGCACCCCAGAAATTTTGAATGCTTGCTTCATTGGTGTAGAACTGGTCCGCCCAACGTGCCGCAACTTCTGGATGTTTGCTGGAGGTCGTGATCAACAGCTCGTTACGTCTCAAGCTTAAGCCTACCGGATCCCCCGTTTGGTAACGGTTACCGTCCGGACCTGCAATTGACGGAATTGTCGCATATTCATCCTTCCATTTGCCGAAGACGGCATCTGGTATCCACTGATTGGAGAAACCGATGAGGGCAGCATCTGGATTTTGCTGCTTCGCCGAAGACATGGTGTTGTCCTGCGTGAACAGCTCCTGATCGATCAAGCCTTCCGAATACAATTTATGCGCCCATTTGAGCCCCTCTTTGTATTCGTTTGCAGCGGGATAGAATGTAGGCTCGCCATCCTTAAGCATCATGCTGTTTCCGTTCAAGTCCGTTATGCCGAAAGGGTTCAGAAAATCCATGCTGATGTCTACCGAACCGCTAAAAGGAATTTCATCCGCTTTTCCGTTTTGGTTCGGGTCTTTTTCTTTGAACGCTTTGAACACATTGTAAAGTTCCTCGATATTGCTCGGCACTTCTAAACCCAGGCGATCAAGCCATGCTTTATTGATGACAGGCTGCATCGTAGTCATAGGCCGCGAAGGCAGTCTTGCGGGCAGCGAATACATCTTCCCGTCCGGAAACGTGCTGATTTTCTTCATCTCCGGCGTTTCTAACAAAGCAGCTTTAAGATTAGGCATATACTCATCGATATAATCATCAAGCGGAAGGAAATAGGATAAGTTGTTTACGATATCGGAATCCGAAAATACGTTATCGCCAAGTATGATATCCGGAAGCGTTCCGCTGGCCAGCATGATGGACTTTTGCTCGCCCCAGTCATTGGAGGACATCACCTGCCAATTGATTTTTACGTTGCTCTCTTTTTCAAGATCCTGCAGCCATTTATTACTTTTGAACGTATCCCCCATATTGCCCCAACGAACGGTCAACACGTCCAGCGTGACAGGAGCCGTTACGATCGGCAGTCCTTCTTTGTTAAAATCGGAGCCTTTGTCTGCCGGAGCATTCTCCTCTTTGCCGGCGCAGCCGATAAGACTGAATAGCATGATCAAGCTCAAAAGCAATATAACCAAACGTCTTTTTCCCATTGTTTTCGATTGGATACCCATTCAAAAATTCCCCCTCAACCTATTTTGATCTTCAAATGGCAGGTTTACTTCACGGCGCCAATCATCACCCCCTGGTTGAAATATTTTTGTACGAACGGATACATGCACATAATTGGCAGCGTAGAGACGATGATGACGGAGTAGCGCATCAGGTTGGCCAGACGCAGGGCAACGACCGCCGCTTCGCCCGTCCCCATGCTCGACTGCATCTGGTTCGTAATCAGGATGTTCCGCAGAACAAGCTGCAGGGGATACAGATCCTGATCCTTCAAATAAATCAGCGCGTTAAAATAGGAATTCCAATACCCTACGGCCGTCCAAAGCGCCAAAACCGAAAGGATCGCTTTGGACAGCGGCAAAACGATTTGAACATAATATTTCAGGTTGCCGCAGCCGTCGAGCTGCGCGGCTTCCCACAAATCGCCGGGAATACTGGACTGGAAAAATGTACGCGCCACGATGATATTGAATACGGCAACAGAGAAAGGCAGTACCATGACGAGAAACGTGTCATACATATGAAAGTCTCGGATCGTCAGGAAGGTAGGGATCAAGCCGCCGTTAAAAAACATCGTAAAGATAAAAAACATCGTAATGGCTTTGCGGCCGACAAGGTCCTTTCTGGAGAGCGCATACGCAGCCGAGACATTGATCGCCAAGCTGATTAACGTCCCTGCGGCCGTATACAGAATCGTATTTTTGTAGCCTATCCAAATGTTAGAATGTTTTAGCAGCTCCTGATAGCCATCGAGCGTAAAGCCTTTCGGAAAAAACCACATCTGGCCGTTTGCGACTGCAGACGGATCGCTGAATGACGCCATCACGATAAAGTAAATCGGATAAACGATGATGATCAGCATCAGTCCCGCAAACAAGTATATCAACATTTCCATGACGTCCAGGGTACGCCTTTTTCCCTTCTGTACGACCGGTTTCGCCGCCGCTTCCAGTGCATTCATCATGATCCTTCCTTTCTGTTACCACAGGCTGTTTTCGCTGTATTTTTTCGCCATTTGGTTGACTAGAATCAGCAATATGAAATTAATGATTGTATTGAACAGATTGATGGCCGAGGAAAAGCTGTACTGGCTGCTGAGCATCCCGATTTTATATACATAGGTCGCAATGACCTCGCTGGAGGAAATGTTCAGATTGTTCTGCATGAGATACACCTTTTCAAATCCAACGCCAAGCAGTCCCCCGATCCGAAGGATCAGCAAAGTGATAGCCGTCGGGAGCAGCATGGGCAAATCAATATACCGAATTCTCTGCCAGCGGCTCGCTCCATCCACCTTTGCCGCTTCGTAAAGGCTCGGATCGACTGCCGATAGGGCTGCAATATAAATGATGCTGTCCCAACCGGTATGCTGCCAAACATCCGTCCAAACGTAAACACTGGTGAACAATTGGGCCGATCCCATCAGGTTAGGGGCTTCTGCTCCAAATAGTCGATAAATATTTCCGAGGAGACCGTTGCCAGGCGAAAATAAGATCAGGATCAGACCGACCATGACTACAGTAGAAATGAAATGCGGCATGTAGGTAACGGTCTGGAACACTTGCTTAAAACGGTTTACGCGCATTTGATTGATCATCAGCGCAAGCATAATCGGGATCGGAAAGGTGGCTATGCTGTAAAGGCTAATGATCAGCGTATTTTTAATCGTGATCGAAAATTGATAGGAGTTGAAAAATTTCTCGAAATACTTGAATCCCGCCCAAGGGCTTTCCATTATTCCTAAAGCAGGACTGTAATCTTTAAAAGCAATCAGCACGCCGTACATCGGCTTATACGAAAATAGCAGAAGCAGCACTGCGGCAGGCAGCAGCAGGATGTACAAGCCCCAGTTCTTTCTTATCCGGCCGATTGTATGCAGCATATTGATGTTTAATTGGCTGGTTTTCAAAGCGTTTACCCCCATCCTTCTTCTTTCTCGGTCCATGTTTTCCAATCGCTCTCTCTACCTCTTTATTATAGATCCTTCTTTTTTAACAATGCGGACTTCACTAAACGGTTATTCGGACTTTTATGCGGATATAGGGGGATAGGCTTATCCTGCAAATCGTGATGATAACCTTGACGATAACACTATCCAGACTTTCTATGTTTCTTTTCGGACTTTGGATCAAAAACCGGAGAATCGATATGTCTAATTGCTCTGCATTAGCTTTATAATAGGATTTACGAACAGATATAGCCGCTTTTTCAGCTAATCCGGAATGAAAGGACTCGAAATGAGACATATGAAAAAACCAACGGCGGGCAAATCCTATCCGATTAGGCACTATGTAAAAGTGATGCTCTTGATATTAATCTCTGTATTGGTATTGGATTGTCTGATCAGCATTTCGGCGATTTCAATCGTTAAGCAGCAAACCACCCGATTTTTGCAGGATACGGCTAATATGTACATCGATCGCATCAATCTTGATTTCTCCAATATCAACCAATATATGGGCTGGACGCTTGCAAACGATGACAACGTAAAAACCATGAATAAGCACCGTCCCGACGATACCGAGTTTATTAAGGCAAATACAGAGCTGTATAAGCGTTTTTCCGAGCTTCAAAAAAATTATAATCAAAAATACAATTTCTTTGTCTACTTAAAAGACCAGCAATATTTTTTGAATTCCGCGCCAACAAGCCTTATCTATCCCGATTATCTGGAATTAAAAAAACAGGTTTTCACCTATGTTCAAGATAAAAACCTGTTAGAAAAGTTTTATTCCAATTGGTCTCCAATTCTCATAAATGATCAGTATTTTGTCATTAATATCGTGCCTTATTATGAAAGCTACATGATTTGCCTGATTTCCGCTGATAACCTAATCCGTCCCTTGCAGCAGATCGATCAAGAAAGCAACGGCCTTGTTTCCTTGGTAGATCAGAACGGAGACATCATCGTTAACCCGAAAAATGAGGAAGAAGCGGCGGCCCGGAAGGACGCGGAAAAGAAGTCCCTTCTGGACTTTACGCAAACCAAAACCACCGTCAGCGGACAATTTGCAAATGCGACCTTCGGCGTGAAGATGCTCATGAAATTCGGTGCATTTGAAAAAATAATGATCGCCCAGCTGCTCATTATGCTCTTGGCTGCCATTGTCGCTTGTTCCATATGCGGGCTTATGGTCTATTTCAATATTCTAATCCTAAGGCCCCTAAAAAAGTTTTCATATAATTTGACGCAGTTTAACGAGGACAGCAAGCCGCTCGATCTCAAAATGAACAAAATCGTCGAGCTGGAATATGCGAACAAGCTGTTTAAAAATCTGCTCGAGCAAATTAAAATTTTTAAAATCGATATTTACGAGCATAAACTGGAGAAACAAAGAATTCAGCTAGAATATATGAAATTGCAGATCAAGCCCCACTTTTTTCTGAACTGCTTAACGAATATTTATAGTATGGCCCAAATGCAAATGTACGAGGAAATTCAGAGCATGAGCATTTCCACATCGAATTATTTCCGTTATATCTTTCAGAACGGGCAGGATTTCGTGAAGCTGGAAGATGAGATTAACCATGTCCGCATTTATTTGGAAATTCAAAAACACCGTTACCGGGATGCGTTCACGTTCCGCATTGACCAAGCTGACGGTACGGGCCATATGAAAATCCCGCCGCTTGTCCTCCAAACTTTTATCGAGAACTCGGTGAAATACGCCGTTTCTCGGGTAACTGAGGTGCAAATCCAGCTGGCTGTCGAGCTGAAAACGGATTCGGAGGAAGAGCTGGCTGTCATCCGTATCTCCGATACCGGCCCCGGGTTTACCCGGGAAATATTGGAGCGGCTGGAGAACGGTATGCCTTTGGATCAGTCAGACGGTAATCATATCGGTATCATGAACACGCTGGAGCGAATGGATTACTTGTATCACAGCAAGGCGAGAATCCAATTTTCCAATGCGGTTTCCGGCGGCGCTTGCGTTACGTTATACCTTCCTCATCCCCCGCAGGAAAAGCTGTGAAAGGAGCAAAGCCTAATGAACGTACTGCTTGTAGATGACGACTACTTTGTCGTAACCGCTCTGGAGAAGAAGATTAATTGGCAAGCGTTGTCGATCGAGCAAGTCTATACTGCTTTTAACATCGCCCAAGCGCAGGAGCAGCTGAGGCAGAATAAGATCCAAATTTTAATATGCGATATCGAGATGCCGCAGGGTAGCGGTCTGGAGCTGCTCGCTTGGATCAGGGAGGAGCAGTACGACATACAAACCATATTCCTGACCAATTACGCCGACTTCAACTACGCACAGAAAGCGATTGAACTGCAGAGCTTTGACTATTTCTTAAAACCGATCGAGTTCGACAAGCTGTCGCTCATTATCCAGAAAGCGGTCGTAAAAGCCAATGAACAGCAAGATCATGCCAAAGCAATTAAGGAAGGCTACTACTGGAAAAAAAATCAGAAAAACGTTCACGAGCATTTTTGGCGTAAACTCATATCGGGGAAAACCTCCTACGCCAACCCCGCGAACATTTCGAATTTGATAGCGGAGCAAAATCTTTCTTATGGATTAGCGGATATCATGTTGCCTTTGCATATTCATATATTCCCATACGAGGAAAGCCTGGGAAAAAAAGATAAGGACCTGTTCGATTTTGCGCTGCTGAACGTTATGCATGAATTGTTCCAGGACGCCCGTTTTACGGTCGAAGCCATATTGGAATTCAAGGAATACAATTGGATCGCCATCCTGAAATGGCGTGACAATCCGGACTCCGGTATCGTCGAAGGCATTTGCGCAACCTTCATTCAAAGAGCGAATAAATACCTCAAATGCGATGCATGCTGCAATATTGCGGCCGCAGGAAAGCTTGGGGACATCCATCAGGTGATGAAAGACCTGCTCAGCATGAATGAGAAGATTATCAACTACCGCAATCAGACCTTTTTGCTGGAGCATTACCAGCAGCAGGAAGCCTTTTATACACCGCCGAATTTGTCGCTTCTGGAAGAGCTGCTCGAGCAAAACAAACCGCTTGCTTTTCTTGAGGAAACGAATAAATATTTGCAATCGATCGCGCACACGCAGATGCTGAATGCCTCTGTACTCAGCTTGTTCCGGCTCGATATGGTTCAGCTGGTATACGCTTATCTCAGAAGCAAAGAGATACAGGCGCACAAAATGTATACGGGTAGAACCAACGACCAATTGTTTATGCAATCCTTGAACTCGATCGAGGACATGGAGAAATATTTGCGGTATTTGGTAAACACCGCAACGGAATACCGGGATTTCACGGAACAGCCGAAGTCCGTTGTCGAAGAAATAAAGCATCATATCCGCACCCATTGCGGCGATGAGCTGACAAGAACCAGCCTTGCGGAAATCGTCTATCTCAATCCGGATTATTTGGCAAGGTTATTTAAGAAAGAAACGGGAATCTCATTAGGAAACTATATTATTCAAGCCCGTATCAAGGTTGCCAAGCATTTGCTCGAAACCACTCCGTTATCCGTGAATGCCATTGCTGCCAAAATCGGCTACGCGAATTACTCCTATTTTATTAAGCTTTTCAAACAGGAAATCGGTTGTACGCCTGTGGAGTACAGGAAGATCGGTAAAGCTTGATTGATGAGCGGTATATGAAAAGCAAAGCCCGGAATGATCAAGGTGATTGATCACATCCGGGCTTATTTTTAATTGCATGGGTCTTTGTACCGCTTTAGGTCCTTCATTTATTTTCTTATGTAATATAATTGATACACTGCATAAACCATAAGCAAAAATAGAGAATAAATAACAACGACAACCATCCATGCCGTGGAGCCCGAACGCATATTGGACCCAACATAAGCAAATACGAGCATAACGGGAATTTTTCCAAGGAGTGTCGACAGTATAAATATTTTAAAGGGCAAGCCAAACACGCCTGCATACGAATTGATAAGCGCCGCAGGCATAACAGGAATAATACGTGCAATGAGCAGCGCCCAGAATGTATGGTGTTTGATGAATTCATGCATACGTCGAAATGAGGTATTTCTCTTAACTAATGCCGTTCCCAGGCTGTTCAGCAGATAACGGAATAAGAAGTAAACGAACGCAGCAGCCAGCGTTGAGGCGGTTATGTTCATCACGCTGCCCCATAATAAACCATACTTCGCTCCAATCAGTCCACCAACTAATCCAAACGGAATGCCTGGTACAGCGGCTAACAAAATAACAAGAACAAAGACAACGATGAAGTCATTATTCTCTTTCGCATCTATCCAATTGATTAATACATCCATATTCAAAAAGATGACTACCATAACAACGATGTTAAGGGATGCAATAATCCATTTGATCATTTTCAAACCCACGTTCCTTTCCACAGAGCCTGCAATCCTCCTAACTCTATCATTAAATTATGGATAATAGTTTATACAATCACGACATCTATCAGAATACTGAAAAAAAAAAAGAGTTTATGAAGCAGATTCTGTTTCAATTTTTAGTGAAATGGTTAATTAATATGGTTACATACATTATCCAATCCTAGAATGGCGAAAGAATAAAGCGCTCTCACGTTGGACAAAAAAATAAGCCAAATAAAAAAACATATGGAGGCCAACCGTGCATCGAGTTAATCTAGACCCTCATTCTTTTAATGAACAGGTATTTAAGTATGCTTCCTTTGGAATTGCTCTTGTAGCAGTTGATGGATCTATCCTCGCTGTGAATCCTGCTGTCACTAAAATTTTAGGTTACTCCGAAAAGGAATGTCTTAACCTTAAATTTGGCCAGCTATCCCATCCCGAAGATACCATCCAGGGAATCGAAGATGTTAAACATTTATTTTGGGACGTAAACTCAGAAATACAGATCGAGAATCGGATCATCGGTAAGCACGGCAAAATCCTGTGGGCTCACTTATCCATCCGGGCTTTCAGGGACGAAGCCGGCGAACCGCTGTACTATCTCTTACAACTCAGTGATATTTCTAGTCAAAAAGAATCGGAGCAGAAGCTGCAAGAATCGGTAGAACGATATACTTCTCTCAAAAAGTATAATCATGATGCCGTCATCTCGCTAAACCTGCAAGGCAGAATTATTAACGCCAACAACATGGCCGAAAAGCTTACGCGCTATAACGTCCAATCCGAATTAATCGGTATGAAACTCGCATACTTAATCGGTCAAGCCAATGTCACCAGGATTATCGAGGATGCGCTGCACGATAACACGGTAGAACAAGATATTACCTTTTTGATGATCAAGGGAGGCGAAACGGTCGAAGTGCTTACCAGTATCGCTCCTATTTTCGTGAACAGGCAAAACATCGGCTTTTACTTGATATGCAAAGATATTACGGAACAAAAGCAGTTACTCATCGCCAAGGAAACAGCGGAAAATACCAACAAAGCTAAAAGCGAGTTTTTGGCCATGATGAGCCATGAAATCCGAACCCCGATGAACGGTGTAATCGGGATGACGGATTTATTACTCGAGACGACCGACTTGGATGAAGAGCAGCGGAGCTACGTTGAGATTATTCGAACAAGCGGAGATACGCTTCTTGGCATCATTAACGACATCCTGGACCTGTCTAAAATCGAAGCAGGAAAGAGCGAATTACAAGAAAAGACTTTTGAGCTTCGCAACTGTATTAGAGACACCTTTGCGGTTGTCTCCCCAAAAGCTGTTGTAAAGAACCTGGAATTAACCTATACGATCGGGCACGATGTACCTGAATTCATCTATGCAGATTCGGATCGGCTCAAGCAGGTCCTTCTCAATCTGGTCGGTAATGCTGTGAAGTTCACACCAAATGGCTCTGTCTCGGTGTCCGTTAGAAAAGTAATCAAGGATTTTCAGACTCCCTTTCTCGCATTTACCATAACAGACACCGGAATCGGAATCCCTCCGGAGAAGTTAGGTGATATCTTTGAACCCTTTACCCAACTCGATCATTTTATGACCCGGAAGCACGAAGGAACAGGACTGGGTCTTGCCATTAGCAAAAGAATTGTTGATCTTATGGGCGGTGAGATTCTTGCGGAAAGCGACGGCAAGAGCGGTGCTACCTTTACGTTCCAGGTTAGGTACGGAACGCAAGCCAGGGATCAGCATCGCATCGCTTTAAATCCGTTGATAGACAGTAATCAGCATGCGAAGATCCTGTTAGCGGAAGATAACCCAACCAATCAATTGGTGCTTACCAAAATGATTGAGAGCCTCGGACATTCCGTAACGATTGTTGAGAACGGAATGCATGCGGTCGACGCCGCTGTTCATAACCACTTTGATTTAATCCTTATGGATCTCCATATGCCGGTAATGAATGGAGTAGACGCTGCCAGAGCCATCAAAAAAACACTTCATCCAAAAAAGACGCCGCCAATTATCGCAATAACCGCAAATGCCCTGAAGGGTGATCGGGAAAAATGTCTGGAGGCAGGGATGGACGATTACATCAGCAAACCTGTAAGAAGAGATGTCATTATTAAACTGCTAACCCAATATCTCAGCAGCAGTAACAACTAACTTTCAAAGATGAAGGCTCGGGTATGTTTACCCGAGCCTTCTGCTTGTCGTTTACATGAGTCTGATCAAAGAACCACTGATTGCTAATAAGATTACGATGATGTCATTCCATAATCAAGGGGTTCTGAAAATTCCATTGCAGAAAGTACAATAGAAAGCTTACATAACACTCATCCGTATAGGCTACACTGCAGAAAATACAACAGAAACAGCCTTCAACGCCGAAATGAGCCCGAAGCCGGGGATTCTATTGCACAAACTACAACGTAGCTTAGATACTCGCTCGCTCTGAGGGTCTACGTTGCAGAAACTGCAATGCAGCTGGGTTGCTCGCTCTTACTGAGGGTCTACGTTGTACAAACTACAACGTAGCTTAGATACTTGCTCGCTCTGAGGGTCTACGTTGTACAAACTACAACGTAGCTTAGATACTCGCTCGCTCTGAGGGTCTACGTTGCACAAACTACAACGTAGCTTAGTTACTCACTCTTACTGAGGGTCTACGTTGTACAAACTACAACGTAGTTTAGTTACTCACTCTTACTGAGGGTCTACGTTGCACAAACTGCAATGCAGCTGGATTGCTCGCAATTCGTGTGCGATATAACCGTGGGAACTAAAATGTTACTTGATCGGGGCGAGAGCGAGCGAACCGTACGCCTTTGTTGAAACATACTTTGGTGCGGTAATAAAAACCGGTTCTCGTAATGGTTCCCAAACCCTCAAACCGAATCCGCCGTTCTTGTTAGTGTTTTTTCTTTTTTCATTATGGTCTGTTCATATCTATCAATTTTATTATCCAGACGTTCCAACGTTTTCTTCATCTCTTCGATTCTGGTATTGAGCTGCATACGCTGCTCGACTAAGAGCTCTTTTCTTGCCTCATTGGTTTCATCGCCCTGTTGAAACAGTCCGACATACTCAATCAATACTTCTACAGGAAGACCTGCGCTTTGTCGCATACATTTGATAAAATCGACCCACTTACAGTCTTCTTCCGTATACTTCCTGATTCCGCTTTTGTTGCGGTTTACAGGAGGAATCAGTCCGATGCGTTCATAATAACGGAGTGTATCCTGTGAAAGCTCAAATTTTTCGCTTACTTCAGTAATCGTCATCAACATGCCGTTCACCTCCTGTTTTCCGATAGTATTGTGCTTGGAGCCGTGTTGGATAAAGCTACATAGAAGATTTTACAGTCTGGAGTTAACTCCAAGTCAATAGGAAATCTATTAAAATTGACCTGTCCAGGTTGTACATGGGTTGTATTTAGGTCTCACTTTTAATACAATTCTATTCTAATCCCTACTACAATTAAACATTGATGTATTACTAAACTTCTGTCTATAATTTTAAACAGATACAGAACGCATGCAATTGCTAATTTAGAGCGATTTGTTAATTAGTGAACAAATGCTTCATCATTGTTTATTATTTTCAGAAAGTACGGTGAACCTCCAATGACTAAAGTGGATAGACGAATACTCAAAACACAAGAAGCGTTAAAAAAAGCGGTTCTTGAATTGATGGCTGAAAAAAAGTTTGATGATATTACGATCCAAGATCTTTCCGACAGGGCAAATGTCAGCCGGGGAACAATTTATCTTCATTATATGGATAAGTACGATTTACTAGATAAGCTCATCGAATCCCATATCAATGAACTTCGAGAAAGGTGCGAAGCCGCAGCTGACATGGACTTTATAAGCGGGTCACTGATATGGACCGAATACTTTGAACACAATTATTCGTTCTTCTCGATGATGTTAGCGAGTAAAGGAGCCCCTTATTTTCGGACTCGGTTCCTCGACTTTCTTCTCGAAGAGTTTAGGGATGAGGTGGATGTGACCAAAGGAAAAAACCAGGGCTTAAGTCAAGATCTTACCGTTAGGTTTGTTGCAACGGCCTACGTAGGGGTAGTGGAATGGTGGTTTACAAACGACAAGCCAATTCCCCATCAAACTTTAGCAGAACAATTGGGGACATTGTTAGAGAGAAATTGCAATTAGAATAACACTAGCATTTAACGACGAATAATAGTTTATACTACCACCTTATACGGCCATTATTTTTTCTATTTTGCTAATATAGAAAAAAACCTCCCGAACCGAAGTCTGGGAGGTTTTTGAATTATTGAGATTACTCGACTGGAACCAGGCTGTCAAGAATAGCACGAAGACTAAGTTCACAGCCAGCCATAGACGTATCCGCGACACCGTAGTACATCTTCACGATATCACCTTCAACGAGAGCGCCACAGGCAAAAACGACGTCGCCGAAAAAGCCCTTTTTCTCATACTCGGCTACTGGTTCTAAAATCGGATTTTCAGATCGGGCGAGAACCTTGGACGGATCGTTCAGATCTAACAGCACAGCGCCCATGCAATACCGATGCTCCGCTGTTGCACCATGGTACAGCTCCAGCCAGCCGCGGTCGGTCTTAATCGGCACACAGCCGCCGCCCATACGGCCACCGTCCCACATTCCTTGTCGCAATCCGATCAAATGCTTGTGATTTCCCCAATATAGCAGATTGTCTGACTCTGCGATCCACATCTCAGGATTTCCCGTGCTCTTTGTCGTCGGACGGTGTAATGCGTAATATTTTCCATTCACTTTCTCTGGGAAAATGAGAACATCTTTGTTATCCGGCCCAAAAATCATACCATGATATGTCACATTCACAAAGTCGGTCGTCGACACCATCGACTCACCAACGCCTACTGGGCTGACAGCTGAGTAGTAAATGTAATACGTGTCGCCAATTTGGGTGATCCGTGGATCTTCGATTCCGAACGTCTCCAGATTATGCGATGGATAGAGAAAAGGCTTCTCATCTACTGTAAAATGATGTCCGTCCTTGCTGCGGGCAATCCGCAAATACGAAATTGATGTTAAATATTCGAAAGTAGCGCTCTGCGATTTATTCCGAATGACTCGCGGATCAGAGAAGTCGTATCGCTCGTCGTCGAGTCGCAGCTCGATTAGATCAAGATCCTTCTTCTCGATATTGAATACAGGCGCAAGCACGACATTTGGATCCGGGCTAATCGGCCGCTCCGCCACGCGAAGCAGCATGATGACTTCATCACCGTAAGCCGCGATGCCTGCATTAAAAGCACCAATCACTTCGAACTGATCACGGTGTGGCTTGACATCAGCAGGAGTAATCAACGGATTTTCTTCATAACGATAAACATTCATAACGGATTCTATAACTCCCTTTTTTCAAACATTTAATTTTCGAATTTGACGAAAGGATCATCAATGGTCAGCTTCTGCGCCTCAGCATCGCTTATTCCGGCGTAAAGCACTGCAGTACCGCCTTCAATATTCCGCACTAAACCGCCGCTGAATACTACATCTATCAAATCTGGGCGTTTCGAAGGTCCTGGCAGGAATGCGTCCCGTACGGCTATCAGCTCAATATCAGAGAACGTGCCGTCCGCCGGATCGAATGCAAATACCATCGGATAGTAGTGACGGTCAAAGCTGCCATCGTAGCATGCAATATGCCCAAGGACGCCGACCAAACCGTTCTTAAGCAGGTGCGCTTCGTTCGCGCCGCCCCACTCGTCGTCAGTGAATTGTCCTTCGAGCAAAGGAGCCTCATCGATAAGTTCCGTGCTCAATTCATTTAATGACCCTATCCGTACGAAGCCGATCTTGCCGCGGCCGCCCTTGTCCCCTTGAGGGCGGGTAAAGACGCCGATCGACGAGTCTGCAAGCTCAACGAGACGAATATCTTTCATTCCGTCCGGCCCTTTGAAGTAGTTCTTTAATGTATTGATACGCTCGCCTTTGTAGAACACTGTCCGCCATTTCATTACATGAGCATTGTCAGGATTCGGGAATATTTCCACGCCTCCCAGCACGAGTTCTCCAGCGATGCGGGTAAAGAAAGGATCCTGCAGTTGGAATACCGGCGCATCTTCGCGCTGTACCCAGACGCCGTCCTGTTCAACAAAGAACATAATGTCAGAATGCTCGCTGTCGCGAGATTCCACCCTTCCTGCAATGACCAGTACACCTTCATCCAAGAATGGGGCGGAAATATTGTAAACGTCCTTTCCGTCTACCCCAATTCCATTAAATATCAATTTTTGCGCATCACGGGGCGTTGCACCCGACTTATTATAGGACCGAAGCAGCTCATCGCATGTTATAACATCGGTTTTGATAAGATCCATACCGTTTTCTCCTTTTACTTGTTTTGCTTATTTTAAGTTGAATTGCATACCTTCCTGGAACTTCTTACCGAAAATAATGAACAAAATGATTATCGGCAACGTCAGCAGCACCGATGCTGCGTATAGCGGACCTGGATAAGTAGCGTAAGGTCCAAACATCTGCGACAACAAAACATTTAAAGTAAGCTTATCGTCACTGTTCACGATAATCATGTCCCACAGCAGCTCCGTCCACCGTTCCATGAGCAGGAAGAGGAAGATGATTGTTGTTATCGAACGGGACATAGGCAGCATCACTTTGTACATAATTTTGAAATCACTGGCTCCATCCAGCCTAGCAGCTTCGATGAACGTAGAAGGAACCGCTTTGAAGAAATTCGTGTACATAAAGATGGCCCACAAGCTGACCGCCTTCGGTATGATCATCCCCATGTAAGTGTCGTATAAACCGACGCGCTGCACGACGAGAAACGTCGGAATGAGCAAAATAATCGCAGGGAAAAACATATGGAACAGCACGAAATTATTGATCGTATCCCGGCCGCGGAAATTGAGTTTTGCTAAGGCGTAGGCAACCATCACGCCACTTAACATCATTAAAGCCGTAGAGCTGACCGAGACGATGACACTATTGAAAAATGCGTTCAGCCATGGTCGTGGCGTTCCGGTTTCACCGCCAGAAATCAGCCAACTGTATGATTTTAATGAGAAGGAACTAGGTATCGCTTTACGGTCGACCTCGCTCCAATCCGCAAAGGAGTGTAATATCATATACAAATACGGATACACCATGACGAGCAATAGAATTACTGCAATGCCGTAACGAAACGCCCGGCGGCTTGTTGTGTTGCGTTTAGACCCAACCATTGCGTTTCCCCCACATTTCCAGTAATTTTCTTATGATGAAGATCGAGATAAATGTAGTTATTGAGGCTAGCAATGCTACAGCTGACGCATAGCCGGCTTCAAGATTTTTAAATGCTTGATTAAAAATCTCCATTTGCCAAGTGTTCGTTCCGAAGTTCGGCCCGCCCCCAGTCAACTGATACACTTCCGTGAAAATACCGAACGTTACGCCAAACGATAAAATCAGTGTTGTATAAAAAGCCGGGTACAGTAGTGGAAGCGTGATACGCCAGAAGCGCTGATTATCTGTTACGCCATCTATCGCTGCCGCCTCATAAACTTCCTTATCGATACTCGATAAGCCCGACGTTAGAATCAATGCATAATATCCTGTAAATTTCCACGCCAAGATTAGTCCGACGACGAACAATGCTGACATGGGCGTGCCGAGCCAATCGATGTTGATGCCCAGCTTGCGAAGCGTGGTATTAAGAGGGCTCGTATATGAAAGCAACCCTTTCACGATAAGGGATGAAACAACACCCGATGATAAGTAAGGCAAGAAAAATCCAATCAGAAACAGGCTTTTCAATCGCGGTAAGCCGTGAACGACAACTGCAACACTCAAAGCAAGCACCGTAACAAGCGGAACAAAGACCATCATAAACTTGTATGTCACCCAGAATGAGGCATGTACGGCCGGTGATTTAAACGCTTCAATGAAGTTATCGAAGCCAATGAAATTATATTCCGGCGCGATGAGATCCCAATCTGTAAAGGATAGGTAGAAGGACCACAAAAGTGGTCCGAAGAAAAAAATTAGCGAATAAATAAGGTATGGGCTAGTAAATAACCAACCCAACCGATTGTTTTGTTTGTCCATATTTTTATCTCCCTACTTTTGAAGGGCGCCTTCAATGGCATTTTTCATGTTCGCCCATGCTTCTGAAGGTTCGATCTCGCCCCGTACGACTTTATTGAAAGCTTCTTGGCCAATCATCGTCTGCAGGTCGACATACTTTGCATTATCCATCGGAGGAATCGCATTCGGTACATTCTCCGCGTAAGGCTTCAATTCAGGATTAGCTTCCAAAATAGATTTAAACGAATCATTGCTCGTCAAATCGTCACGTGCTGGCGGCAGCTTTGTTTGCTCAAACCATTTCACATCGTTTTTCGTATCGGAATAAACCCATTTAATGAATTCAACCGCTGCTTTCTGCTCAGCTTCTGTTGCCTGGGCGAAGATCACAAGACCTTTCGTATCGGCAAATGTTTTGCTTGCAGCTGGATCCGCGCCATCCGGTACAGGCGGCATGGTCAATGCAAACGTCTCGTCTATTTTCATGTTAGGATATTTCTCGGCCCACATGCTGAATGTCCATGGACCTAAGTCAGTGAAGACACCTACGCCATTCTCAAAAGGATCCGTTACGGTTTGCGTCAATATCCCTTTTTCTTTGCGAAGGTTATCCACGAAAGTGAGCACTTCAATTCCGGCCTTGTCATCCCCGATAAATTTACTTCCATCTACCAGTTTGTTGCCGTTAGAAGCCGCATCATACAGCATATAGAAATCGAACCAACGCTTCCAGAAAGTTGGATCTGCAAGGTCTGGCTTCGCCCAGACGAATTTATCCGGATACTTTGCTTTCAACTTCTTAGCCAC
Organism: Paenibacillus sp. 01T443; assembly: GCF_056398325.1. Taxonomy (NCBI): domain Bacteria; kingdom Bacillati; phylum Bacillota; class Bacilli; order Caryophanales; family Paenibacillaceae; genus Paenibacillus; species Paenibacillus sp. 01T443. Next base: position 291,820 of record NZ_JBFTPE010000010.1, read on the forward strand.
ATCGATCATCTCGCTGTAGGTTTTCGGCAATGTATCGATACCCGCTTCTTTCAAAATATCAATGCGCCAGCCGAACAGCATAGGGTTCGAATAAATCGGCAGTACGTATTGGTGACCGTCAGCAAATTTCCAAGGTTCAAGCGTTGCAGACATATTTCGGTTCTTTACGATATCTTCGAAACCAGGCAGCGACTCGAGTGGAACGAGCGCCTTACTGTTCGCCAACTGAGCGGCAAAACCGCGGTTAATATTTTCCGAGATCGTCGGTGCGCTCTTCCCTGCGATTGCCGCCTGAATGCTCGCTTCTGAGCTTGGCGACTCTTTAATTGGGCTTACATTGATTTTGACCGATGGGTTCTCTTTTGTGTACTCAGCGGCAATTTCTTTCCAATATGCCTGCTGCGTTGGATTCGGAGCAGCCCAAAATTCGATGGTCGTTACGTTGGCAGCGTTGCCATTATCGGCATTATCACTGCTTTTCGCGCAAGCTGCCAGCATGGAGCTTGCAATAACGGTAACGAGTAGTGTGGATACCAGCTTTTTCATTTGTAAATACCCTCCTTGGATGTTGGGGAAATCTGTTGTGCCAAGCGGTACTGACTATACAAACAACATTACAAAGAATTACAAAAATAATTACTAAACAGTATTTGTAACTGTCTTGTCACTTATTATTAACTTTTTGTAACGCAAAGTCAAGTGAATAAATCATGCAAATACTTGCTTACAAGATGGGCTTATGTTTACTTATTTAATTTGTAACGTTACAATAAATCATATAAAGTCCGTCTGCATCCTTGAGGCGGGAAAGGATGTTACGGTATGAAACCAAAAGTAACGATGCAGCAAATAGCCGATGAGCTCAAGCTATCGAAAAACTCCGTTTCTCAAGCACTATCAGGCAAGGATGGCGTCAGTGAAGAAACGCGTAATCTAGTCATGAATAAAGCGCAAGAATTGGGATATATCTATCCGAAAAATAAGAAAACATCTTTTGGATCCCAAGAAACATCTAAACAAACCGGGACATTAGCGCTCATTGCATCCGACTTCGCATTTAGTATGCGCGGATTTTTCGGAGAAATTTACTTAAGCATTGAGAAAGAAGCCAAACAGCGGGGATATGAGCTGCTTATTCAATCCGTCGACCGTACTGCAATTGCTGAACGCAAACTATTCCCATTCCTAGAGAACCGATCGGTGGATGGTTTGATTATCTTGTCGCACATAACGACGGAATATACGGAAATGCTATTGAAAACAGGTATTCCAGCCGTAATGATCGATCATCATCATCCAGATCTGCAAGTGGACTGTATTCTAACAAATAACCGTTTTGGTTCTTATGAAGCGATTAGGCATTTGGTTGAACTTGGACACCGGGATATCGGTTTTGTAGGAGATACCCAGTTCTCGCCCAGTTATCAGGAACGGTTGGACGGATATCGGGTGGCGATGCAGGCGTTTGGGTTGGCCGTCAAGGAGATGTGGGTTTGCTCACGGGCGGTTGAAGACAGTACATTTATTCACGAATACACAAAAAGCTTAGAGAGCCAGCCTACTGCCTGGTTTTGTGTGAATGACGGATTAGGGTTTTTCATAACCTCCGCCGTGCAGCAACTTGGTATGAAAGTACCGGAAGAAGTATCCATTGTCAGTTTCGATAATGGCTATTTATCTCAAATTTCAACACCACCATCCACAACGATCGATGTTGACTTAAAACTGTTCGCCGCCAAAGCAGTTGAACGGCTCATGGAGCGTATATACGATCCGACACAGCCTTACACTGAGCTGCATCTGCCTACCAAGCTGGTTGTGAGGGAATCCACAGGCCGGCCGAAGGAATAAGGACGGATCGATAATGCTCATTTTAGATATTCTGTTATTTGTAATCGATTAGGTGGATTTGCAGGCTGAAATACACAAAACCGTCAGGGAAGTTCATCCTGACGGTTTTTCGTTTGCAAATGCAGCGTTTTCCAAAGCTGCTAGTTAGGGTATGAAGGATTAATTACAGCTTGTCCACGAGCCGCTGCCCGTTTTGTTTGAGCATTAGGGTCTAAGATGCTGCAGACTTGTTCTATGCTCAACTCGTCGTGTGGCTTGAAATCCTCTGAAGCGGCATAGTTAAGTAAGCTATGAAGCAGCTGCCGTACTTCCGGTTTATCCTGCTGCCCTAAGAGATCGCTTGAGCATACAAACAGACTGCCCTCACCGACTTTAGCTTCAAAAATAAGAGCGAGCTTATGGTTTCGTTCAAAGTTGTCAATGACTTGCACGATAGGACGGAAGTTCTCCGGCAAATCATCAAGAATAAGGGAATGCGAATTCATGACAATTGGCCACCACTGCCAATTGCTGTGAAATTCAGTCGGGAATGAATGAAAAGCAGGATGCTGTTCATCACATAGAATTCCAAGTGTTCCGGGTGCCGGCTCAGCGTGTTTTCCTTCACAAATGGAGCGGAACATCGGATAACACCAGAAATCGGAAGCGAATGCTCCTTTAATATGAGAAGATAGCTCCTCCTGCTTAGGAAGCAATAGTACGCGGCCGCCAGCATCTAATAGGCTGTAAACCTCTTGATCGAACGATTGACGCAAATAAACGTGATTCGATGGCTGCGTCACGACATTTTCCGGGTACACCCAAATTGGATAATGATTTACGATTTCGGTGCCTTTCCATTTGAGCTCTAGCGACAACTTGCCAGGAACCTTGGCCTCAGACAGATCAATTTCAATCGTACCCATAATCTTGAGAACGCCTTGCTGTACATCCATTGACTCGGTTTCCCCAGCTCCGATTACAAGGTCACCCTGTTTGATTGACCATGCAAGCTTTACTGCAGAAAGATCTCTTGGGCCAAAATTAGCCATCTCCAGCTGCGCTTTAAATCGTTCATTTGAAGCGTACGTATATCGTGGGAAACGGGCCAGCAATACAATCTCTGAGCAAAACTCACGCCATTGCTCCGGCTCAATAAAACCTTTTGATTCCATAAATGCGTCCAGGATTCCAACTAAGGCTGTGCCTTGACCAGGGAAGTCCTGCAAATCAAGCAGCTGGAAGCCGCCAAAGCCCGGCGTCCGCAAGGCAGCCTCGATTTCTTCGCGGTAACAAATAACGGCGAGCTGTCCGGATGCCCGGAAGAAATCATCCGCTTGATCAAGCATTCCCATGCTGTGAAGCCTTTCACTAAACACTTCGAAATTCCGTGCTTGCAGGACACCAGTATACTTGTCTATCTCTTGGAAATTAGGAAAGGATTGATATTGTCCGATTTCATGACTTATCGTAGGTACGTTAATTTCCGGCAGATTATCCCTGTAATCCGTTAGCGTAGACGGATAGTACGCCTGTACATGCCCTAGCGGCAAGTCAGCGTGGGAGAATGAAGCGCGTATAATCGAGTCTCCATGGCCTGTTCGCATCGTTACCCAAAAATCAGAATCATCCGAGAAAGACGGTGCCCAGAAATAGTTGTTTGCCCCTTCGGCATATAAGCGCCTATTATCTTGTTCCCTATACTCGTTCAGGAGACTAGACATCGCTTTGCGGCTGCCATGCAGCTCATTGCCAAGGGTAAACAAGGCAAACGAAGGGTGATTTCCGTAAGCATTTAAAATACGCAATCCTTCATTACGCAAATATTCGGCCATCGCCTCATCATAACCTTCATCTTCCGGATCCTGAAACGCTCCCCAATAGGGCAGCTCCGGTTCAAAATAAATGCCTAACAGGTCGGCTGCCATAAATCCGGCTTCGGGAGGGCAGCAGGTATGAAAGCGGTAATGGTTAATACCATAGGACTTGGCAACCGATAATACCTTCACCCACTCTTCCAACGTCATTGGTGAATAGCCCGTCAAAGGAAATGTTAACGCATCATGTTTTCCCCTCAAAAAAACTTTACGCCCATTGTTCGTAAACTGCGTTCCTGCGGTTCCAAATTCACGCATACCGAAGCTAACCGTCTGATCGTCCCGGTCTCCCGTTCCGGCTGTGCTCGTTTCAAGTGTCAGTTGTAAATGATGCAGGATAGGCGTGAACTCATCCCATAATGCCGCATCTTCACCCAGGGCATAATCCAGCTCCACCTTTTGACTGCCCGGTATCGAACGGATCTGAAACGTTTTTTCGGCAAACGATGCTCCTGCCTCGTTTAGCTTTGTATGATCCGGCTGCGAAATGGTAACTTTGGCATCCGCATAATCCGCAGTATCATTAATTAACTGAAACTTTAGTCGAACGGACTTTTTTGCGACGTCTGGATAGGCCTGAATGTTCTCCATGCGGACTGCCTCTGCGACCTGAATTTCAATTTTCCCAAGCAAACCGTTCCAGTTCGTTTGCGTATCCGGAGATGTCATATGTCCGCCTTTAACAGGCAACCCGCTGTTGTCGACCAAAACCGTCAGAGTATAAGTTCCAGCATCCATGGGACCTAGCTCATAAACATGAGGGGTACTTACACTATTCTGAATTCCCTTCCAATCCTCGCCGATCCAAACCTGCGACACTCTTGTCCGCTCCATATACAGCCGGATTTGTTTACCGGTCCATGCTCCTTTTATCTCTATCTCCCTTTGATACCAGGCATAGCCGAATAGAGGGTAGGTTTCCGTTAGATGTGCAATCTCCCGTGCCGAGTTATAATTGCCTTTTTTGTTCTCAGCCGTCGTACCCGGCAGTTGAATCACATCCGATAGTTTGCTATTAAAAAATTCTTGGATAATTCCTTGCTTCGCATCATCCAAACTAAATCTCCACGTCCCTGCAATGGACTCCCTAATCATGTCTGATAACCTCCGTTATTGGATTACAAATTGTCGTTAATAATAGTCTCTAAATTCTTGCGGCGTATATCCCGTTGTCTTCTTGAACAAATATGCAAAATAAGCAGGAGTTTGGAACCCGACTTGTTCGGATACCTCATATACCTTGATACTCGGATCGCGCAGAAGCTCCTTCGCTTTATTCATCCGCGTTTCCTGTAAAAAGTCTGAGATGGTTTTGCCCATTTCTTTTTTGAAAAGCACACTTAGGTAACTGGCATTCAGATGATAGATTCCTGCTATTTGCTTGACGGTGACATGCTCCTGGAAGTGATTTTCCATATACTCGATAACCTTACCGATTAAATTATGCCGCTGGCTCGCCTCACCCTTTGTTTCAATGGCCATGTAGCGGTGAATATAATCGAGTACCGTGTCTCGGATTTGCGTTTCGTTTCTGCAGTGGATAAGCTTTTGCCACATTTGCAGATTCATTTCTCCGCCCAAATCGCTGTTCCATTTCTGCTTGCGGGCCAGCTCACTCAGTATCGCCATGCCAAACGCTTGGATATAGGTAAAATGCATCGATGGCTGCGACAACAGCAAATCAAATACATTGTTTACGTAAGCGACAACCTTATGGGAATCCGATGAGGTTTCTGTTAGCTGTATAATTTCGGGTATCACCTCTTCACGCAGTCGAAATTGTTGATACTCCGACTCATCCAGGTGATCGTAATGCGAGATTTGGCCGTCTTCTACCAGCCGGGATCTGGCTATCATGAATTTAGCTTCCTTGTATAGCGACGGAACCTCTTCCCAGGATGCACATACCCTGCTAATGCCGATGGTGACCGTTGTCCCGTACTGCTCCTGCATGACGCTTTGCACGAATGTCAGCTGCTTATCAATAGCAGCACGTTCACTTGGAATTAAATCAATGTGCAGCGCTGCAACCTCATCCGCACCGATTTTGGCAACAAATACTTGTTTATATTCACTAAGGCCAATATTAACCGCTTTCAAGAGCCCTGCTCCAATAACAACACGCTCTCTTGCTTCCTGTCCTGAAGAATGGTAGTCATCGAAACCGAACACAATTAAACCGATTTCTTGATGGTTCATAGGAAGTCCGAGCAGGCGTCCCCATGAATGCAGCATCTCAGGATTAACTCCACCTTCTTCAATTACATCCGTCACAAAACGCTCTCTAACGACGTCAAGGCTGCCCGTTACTTTCTTCTGCAGCTCAAGCGTTTGATTTTTCATTTGCTCCATCTTTTCTAATGTCGTCCGAAATCCGGTTAATTTACTTTCTACTTCTTCTACTTTTATAGGCTTTAGTACGTAAGCTTGAGCCCCGACATTCATCGCTTCCTGAACAAATTCAAATTCGTTATAACCGCTAATCATAAGAACCTGAAGCTGAGGACGAGTTGCTTTGCACTCAGCAACAAGATCAATCCCGGTCATTACGGGCATTGAAACATCAGAAATAAGCACGTCGAACTCGAATTTATCCATTAGATCCAGTGCCTCTTGTCCCGACTCTGCCGTGGAAGGAACATCGTATCCGAGCTCTTCCCATTTAATATAACGAACCAGCCCTTGAATATGAGAGGGTTCATCATCAACGATTAATGCTTTTAACAACGTCACACATCCTTCCTGATCTGTGGCCTTTGTACACATGCCGGGATACTGATACTAACCGCCGTCCATTCATTTTCTTTGCTCTCAATTGTAAATTCATGTCGATCCTCAAAGTACAGCTGGAGCCGCTCTCGAATATTCGCAGTTCCAAACCCGTTTCCGTTCCCTACCCGATTTCCTGATCGTATTTGTTCCAGCACTTCGCCAGGAATGCCTCTGCCGTTGTCGTATACTTCGAGCCTGACGTTTTCGTATTTCATTTCAACAGATATTCGAATGACAGCTTCTTTCCTTCCTGTAATGTTGCCATGCAAATAACAATTTTCCACAATGGGCTGCAAAAGTAGCTTAATCGTATATAGATTCAGTAAACCCTGATCGATATTCCACTCTATTCTTACTCTGCCTGGATAGCGCATCTCCTGAATATCCAGATAAGCCTTTACATGCTCAAGTTCACCCTGAATTTGCGTCACATTAATTTTGTTATCTAATGCCAATCGGTAAAAAGCAGTTAAAGCATCAATCGTCTTAAGCTGCGTCTCATCCTGTAAATCGAGCGCCCGCCATCTAAGCAAGCTTAACGAATTGTAAATAAAATGCGGATTGATTTGCGCCTGCAAAGCTTTGAATGATTGCTCACGTTCCTTGAGATTCGCTTGCGTAATATCCTCAACAAGCTTGCCTAAGCGACCGGACATCGAATTAAATAAGATTTCGAGCTCGCCTAGTTCATCCTTTTCCGTATTCCTTATGCTGACATCGAACTGGCCTTGACTTACATCATACATTCGAGTGCCGAGCTTACGAATTCGCCAGACGACGTTTTTGAGAACGGTCATCATCAAAAAGGTTGAAAATAATAGAAAAAAGAAAACGACTAAAATGATGCCATATAAGATCGTCTTGGACTGCTTTTCCAACTGATCCATATGAATAACCGCGGCTACCTGCCATTTCGAATCAATGGGCTTCACCATGAACAGATTTCCATCTACCATAAGGCCGCCGGTTACGCTTGCCTCTTCTAAATTCTCCGATAAAGAGGTGGTTTGAACCGTTAAACCGATTTTCTTAGGATCAGAAGAAACGATAATATTGCCGCTCTCGTCAATAATCGATAATTCGCCGGAACCGCTGAATGGACGGTCAAATAACTTCCCAAAAACCGTCTTATAATCGAGCGGCATATATATGATTCCTAGTAAGTTGCCTGAAGGAGCACTGATTTTATGAGAAATGACGAGTTTGTCCTTATTAACGTTGCTCCAGCTTAACGAACGGGCGGCCTGCTTTGCTTTCGCAAACCATTCCGTTTCGCTCAAACCCGGCAGTAACATACGCTCTTCAGATTTCCAAAGCAGCCGTCCGTCCTGTACAAGCATTGGATTGGTATGATAGATTCGAAAATCGTCAATGCCCGGCAAATATTTACTCGTGAATACGAAAGACCGATCAACATACTCCACCGTATTTAATTGCTCAAACATATTCGAATAATCCCGACTTAACCTTGATATAAGTTCTCCGTCTGTAGCCGTCCTTATAGCAAGCACATCGTAGCTCTGTTTGCGAAATTCTATATTCTGCACCGTTTGGCGCATGGCTTCATTAATCGTAACCAAATAATTCGCGCGGAAGCTTTCCAATGCAAGATAACCAGCAGCAACTCCAAGCAGTATCGTAGGAATAAAAATAATGGCGACGTAAAGAATCAATACCTTTCGTCGGAGGTTCATGCTGCTTGTAAAACGGATAACGATACGTTCAAGTCTGCGGCGTAAGCGCAATATAATCCCCTCCTTCCCATCATTCTACTCATTATACGCGCAATGGAAAAGGGAGCAACCGCATTGCAGCGGTTGCTCCTTCGGCAGTTATCATTCGCCTTATTCTTTGATTAATGCATCATATTGCTCAAACCATTCTTGCTTGACTTCGCTCCAGTGGCTTCGTTTTTCCAGTGCATCGCGGAATGCCTGCCAAGTGGATTCGAATTGCTCGTCGCTCGTGGACATGATGAGCTTCGCGCGGTATTCCTTACGGATATTTTCCAGCTCGGGCAAGTATTTCTCCAGCAGACCGCCTGCTTTAGCCTTCACGAGATCATGGGGTTCCGTACTGCGCACACCGCCCATTTGGCCAACTGCTTCGGTAAATTCTGCCGTTTTCTTGCTTCCAGCCTTGTCGCTTTGGCCGTAGTTCCACCATGGATACCAGTCATTATTATAGGAAGAAATCATATATAATTCAGGCGTTACTTTTGCTTTTTGTGCAGGCTCTCCCGAATTGCGTGCTTTTTCGTACTCTGCGTCAATGTATTTCCATTGACCCAGCGGCTGGTCAATCCAGCCCCAGAACTTGCCTTCCGGACCTTCATTAATGACATTTTGTTGTTCCGCATTTGGCTTCAAGGTGTAGTCTAGAAACTTCATAATCGATTCAATATTTTTGGAGTCCTTACTGATGTATACATCATAACCGGGATAAGGATTAATTACGGTATTCGCTCCAAGCTTATCCACGCCTTGCACTTTAGGGAAAGGTACGACTTGATAGAACCAGCCCGGCTCCGTCGGTCCGTCCAGTTGTTCCCATAGTGTTGGGTCCACATTAAAGAAACTCCCCACATTCATCGCTACTCGTCCAGCTTTGTTTTTCTCTTTGTAACGTTCTTTCTTGTCGGTTACAACCTCGGGATCAACCAAATTAGAACGATACATCTTGTTCATCCATTGATAGGCTGCTTTATACTGCGGATCGTCGTACAAGAGAACAAGCTCGTCACCTTTCTGCTCGGCCGGAATGATTCCGCCGCCTGTTGTTACGCCAAACGTGCTTAGAACCGCGTTTTCATCATTCCAGCTTGCTGTGTCGTTAGGATCCATCAGGAAACTAAGCGGCAGCAATGGCTTGCCGGAATCGTCTTTCTGCTCTGCCGCTTTCTTCAGATACGCTTCTACGCCTTCTAAGGTAGCCAAATCTGCAACGGTCATGCCTGCTTTCTCCAACACGTCCGTACGAACGAGCCAGGTTTGCGAAGCCCAGCCCGGCCACGGGTTATCCGGATTTTGATCAAACCAGGTGGGTATCGACCAAATATGGCCATCAGCATCCTTCATCTCTTCCAAATATTCTTTTGGAATGGCTGCTAGGCTGGGATACTTATCCGGCATTTCGAAATATTGCTCTACCGAAATGACCTTCTTGGATCGGATCATGGCTGCTTTAACGATTTCGCTGCGGCCAAATACGGCTGCATCTTTAAATCCGCCAGTATTCAGCTTCAGGTTAAGCGCAGTTACCGCGTCACCCTGCGTAGCTTCAAGTTCTACTTCGATGCCCGGTTCTTCTTCTTTCCAATATTTTTGAACAAGGCTATCATTGTTGATTGTTGCGGACCATCCTAACCACAAATTAAACTTTTCCGAACCCTTTGCTGCATCTCCATTGTCTGTCTCTTCTGCAGCGCCCTTCGTATTGTTCTTCGATGAATTCGAATCCGAACATCCAACGGCAGTCGTAAGTAATATGATGATCGCCAATGCTGCAAGGCCGCTATTTCTGAGCCAATTACCCTTCTTCATTCCTTTTTTCTCCCCTTTTAGTTTCATTTACCTTGGTATGTGGTTAATCTTAATACCCTCAAATGGTTGGCTATTATCCTTTAACCGAGCCGATGAGTACACCCTTTACAAAATACTTCTGGAGGAATGGGTACACACATAGGATCGGAATCGCGCTTACCATTACGGTTGCCATTTTGATTGACATCAAAGTTACATTTTGCATTTGCGATCCCCTTGCCAGTGCTTCCTGATTCGAATTCGAACCTAATATGGCAGACATATCCTGTGCTGAAAGCAGCTGCTGGAGGAAAGTTTGGACAGGGATTAAATCTTGCTCGGTGACGTAGAATGCTCCGGCGAACCAATCATTCCAATGCCCGACAGCTGTGAATAAACCAATAGCAGCCAGCATTGGCTTCGACAACGGAACGATGATCTGAATGAGAATTCGGAATGGCCCTGCGCCATCCAGCTCGGCCGACTCAATCAGCGCTTCTGGAATGCCTTGAATAAACTTCAGCATAACGAACATATTCCACGCAGAGAATAAGCCCGGGATAATATAGACCAAAAAATTATTAATCAGACCCATGTTATATAACTGAATATATAGTGGCACAAGTCCGCCGTTAAAGAGCATGGTGATTAGAATATAGCTGAGAATCGACTTCCGAAACGGAACCCGTTGATAAGATAGGCCGAAAGCAACCATTAACGTGACTAGAAGTCCAGCTATCGTGCCGAGAACGGTCCGCGCAATCGTAATAAGATAAGCATGCTGAATCACTTCATTTCCCAGCACGATTTCATAATTTATGAACGTAAACGCTCTTGGCCATAAATATACCCCGCCCTTCGCTGCATCTGTCCCCTCGTTCAACGAAATCGACAGCATGTAGGCGAACGGATAGAGCACGGATAAACAAAGCAGCAGCATTAAAAAGACAAGGATGCTTTGGGAGAGTATTTCCCCAGTTGAACGTTTCTTCAATTACCATAACCCCTCGCCATTCAGTTTTCTGGATACCTGGTTTGTGAGTACGACTAGAACAAGGCTAATAAGTGAAGAGAGCAGTCCAATTGCGGTAGCCATTCCAAAATACCCCTGTTGAAGCCCGCTTCGAAGGACATATGTATCCAGAACATCCGCCACTTGCATATTCGCCGGATTCATAAGCGGATAAATCTGATCCATGCCTACAGCGATTAAACTCGGGATGCTGAGGATAAGAACAATGGATACTGTCGGCATAATGCCAGGCAGCGTGACATGCCGAATTTGAGCCCACTTCCCCGCGCCTTCCACTTTAGCAGCTTCATACAACTGCGGATCAATAGCCGAAATGGCTGCAAGATACAAAATCGTATTCCAGCCTACTTCTTTCCACAGACCGCTAGAAATAACCATAGGCCGGAACCACGCCTCTGATCCAAGGAAAAATATTGGCTCTCCGCCCATTTTGGTAATCATGTCGTTAGCCAAACCGCCATCCAGCGTTAGAAATGATTGCAAAATGTAAGCTACGACAATCCAAGAGAAGAAATGCGGCAGATAGCTCACGGACTGTACGAACCTTTTAAAGCCAGAATGAACCAATTCATTAATCATTATGGCCAGTATTATAGGCGCTGGAAAACCGAATATAAATTTCAATACTGAAATAAACAGCGTGTTCTTAACGACGATCCAAAATTGCGATTCCTGCAAAAATGAAAAGTTCTCCAACCCCACCCATGTGCTGTCCCAAATCGATGACCCGATCTGAAAATCTCGAAATGCGATTTGGATGCCTGCCATAGGAATATAATTGAATAAAAACAAAAGTAAAACGGCCGGAAAAATCATTACATATTGCCAACGATATTTGTATAGGCTTGCTAACATGATGTCGCGTCCCTCCTTATACTATTCATTGTAAGGGGATTCAAAAGTGTAAACTATATAACGATGATTGGATTTTCATCGTAATGATTTGCATTTATCTTCATTCGGTTATTCAAGTTAGCCCAATCCGCATTAATCCATTAGGAAATGGAACACAAAAAAAGCCCTAGTAAACTAGGGCTTTCTTGGTACAAATCTGATCGATTATCCGGTATGCTTCTCAACCCGCGCGGCTTTAATCCGCATCAGCTCCGCCTGAATCTCCTCATTCCGGTCAATCCGATCCAGCTCGTTATATTGCGGTGACGCTGCCCATTGCTTCGCCGAGGCTCCGGCCTCCAACCGGCGTACGTTCTCTTCCAGACGTTCGAATCCGCGAATGACTTTATCGGTCCGATAGGCTGGAAAGGAGGCTGCGCCTTCGATTGCCCGTGCGGCTTTGGCTCTTGAAGCAAGGAAGTACAGACGGCCCTGCAGATCACGATGCAATTCCTTCAGACGTACAATCTCCTGCTTCAACGTACTGATATGATTGCGGATAGCATCCAGATTCTGTCCGTAGGCTTGCATCAGCTTCTCATGCTGCAGCTTGTCCGTAAGTGCTATTTCTGCAATGCGCTCCTCTTCCCGGTCCACCGCCAATTCCGCTTGGCGCATTCGTTTCGCGACAATTTGCGAGGTGTGTTCAATAAGCAAAATCGTTTCTTGCTCCGCAACGAGCTGACCGGTAAGCGCATCGTTCGACTTCTCGATCTGCTCCTCAATCTGGCGCAGATAAAGCTGGGCCATGCTAACCGGATCCTCGCACTTATCCAGCAGCCTATGCACGTCCGCGGCCACTATTTCCTTTACTCTTCTGAAAACTCCCATATTCTTCTCCTCCTAGATAGCACAAATTTAATTTCTTGTTTTGCGTTCCCAATCATCCAGAAAACTTCCGGTTTTGGAAGACATATTCACATATTGCATTGATTCTCCGCCAGTAAACAGTCGGCCGCTGTCATGCCATGCCTCACCTCGTGCTGCAAGCTCATCATTGCTTTTGTTTTTGGACTTCAAAATAAGCAAGGCGATAACGAGCAGCGCTCCCCATATCGGAGATAACAGACTCATAAGCGCGAGTCCCGCAACAACCGTGCTTATACCTCTAAGTATGCCGGACGACTTCGACCACATCCAAATTGCCGCAGCAAGCACCGCAAACTTTAAGGCAATCCATGCGGCTGCCAAAAACGCCAGAGACTGTTGATGCTCAATCTTTCGTAATACAAAAGAAGCGCCATGTCCCCCCCTGCCCGGGCCTTGTTGAATATAAACATAGTTGGTATGGCCAAATAGCGTAATTGCCTTCAACAGCAGCAGCACCGCCAAGAACCCGGCAATCCCGAACAGCGACCACCATACGATACGATTCGTTTTCAAGCTGCCACCTCCTCCCGTCTTGTTTTATCGTACAAGCTAACTATAAAACTCTTCTCTGAAACATAGATTAGCCCCGACTTATAGGAAAATAAATATGGGCTGAAAGTTGGCTGAAAGAAGGGTGCGCTCACGAAAAAATACATAGCTTCGGCGACGACGGGGTTGACCTCAATAAATTCCACTTTCTCTCGGCCACCGCCATCATATGACGCCTAAGAAAAAAGGCCAACCAGTAAACTCCGGTTGACCTAATAATACGAAATAAAGTCCTAGACTGCCGCTGTTTATTGAACTAACGTCTCCTGCCAACTCCGTACTTCAACTCGCTATGTTGAATAAGCGAATTAAATATCAAATTTAGCGGTACCGATCCATTTCACAATTTCAGGATCGTTATGTGAGAAGAACAAGCTCTCTTTCGTATCTAACCCAGCAATCGTTCGCATATCCTCTTGGCTTAATTCAAAGTCAAAGATATTGATGTTCTCGATGATTCTTTCCTTATTAACGGACTTAGGAATGACAACGACATCACTTTGTGTTAACCAACGTAAAATCACTTGAGCAGCGGATTTATTATACTTTTCAGCTAATGATACTAAAACTTCATTCTGGAACATGTTATTTCTTCCTTCAGCAAAAGGCGCCCAAGACTCGATCTGAACCTTATTTTCTTTCATCATCCTGGCACTTTCGATTTGCTGGCAGAAAGGATGAGTTTCAACTTGGTTTACGGCTGGAATGATTTCATTATGAGTCAACAAATCAACCAGGCGATCCATCTGGAAGTTACTTACCCCGATGGCCCTTATCTTTCCTTCTCGGTACAATTCCTCCATAGCACGCCAGGAAGCATAGACATCCCCGAATGGCTGGTGAATTAAATACAAATCCAAATAATCCACTTGCAGTCGTTCCAGTGATTTGGTGAATGCTTTCTTGGTGCTCTCATAACCGGTATCCTGAACCCAGAGTTTTGTAGTGATAAACACTTCCTCTCTTGGCACGCCGCTCCGTTTGATCGCTCGTCCAACCGCTTTTTCATTTTGATAAGCAGCAGCGGTATCGATCAGACGATAGCCCGCCATGAGGGCTTCATAAACACTTTGTTCACATTCAGCGGGATCTGGAATCTGATAAACACCAAACCCGAGTATAGGCATTTCAACACCATTGTTCAAGATTACTTTTTGCATATGAAATCCTCCTGTTATTAATATGATGTCGCAAATCACTCATTTTTCATCCACTGTTTTTGGGATTTACAGCTTCAACACGCTTTTATGCAGTTGTAAGCTTACTACCTTCGAGTAACACGAAGTCAAGTGATTGCGAGATACGAATCCTGGAAAATGGTGAAAGCAAGGAGCAAAGCTTTGAACGCCCCTTGTATTATCAAAACTCGAAAGTTACTAATTAATCTCAATTTCAGCAACTATAGTAACACCCGCTGAGGTTAATGGAGAGATGACATCCTCATTCACGTCTCCGATATGCACGACTTCAAAAGGAGCAATGTGTGCGTCACCAAAAAGTACTGTAAATGCACTCCAGCCGTCATAGTAGTAAATGCCGCCCGCATGTGCATCTGATGTCATAGGAACTCCCTTAATTGACGGCTTCTTGGGAAGTGAACTGTAGTATTCGTGATCAGCATATCTTTGTAATGTTAATTCCATCGGTAACATATTTAATATTTCTTCTGCTGTACGGTTATCGTTTAGTGTCACTGTATATTCTTTTCCGTCTAAAGTTAGTTTTATTGATTTCCCCATCGTTATCTCCTCCATTCCGTTGTTTTTCACATATTATTTATAGCTATTCTAACGGCTATCCCCGCTTATTCAGGTTTATTCACTCCTAAGCTGTTACGAACATCCAGTTCAGGATTTGTCGCCAACTTAACAATCAATTGTGCAACGCTTTTTCGCGATACGGACGAACCTTTAAATGGCTCGCCTTTCTGTGTTGTCTCGTAGTCAATTTCATTTGAATTCGTAAACCATGCGGGTCTAATGATCGTATAGTCGAGGTCAGAGGATTCAATAACTTCAGCCGACTTGCGATATGGATTTAGAATACTGCCATACTTCTCGCCAGGAACTTCATCATAAATGCCCATGGAGCTGATAAAAATGAGGCGTTTCACACCAGACGCATACATAGCTTCCACGATGTTCTTAGCCATTTCCTCCAAATGGCCTGCTAAATTAGCATAGACAACATCCTGTCCTGTCATGGCTTCCTTCAGGTTTTCAATATCCATCACATCGCCTTCCATGACTCGAACACGATTGGACTCCATATTTTTTAGTCTGCTTGAGTTACGCAGATACAGTGTCAGCCCGGCATCAGTGTCGTTAAGGAATAAATCGATTGCATGACGAGCAATTCCACCGTTTGCGCCAATGATTAACACATTACTCATATTCAGAACTCCCTTAATTTTTATTTTAAAGTATAGCTATAGTTCGTTGAAAAAGGTTTCAAACTGATCCAATAGTAGAAACAGCGGCGGACTAAGACATGAAAATATATTATTAGAACGTCATACCAAGCACAGGATGCGGAACATATGCCTCTTCCAGTAATGCAATTTCTTCAGCCGTCAATTTAGTCGATAGTGCAGCCACCGCATCTTCGATGTGGGATATTTCTGTCGTACCTACAACAGGAGCAGTTACCGGTTCCTTATTAAGCAGCCATGCAAGTGCAATTTGAGGCATCGGTACACCACGTTTTTCAGCTATTTCCGCTACACGTTCAACGACCTTTTGATCAGAATCGGCTGTTGAACCATAAATACTTTTTCCGATTTCATCTACTTTGGCGCGGTCGTCCATTTCCCCCCAAGGTCGTGCCAATCTTCCTGCCGCCAGCGGGCTCCACGGAATCACCCCGATTTTGTCTTCCTTACAAAGCGGCAGCATTTCCCTCTCCTCCTCACGGTACATGAGGTTGTAATGATTCTGCATCGCTACAAACCGAGTCCAACCGTTACGTTCAGCGACATGCTGTGCTTTTAAAAATTGCCATGCGTACATTTAGGATGCACCTATATATCTTGTCTTTCCAGCTTTCACAACATCATGCAATGCTTCCATCGTCTCTTCAATGGGAGTGTTAGGATCCCAGCGGTGGGTATAATAAAGATCTACATGATCTGTTCCTAATCTCTTAAGGCTTTTATCAATTTCACTCATAATTGCCTTACGGGAAAGTCCGGCACTATTGGGACCTTCACTCGTTGGGTAAAAAACTTTCGTCGCGAGGACAATTTCATCCCGATTGGCATAATCCTTTAGAATCCGTCCAGTAATTTCCTCACTAGATCCGTTTGAGTACACATTCGCCGTATCAAAAAAATTGATACCCAATTCAATGGCTTTTTTGATCATAGGGCGACTGCGTTCCTCATTCAGTGCCCATGGGAAAAATCCACGTTCTGGTATACCAAAGCTCATACAGCCAAGACAAATCCGAGAGACATCCAAGCCAGTATTTCCTAGTTTCACATATTCCATTTGATTATTCCTCACCCTCGTATAGTTGTTATTTCCTTCCCTATTTAAAACATGAAGCGTGCGTAATTTGATGTCCTTAAGAAAATTTACATTAATACATTAGGTATCATTGGTGTATTATGTGACATCTGTTTATTATTATAAATAGACACAGAATGCCTGCAATTACTAAAAGAACACGATTCGTGAATTAGTGCACAAATCGATCAATATTGCTAATTATTTATTAAGAAAGTTTGGTGAACCTCACAGTGTCCAAAGTGGATAGAAGAATAATTAAATCTCAAGAAGCGATAAAAAAAGCTGTAATTGAACTGATGTCTGAAAAAACGTTTAATCAAATAACGATACAAGATATTTCCGACAGGGCAAATGTTAGCCGAAGAACCATCTATCTTCATTACATGGATAAATTTGATTTGCTGGATAAGCTCATTGAAGCACATATTAACGAACTACGGGAATTGCGCGATTCATCATCAGAAATGGATTTTATAGACGGGGGTCAGGTCTGGTTCGAATACCTTGAACGTAATTATTTATTCTTTTCGACGATGTTAGTCAGTCAAGGAGCCTCTTCATTTCGCAGCCTGTTTCTAGAGTTCGTCATAGAAGGATTAAAAGGTGAAGTGAATACATCAGAAGGAAAAAATCATGGATTAAATAATGATATTCTTCTTCGGTTTATTGCGGGGGCTTACATAGAGGTAGTGGAATGGTGGTTCAAAAATGAAATGCCTTATCCGCCACGTGCCATGGCAGAACAAGTGGGGATAATGATTGAGAGGATTGTATAATTGCAGGCGGGCTCCCCAACTATCGTTTCCCCCTACCTTGCAGCCAATAGTTCACCAGTCTTATTGTATCGACAAGTCAAAAGGCCACCCCAATAGGGTGGCCTTTATTATTTTCTGGCAGTTTTAACTTTCAGATTTTTTTAGTTGACTAATACGCATAGAAAGATATAATAAAAATGAACGGTCTGTCTTTTTTTAATAAATATAGTCGCATCCCTTTATAGGAATTCATATTCGCACTTCGCAAGCCATTCGCTTCATAATCTAAGGAGGAATTATCAATGAGTAAAGTATGGTTTATTACAGGTACTTCAACAGGGTTCGGCCGACAGTTTGTCGAGCAACTGCTCCAAACAGATGATAAAGTTATTGCTACAGCGCGCACTATAGAAGCAATTGCCGATTTCAAATCGATATCTCCTGACAATGTTCACATTGTGGCGCTTGATGTCACCAACAAAGATCAAATCAATTCAGCCGTTCAAGAATCCATTAACCGATTCGGAAGGATCGATATTGTAGTCAACAATGCCGGTTACGGACTCTACGGGATGATTGAAGAATACTCAGATGAGCAGATTAGAAAACAATTTGATGTCAATGTGTTTGGCGTATTGGATATCATCCGTGCAACCCTTCCTACGTTTAAGAAGCAGAACGCAGGACATTACATCAATATTTCATCCTTTTTTGGAACATGGGCCATGCCTCCATTCAGCCTCTATGCGGCATCGAAATTCGCCGTAGAAGGTTTCTCAGAAGCAATGGCTATTGAACTTGCAGGATTCGGCATCAAAACAACGATCGTTGAGCCAGCTGTATTTGCAACCGACTTTTTGGGACATTCTCTGCAGCATACCGACCGAAAACCTGAATATGATTCTGTATATGAAGCCTATAACAATGGTATTTCATCCATGAAAATAGGCGATCCGGCCAAAGCTGTGAAGACGATTATCGAAATGATTAACAGCGAGAATCCTCCCCTTCATTTCCCTGTGGGTTCCTTCGCATCCCAAAGTATCCGGAACGCTTTTACCAAAAGAATTGAAGAAATTACCGCTTGGGAAAAATTATCAATGGATGCAGATTAAATTCGTCAGCCTGATGTGCCGCTAGTCAATATTGGTGAAAGACTGAAAGTAAAAAAACGCTGCGGCTGAGGTCGAAGCGTTTTTTTGTTTTACTTTATGCGAACGATTTCTTGTTTTTTGAGTTCCAACCGTCTATTCTTAAAATAAAATGAACGATTAGTCTTGAATGGAGGGAATTAAGATCCGAAAAGGTGAAAAAACAAAGCAGTATGTTATCGAAAAAACTGCTCTATTACTGAACCGTCAAGGCTATTTGACAACTTCTTTAGCTGAAATTACGGATGTAACGGGATTACAAAAAGGTGGTTTATATAACCATTTCAAAGATAAAGAAGAGCTTTTGATCGAATCATTCAAATATTGCTGTGATCTCGTCGATGAGCGTATTCAGTCAGCTCTCGAATCGGAAACGACTTCCATTAATCAACTGCTCGCTTTCGTTGAATTTTATTTTGATTTGGATTTCCCCGGTGGTTGTCCCATTGCAAATGCAGCTGTCGAAGCGGATTCGGTATCAGCTCCCTTGTTTGAACATGCGCAAGAAGCTATGAATCGATTATTGGGTTTACTAGATAGTATTGTAATCAAAGGCATGACAATGAACGAAATTCGACCTCATACCGATTCTAAAGAGGCTGCATTATATATCCTTTCCACTGTTGAAGGGGCGCTCCTAATGCGAAAGCTTTTTCCTGCCAGCTCGTCCATAATAGTGATTAGAGAACAGCTTTTCCGGTATATAAATGAAGATTTAAAGCAATGAGACAGGCAACTAATCGCTGCCATAGTCCTGCGAAGGTTTTTCACCCTGTTCTGTTGACTACCGAGCGGAATAAAGACCGCAATCGTCAAGCCGGTCGTGGTTTCTCAGGTTCACTGTTCGAATAACGGAAACGATAGCTTAATAAGCACGAAGAAACGGCAGCCGGATACTGAGCTGCCGTTTTCATTTGGATTTCGCTCCAAAATATTCTACAACTACCTCACGGAATTCCAGAGCAGCCCGCGAAATGTACCGACTCCTATGCCATAATAAAGCTATCTCTCGTACTAACTCGTGATTCTCTACTTGAAGATATTTAATACGCTCCCATGAATTCCTTGCCGTGCTTGGTATGAATGCAATGCCAATTTCTGCTTCCACAAGAGAGCTTAGCCTTGCAGGTTCATCCCCTTCATACACATATTTAGGTACAAAGCCAACCGATTTGCATATTGAATCCACTAAATCGCGAGTACCGTAGCCTCTCTTTACACCGACAAACCATTCATCCCTTAGTTCTGCCAAGGATACGCTGCTTCGATCCGCCAGCCGATGTCCCTCTGGAACAGCTACGAGAATTGGGTCGATGAACACGATTTGACACTCAATGTCATCCCCTTGTACAGGAGGCGAGGACAAGCATAAATCTACCTCTCCTCTATGAAGAAGCGTAACCATTTCCTGCGTGGTCAGCATTTTCACATGAAATTGGATATTGGGCCGCTTTTTCCGAAACTCCCTAAGGATATTTGGTAAAGTGCTTGCGGTGGTCACCGCCAATTCCAGTGTGCCATGTTCCGGGCTGGATAAATCGCGAATCTCCTGCTTCCCCTGTTCCAATTCAAACAAAGCCCTTTCTGCACGGCGAAGGAATCTGCTTCCGAACTCATTTAATCGCAGCTTCCTCCCTATTCGATCGAATAGAGGAGCCCCTAGATCCTCTTCTAAGCGTTGAATCGTTTTGCTTAGTGACGATTGAGTAACGTGTAGACTTCGTGCAGCTTCAGTCACATGTTCCAATCGAGCTACCGCTTGAAAATATTGCAATTGAAGAAGTTCCATTTCGCACCCCCACTCATTCCCTCAAATCAATGAAATCATAACATGAAATGCGTTGGAATGAATAATCGATTTCAAGTACGATGACATTAATACACTTTGGGAGGGACCGAAAATGAATATTCGCAGCAAGTGGCTGATGATTTCCGTTGGACTGGGGGTACTTTTGAACCCATTAAATTCTTCCATGATTTCTGTTGCTATTCCAAGACTGCAAAATGTGTACCGCCTAGACTTTACATCTGTTTCCTGGATTATTTTCTCTTTTTACATTGCCAGCGCTATCGCTCAACCTGTCATGGGAAAAGCCAGTGATTTATTCGGTCGCAAGAAGATATTTCTTACCGGGCTTGTTGTAGCCTTCATTGCTTCATTATTAGCTCCACTATCACCAAACTTTGGGTGGCTCATCGTGTTCCGCATTGTGCAATCCATCGGAACAAGCATGATGGTTTCAGTTGGAATGGCCATTGTGCGAATTCATATTACAGAGAAACGAGCGACTGCGCTGTCAGTTTTGTCCATATTCCTATCAGGAGCAGCAGCAATTGGCCCCTTTATTGGCGGGGTCTTGATTCACTGGTGGGATTGGCCTGCCATCTTTTTCGTCAATATTCCGTTCGTGGTAACGAGCTTTCTATTCGCTTGGAGGAATATACCTAAGGACGAACCGCCAACATCCGTTGCACACAGCTTGTCCTTTCGTAAATGGTTTGATTTGATTGATGCGTCAGGAGTCCTTCTCTTCACAGTGGGTCTGGTTGCCCTGCTCGTTGGAGTACTCTCAGTAAAATCATCTAGGCATGTCTCATTCGGGAATGTCAGTGTCGGATTGATAGGCCTCGTCTCACTTTGGGTTTTCGTTAGACATGAGTTAAAAGCGACGTCACCCTTTATTCCTTTACGCACATTCGCCAAATATCCTGCGATGACCTGGATCAATGTCGAATTCATACTCGTTAACGTACTTTATTACTCGCTCTTTTTTGGGCTTCCGTCCTACTTGCAAATGGTTCGTCATTTCAGCGAATTTCAGACAGGTTTTCTCATGCTAAGCTTGGGTTTGTGCTCGCTCGTTATTTCCCCAATAGCAGGACGATGGATCGATAAATCAGGACCTCGACCAGCATTGCTAGTATCCGGAATACTGATGACACTTGGGTCAGTATGGTTAGCGACATTAAATCAAACTTCACCGGTTGTCAGTGTGTGTATGGCGTTAGCTGCATTCGGTATTAGCAACGGCTTGAACAATGTCGCTATGCAAGCGGCCTTATTCAATAGTTCTCCAAAAGAAATTATCGGTGTAGCATCCGGAGTATTTATGACATCGCGATACCTGGGCACCATTCTATCTTCATTGTTGCTAGGTGTCGTAATGGGGGATAAGTTCAGCGTTGGAGGCTTTCGACTGCTTGGGGCTATCCTCACAGTAATAGCTTTGTCCTTTGTATTCATGAGTTGGCGGCGTCGGGAGTCAGGGCAATTGGAAGAATCGTAGGTACACCAAGTTCAAATTCAACTTATATCATTAAAATTTCTTCTAAACTAAAGGTAGCTGGTTTAATCGGTTGCCTGATAGTTTGTACTTTTAGGCAATTGGTGTACCATTTTTAATTGGTGCATCTGGTTTTAGTAATACAACATCCCCTTCCTCTGGAACGCCTCCAATTACCAACACTTCAGATTCAAAACCAGCAATTCGCCTGACTGGAAAGTTTACTATTGCGACTACTTGTTGGCCAATAAGTTGTTCTGGTTCATATCTTTTCGTTAATTGCGCAGAAGAGCGTTTAATACCGATTTCACCAAAATCAATCTCTAATTTTATTGCAGATTTTCGTGCTTCTGGAAAAGGTTCTGCTTTAGTCACAGTACCGATACGCATATCTAACTTTAAAAAATCCTCAATTGTTGCCACGATCATTACTCCCCCAATTTTAAATTCGCGAAAAGTCCAGATCAATATATGGTGTGTTATTCAGCATGTTAAAATAATAAAACCGCCGAGCTTGCTCATCCCATTCACTCCAATCAGGAGCATTAAAATCTCTGCTTCTATAAAGCGCGGATAAAACGATTGCTTGCCTTAAATCAATGAATAGTGGTATTTTCTTTAACCATTCTTCACTTAAAGTACTTTCTCTACCATAACCGTTTAAGAGATTGGAGAAAAAACGCTTTGTAATCTCCTTCCTTACCTCTCCATTCACAACCCATGGGATAGGAATTTCGTAAAATAATGGTGCAGCTATATCAGATACAAACCAGCTGTATTCCGCCTGATCAAAATCGATAAGATGAGCCTTATCCCCGTTATTTAGATAATTACCGCTGCTGACATCTCCATGAATGAGGCCATATGTATCTTTATCTCTGGAAAGCGTGCTCACTTCACCTATTATTCTGTCGAAACTGTCATTTAATTCTGGAGGGCAATAGTTTTTAAAAGAAGTTAAGTATGCATTTTCAACCCATTCGTAGCGAAAGTGAAAGTGCTGAGGGATATAGAGACGTGAAAGCTTGTGTATTTTTCCAACCAATCGACCTATATTCTCATAAAAAGCATTGCTCTCTTCGGCAATGTTTGCATGCCGGCCAGGGGCCTTCTCAAAGGCTGTGACAACAAAAGCATCATCAATTGTATCAAGGATATCACCTTTTAAAGACTTAATCGGCCTAGCAACTTCTACTCCGGACTCCCATAGAAACATGACAAAATCTAATTCAGCTTTCGTTAATGCTTCATTCCGATGTGTGATATGGGCAATTCTTAGAATAATTTCACGATCTCCAGCCATCCCAGAGTATACGAAGTTTTGAAAACCATTTAAATCGAGTATTGTGTCTTTGCAAATGCCATAACGTTCCGCTGCTTGTTTCAATATATCTTGATTGTATAGTCGCATAATCTTTTTATTCATTTTTTCCTCATCCACCCTTTAAAGGCAATTAGGTTTATTTTAATCGAAATCAATTATTTTCGGTTAGTAAATAACAACTTTAATTAAACTATCTTGACCCTTAACCAAAAGAGGTTGCCGTCTCATGCCGGCAGCCTCTTTCATTTGGCAGTTGGCGGGATATCAGACTCACACTTTCAAAATATGAATAATTCAACGTTGTTTGTGAAATGTTAAAGTATTGCTAATAATCACCAGTTAATTTGTGTCGTGAACGTTCTAAAGGAGGTGAAATGCCATGCCTACTGCACAAAATTCAAGTTCTAACAGTACATCTCCTGAAAAATCACTCAGTGACCCGATAAGCAAATCTTTAGAGGATAATGAACTCGTAATCAGAAATATTTTTAAAAATTGTTATGATATTGCCTTCCGGCGTATACAAATTTTCGGACAAATCAATGTTCTATTGGTTTATTTGGATGGTATGGTGGATACCAAGGCATTAGATAACATATTGTTAAAACCTTGGATGTTAGAAACTCCCCGTCCCGGATTGGCGGATTTAACCTCTGTAGATTTGATGTTAGAGCAGCAGCTGGTTTCCATCGCAAAAACAAAAACAACGGAGAAAATGGGTGATATTCTACAAGGTATTTTATCCGCTAATGTAGTAATCCTATCGGATGGAGTAACCAATGCAGTTATCGCTGAATTGAAAGGCTTCGAGCAGCGAGCCATTGAAGAGCCCACAGGTGAGACTACTCTTCGGGGTCCAAGAGAGGGCTTTACAGAAAACATTACTGTGAATACAAGCCTAGTTCGCAGGAAAATTCAAAGCGCTGATCTTAAAATGGAGTCCATGACCGTCGGCAATCTTTCGAAAACCACTATTGTCATCGCCTACGTTGAAGGCATCGCAAAAGATTCGATCATTGAAGAAGTTCGAAAACGAATCAGTCAAATTCAAATCGATACCGTGCTTGGCGGGAATTTTATTGAGGAGTTCATAGAAGATCACCCATTCACGTTATTCCCGCAAGTGCAGAACACCGAACGCCCGGATATTGTTGCCTCAAGCCTTGCAGAAAGAAAAGTAGCGATTTTCATCGATGGCACACCTTTTGTACTGATCGTACCCTGTTCCCTATGGAGCGCATTTCAGTCGGCTGATGATTATTATGAGCGATTTATATACGCAACCCTTATCCGTTGGTTGCGAATGCTATTGGTTATAAGTTCACTATTCTTACCTTCTATGTATGTTGCAATCACGACGTTTCATCCACAATTGTTACCTACTAATTTTTTACTCAGCATCACATCTGCTCGTGAAGGGGTTCCCTTTCCGGCGGTCATTGAAGCACTTTTGATGGAATTTTTATTCGAGGGCTTACGCGAGGCTGGAATACGAATGCCGAGGCCGGCTGGTTCAGCAGTCAGTATCGTTGGGGCTCTAGTTATTGGCCAAGCAGCAGTTCAGGCAGGGATCGTATCGGCACCAATGGTCATTGTTGTTTCTCTGACAGGAATTGCTTCTCTTATCACCCCAAGATACAGTATGGGAATGGCATTTCGAATGCTCCGTTTTCCGATGCTCATTTTTTCAGGGATGTTCGGATTATACGGAGTTACTATGGCATCTGTATTCCTTCTCATTCACCTTACGAATCTGGAGTCATTTGGAGTCCCCTATTTAAGCCCGATAGCTCCACTGACAAGATCGGAATTAAAGGATGTATTAATCCGCGCGCCAAGGTGGAGTATGAATACAATACCGTTATCCGGTTCTGCCCGAAATAAATTACGAATTCCCAAAGGTCAAAAACCAGGTGGGAACCAAGGAGACGAAGCATAATGAACCATCGCCCGACAGCCTTCATTTTTTTGATACTCTGTATCGCTTTAACTACAGGTTGTTGGGATCGTGAAGAACTTTCGGACAGAGCATTTGATCTTGCCGCATCGGCTGATATTAAGAAGGACGGGACCTTTTTAACTGCCGCTCAATTTATTGTACCCTCCAGAGCAGGACAAAGCTCACAAGGAGGAGCTGGTGGGGATAAACCGTACTTTATTGAGACGGGCAGCGGTAAAAGTATTCTTGAATCCATTCAAAAAGCGCGACAAAAGCTTTCTCGAATTATAACTCGCGGTCATCGACGCAATTATTACGTTGGAGAAGATCTGGCTAAAAATGGAATCAAAGATATACTTGATGCGTTTTCTCGAGATCCTGGCAATCGAATTCGACTGGACATTTGGGTGGTCAAGGGAAATACAGGCTTGGAAGCTTTGCAAGTGCCCTACCCTTTTGAGAAAATCCCTTCCGTCGCGGCACTCAAAATACATAAAGCGGTTGGAGGAACTACGGGCACATCCTATCTCGACTTTATAATGGCCTCAAGTGCCGAAGGAAGCTCACCGACTTTGCCTGCAGTAGACATTGTGCAGGGGGACTCTCCGCAAAAAACGATCCGATTTTATGGCCGCGCTATTTTTAATCACAAGTATAAATTAGTTGGTTATTTAAATTTTGTTGAAGGCGCTTATCGGCAGTGGATTCTCAGAAGAATATCTTACTTGGACATTGTGGAAAATATTCCAGAAGCAGATGGGGATGTTGGCATCATCGTTACAAAGTTTGGAAGCAAAATAAAGAGCAGCATATCGCCACAACATAAGGTAAAGATGGAGATAGAGCTAACTGGATTGGGACATGTTGGAGAAAATAATACGAATTTGGACCTTAGCGAGCAGAAAAATTTAAAACTTGTTCAGAATAAGATCAACATGAAAACCAGCGAGCATGTTCTTGAAATGGTCACTAAAGTTCAGAAACAATTTGGCACTGATGTATTTGGTTTCAATCAGACCTTTAATCGTCAGCATCCAAGGGAATGGAACAAATTAAAAGGACAGTGGGATACTATTTTTCCAGACATAGAAGTCACAGTCATTGTAAAAATAAATTTAAAACATATTGGCTTAGTCGGGTCACCGCTCCAATTACAGGAAAGTGAGATTAAAAAATGAAAATCTCCGGCTATCAGCTATTTTGGCTGATTTTCACGATGGAATTTGGGATGACAGCCATTTTCACTGTCTCCCAGCCCGTTTTTCTTGCCAAACAAGACGCTTGGATTTCACTGATCCTCGCAGCCCTGATATGCCTATTCACAACATTTGTTGCAGTTAAATTAAGCCTCCTTTACCCGGATCAAACCTTCATTCAATACACTCAGACGATTCTCGGAAAGTGGTTAGGAAAAATCATACTCGTTCCTTACTTTTTGATATGGATTTCCGTAACCGGAATCATTTTAAGGGAATATGCGGATTTTGTCTATATTGCCTTATTTAGTTCGACGCCACTATGGGTTATTATTCTTATTATGTTAGGGGCTATCGTATATGTCACCTCTACCGGTGGTCTTAGAAGTATCGGTCGTAGCAGCGAAATCATCGGTCCTATTAGCGCGGCAGGCTGTATTCTCGTCACTATTTTAAGTGTGAATGATTGGGACTGGCTTAGAATACTACCTGTTTATTCCAATACGGGATTTTTAGCCATTGTTAAAGGAAGCTTAATACCTGCCTCCTTCCTATCAGAATCCTTTATGGTGGTCATGTTAATAGCCTTTATGTCTAAACCCCAGCGAGCTATGATCTCTTCCTTATTCGGGGTTGCAGCCGCTTCAATCGCCGTTTTGGCAATGACATTGACACTGCTTATGGTCTTTGGTCCGAATTTACCGGCTAAATTTCTTTATCCCCTTTATTCCGCTGTAACCTATATTTCTGTAATGGAGTTTATCCAGAACGTCGATGTTTTGGTTGTCTTACTGTGGATCACCGGTATTTTTATTAAACTATCCCTTTATTTCTTCATAACCAGTTATGGTACCGCACAATTATTTCATATAAAAAAATGGAAACATACCATTTGGTTGATAGCGCCTATTGTTTTTGTAATTTCACTTCTTCCGCGAAACACGATCGACACCATGCATTACGCGAGGTTTTGGCTTGCGGTGATATTTCCTGTAAATCTCGTAGGCATTCCATTATTATTGTGGATTATTGGTACCATTCGTAAAAAAAACAGGTTACAATAGCAATTTCGCTCCGACTTCTCGTTCGTTCGATAAATATGGTTGATCCAACTATCCTGCCTGCTGGCTTAATAAATAGAGCATTTGCAGTATTATAGCGGTGACGTACCCGGATTATCGCCATAATCTATAGGCGTGTTTCTTATTTGCGATAAACGAAACGGCAGCCGGATTAGCAGCAGCTCCGCGACAAAAATGAATATCCCGATGAGAAGGAGCAAGTTCGCCCAGCTTTCTTCCAAATTCAACAGAAACGGATAGAAGATAAGCTGTGAAGCAAACACTGACATGTAGAGTTTCTGCCTGTTAACAATGGCATCCAGCAGCTCCGGCGGGGCTATCGGTCTTGCGACCGTATACAGCCCTCGAAAAATCAGATAGGCGAGCAGAGCATGCAGAATGGCCGTTCCTTGCACGTAAATATGCATTCCAAGCGGCGCGGCGGTTAACTGGTTGATGTCAATGCTCGTTTTGACAATGAGCTGCGGCAAAGATAAGAAGATGAGGACAGCTGCGAGCCAGCGTGCCTGTTTGAATCCGCCATCCCCGGCTCCGAGCTGGCCTAAAGCTATAAGGATCATAATATATCCGATTATATCCGGGAGAACATCGAAGGATCCCAAATGAAGATCAACGAGCGGAAATACAAGACCCCAGCCGAGCCTCCTTAATGCGCTTCGCATGGAAGGGTTCATGATAGCTCACCTCCGGAGCGGACCAGCCGCTTGATTTGCTTCTCGTACAGGTAAAGATTGAAATTGATAGGAAGCCGGTCGTATATCGTTTTTCCGTCTTCAGTCTTGAAGGTAAGAAATATGTACGCTTTATACACCTCGAAGGCTGCCGGTGTATTCTCCGGTATGGTCCATTTGTAGTTAAACGTCAGCGGGTCCCCGGCGGCCAGCCGGATTGGCAACTGTGGAATCGGTCTATCCCTGCCGGCCATTGTCAGCTCGAACATAGAGCTAAGCCTGTCGCTGAAGCTATAATCGACTTGTTCCAAGGTAAGAGGCTGCTTGACGGTTACGCTGTATTGGCCAGTACCGTCTGAGGAACCTCTGCTTGACGACGTTTCCAGCAAGCTCTCCTTCTGCTCCCACAATACGTTGATTTCCCCGATCGGCACCTTTTCGGGCTGCCCTTCGCTATAATATACCGTGGCTTCTTTGATCGTGATCGGTAACTTCTCCATTTGCCCAGCTTCCTCGGTTCTCCATTCTCCATAAGCCTTCCCGAGCACTTGATGCCTGTAAGAATTCGGATGCGGATCGATTCGAAATCGGAGCATCGGCAGCTCCTCCAGCTGGATCCCCGTCACCTTCCTGCCTTTCATTTTGTTCTCCAAATAGGTCAATTCGATCCAATCGCTCTGATTGCCGTTTACTATCATATAATGCTTCAAAAAGATCGGTTTCTCCAGCTGCATGGATTGGAAATACCATACATTACCGACCCAGCTTGCCGTAATCAACAGCACAACAATCGGCCATAGGAGCTTACTGCCCAGTCTCAGCTTTGGGTTCGTATGCAAAGTCCTCCCCCTTCCTCATTCATCCAGTTTACCACTTTTTTGGATATAGATTAAGTAAATGCAATTCCCTTTGAATAACCATTAAATGCAGATTTCAATTCAATTTTAAAACTGCCCTTTACCTGCATCAATGATCGCTTCCATGCTAAAATATCCGGTATAGACCGAAATATGGCGAGGAGGCAGGGTGTAGATATGCAGGTACGACTAGCAGAACGAATGATTACGGAGTGGGCATCGGCGAACGCCGATGCGATTGGCTTAGTCCCGAATAAGATCCGGGCGTCATATATATATAACCCTGGGGGCTTCGGCAACTTGTCTGTCCGTCTGACGGACGACCGCACGCAGCTTCACGTCAAGCTGGCTCCACCTAGCAAAGCCGCGCGGCTGCGGCAGTGGGCGGGCGTCAGCGATTATCTTACCGAGCACTACACCGCGCCCAGGCTGGTCCATGCGATTGACCGCGAGATCGTGCCGGGATATCCCTACGGCCTAGTGTTCGAATATATCGAGGATGCGACCCCGCTTTCGGAAGCGCGGAATCCAGAGGTCGCATTGACGGGTGTCATGGCGACCGTCGCTAAGCTCCATAGCGACGATTGTCTTCGCGGAATGCTGTCTAAGGCTGAGACGCGCACTTATGCGGAAGCATTCGAGGACGAGTATATTTCCCGGTTTACGGATGATCTCGACGGAATCCGAGGGTCGCGCGATCTGCTCAGGGATTTCGTGTCGGACGAGACGATTTCTTGGTTCGGGGAAGAGGTCGGGAGGCTGAGGGAAACAGTCCAGCAGACACCTGCATTTCAACTCCCGGCGGGCGATGTTGTTCATAACGACCTGAACAACAACAACGTACTAACATGCGGTAGGGACGGCTTCCGGATCATCGACTGGGACGACCTATCCGGCCAGGGCGATGCGGCTATGGACTACTCGGTACTGCTTTGGCCACTAACGCATGATCCGTCATGGCCGATATGGAGAGAGAAGGTGCTGGCAGGAGCAGGGGCTGAGGCCGTCGAACGGTTGGAACTGTATTTACGGGCGAAGCTGCTTGACGATGTCATCGACTTACTGGCTGATTATGTCGAGGCTGAACAGGTGCCGGAGCATCGGGAGGAGGCTCAGCGCAAGGCCAGGGCCGTTCATCTTCATTCGTATCCGCTGTATCTCGCCAAATATGGCGTCGGTTAAAGTGACCGCACCTCGGTCACCTGCCAGTTACTTCAATAAAGGCTGCCGGTAAGCCGGCAGACTAGTACATGGTGCTATCTTTTTCCGTTAGCTTAATTGTTCCCCGAAACGTAAATACGTTGTTAGATGGTGCCTGCGGCTTCTTGAGATACCATCATATATTCTTCTCATCATTAAACTCAATACAAAAAGGTTGGATTTCAGCTCTTAAACAGTACTCAATTCTTTTTCTGAAATCTTTCCATTCAACCTTTTTTAGTGCTTCATCTATCGGGAAGTATCCCGTCTCCAAACTTTCTGATGATTGTGTTAATTCTCCACCTATTGGCTTCGCTAAAAATAAGGTGTTACAAATTGAATTTCCTACGTTTTGAAATATTCCGCAGAATTTAATAATTTCAATGTCTATTCCGGATTCTTCTTTTGTTTCTCTTATTGCAGCTTGACTTAAGGATTCCCCTTCTTCTACTTGACCACCAGGCATCTCCCAGCCTCTTCTTGGTCCCTTAATAAGTAATAATTCATTCTTTTCATTCACAACAATAGCCGCTGCAGAAACGATATGTTTCGGTGTACTCATTTTATTACTCCTTATAATCGAAATATGTATTTTAAGCTCTTTAGTTTTTAAATTCGCGAAGTGTTTGAACTATCCTGCCCGTTAGTTGAGCGAAGGCTGCCACGCGGCAGCCCTTCGGCATTAAACTATCGTTTAATCCTAGAGTATCTTAGTCAATTTGGCCGCTGTCTGAATTCGCTCGGCGAGAGGCCCGTCTCTTTCTTAAAGTTGTTGCTAAAGTAGTGTATGCTCGCATAACCGAGTCCGGCTGCGATCGCATCGATGGGCTTACCCCTCAGTAGCGACTGCTTCGCCTGTTTGATCCGCTCGGAGATCAGGTACTGCTTCGGATTCTGTCCCACCTCCTGGTGGAATATAACGGTGAAATAGCTCGGATGATAGCAGCATAGATCGGCCAGCTCAGCTACTGTCCACTGTCTGCCTGGCTGTTCACGCATCGCGTCTAGCGCAGGCCCGATCTTACTGGCTGGTTTGTCTGCCTGCGCACTCAAATTCGAGCGAACGACCAGCGTTAGCAACTCCATCATCAGAGCGCGCAGCGCGAACGGATATGCCGCATTCTCACTGACATACTCCTTGACGATACGGGCGAACAATGCCTCCACGTGAACGATCGAAAAGTGGTTCGGTAATTCGATATCAGCTGCGCCTGGGATTGCGATACAGAACCGCTCCGGCTCCGCATCGAGCTGCACCGCAGATGCTCCCCGGATTAAGTAGGCCGGGTGAACGGGTACAGGTGAATCACTGTGGAACGTGAAATGAACACTATAATATTCGGTCGCCTTCGTCGTCGTGAGCAAATGGACGCCGTTCGGTCCTAAAAACACGCATTCGCCAGGCGAGATACGGTGTCGGCTCGGTCCCAAATGCAGAATGCCTTCACCGGATATAACATAAAAGAACTGCCAGTCAGGAATAAAGCGCGGACCCCACTGCATGTTCGGATTGGCGACGTCGCGGCTTGCGAAATTCACCGCGGGGTTGCAGTCGAACAGCGACCCCAAATGCATACGGATCAGTCCTCCTGTGATCGAAATCTTGAAAAAACGTAAATCTCTCCGTTATTTGTCTAAATACGACTCATTGCTCCTAATGTATATTTAAAGCGCATACAAAATCAACTTTATTTTAATAGAGAGGTGTTGGGACATGTTAACGGAAGCGCAAGTAAATCAGTTCGAGCAGGACGGTTTTCTTAAAGGGGATGTGATATTAAGCGATGAGGAGGTTGAGGTGCTCCGACGCGAGCTGCAGGATGTGATGGCAGGGAAGACAGTCAACAAGCCGGTTATGAATCATAACATGGTGGACGCAGGGTCGCTCTACGACAATATGAAAATGACGGTCAGCGAGCGTGTCGTGCAAATCGTAAACATCTGGATGGCGAGCGATGCCTACTTCAAGCATGCGTCGAACCGACGGATTTGCGAGGAGATCGCCCAGCTTTCCGGCACCGACACCGTGCGCATCTGGCACGACCAGGTCCAATACAAGCCTCCGGTATCAGGCGGACCGACCGGCTGGCACCAAGATCATCCTCTGTGGCCAATCATACAACCAGCCGATCTTGTGAGTGCATGGGTGGCGCTGGACGATGCAGTAATTGAGAACGGCTGTATGTGGATGGTCCCCGGCAGCCACAAGTGGGGTAACCATCAGAAATATTTGGCCAGTGACAAAAACTTCATGCCGTACCATAAGCAGCCTGAGTTGCTGCCGGAGGGTGCCGAAGTAAAGGCCGTACCATTCGAGATCAAGAAGGGTCAAGTCGGCTACCACCACTGTATGACTTGGCATGGTAGCCCGCATAACCGTTCCGAATTGCATCGTCGGGCAATTGCGGTCCACTACATGCCGGGTCATACCAGATACGAACCGTCTGCGGACCATCCGATGCACGATTATGTGAACGTGAAGGCCTATGAAATTCTTCAGGGCGACCATTTCCCAGTCGTGTACACGACGAAGCCGGCGATCGAGATTGCTTGATTGCAAGCACCAAGCATTGATATTTACTTACCATCCCATACGTTCTTTTAGCGATTCGATTTGAGATATATGATGCCGATCGTGCCAAACATATCTTTGAGTCGCAACATTAAGACTCATTACTCCGTGGGTGGGACTCGTAAATGTCCTTTTAAAATCTGACGGATGTAATGAACGGAGTATGGCTACAAATCGAATGTTAATTGATTCGAGGAGAATCAGCGAAGATTCTATGGGTGTTCGATAATCGCTCAGTTCCGCCCACAAATCTTCTCGATATGAAACTGCTGCGGGGCTATCCTCAGTTAGAGCTTTCTTGAAACGTATAAAGGCGTTCATATTATTATCAGCTAAATGGTGAATTACCTGTTGGACAGTCCAACCGCCGGGACGATATTGGGTAAGTATTTGTTCTATAGTTAAGTTTTCTACTGCCAAACGAAGGATCTTTCCTGTTTCCGAAATGTCCTCAATCCATTTATTACGTTGTTTTGAGGTTGGATTCTCTATTTGTTCGAATTTCCCAATAGGA
Organism: Paenibacillus sp. 01T443; assembly: GCF_056398325.1. Lineage (NCBI taxonomy): Bacteria > Bacillati > Bacillota > Bacilli > Caryophanales > Paenibacillaceae > Paenibacillus > Paenibacillus sp. 01T443. The sequence goes on from NZ_JBFTPE010000010.1 coordinate 325,220, forward strand.
TAACGAAAATCATCCAAATTCTCACCTTCTATCCGTTAGTTTTAGCTCTTAGTACAAATTCGGGAAATAGCCAAATACCCCTTTTTTGACCTGCTGTTTCCTCCGCTATACTGCCAGTTAGCTTACAAAAATGAGCAGGCCTTCGTAGCGCCTGCTCACCCATATGTTTTATTCAACTATCGTTCCCCGTTAGTTTAACCCCAAACTCAATTGGGCCTTGCTACAGTCCGTAAATTATCTCCCTAAACCTTTTTATGCTCTCAGCCGCTTTATATCTTGTCTTGGTGGAAAGCCAAACATTCGGGAATATTCGCGGCTGAACTGCGAGGGGCTTTCATAGCCAACTCGAAATGCCACATCAGTGGCATCTGCTGACTCGGTTAAAAGCAGGCGACGGGCTTCCTGAAGCCTCAGTTGTTTTTGGAACTGAATAGGGCTCATAGCCGTTACTTCTTTAAAATACCTATGAAACGAGGAGACACTCATATTCGCTATTTCGGCAAGTTCCTCAATCCGCGTAGAACGATTATAATGATTCATGATGTGCTCTATAACCCCTCTGATTTGATAGATTGAGCTCCCCTCCATTACAATTTGTTCCAAAACACTTCCATTCTCACCTTCCAACACCCTATAAAGAATCTCCTTCGTAAATAATGGAGCAAGCATCGGAATATCTTTGGGATTATCTAACAAACGAGCTAACCTAAGGACCGCATCCAACAAAGACGAATCCATCTGGCTGACAAACATTGCCCGCTTAGGATCTACTTTCGGATTCACTTGTTTTTCAGATTCATGTAGGACCTCTAAGATTTGGCTGGGTGTAAATTCAAGTTTGAAACCCAAATATGGAGCGTCCGGTGCCGCTTCTGTGACTTGGGCCGTAACGGGCAAGTGAATGGATGCAACAAGGTAATCAGACGGACTGTATTTAAAGCGCTCCTGAGCAAGCCATACCTCCTTCGCACCTTGGACCACCATACATAAGGAAGGCTTGTAAACGCCAGGCCTTGGCACGTTAGCATTTGAGACTCGGATGAAAAATAAGGATGAAATAGCGGTGGGATGAACACCGTCTTTTTCTGAATAACGCTCAATGATTTTGGCGAGTTCATTCTGCTGTTTCATGATTATTTCAGACATTGGCCCCTCCCACTACGTCATTTTTATAGTTCGATTATAGCCTATATTCATTTGATACATAAGAGGTAGTGAGAGGATTAGGCAAACATTTGACACGAATGAGATAACGTTCTCTTTTTCGTCCGGTGCATAATAAGGATGTAATTGGCGAGTATACAATGCATCATTAGATAGGCGACTTGCTGAATTTCGGCTCCCTGTACCTACACTTTAAAAATACTGGAGGATTTTATCGTGCAAAAAGTAATTCTGAACAATGGTGTTGAGATGCCTATACTCGGTTTTGGTGTTTTTCAAATTGCAGATGCAAATGAATGTGAACAAAGTGTTCATGACGCTATTATGGCAGGATATCGTCTGATTGATACTGCTGCCTCTTATCTAAACGAAGAAGCGGTTGGCAGAGCGATTAAACGGAGTGGGGTTGCAAGAGATGAGTTATTTATCACTACGAAACTGTGGGTTCAGGATACTGGTTATGAGCGTACAAAGATTGCATTTGAAAGATCACTAAAAAAATTGCAACTTGACTATTTAGATTTATATTTAATTCATCAGCCTTTTGGCGATGTGTATGGCTCCTGGCGCGCTATGGAGGAGTTGTATCGTGAAGGTAAGGTCCGTGCAATTGGCGTAAGTAACTTTCACGAGGATCGTCTAATCGATCTAATTATTCATAATGAAGTAGTTCCTGCTGTAAACCAAGTGGAAACACACCCTTTCAACCAGCAAATCGAAAGTGCAACATTCATGAAGGAGAACAATGTTCAGATCGAATCTTGGGCGCCTTTTGCTGAAGGGAAAAATAACTTGTTTCAGAATGAGGTATTGGTAACTATAGCTGAAAAGTATAAAAAATCCGTTGCCCAGGTTGTTTTGCGTTGGCTAACACATAGAGAAGTCGTTGTAATACCAAAGTCGGTTCGTAAAGAAAGAATTATCGAAAACTTCAATATCTTCGATTTCGAATTAGACAATGAGGATATGGAGTCGATTGCTGCGTTGGATATGAAACAGAGCCTATTCTTTTCACATCGGGATCCAGAAATGGTGAAATGGCTCGGTACCCGGAAACTCGATATTTAAATATCTTGGGGAAGGTCGATCAAATCGTATTTCGGTTTTCAGTAAAGCGATTGACTTGGAGTCAGTTCCAGAAAGTTACATCGGGTTGGGGATACCATTCCTCAACCCGATTTTATTTCCCGGTGAGGTAATGCAATGAAACGGACAGAAGGAGGAATAGAGGTTGCACACGCGATTAAAAAAAATGTTCGAGATCAAAGGGTACCGTATATTCGTCTTCTGCATGCTGATGATCGGGATCGGTATATCGATTACAATGCCGTATCTCCCCCTGTATTTCACGGAAGAATTAGGGATGAGCACGGGAGCGTTCGGCGCGTTCATGGCGGTAAGTTCGTTAAGCGGTGTGATAGTGAACTCTCTCATTGCCAAACGCTCGGATAGCGGACTCAACCGGAAATGGCTGTTGATTGCAGCAATGCTTTCATCTGCTTTGGGGTATGCTGCGTATTTGGCATTCGATAATTTCTTTATTTTGCTGATTGTGGTCAGTATTTTGAGTGGACTTGGTGCTGCCGCCATACCGCAAATTTATGCTTACGCACAAGAATCTGCCAATGCAAGCCAATCCGACGACAAAACGTTTGCGATGTCTGCATTGCGTTCTCTGATCTCTCTAGGATTCCTAATCGGACCATTGGCAGGGACACTCCTTTTGGCGGCTGCCGGTTATAAAGGTCTCTTCCTGGTGACATCCGCCATTTATCTAACAACTGCATCGCTAGTATTCCTGTTTCTCGCAAGTCGGAAAGCAAATCCAAGAAATCCTAGGAAGAGCAACGCAGCGGGTACTTCGTCGCTCAGTAGCATGCAGATCAGGCAGCCGTTTATCGCCTTTATCCTTCTGTTCATGGTTAACGCGATGAACTTAGTCAACACGCCGCTCTTTATTGTGAACGAGCTTCAAGGCACACATACGGATGTCGGGTTAGTGGTCGGTATTTGTGCCGGCCTTGAAATCCCCATTATGCTGGTGCTGGGTGCGTTTGGTAGAAGGATATCAAATCATACTCTCTTGATGATAGGCAGTATTATCGCGGTCTTCTATTTCGTCATCTTGAGTGTATCGAATGATCCGATGCAGCTGATCATAGCCCAGCTTCTGCAGGCAACGTTTGTGGCGATCGTGATGGGGAATGGACTCAGCTATTTCACGAATATGCTGCCGGATTCACCAGGAGTAGCCACAACGCTCTATTCCAACGCATCCACTATCGGTAGGCTGGCAGGAACGCTCGGCAGTGGTATCATTGCCCAGTTTACAGGATTTCGATCGGTTTATTGGTTGTGTCTGGTGATTGTGATTCTTTCATTAGTCTTGTTATGGAGTACAAGATCGCAAGTGAGAGAGGAAGTGCAGTTACCAATTTAAGACCTGCAGCTTGCGTCGTTTTGACTTCGTATGGTCCTTCGCTCTTGATTTTCCTAGCTCATGAGGCTGGAAATAGCCTCATGAGCTCTTCGAACTATAAATGGTTTCATAAATTCACCAAACTCCGGCAGAAATACCTAGCCCCCTCATTTTTTTGCTAGTTTCCCCTGAATGAGGGAAACCATTAAGTGAAGATGTAAAAAGGAGCTGTCGCGGCAGCTCCTTCATCGTTTGTATAGAGTCCTTCATTGAATTAACGTTTCATTCACAACTATTCAGATATTATTTTGAACGTTGTACTTTAAAGATTTTGACAAAAAATACATTCCCATACCGAATAAAGTCATCATACCGCCTAAGAACTGAAAGAAAGAAATTGATTCTCCTAATAACAGATACGCAAGAATAATGGCAAGAACAGGTTCTCCAATAATGCCTACTGAGACAGTAGTTGCCCCAATAGATTTTAACAATAGATTAAAAATATATTGTCCAAAAATAGTTGGGATTATCGCAAGCAGCAAAAAATAAGTCCAATCAGATGAGTCATATTTCACTAAAGAGAAATTATTTAATAAATTGTAGACGAGCATGACGGTGCCGCCAATAAAAAAAACGATAATGCTGTACACATTTGCATCGATTTTACGACTCACTTTCTGCCCCGCCAACAGATATGCTGAAACGAAGAGTGTGCCTATTAACGATAATCCGTCTCCAATTAACGCTTCTCTCGAAATTCCAATGTCTCCCCAAGCTATAATGATTGAACCAAAAAGAGCAACGATCAAGCAAAACACAGTTAGCAGATTAGCTTGTTCCTTGAACAAAAAGTAAGAACCGATCATTACAAATAATGGCTGTAACGACAAGATGACCATGGAGCTTGCAACTGAGGTATAGACCAAAGATTCCATCCAGAATAAAAAGTGTAACCCTAGAAAAAGACCGGCTAGAATAACAATACTCCAGTCTTTTTTATTCATCTCTGAGGAGCGAAGCATTTTCCAAGGCACAAAAGCAAACATGATGATTACGGAAATAAACAATCTGTACATCCCAGCAACAGAAGTGGGTGTATCTGAAAATTTTATCATGATGGAAGAGATAGAAACGGACAATATACTGATTAATAACAAAATAAACGGATGAGAAGGTAACGAAGATTTATTTAATTTAACCATAGTTCCTCCAAGCTAATAAACAATTACCTGTGCACAGAATTGTAATGATAAGCTTAAGCTAGATATAATAATATCATCACTAACGTCTATTTTGTGTAACTATATCCTTAATTAATATTGAAATATCGTCTAAGAAAGGAGCCTGTCCCTTGAAAAAACAATTACACGAAACCATTCTGTATCCTGACGAGGCATTTCCATACATCATGTACACTCATACTAATAACGGATCTATTCCTGAAGGCAGAGGAGTTAACGATCTACATTGGCACGAAGAATTACAAATCACTTTAGTGACCAAAGGGAAACTAACGATACAAATCAATGGTATCGATTATGATTTAGGAGCGGGTCAGGCCATTTTTATCAATAAGAGTGTTCTTCACATTGTTACATACCTATCTCATGGCGGTGAATATGTAAGCTTTAATTTTCCAGAGAAGCTGCTCGCCTTTTATTCAGATAGTGCCATGGAAAAAAGCTATGTACTTCCTTTTACTAATTCTTACTTATTATCTTTAGAGATCAAAGGAGATGCGGAGTGGCAAAATCAAATCCTGCAATTACTTTGGTATATGAAGAAGGAATTTGAAATGAAAGAAACCTGGGGTTGGCAGTATGAGGTTTCCATCAAAACGGTTCAGTTGTGGCTGATTCTTATATCCAATATCCGCCTATCTTCAGAGGAGTCCTCTAAACATAACCGGCTCCAGCAAGAGAGACTGCAATTAATGCTTAGCTTTATCCACCAAAACTATACAGACAATATAACTTTGAAGGAAATTGCTGATGTAGCACATTTGAGTGTTTCGGAGTGCACTCGCAGCTTTAAAAAAAGCATTCATATGACTCCTTACTACTACTTAATTAAGTACCGCATTAAAAGGAGCTGCGAGCTGTTAGAAACTACTGAATATACGATAACCGAAATTGCCAGGAGAATTGGTTTCAATCATGTAAATCATTTTATCCAGTCTTTTAAAAAACATCGTCACATTACACCTAGAGAATTCCGTAAAATTAGAAATGAACAAACTATATCTTAAAAAATGACCTCCGATGTTTGCTCATTTTTACAATAGACTTCAAAATTATCCTACCCATTTGTATTAGCGTAACCTGTCCGTTAAGTCAATGCCCATCTCCAGTCTAATACTATTTTTTCGTTGAACAGCCTAATGGTCAAAAAAAATCGCGAAGCCGGCCGCTTCGCGATTTTTCATACCTATAACCGCTTCAGGAACGATACGATCGTCAGAAGCCCTTTGTCGAAATTGTGCAGATTAAAATGTTCGTTCGGCGCATGCAGATTCTCGTCCGGAAGACCAAAGCCCATCATAACGACAGGAGCCGCCAGTTCGCGGGAGAAGGTTGCGACGATCGGAATCGATCCTCCGTCTTTCGTGAACAGCGCTCGCGTGCCGTAGACGTCTTCGTAAGCATCCGCAGCCAACTGCAGCATCCGGTCGGAAGGATCGATGTTGAAAGCGCGTGCCTTCTCGCCGTCTTTGACTTGCAGCTTCGCGCCGGGCTGAACATGCTTCTGTAAATGCCGTTTGATCTTGTCCAGAATGTCCTGCGGGTCCTGGTCTCCAACTAGGCGGCAGGTGATCTTGGCATGCGCCTCCTTCGGAATGACCGTCTTGGTGCCTTCGCCCTGAAATCCGCCGTAAACGCCGTTCAGTTCAAGCGTCGGCCTCGCTCCGACTCGTTCCACAAAGGAGAAGCCTTCTTCGCCGTACAACGCGTCAAGACCAAGACTTGCTTTCAATTGATCTTCATCCAGCATCTGCTTGGCAAACTCTTCTCTCATGAGCGGTGAAAGCTCCGGCACGCCTTCATAGAATCCGTCGACGCTTACGCGGCCCCGATCATCGTGCAAAGTCGCAAGCATTGAGACGAGGGCATGAAGCGCGTTGGGAACACCCCCGCCGTATGTTCCGGAGTGCAAATCGGTATTCGCGGTGTTCACGGTGACCTCAAGCGAACACAATCCTCGAAGTCCCGTACTGATGGCGGGCTTGCCCGGCTCGAGCAGCGATGTGTCCGAAATCAGGACGACGTCAGTGGCCAGCTTGTTCCGGTTCGTCGTCAAGAAAGGGGGGAGGCTCCGGCTGGAAACCTCTTCTTCGCCCTCGATGCACAGCTTAATATTGACCGGAAGCCGCTCTTCCTGCTTCAATATGGCTTCTATCGCTTTGATATGCAGGAACACCTGGCCTTTATCGTCCGTCGCGCCCCGCGCGTACAGCTTGCCGTCCCGGATGTCCGGCTCGAAGGGAGGCGTCGTCCACAAATGCAGCGGATCGACTGGCTGCACATCGTAATGGCCATAAACAAGCACGGTAGGTTTGCCGGGAGCATGAAGATGATCGGCATACACGATCGGATGGCCGTCGGTTTGATGCACTTCCACGTTCTCGAGACCCGCGCGGGTGAGCGCGTCCGCAAGCCATTCGGCCGCTTTGTTCATATCCGCTTTATGCGCGGACAGGGCAGATATGCTCGGGATGGACAACCATTGCTTCAACTCGTCCAACTGCTGTTCCCTTAAGTTTTGAAAATAGGTTTCATAACTCATCGGTGATTTCATCCTCCCTTTCAATTTATATCCATATCATATACCTCCGCCAAGCAAAGATGCCAGAGACTCGCCGCAAATTCTAGTCTTCTGACATAGATAAAATATATTAATCATCTTTTCCCTTTCCACCCAGGATATGCGCGATATATTTTTCAACCCTTGACTCTCGAGTTTTGGATTGCTTGGGTGCAGAAAAATGTAAAATGTATGCTCTTTGCCTTCCCGGCGTCAATTCTTCAAAAGCCGTTTTTAAGTCGGGGATTTCAACGAATTTATTTTCTAATTCTTCAGGTATGATGTATTCCGTATTCTCTTTATAGTTCACTTGCAATCCGGCTTTCTCAACTTCAATGGCTTCATCAATATATGATTTCAAGATAAGCTGCATTTCATCTATATCTTGAACATTGGTGAACCGAATCTGGCGCGCTGCCTGAACATTCTCCGTTTGTTGGATTAGGATCCCATGGGGATCTTTTAACAACGCGCCTTTGTGAAACAGAAGTGCGCAGTAATCCTTAAAACCATGAATCAAAACGATGTTTTTATTGTCAAACGTGTAACATGGATGCATCCACTTAAAATCCTCAGTCATCCCGCAGTCAAGAACGATTTCTCTCAACAGATCGAATTCTTCCTTCCACTTCTTAAGCTTGTTAAAATAGGGATCAATCTTAGGATTCCTTTCACCTTTTGTCATAAAGGTACCCCCTTCTGCTTTTTGGTTTAACTTGCTCGATTGCGGTCCGATAAATCAAAAGCCCGCGGTTTTCACGGGCTTCATACGACCCCTGTTCTTGATCAACCGACACTTCTATGATCTATAAGGGTTACGGCAGCATAAGGTTCCCACCTTTTACAATTAGGCCAATACCTTTTCAAGCTCACCGCACCATTTGCTCCAGCCATACTTAGCTCCACCCAGTGCAGGAGCATTTGAAATTCCGGTTTGTTCGAGATGAAGGTTAACCTTTCCGTTTCTTAAATCCTGCAGCGTCCAGGTAACCGTGTGCTTCTCACCGCTCGCCCAAGTATAGGACAACCGGTGTGGTTCCTCCACGATTAGTACTTCGCCTTCAATAATTCCATTCCAATATTCGGTCGGTTGAGTGCGAAACTGAAAACGGTGTCCCACGACGGGTTCAAAATCATTTTCCATTGCCTGACCGGTGTGGATGTTAGCCACCCACTTGGCAAGCTTGCTTGAATCGGTTAAGGCGGACCAAAGCTTCTCGATCGATGTCGTGTATTGAAAATCCAAGGATAATGTTAAACTCATTCTTCTTCCTCCTCTAATAGTTGCTCCAAGCGCAACATATTCGTACTCCAGAACTTGCTGTAGAAAGCCACCCAATCTTGAATTTCTCTGAGTGGAGAAGTGTTTAGCTTAAATCGCGTTTCTCTGCCGACTTTTCGGTCAAGGACCAGTCCTGCCTCTTTTAGGATTGTCAAATGCTTGGATACCGCTGTACGGCCCATTTGAAACTGTGCCGTTAATTCATGGAGCGGTATCTCCTCCGCCTCTGCTAACAGACGAATTAGTCGGCGCCTAGTTGGATCTGCAATCGCGTCAAACACATCCCGCTTCTCGTTGTTCTCGCTCACTGCAATCCCTCCAATTTTCTATAGTAGAAATTCATGGTGATACGAAGGGACGACCGTTAGTTCCACCACTTCCCTAAAGTTTGCGGCTCTTCGGACGCAGCGCCCACGAAGCGATATTTAGAGCAGCATATGAAAGCGGAAGGATAATATAAGATCCATAATCCCCATAATCGTTAGCAAACGCATGAGATGAAGCCGCACCAGTCATTAAAAAGAAGATACCAGCGTGAACCCATTCTTTGAGCCGAGGAAAACCTGGCACGACGAGAGCGATGGCTCCAAGCACTTTCCATATTCCGAGAATGGTTAAGACGTATAATGGGTAACCAATATTCGTCACTAACTCGAGGTTTCCCCCATATTGCATCAGTTGCCCGATACCACTTAGCATAACTGCTGCTGCGAGTAATAATGTGACTGACCAATAAGCAATCATTTTTCCCCGGGGCTGGGTTACTACTTTCGCGGTTATTTCCGCACCGATAATCTTACTCATTTGTTTCCTCCTCATAATTGATTGAAGTGAAACTTATTCAGATTCCAAACTTTCCAAATGACTAACTACTAATTGGACACCATTTGGTGACACTTTTATTATAGGACACCATTTGGTGTTATGTCAAGGGCATTTAAACTCAAAATGTAAAAAAATCTCAGTGCGATAAAGCCAAAGCTTAAATTACCAGCGCTAACTCGGTTCAACCGGCAAAAATTAAATTCAAGCTAAGCCAACAGCAGCACAGCAAAAAAGCAGTGCATGGCTTAGACTTGCCTTGCACTGCTTTTGTTGTTACTGGAAAAACTCATTAAACAGTTTAATGGTTTCCTGCGGTTTCTGCTCTGCGATCCAGTGTCCTGCTCCATCCAGTTTCACCGATTTTACATCAGTCGCATATTGACGCAAAAATCCATCAAGATTACTAAAAGTGGAATCAAAACCTCCAATACCGAGAACTGGCACTGATAGTTTTGGATAAGTTTTCAAATCTTCAATATCTTGCCTGAATGCTTTATACCACCCGTTACTTGCGCGAATTGCTTCAGCACTTGAATAGGCCGCATAGTAGACTTCTTTGACCTCTTTGGTCATAGAAGGCTCGCCATAGGCCAAATAGTCAAAGAGCCAATCTTGATAAATACGCATTCCATTTCCTTGCAGCAATTTCTCAGGCAATTCTGGAACAGAATTGAGTCCAAACCACCAAGGGTAAATAGGATGATCTTTAATGCTCGTATCGTACACTCCCGGTGGAGGCAAGAGAGGGAGTCCCAGATAGCGTTCAGATGGATGAGCAACATCCAACATAGCTAGTTTTGTCGTAGCTTGTGGGTAATTGGCTGCATAAGCATAAGCAACCTGTGCCCCAATGTCATGCCCTACCATATTAACTTTCGTATAGCCAAGCTCTTTAACCAAAGCATAGACATCCGACGCCATTGTCTTCTTGTCATAGCCTGATGCAGGCTTGTCAGAGCTGCCCATTCCACGATATTCAACGACATAAACATGATATTTCTTCGCTAGTTCCGGCATAATTTTGTGGTACGCATACCAGTTTTGCGGCCAGCCTGGAAGGAGGAATAGCGGTTCACCTTTACCGCCCTCGACATAGTGAAGCGTAACTCCATTTACCTTTTTGTATTTGTTTTTGAATCCAGGAAGGCTTTTGACGAGCTCTTTATCCGAATAAGCTTTGTTTACAGATGCACCATTATTCTGGTTGTCGTTTGTTGTGAAAGCTGTAAAAAGTGCAGACACAAGCACTGCGAACAGAAATAATGCACTAAATTTGGCATACTTTCTCTTTGTTCCTTTTGACATAATAAATCCTCCATTTATAATATTTTGGTTGTTATAACAACAAACCTAGTTTCCCCCACTCACAACGTCATGAATAGAGAAATGGTAACGAGCACTCTCGGATCCCACTATTTTTCCCCTTCACACACCATTCGCCTTCCCCTGAAAGTTTACAGTAGCCGTGTACAATTTCTTTTCTATTTTAATCATTTTCGAAACTCTCCTTTTATACTGTATTTATTTTTTACCTCTAGCCATACTGATGACCGCACCTTATTCGTGAGTGATACCATTCCTACCCCACCTAATTGTTTCCTAAAATTTTTTTCATATAAGTGCTAAGCAATAATTAAAGCCTTAAAGTCCTCGTTTACTACATATACCCTCTCCAATAACCATTAATTGAGTTGTTGCGTAGTTATCTGCTATACATTGTCGTCTTTGTCGTAGTTTCCCAATCCCCTCCCTTAAGCAAAGCGCAAGCATTCTATAACATTTCCTGTTAATAAAATCAGTAGAAGTCGCCAATCCATTCGCTATAGCATCAAATCACAAAATACACTTACGATTTGAAAAAATAAGAATTGACGTCAGGTTATATGACGTGATATATTCTCATCATGTTAATTAAGTTAACATTTGATAGGTTTTTATTACGAAACGTTCGATTTCAGTTGTCGAAAGCATCGAAACGAAGGAGAATATCGAGTTTTTAGCATTTTTAGATCAAGGACAGAAGTTATTGTTACATAACATAACATTAAAAAGACGGAGGCAAACAAGATGAACAAAAAAACGAACAATCCGATCCTGCTTATTGTTTTATTCGCGCTTGGCTGGACCTTCATGTATGCGGATCGCAATATTCTTTCTCCTGTTATGGGCGTCATTGGCGATGAATGGGGGCTGTCAAAAACGCAGCTGGGCTTAATGTCTACCGTATTTTTTATCACGTATGCAGCTATGCAAATACCCGCCGGTATTTTGGCCGACCGATATGGCAGGGTGAAAATATTAGTTATCGGATACATCCTGTTCGGAGTGGGGACGATTTTGAGCGGATTTGCTCCGGGGTTCGTCATATTTTTGGTTCTGAGAGCTTTCACGGGGCTAGGCGAAGGAACGTATTACGGTCCCGTGTACGGCATCACCTCAGGCTCCATTCCTAAAAAATATAGAGGGTTATCTTCGGCGTTCATTAATAGCGGCATGGCGATCGGTATTTCCCTCGGCTTCATCGCCTCTAGCTACTTTACCTATACTTTAGAAAAAAGCTGGCAGTTTACTTTTTACTTATTCGGCTTTTTGACAATCGCGGTAGCTATTCTAATCGGTGTTTTCGTGAAAGACGACCGCAGCAAGGAACAGCGCCAAGCCGCTATGGCCAAAAGCGAGCGGGGCAGCATGAAAGTATTGTTTACAAGAAATCATATCTTTACATACATCCTCATTTTTTGCTCACTTTACGGATTTTTCGGAATGCTAACATGGCTTCCTTATTATTTGCAAAGCGTGCGCGGGCTTGAAGGCTCGCAGACCGGCATTATTTCATCGCTCGTCCCATGGGCGTCCATACCGGGAGCGATATTGTTTGGCTACTTGTCGGATAAAATGAAAAACAAAAAACCGCTTATATTGCTGCTTGTATTGTTTGGCTCCATCTGTCAGTTCGTTATTCCTTACGCGGAGAATTACTCGTTCATGATTGTAGGCTTGGTCATTTATGGCCTAGTAGGCAAGCTGGCGCTTGACCCGATTCTCATTTCGTTTATCGCGGAAATTACGCCTACCCATATGTATTCGAGAGCATTCAGCTTCTTCAATTTTGCGGGTATGCTATCGTCGATATTTGCGCCATATTTAACGGGTTACTTGGCAGACGCAATGGGCAACATCGAGTTTGGCTTCTATTTATCGGGCGTACTGCTTCTGATCGGCGGGGTATTGTTTATGTTCACGAAACACGGGCCGGTCAAGACGGACATTCCTTTTGACGCAAATCCGGCGTTAAGCAAATAAAGCGGATTTCTTTAATGAAGAAATACAGAGCATGGTGAGGAGAGCTCGCCGTTGCTCTGTATTTTTTATTCTTGCGAGGCAGGGAATCAACTATCGTTTCCCGTTAGTTCAATGACAATCAATTAACGATTGATATCTAACGTGGAGAAATATTAGCACAGTATAGAGAAAAACATATGCTTTTCTTTATATTGAAAAAGGTAACCCGCTTGGATCAATTAATCTAAATTTGCGGCTAGCCAAAATTCCGGCTTCTGCTTATGCACTGACGCAGCAGCTCGATCGAACGCTGCGAATCCTCCTTCATGCTTCTGACCGCATGAGTGTCCTCGCGATGCCATAATTCAAGAGTCAGCCATCCCTCGTAACTTATTTCATCCAACGCAGCGACAATCTCAGGAATGGAGAGATCGCCTTCGAGCAAATCTTCGGCAGGAACCGAACCAAAGGCATTTCTTAAATGCAAGGAACCTATTCTGTCATGATACTTGCGAATCCATTCAACGGGATTAATGCCCGAAGCATGCGCCCAAGCCGTGTCCACGCATAAGAGAACATCATCAGATGCATATTCGATAACCGATCGAAGGTCGCCCATGCATAACGGATAGGTTTCCGCATGATTGTGGAAGGAAGTCCTCAGTCCATAGTTTCTCGCAAGCTCAGCAATAAAGCTCAGATTTTCGCCTTGACGTTTCAGCTCATCCTCCGTCTTTAGTTCCGGATTTGTCCAGCTTCCTTTCGGATCGGCATTGACGATTAGATCACGAGCTCCAGCAGCCGACAGCAGCTTTGCGGCTGACCGAACCGATTCGAGCCTCAGTTCCTCCATGGGCTTATGCAGCTCAATACCAACGTACCCGGAGGATATTCGGAGCGAAGTTCCTTTTAAAGCTTTCAAAGTCTCTCTTGTAGGCACCCCCTCAACAGCATTGAAACCGGACTCCTCGCATTCGCGAAAGACTTGCTCCAAATTCCACGCTTTACCTTCTGTTTTATACTTTTCGCTCCAGCCAAAAAGATTAGTAGAAATCCCAAAGATATTCATCCCAACACTCTCCTTATCGTTTAATGATGTCGCTTCCTCCGTTTAAAGCTGTTTCGTACAAACTGTTCATCACCTTGTATACAAACAACGCTTCAGACTGCAAAAGAGCTGGCGATTCCTGTCCCATGACTGCCTTCGTGAAGAAAATAATCGGTTTATGCATCGGATCAATCGGATTGCTCTCTTCTGCAGTGATGATTGTCTCCACAGGCTGTCCGTCCCGATCGACCGTCAAGCGAATTTCATTGCCTCCCCAATAAGGAGAGAAGCTGATCGCCCCTTTTGTGCCCTCAAGCTGCAAGAGCTTCATCTCTTCCCCATGCGTGCAGGATGAGCGCTCATAATTGATCCAATAAGACTCCCCGTATTGGGAGGCGGCTTTTATGCTGGCTCCCACATGGAACTCCACGTTCATCAAGACATCCGGGTCGGCCTGCGTCCGAGGTGCAACTGCCCATGCTCCCTTAACCTCAACGGTCTTCCACTGCAAAAGTTCATTTAACAAAGCGAAATCATATGGCCCCCAGTCAAACAGCGTACCTCCTCCAGCTCTGCTGCGGTCCAAAAACCACCGGCTTTGCGGCTGGTATTCGATTCCGGAACGCCCTCTTCTTACTTTCTGTACAAAACTGACCTGATACAGCTCCCCAATCTTTCCGTCCTGCAAAAGCTCTCTTACTTTCTTAATTAATTCGCTGCCCGAAAAACGCATGCTGCAGCATCCCAGAAGTACGCCTGCCTGTTGCGCAGCTGCTGTCATTTTCTTCGCTTCTGCTAAATTCATCGCAAGCGGCTTCTCGCAGAGTACATTTCTTCCCGATGCCAACGCCTGTATGGCAAGATTCTTATGCGTAAAAGGAGGAGTTGCAATAATAACGATGTCGTCCGGCAGTGAAGGCTCGGCAAGCATGACTTCCGGATCCGTATACGGCTCCGCCTCCGGATGCTCTTGAACAAAAGCTTTCAACGCATTCGGATTGACGTCCGCTATTCTCAAAGCTATAGAATCAATACTGCCCTTCATGCTATAAATGGCCTGAACATGTGTCCTTGCAATTACACCAGATCCGATAATATAAAAACGCAAAGCAATGACCTCCTATACCTGTTCTCAAAATCCAGTATAATTGCGAGGAAGCCGACGGTCTTGCCAAACCCTGCTCGAAACTCCTCATTTTGTCCAGCCTAGCAAAAATGAAATATGCTATAGTGAAGTAAATTACTGATTCAGCTTAAAAAGGGGAATCTATTATGTTTTTCGAATCCATCCGGCTCCAACAGCCCTTTTCCTTCAGTTCTTTTACCGGAACTTGGACACACCATGAGCTTCATATTCATGATTGTCTGGAGATAGGCGTCATTACCAGAAATCGCGTGAAGTATCGGATTGGTTCCAGAGAATATGAAGGAAAGGAAGGGGACGTATTTTTACTACGACCGTTCGAGCCGCATTGGTGCTTCAGTTATGAAGGAGAAAGCTATGACTGTGAGATGCTTCTATTCAATAGTTCTGCAGTAAGGAATGTGCCCGATGGAGATCAGCTGATTGTCCCTTTTTATTCCTGGGTGGATACGATGTCTCCTTGCATCGATGCCAGTACGGAAGCTGCATTAGCAATCCGCGGTTGCATCGCCGAGGCTCTGACTGCCTCCCATGAGCGGCTGCCGGGATGGAGGGCCAAGCAATATTCCTCTTTTATTCAAATTCTGATCACGGTTTGCGATATATACAACCTGCATGTTCCCGAATATTCGGACCATCGCCGTGCCTCGGATATGGCATCCGCGCTAAAGGGCGTTCAAGTCTTTCTAGCACACTATCAAGAGCCTATTACGACTGAGCATGCGCGGGAAGCATCGGGCTTAAAGAGATCCTCTTTCCATACCTTGTTCCGACAGCTTACCGGCCTTACTCCCCATGTATTCCTCAGCCGGATACGAGTCCATGCGGCAATGGATCTTCTCGTTAACAGTAATCTGAGTATCCTTGAAATTAGTGAGGAAAGCGGTTTTCCTTCCCTCAGCACATTTAATAAGCAATTTAAAAGATTTCTAAACTGCTCGCCTAGTACATACCGCCAACAAACACCTCATCGTCACATATCAAGTTATTAATATTAATTAATTGATAAAACTTCAACCGAGTCTGTAAAATAGTTTGTGTAAACTCCAAACCTATTAAAATGGAAGTAAGTCCTATTAAAATGGAAGTAAGTGAAAGGTTGTATTTATTAAACAATCATGCCCGTTAACTTAACAAACCTAATTCCCATTTAGTGCTGATACGTGTACAGTAGTAGCTGCACTTGTATCTTTTACAGTTACGGTATGAAAAAGTGTTGTTTGTCAGAAAACAAAAAATCAGCTACTCCCTTCGTTAAGGGGAGCAGCTGATTTTCTTCAAAGACCTTATACTTGTAATTCAAACTGCTTGGAATACAGGTGTGCATATGCTCCTTCGCGTGCTAGCAATGAATTGTGCGTACCTTGCTCCACAATACCGTCCTCCGTTAATACGATAATGCGCCCGGCATTGCGGATCGTGGAAAGGCGATGGGCAATGACAATCGTTGTACGCCCTTTGGCCAACGATTCCAGCGACTCCTTGACGATGCTTTCGCTCTCATTATCCAGTGCACTCGTCGCCTCATCTAAAATGAGAACCGGCGGATTCTTTAAGAATACGCGAGCGATACTCAGTCGCTGCTTTTGACCACCGGATAGTTTCACGCCTCGCTGCCCGATCTCGGAGTGATAGCCGTTCGGCAAGCTCATGATAAACTCATGGGCATTGGCGCGTTTGGCTGCCGCAATAACTTCTTCATCGGTCGCTGCCGGATTTCCGTAACGGATATTTTCCATGGCCGTTCCAGAGAAAAGATAAACGTCCTGCTGCACAACACCGATGTTGTTTCGCAATGACTCCAGGTCGATATCACGGACATTGATCCCGTCCAATAACACCTCCCCTTCTGTCACATCGTAAAAGCGGGGGATGAGCGAGCAAAATGTCGTCTTCCCGGCACCTGAAGGACCAACTAACGCAACGTACTCTCCCGGTTGTACACAAATCGACAGCTTTGATAAGACATTGTCCAAATGGTCTTCGTACCGGAAGGAAACCTGCTTAAACACAATTTCACCATGGACCGTTGGCAGGGTTACGGCATTCTGTTTGTTCTCGATGTCTGGCTTCATGTTCATGATTTCCATAAAGCGCTGAAAGCCGGTAATTCCTTCTTGAAACTGTGTGCTCATGTGAGTCAATTTTTGAATCGGTTCAATCATAAATCCAATATATAGTAAAAAAGTGATCAAATCCGCTAAATCTAACGTATCGCCTACGATACTGGCACTTCCAAAAATAATCACCGTGATCGTAATCAGTTGAAGAAACGTTTCAACACCATTGTAAAAGTAAGCTTCGGCCTTGTACGTTTTCTTTCGGCTATCGAGAAAACGATTGTTTTCCCGGTTAAATTTTTCAATTTCTTCGTGCTCGTTGGCAAACGATTTTACTACGCGGATTCCGGATAAGCTATCCTCTACCTGTGCGTTTACGTCCCCGATTCGCTCTTTGTTTCTTCTTAATGCCTTATTCAATATTTTATTAAAATACAATGCAAAGACACCTAAGAATGGTAAAAAACAGAATACGGCAATCGTTAACGGCGCGTTAATAAAGAACAAAATGATAAATGCTCCTATAAAGCGAACAAGATATTTGACGTAGTCTTCTGGACCGTGATGATACAACTCGGAGAGCAGTAGCAGGTCGTTCGTTATTCGAGACATGAGCTGACCTGTCTTTTCCTTATCGAAAAAGCTAAAGGAAAGCTTTTGTATATGTGCGAATAGCTCGCTGCGCATGTTACTTTCCATACGTGCACCGACTTGATGACCATAATAGTCCACAAAGTAGTTCCCAATATTTTGGATCGCAACAAGAACAAGCATTAGTCCGCCAATCCAATACACTTCACTTAGCGCAGTTGACAAGTTTCCTTCAAGAACATCTTTTGTAATATAACGTACAAGCAACGGAAACGCCAAAGTGACAGAAGATACGATAAAGGCGCACGCCAATATCGTAAGAAATAACTTTTTATACGGCTTGTAATATGAGAGAAATTTTTTTACTGGAAAATGCATCATTTTTTCCCCTTATCTGCGTTGTTTTATGAACACATATAAGGGAGTACACTGTTACAATTAAAAATGTGTTCCACCCTTATATGTTTGTATAGGTTGATTCTTCATGTTTTTCATGTTAATAGCCTCCTTGTTCATTATGCTATCATTATAGAAGATATTTAGAGGAGTAGAAAGTAAATTGAACTCCAAAATTTTGCAGCCTTATCGGAATAAACAAAAAAAACAGCCACCTCAGCTGCCAATTTTATCGCACTATCCTGCCTTTAGCTTAACAAATGAAGTGCCATATTCTCCTTTGTCAATCCTTTCGACAGGCAACATGGAGAACAGCGCCCCAGTGACGGAGAACCGACTTTTCTGGACGGCTATTAAGGCGAACACGGATTTCGTTGAAGAGCTTGTCGCGCTTCCATTCCTCCATAAGTATGTGTCCTGAGAAAGTTTCCAGTAGTTTAATGTACTCATCAACATGATAAATGAGCTCCCAATCGAAGTGTCGAACGTGAACAACCTCAAACAGCCCGCTTTTCTCAATCTCATCTCTTTGCTCGTGTAGTTCCCCTGGGCGTGGCCATTTGTTGTTGTCAATCGATTTACCCTCGCCGATCTCATAGTAAACGGCTTGAATTTCACGGAAGAATGGGTCCCCACCGTCAGGAAAAACGTGATCTGCGTTCCAAAATGCCAGATGTCCGCCTGGACGAAGGGCTTGCCATGCCTTGATGTATCGAACTTCGGGATCAACCCATTTCCAAGCGGTTGCAGCGAGTACCAAATCAAACCCTTTCTCCGTCTCTGGTTGCCATTCTTCGAAACTTCCCGTGATTATGTCGACGTCCATTCCGACAAGGTTTTGACGGGCAACTGCAGCGAGCTCAGCGCCAAGTTCTACGCACGTGATTTCAAATCCGCGCTTGGCTAACGGAAGAGTAGCCTTTCCTGTAGCACAACCCACTTCCAACAAACGATCACCTGGATGCAAATTTGTCATATGAATTAATTCATCGAACAAATCTTCCGGGTAATCCGGACGCGCCTGCTGATAAAGGCTCGCGGATTGTTCAAATGACTTACGCAATATCTTATAGTCATTCTTCAAGTTCATAATATTCATCCTTATACGTTACTCATCACAACAAAATAATTCTTCACATCAATCAGGGTATCCAGCCTGTTAGCTTAATAAGATGAGCAGGCCACCGTAGCGCCTGCTCATCATGTGTGTTATTCAACTATCGTTGCCCGTTAGCTTAACGATGTTCGTCGATATCTGCCTTCTCTAAAATAACTAATGAATAAACAGCGGAACCACATTCTCCACCCATTGAACTTTGATTTATTACTTTCCAGCCATTTTCAAGTAGTGTATTTAATTCATCGAGATTATGTTTCTTTCCAGCATAATATACAACGATGGCTTTTTGCATTTTTCAAGTCACCTTCCTTAATAATTGATGGTTATACGTGATATCTTTCTACAATTGAAACCTGTCTGTTACTTCGAATAAGCGAAAGGCCCGCAAGCGCGCAGCCTCAACACATTGGTAATTCGCTGTTCCTAATAATTATCCTGCACTTACTTTTGATTCATGCAATTAACTCCAAAGTAAAGATCAACTTTCCATATCAATGCAAAGAACCCAATCCGCCAACAGGAAAACGTCTGCGCTAAACTGCCCGTTAGCTTAATAAAATGAGCAGGCTACCGTAGCGCCTGCTCATCATGTGGTTGATATGTTCGTTTTTCATCCATAAATTAAGTTCACTCCCCCTTTTGTTACTAGCAGCTGTCTTCACTTGCTTAGAGACTAAAAAAGACCCCTTCTAACGAAAAGTATTATATAAAACCAGAATGATAACAGCACGCTGCTAGGAGGGAGAAATTTATGACTATCCAACTCGCTGAATATATTAATCACTCAGCTCAAAATAATCCCAATATAATTTCTATTATGGCCGAAATGATCGCAACTATGGAGAATGACGCCAAACTCAAAAAAGAAATTCTTTTTACAGTTGATGAAATCAGTATGGAGATTTCCAGAAAAGATAAACTCTGTTATGACTTAGTGAATGCTACTCGTAATAACGGTGACTATTACAAAGCTAAGATGCTATGGAAACAATTTAGAAATGAAGTAGAGCATGCCCTAGGAGAATTGTATAAGCGAATTCAATGGACAAGATACCCTGACGA